>UQAZ01000001.1 GCA_900539165.1 uncultured Oscillospiraceae bacterium
GTATCAGCGTAAGGTAACTTCGCTTGACGCACTTTGTCACAGTATTGAAAGCTATTGGAGCGTAAAGGCTACCGACGAGAGCAGGGAATTTGCTAAAAAAGGAATACTCGGATTTTTTGAAAATAAGAACGGATATATTAAAAATACTCCCGATGGAAATGAGGGTATGCTTTGGGCGTCGTATTATGGCGGCAGGGCTATAAATATTACGGGTACAACCGCTGCTCACGCAATGTGTTATAACATTACTATGAATTGCTCTACCGCACACGGCCACAGCGTTGCTTGCGGTTTGTCGGTCATTTGGGAATATATGTTGAAGCATAATGACAGCCTTAACGGTGGTTTGAACAGAGATGAACTTATGAAGCGCTTTGACGAAATCGGTGTTTTCTGCGGCGGAAACGATGCGTATGACGGGTTGAAAATATTTAACTCTGTTCTTTTTGAATATGAGCTTTCGTACCCTAAGGTCGACGAGAGCAGGATACCCGAATTTGTTTCAAAGGTAGATGTTACAAGGCTCGGCAATAATCCCGTTAAGCTTGACAGCGAGGCTGTCGCTGAAATTTATGCCGAGATTTTTAGGAGATAGTATGAAAAAAACGGTAAACATATTAGCTTTGCTCGCGCTTGCCTTGCTTCTTTGCTTTTTACTTGCGTCTTGTGCAAAGGATAATGCACAAGACGAATCGACGACTTCCGGTTTACAAAGCTCTGAAGTTCAAAAGTCTGAAACGGTGTATTACGACCGAAACGGTGAGCCGTACGATACCGAAGAGGCTGTAAAATATTATGATAAAAACGGCAATATCTATCATTATACGATGGTAGAAGATTACTTGCCCGATTATGTTGACGAAAAAACAGGGGAGCATATCAACGGCTTTGAGTGCTACATAGACGAGGACGGATATTTCTGCCATATTGCGGATAAGTCAGTTAAGCTTGTTAAAAACAGCGTTGACACCTATGAGGATTCCGACGGAAACAGGTATTATGACATCTCGACGGTTTCATGGGATGAAAACGGAAATATGATTCATAATAATTTTGTAATCGGTTAGATAAATATAGAAAACACCCGACAGATTTGATTCTGCCGGGTGTTTGTTTATGTTACATAAGGTCTACAATGCTGTCGGTAAGCTCTGTCGGATTATCAATGTCAAGTCCTGCAATAAGCTTTGCCTGAGCATATAGGATTCTTGTGTATTTTGCGAGTGTGTCCTCGTCTGCCTCTGCAAGCTTTTTGGCAATAGGATGCTCGCTGTTGATTTCAAGCACAAGTTCCGCCTTTATGCCGTTGCCTGCGTTTGGCATTTTGGATAGTACCTTTGCCATTTCAAGGCTTACATATCCCTCTGCACTTATGCATACAGGGTGTGTGCCGAGCTTGTCTGTAAGCTTTACAGCCTTTACCTCGTCGCCGAGTATGTTCTTCATTTTGTCAAGAAGATCTTTGCTGTCCTCGTTTTTCTTGTTGAGTGCTTCCTTTTCTGCGTCTGTTGATAAATCAAGGTCGTCCTTGCAAATGTTTGCAAAGCTCTTGCCCTCGTAATCGTTAAGCATCTGGATTGCAAACTCGTCCACATCATCGGTGAAATAAAGCACCTCGTAACCCTTTGCTTTTACAGCTTCGCATTGTGGAAGCATAGCAATTTGGTCAACGCTTGAACCGCAAGCATAGTAAATTTTGTCCTGACTGTCTGCCATACGCTCGGTGTATTCCTTGAGCGTTACATACTCGTTGCCTTGAGACGATTTGAACATAATCAAATCCTTTAATCCGTCTTTATACATTCCGTAGTCTGCATAAACACCCCATTTCAGCTGTACGCCGAAGGTATCGAAGAATTTGCAATATTTTTCTCTGTCGTTTTTGAGAAGCTTTGCAAGCTCGCTCTTGATTTTTTTGTCGATTGCTTTGCTGATGAGCTTTAACTGTCTGTCCTTTTGGAGTACCTCTCTGGATATGTTAAGGCTCAAATCCGCACTGTCAACAAGTCCTTTTGCAAAGCTGAAATAATCGGGTAACAGGTCGGCACACTTGTCCATAATCAGTACGCCGTTTGAATAAAGCTGTAAGCCCTTTTCATAATCCTTGCTGTAAAAGTCCATAGGCGCTTGGCTCGGTATGAAAATAAGCGAGTTAAATGTTGCTGTACCCTCCGTCTTTGAATGAATTACAAGAAGCGGGTCGTTGAAATCGTAAAATTTCTGCTTGTAAAATTCGTTGTATTCCTCCGGTTTGATTTCGCTCTTGTTCTTACGCCAAAGCGGTATCATTGAGTTAAGGGTTTCCTCTGTAACCTCGGTGATGTATTCGCCCTCTTTTTCAGGGTCTGCCACCTGGTGCGACATTTTCATTACAATAGGGTATCTGATGTAATCGCTGTATTTTTTAACGAGCGATTGAATGCCGTATTGCTCTAAGTATTGGTCGTAATCCTCGCCGTCTGCGTTTTCTTTTATATGCAGAGTAATAACGGTGCCGTTCGTTTCCTTTTCGGCAGGTGTGATTGTGTATCCGTCTACACCCTCGCTTACCCAAATGTTAGCCTCGTCGCTTCCGAGAGACTTTGAAAGCACCTCAACCTTGTCGGCAACCATAAATGAGCTGTAAAATCCAACACCGAATTGACCGATAACCTCGATGTCCTCGATGTTCTTGTCCTCTGCGTTGTCATTTTTGAATGCCATTGAATCGGACTTTGCAATAGTGCCGAGATTGCTCTCAAGCTCTTTTGCCGTCATACCGATACCGTTGTCGCTGATTGTGAGCGTTCTTGCGTCCTTGTCAATGTCTATTCTGATTTTAAGGCTGTCTTTGTCCGCCTTGATTGTGCCGTCTGTGAGCGACTTAAAGTAAAGCTTGTCAGTTGCGTCAGACGCATTTGATATAAGCTCTCTGATGAAAATATCCTTGTTAGTGTAGATTGAATTTATCATCATATCAAGGAGCTTTTTTGATTCTGCTTTGAATTGCTTTTTAGCCAAAATAATCACCTCAAATAATAATTTATTGCATAATTAGCACTCTCTTATCACGAGTGCTAATACTATTATAGCCTTATTTTTCCTTTTGTCAATATCATTCAAAAATTATTTACAAAAAGAAAAACCGATTCAAACGAATCGGTTATGAATCGGTTTTAATTACTGTTACAGTTCTGCGATAAGTTCAACCTCACAAAGAACACCCTTCGGTAAGTCTTTTACAGCCACACAACTTCTTGCCGGCTTTGATGTGAAGTAAGTGCCGTAGATTTCGTTAAACTTTGCAAAATCGTTTATGTCTGCGAGAAAGCATACGGTTTTTACAACCTTATCCATCGAAGTGCCTGCCGCTTCAACAACAGCCTTTAAGTTTTCGCAAACCTGAGTGGTCTGTTCCTCAATGGTCTTTGCCTCAACCGTATTTGTCTTTGGGTTGATTGCGATTTGTCCCGAGGTGAAAAGCATTCCGTTTGCTTTTACAGCCTGTGAGTACGGTCCGATTGCACCCGGTGCATTGCTTGTTGCTACATATTCCATTATATATTCCTCCTATTATTCGCAAACCTTGAAGCCTGCGTCAGCCAAAGCTTTTTTAACTGCGGCGATATGCTCAAAGTTTCTTGTTTCAACTCCGATTTTAAGATAGCAGTCGGTGATGTTCATATCCAAATCGGTCGAGTCATAGTTTACGGATACAACATTCGCACCCTGCTCAGCGACGATTTGGCTTACTCCCGAAAGCTGTCCCGGCTTGTCCGAAAGGGCAATTACGATGTCGGCCGTTCTGCCGCCCATTTTCAAACCTCTTTCGATAACTCTTGAAAGAATGGTAACATCAATGTTGCCGCCCGATACAACGCAAACAACATTTTTTCCCTCAATATCGGGGATTTTACCGTTCATAACGGCTGCAACAGGAGTTGCTCCCGCACCCTCGGCAATGCATTTTTGTTGCTCAAGGAGGGTAAGGATTGCAAGTGCGATTTCGTCGTCGGTAACGGTTACGATGCCGTCAACATATTTTTGGCAAAGCTCGTATGTAAGGTCGCCCGGTGTTTTAACCGCAATACCGTCTGCGATTGTGTTTACATTATCAAGCGTTTCAATCTCGCCGTTTAGTATGCTCTTTTCCATAGAAGGTGCGCCCGCCGCCTGTACGCCGTAAACCTTACAGCTCGGCTTTAATTGCTTAATTGTATAAGCCACACCGCCTATGAGTCCGCCTCCGCCGATAGGAACTACAACAATGTCGGCGTCGGGAAGCTGATTGAGTATTTCAAGACCTATTGTGCCTTGACCTGCAATGACATCAGGGTCGTTGAACGGATGAATAAAGGTCATACCTTTTTCGTCCTTAATCTGCAACGCTTTGTTGTAAGCGTCGTCGTAAACGCCCTTAACCAAGCATACCTCTGCACCGTATTTTTTCGTTGCCTCTACCTTGCTGATAGGCGCTCCGTCGGGCAGACAGATGATTGATTTAATGTTGTTTTTTGTAGCTGCGAGCGCAACTCCCTGAGCGTGGTTTCCTGCCGAGCAGGCAATTACGCCCTTTTTCTTTTCCTCGTCCGTAAGCTGGCTTATTTTGAAATATGAGCCTCTTATCTTAAACGAGCCTGTGATTTGTAAATTCTCCGTTTTAAGGTAAACATTGCAAGCAGGATTAATTTTAGGTGCCGCAATCATACCCGTTTCTCTAATTACCTCGTTGAGAACACGGGATGCCTTATATACTTTGTCCAGTGTCAGCATGTTATCCCTCTATCCTATTATAAAATATGAAAATATGAAAATATTTTATACCTTTTTTCTTTTCGTGTCAATGATTAGAGGTTATTTTTTGCCTGATGTTATTTTGTTTAGCAGGTAGGTAACAATAACAATTACTCCGATTACTATAAAAATGCCGAGCATTCCGTAAACAACGACGGGAAGCGAGGTTTTCCAGCTTAATGAATTTACAGCGGCATTTAAGCCTGCAAAAAGAAGTATGAATGAATTTAACATAGTTGTTTCCTCCTTATTTCGCTACAAGCGTCAAAATTAATCCGCCTGCGATAACCGATGCGATTTGTCCCGAAACATTAACGCTGATTGATTGCATAAGAAGGAAGTTTTGGTTATCCTCCTTGAGTCCCATTTGATTTACAACACGACCACTCATAGGGAATGCGGATATGCCTGCCGCACCGATCATAGGGTTGATTTTCTTGTCCTTAGGCAAGAAAAGATTTAAGAATTTTGCAAACATAACACCGCCGATTGTGTCGAATACGAATGCCACCAGTCCGAGTAAAAGAATGAGGATTGTGTCCCATTGAACAAAGGATTTGTAATTCATCTGACCTGCTACCGTGATGCCCAAAAGGATGGTGATAATGTTTGCAAATGAGGTTTGTGCAGTGTCGGAAAGGTTGTTCAAAACTCCGCATTCTCTGATTAGGTTTCCGAACATAAGGAAGCCGACGAGTGCTACCGATTTAGGTGCAACAAGACCTGCAATAACGGTTACAACGATAGGAAACAGAATTTTTGTGACCTTAGACACATCGCCTGCCGAATATTTCATTCTGATAAGGCGTTCCTTTTTTGTTGTAACTGCCTTGATTACAGGCGGTTGAACGATAGGTACAAGTGCCATATATGAGTAGGCGGCAACCATAATCGCACCTAAATATTTTGAGTTAAGCTCGTTTGCGACAAAGATTGATGTAGGTCCGTCTGCCGCACCGATGATTGCTATTGAAGCAGCGTCGTTTACATCAAAGAAAAAGCTTGCTACAAAGAAAGTAAAGAAAATTCCGAACTGTGCCGCAGCGCCGAAAAGCATAAGCCACGGATTTTTCAGCAACGGCCCGAAGTCAATCATAGCGCCTATTCCGATAAACAGTAAAAGCGGAAAAAGCTCGTTTGCTATACCTGCGTTGAACAGTACGTCGATGGGACCTTCCTCTGCACCGGGTTGTGTGATTGCGCCAGACCATGGCAGGTTTACCAAAATTGTGCCAAATCCCATCGGCAGCAATAATGTAGGCTCCATTTCCTTTGCGATTGCAAGATAAACAAGCAATCCGCCGACAGCCCACATAACAACCATTTGCCATTTGATTTCGCCGAGGTTAGAAAACAAATCGCCGAATTGTTGCAAAACGGAGGCTTTGAGTAACAGTGTTTGCATAAGTGATTCTCCTTTGCTTTGTGTTTTGATAAAATAAAAAACGAGGCCTTTATCAAATGAATGATAAAAGTCTCGTTATAACCTGAATCGGTACGGTGCAGACCGGGTTTTCCCGTATTGACGACCTGCACAGCATTTAACAAAAAATACTAACTACTCCCTTTTTCGTGTAGATTATAATACGGCAAAGGGGAATTGTCAATAATTTTTTATTCCCAATATTTGCGGTCGAGCGCTCTGTATTGCAAAGCTTCTGCTATATGCTCAAATTCTATGATTTCTTTATCGTCGAGGTCGGCTATCGTCCTTGCAAGTCGCAGTATTTTGTCATACGCTCTGCCCGACATACCGAGCCTCTCAAAGCTCGTTTTCATAAGCGTGTTTGCCTCGTCCGTCATAATGCAGTATTTTTGTGTTGCTGACGGCGTCATTTTTGCGTTACAGCTTATTCCCGTACCCTCAAATCTTTTTCTCTGAATTTCTCGTGCTTTGTTTACTCTCTTTTTGATTTCTGCCGAGCTTTCGGATTTTTCTTTGCCAGAAATTGTTTCGTATTCAACATTTTGCACCTCAATGTGAATGTCCATTCTGTCGAGGAGAGGGCCTGAAATTTTGTCTTTGTATCTGCGTTTTGCCGCATCGGAGCATTTGCAGGTTTTTGTCGGGTGACCTAAATATCCGCACGGACAGGGGTTCATTGCCGCCACTACCATTAAATTCGCCGGATACGAAATTGAACCGCCTGCTCTCGAAATGGTCACAATTCCGTCCTCAAGCGGCTGACGCAAAGATTCCTTTGTTCTTCTGTCAAACTCGGGGAACTCGTCCATAAACAGCACTCCGTTGTGTGCCAAGCTGATTTCTCCCGGCATCATTTTCGTGCCGCCACCCGTTAAGCCCTGTGCCGAAACGGTGTGGTGAGGACTTCTGAACGGCCTTTTTGAAATCAATTTAACATTTTCGGGGATTTTGCCTGCAACGGAGTAAATCTCTGTGGTTTCGATTTTTTCCTGCATTGTCATATCCGGCAGAATTGAGCCGATACGCTTTGCTATCATTGATTTACCCGTGCCGGGAGGGCCTATCATAAGTATGTTGTGTGAGCCTGCCGCCGCAATCTCAACGGCACGCTTTACCTGCTCCTGACCTCTTACATCCGCAAAGTCAAGCTCATCGTGCAAAACCTCGCTCTCGTCTATTTCGTGAGGCGTCGGCTCGATAAGCTTTGTCGAATGTAAATGCTCCACTATCTGAGTGATTGTTTTTGCCGGCAAAATGTCTATTCCGTCAATTACGCTTGCTTCGCCTGCGTTTTGATAGGGGACGAATATTGCTTTTATTCCGCTTTCCTTGGCTTTTATTACCATAGGAAGCACTCCGTTTGCTTTTCTTATCTCACCGTCAAGGGACAATTCGCCTATAAAAGCATAGTTGTCCGTGTCGGCCTTTATCTGTCCGCTTGCCTTCAAAATAGAAATCAGTATCGGCAAATCATATATTGCACCCTCTTTTTTTATGTCGGCAGGCGCTATGTTTACCGTGATTCTTGATATAGGAAATTTGTAATTGCAGTTTTTTATCGACGCTCTTACACGCTCTCTGCTTTCTTTTACCGCTGCGTCGGGCAGACCTACCAAATCAAATCTCGGCATACCCGAGCTTAAATCTGCCTCAACCTCAACATTGAAGCTGTCTATGCCGAAAACGCCTTCGCTTTTAATTCTTGCAAACATATTCTCACCCAAAATAAACTAATGATGTGTAATTTCTTAACATTTATTATACATAAAATGTACCGTATTGACAATAGACAATATTAGGCTTAAAATATAGCCGTGTGATTTTTCACAACTGACTTATTGCGGAGGAATTTTTATGGACATTAATTCTTTGTATAACGAATGGCTTGAGAAAGCCGACGCTGACCCTGACCTTAAAGCGGAACTTGAGAGTATAAAAGGCAATAGCGATGAAATTCTTGACAGATTTTATCGCTCACTCGAATTTGGTACTGCCGGACTTCGCGGAGTTATCGGTGCCGGAACAAACAGAATGAATGTATACACCGTCGGCAGGGCAACTCAGGGTCTTGCAGACTACCTTAATGATAAATATGATGAGCCGTCTGTGGCTATCGGATATGATTCAAGAATTAAAAGCGATTATTTCAGCAGAGAATCAGCAGAGATTTTGGCTGCAAACGGAGTAAAGGTTTATATCTATGATGAACTTGAGCCTACACCGTGCCTTTCGTACGCTGTTCGTACATTAAAGACCTCGGGCGGTATTATACTCACAGCCTCCCATAACCCTGCAAAATATAACGGCTATAAATGCTATAACTCAAGGGGTTATCAAATGACAGACGATGAGGCTGCCGAAACCTACGAGTATATTAAAAAGGTCGATTATTTTACGGGAATTAAAAAGGTTGACTTTGACTCTGCTCTTGCAGACGGAAAAATCGAATATATCGGCGAGAAGCTTATCGAGTCTTTTCTTGATGAGGTGCAAAAACAATGCATAAATCCCGATATTGTCAGAAAAGCCGACCTTAAGGTTATCTATACTCCGCTTAACGGTACCGGCAATAAGCCGGTAAGAAAAATTCTTGAGAGAATAGGCGTGCAGCATGTGTATGTCGTTGCAGAGCAGGAAAATCCTGACGGTAATTTCCCGACCTGCCCTTATCCAAACCCTGAAATCAAGCAGGTTTTCGAGCTTGGACTTGAAATGAACAAGAGTATTTGTGCCGATATTCTTTTGGCAACAGACCCTGACTGCGACAGAGTTGGTATTGCCGTTCCCGACGATACCGGAAAACTTGTTCTTATGAGTGGTAATGAGGTCGGAGCAATGCTTTTGAATTATATCCTTTCTCAGAAAAAGGAAAAGGGCATTCTCCCTAAAAATGCAATAGCCGTTAAGTCTTTCGTTTCAACCGATTTGGCAGAGGTTATCGCAAAAAAATATAATTGCAGATTTAAGAATTTGCTTACAGGCTTTAAGTACATCGGCGAGCTTATTACCGAGCTTGAGGCCGAGGGAAGAGAAAACGAGTTCGTTATGGGCTTTGAGGAGAGCTACGGCTATCTTGCGGGAACTCACGCAAGGGATAAGGACGCTGTTGTTGCTTCTATGCTTATCTGCGAAATGGCTGCATATTATAAAACAAAGAATATGAACCTCGTTGATGTTATGAATTCTCTTTATGAGGAATTCGGATTTTACGCAAATGTGGTTGAGTCCTATACCTTTGAGGGCGCTTCGGGTATGGAAAAAATGGCGTCTATTATGGACGGTCTCAGAGCAAATACACCCGATAAAATTGCAGGCTATGATGTTTTGGCGGTATCTGATTACAGAACTTCTAAAACCACATTCACAGACGGCTCGGCAGATAAAACTATCGAGCTTCCCAAGTCGAATGTACTTGCTTTTGACCTTTCGGGAAGCAATAAGCTTATTGTTCGCCCTTCAGGCACAGAACCTAAGATTAAGGCTTATATTACCGCTGTCGGTGAAAACAGAGCAGAGGCTGACGCTATCGCCGATAAGCTTATTTGCGCCGCAAACGAATTTATGAAATAAGAGGGATTTTTAATGAACAGAGCGTGGGTTAAAATCACTGCGATTATTTTGGCCGGTTTAATGCTGCTCAGCGGATTGACCGCAGGCGTGGTCGCATTTGTAAAGTGATTTGGTTTGATAAAGTCTTTGTGCGTTTTTGCATAAAGGCTTTATTTTTTTGTCAGAACAAAAAATCGTACAAAAAACATATAAAATGGCTAATATTTATTTAATTTTTTATTGATATATCTGCCGATATATGGTATAATTTTGTCATAAATTTATCAAAGGTAAGCGTATCTTTGATTAATAGATTGCTGAAAATTAAGGAGGAATTGATTTGAAAGAAGCAAAATCTATGGCATTCGTCAATGCGTACGGTGTTCTTCGTACACTTGAAAACCTGTGTGATACCGTGGACGAAGCAAAGGCAGTATGTCAGAGCTTAAAAAAGCCTGTATCACTCTGCTTTGATGTTACCGACGGTCCTTGCGTAACATATAACTTCACTAAGGACGGATGTAAAATGACAGAGGGTGATTATGGCTGCACCTGTAAAATGAAGTTTGCGTCTCCCGAAAAATTCAATGCACTTATTGATGACTCTAAGCCGGGCGTTCCTGTAAAAAATATTCCGCAGGTACTTTCTTTCCTTATGGGTCCTTTCACAAAGCTTACAGATATTCTTACTAAGTATCTTATGCCGAGCGAGGAGGATTTGAAGAACAGAGATTTCTTTGAAAAATCCACAGTGCTTACTATGTATACTATCGGCGGAGCTATCTGTGCTTTGGCTAATAACGATTCAATCAGTAAGCTTTCTGCATCATATATTCCTGACGGTGATATTCAAATGGGCATTACAGATGCTTGCTATGTCACTCTCAGAGCAAGAGACCATAAGCTTGAGCTTGTTAAGGAAAAACCTGACACCCCGAGAGCTATTATGGAATTTAAGACAATCGACCTTGCCAACGCATTGTTTAACGGCACAGCTTCTACTATGGCAGAGCTTTGTGCAGGCAACATCTATATGGCAGGTATGATTAATATGATTGATAACATTAACCGTATCCTCGACAGAGTTGCGGTATATCTTGGTTAAGGAGGATGCGAGAATATGAGTAAATATCCCGAGTATACACACGAGAAATCACAGGAATGGTTTAACAGAGCGTTGAACGCAATCCCTTCAGGTGTTTACGGACATCTCGGCCCGTCAGAGGGTTTGTTCCTTCCTATTACAAAATGGCCTCTTATGTCTGACCACGCTAAGGGAACATATTTCTGGGACGTAGACGGAAATAAATATCTTGACTTTATGTGCGCTTACGGTCCTAATGTTCTCGGCTATTGCGATGATGATGTAGACGCTGCCGCTATGGAACAGCTTAGAAAGGGCAACTGCACAACCTCTCCGTCATATAAGATGGTAGAGTGTGCCGAGCTTCTCAAGGACACTGTTGCTATGGCTGATTGGGCTTTCTTTATGAAGAACGGCTCTGACGCAACAACATTCTCTGTTATGTGTGCAAGAGCGCATACAGGTAAAAAGAAAATGATGTTCTTTAAGGGCTATTATCACGGCGACTTCCAGTGGGCGCAAAAGGCTGACTACCCGGGCATTCTTCCGGAAGAGGTTGAAAACAATGTTGTAGTTCCTTGGTTTGATATGGACGCTATGCAAAAGGCATATGATGAGGCTAACGGCGACTTCGCAGGTCTTATCGCACAGCCTTACGACCACGGTAACTTCTTTGATAACACAACCGCTACCAAAGAGCAGTGGGCAAAGGTTCGTAAGTTCTGTGACGACCACGGTATGGTTCTTATCATCGACGATGTTCGTACAGGCTTCCGTCTTGACCTTGCAGGTTCCGACCATTATTACGGATTTAAGGCTGACCTTATCTGCTTCTGTAAGGCTCTTGCAAACGGCTATAATATGTCTGCTGTTTGCGGTCAGGAGCATATGAAGAATACAGCGTCGTCCGTTGTTTATACAGGTTCTTATTGGATGAGCGCAGAACCTTTTGCAGCTTGTCTTGCTTGTATTCCTAAGATGAAGAGGCTCGATACGCCTAAGATGTTTAGGGAAAAGGGTACTCAACTTTGTGACGGCCTTGTTGCCGCAGGTAAGGAACACGGCTTTAATCTTAAAGTTTCGGGTGAACCGGCATTGTTCTATCTTCGTGTCGCTAACGATGACAGTCTTATGCTTCATCAGGAATGGGTTGCAGAGTGCGTAAGCAGAGGTTTGTTCCTTGCTTCTCACCACAATCACTTTATGAATGCAGCAGTAACCGATGACGATATTAAACTCGCTATTGATATTGCCGAGGATGCATTCGGAGTTGTAGCTAAGAGACATCCCGAGCTTGGCTTAAAATAATTGGGTAACTAAAGTAATTAGGAGTAATTACTTAGATATATAAAATCTGAAAGGGGTATTTAATATGCCAGCAAATTACGTTCCGTTCGATAAGAACGAATGGATTCGCCTCGAGAAAAAGGCAGACTATCTCAGACGCTATTGTTTGCAGACTGCTGTTTGGGGTGGCTCCGGACATGTAGGCGGTTCGTTGTCAGCAATGGATTGTATGACAATTTTGTATCACCGCTTTATGAAAATCGACCCACAAAATCCCGATATGAAGGACAGAGACCGCTTTGTTCTCTCTAAGGGACATTGCGCAGTGGGCTATGCACCCGTACTCGTTGACCTCGGCTTTATGCCTGAGAGCGAGCTTAAAATCTTTAACCTTACCGGTGCAAAAATCGGTATGCATATGGACTGTAATAAGGTTAAAGGCGTTGACTGCTCAACAGGTTCTCTCGGTCACGGACTTTCACTTGCTGTCGGCTTTGCACTTGCAGGCAGAGTAAACGGTATTGACTATATGAACTATGTCCTTACAGGCGACGGTGAGCTTAACGAAGGCTCTAATTGGGAGGCTGCAATGTCTGCTGCTCAGTTTAAGCTTTCAAATGTTGTTGTTTTCGTTGATAACAATAAGTGTATGATTGACGGCAGAGTTGACGACGAAATGAAGGTTGAGCCTCTTGATAAGAAGTTTGAGGCATTCGGCTTTAATGTTACTCGTGTTGACGGTCATAACTTTAAGCAGCTTAATGACGCTATTGAGGCTGCTATCAAAAATCATCAGGACGGCGGCGATAAGCCTACCGCAATTATTATGGATACTTATAAGGGTGCCGGTGTAGACTTTATGCAGGACGATTATAAGTGGCACTATGGCTCTCTTGATGACGAAAAGATGGCTAAGGCTAACGCATCACTTGATAAATATTTGGCACAGCGTCTTGCTGTTGCAGAAAAGGAGGCTTAAGCTATGGGAGGAATGGCATATACAATGACTGATACCACAAAGCTTTCAACCGCTGAATGCTATGGTATCGCACTCTGTGAGCTTGGTGAGGAGCATAAGGATGTTGTTGCTCTTACAGCCGACCTTGCTAAATCAACTAAAATCGGAATGTTCGGTGAGCATTTCCCTGACAGATTCTTTAATGTAGGTATTGCTGAGCAAAACCTTTTCGGTGTTGCCGCAGGTATGGCTAAAAACGGCTTGATTCCGTTTGCTTCTACATTCGCTATTTTCACCGCTGCCAGATCACTTGACCAAATTCATACCGACATTTGTTATCAAAATGTTCCTGTTAAAATGATCGCTACACACGCAGGTACATCTTTTGGTCAGGCAGGTTCTACACACCACGCTCTTATTGATATGGCTTGTATGAGAACACTTCCTCATATGACTGTTATCTGTCCTTGTGACGGTGCAGAAACATATCACGCAGTAAAGGCTGCTTATGATATTGAGGGACCTGTTTATATTCGTATCAACCGTGGCTTCGACCAGGTTATTTATAAGAATGTTGACGATTGCAAGTTTGAGTGGGATAAGTCTACTCTTATGAATGACGGTACAGACATTACCGTTATCGCTTGCGGTTCTTGCGTATTCGAGGCTATGCAGGCTGCTCGTATTGCTAAGGCAGACGGAGGCCTCAGCGTTCGTGTAATTAATATGCATACCATTAAGCCTATCGACAGAGAGGCTGTTCTCAAGGCTGTTGCAGAAACCCGTCGTATCATCACTGTTGAGGATCACGAGGTTATGGGCGGCTTAGGCTCTGCTGTTGCAGAGGTTGTTGCAGAATCCGGTAAGGGTTGTGCATTTAAGATGCTTGGACATCAAAACGCATTTTCAACAATCGGCTTGCAGGAGGACCTTCTTGCTCTTGCTAAGATTGACGCTAACGGTATCGCTGAAACAATTCAGGAAATGATGCACGCTGACTTTGAAGCAGATGACGATTGGGCTGACGAGTTCTAATTAATTTTGCTACTAACGAAAGGAGTGTATTATTATGCCAAGCGATGAAACTCGCTATACTAATAAGGTCTTTATGGCGGGCGCATTGCCTCTGTTAAAGACTATCGCTACCGATGTTCCCGAACTAAAGAAAAAGTTTGAGGGCGTTGATGCAATTTATCAGGTTTCCGCAAAGGTAAATGCAGAGGACAAGGAGGCTATTCACTTTATCGTTGAAAACGGTGAGTGGACAGTTAAATTGGGCGAATATCTCGGTCAAAATAAAATTGATGCCGAGCTTGCATTCTCCTCTATGGAAAAAATGAATGATTTTATGAAGGGTAAGGTTGCAAATCTGCTTCCTGCTCTCAGAATTAAGAATTTGGGCAAGTTCGTTAAGTTTATTCAGGTTCTTCTCAAAATGTCCGATTTGCTCGGAATTAAAGACCCTGATGCAGTAGACGATAAGACTGCCGTTTTGCTCTGTAAGCTGTATTTCTATCTGCTTTCGTCAGGTATTTCTCAGCTTAATAAGATGGGACACCCTGCTATTCACGATTGGGCGCTTAAATCACCTGACCGTTGCTATCAGTGGGAGGTTATCGGACATCCTGAGTGTACCGCATTTATGCGAGTTAAGGCAGGAAAGTCAAGAGCAGGCAGAGGCGAATATAAGAGAGCTAAACCGTTCTTTAATATGAAATTCGACTGTCCTAAATCCGCACTTATGATTTTGCTCGGAACAGGCGATATGTTCCAAATGACTGCAAATCAACAGCTTATTATGGATGGCGGTCCTGAATTTGGTGTTCAAATCGGTGACTTTATGATGCTTGTCGGAGATCTTGCTTCATAATAAAATTAAGGCATTGCTGACGCAATGCCTTTTTCCTTGACCTACTTTATTTTAGGTCTGTGTATTTTTGCAATTAGTTGCAGCCACAGCCACAACCGCCGCAATCGTTGTTAAATCCGCCACAGAGCAGAAGGATGATGATGAGAATAATTACCCAAGAGGAATTACCGCATCCGCAATTATTGCAACCCATTGTGTGACCTCCCTTCGTGCTTTCTATTTCATACTATGATTGCTTTAATTTTGTGTTACAAATTCGTTTGATTAATTGACTATTAATCTACGTATTGCTATAATAACAATATAAATCGCTGTAAAAGGAAGTGTAATTATGGAAGTTACTAAGGATATTAAATACATAGGTGTTAATGATTACGATGCTGATTTGTTTGAGGGACAGTATATCCTCGAAAAGGGTATGGCATATAATTCATATGTTATTCTTGACGAAAAGGTTGCCGTTATGGATACGGTTGATAAAATTGCCCTTGACAGGTGGATGTCTAATCTTAAAGAGGCACTCGGTGAAAGAAAACCCGATTATCTTATTGTTCAGCATCTTGAGCCGGACCATAGTGCAGGAATCGACACTTTAGCAAATGAGTATCCCGATATGAAAATTATTTGCTCTGCCGCCGCTTTGCGTATGATACCTAATTTTTGCGATACGGCTATTGACAGATTTGAGGGTGTTAAGGAAAACGATACTCTCTCACTCGGCGAGCATACTCTTACATTTGTTATGGCGCCTATGGTTCATTGGCCGGAGGTTATGGTAAGCTATGATTCAAAGGATAAGATTCTTTTCTCGGCGGATGCCTTTGGAAAATTCGGTACTGCCGATGCTGACGAGGCTTGGAATTGTGAGGCAAGAAGATATTATTTTAATATTGTAGGCAAATACGGAAAGCAGGTTCAGGCACTTCTCAAAAAAACGTCTGCTCTTGATATTGAAATTATTTGTCCGCTTCACGGACCTGTGCTTAGCGATACTATACCCGAGGTGCTTAATCTTTATAATATATGGTCTGCCTATGAGCCTGAGGATAAGGGCGTGTTTATCGCTTGTGCGTCTATCCACGGAAACACTATGCAGGCTGCCAAAGCCCTTAAAGCAATGCTTGAAGAAAAAGGTTGTCCAAAGGTTGTTTTTGCCGACCTTACAAGAGATGATATTGCCGAGTGCGTTGAGGACGGTTTCCGTCACAGCCACCTTGTGCTTATGGCCTCCAGCTATGATGCGGGAGTTTTTGCCCCTATGTCGGATTACCTTCATCATCTTCAGTCAAAGGGTTTTTGCAACAGAACAGTAGCACTTGTAGAAAACGCAAGCTGGGCGCCGTCTGCTGTCAGAACAATGAAGTCTGAGCTTGAAGTAATGAAAAATATAACCCTCGTTGATAAGACCGTTACTATTAAAACAAGAGTCAGTGACGCTGCTCTTGCAGAGCTTAACGAGCTTGCAGACGAGATTATGAAGTCGTTTTAATTTGATTTTTTTGACCTGCCGATGCTTTTGCGTCAGCGGGTCTTTTTTTGCGATGTGGGGGTAGAGGAATGTTCGCAAAATAAAAAGGCTTGCAGATTTTACTCTGTAAGCCTTTGTCGTGCTGTGTATCAGCCTAAGTATTTAATCATTTCAAGCGCTGCGTTAATGTCGCCGTCAACCTTAATCTTGCCTGCTGTGAAAGCAACTACCGGATTAAGCTTGCCGTTAATGAGCTTGAGCCAATTAGTTCCGCTAATATGAATTATAGCGTTTCTGTCATAATATTCGTAAGGCTCAACATGCACCTGACCGTCTTTAATTTCGATATAAAAAATGCCGTTTACTGCCTTGCCCTCAATGTTAATCTGGAACGCTGTTGTACCTTGAACCTGTGATACATTTAATTCATAAAACTTACTTCTTGTAGCCTCTACAAGTGATTCGTATGTCATTGCTGCCATATTACTTACCTCCTATAAATTTTTTACTAAAATATGATAACACAAAATATGCTCAAAATCAAGCCGTTTTGCTTCAAATCTATCTAAATATAGTACAAAATTTCGACAGGAAATATTTTCATTATTGACATTTTTTACGATAAAGAGTATTATGTCCTTGTAATTAGTACGAATGTTCGATAAAGGGGCAATTTTTTGGAACGCAGTATTTTGCATATCGATTGTAATAAATTTTATGCTTCGGTGGAGTGCCTTTACAGACCTGAAATTCGTGATAAGCCTGTTGCAGTCGGCGGAAATCCCGAAACTCGCCACGGCATCATTTTGACGAAGAACGAGCTTGCGTCTAAGTACGGCTTGACTGTCGGTGAACCTATTTGGAAAGCAAAGCAAAAATGCCCCGATTTGGTGATTGTACCTCCTAACTATCCGCTTTATCTGCGTTTTTCACAGCTCACAAGAAAAATTTACGAGGATTACAGCGACTTTATCGAGCCGTTTGGTCTGGATGAATGTTGGCTTGATGTTACGGGTTGCACACGACCTGCCGTCGAAATAGCGGAAGAAATAAGAGTAAGAGTTAAGCAGGAGCTTGGTATAAGCGTAAGCGTTGGCGTCAGCTTTAATAAGGTTTTTGCAAAGCTTGGCTCGGATTATAAAAAGCCTGACGCAATAACCGTTATAGATAGAAATAATTATAAGCAGATTGTGTGGGGATTGCCTTGCGGTGATTTGCTTATGGTCGGTCGTTCGGCACAAAAAAAGCTTAACGCATACGGTATAAATACGATAGGCGATTTGGCAAATACCGAGCCGTCCGTCTTAAAGGCTCTGCTTGGAAAAAACGGCGAAATGCTCCATTCCTTTGCAAACGCAACCGAAGCCTCTCCCGTAAAGCATAAGGACGAAATCAGCAATGTCAAAAGTGTGGGAAATTCTACAACCGCACCCCGTGATTTGGTAAACGAAGAAGATGTCAGAACGGTTTTTCGTGTTCTTTGCGAAAGCGTTTCCGCACGCTTGCGTGAAAAAGGATTAAAGGGTAGGGTTGTCACCGTTTTTGTAAGAGATAAGGAACTTTCTTCATTTACACGACAGATGAAAATGCCTGCAAATACCGATATTTCAACCGAGATTTTTTATTATGCAATGATGCTTTTCAGGGCAAACTATATGTGGAATAAGCCTATAAGAAGCCTTGGCGTTTCCGTCAGCGATTTTGATACTGTTTTTGAGCAGTTTGACCTTGACGGAACGGTTGAAAATCGTGAAAAACAGGAAAAAATAGAGCAAACAATAGATTCTCTTCGTCGTCGTTTCGGAAGCTACTGCATAGGCAGAGCGTGTCAGCTAAAGGACACCGACCTTTCAAAATTCAATCCGCACGATGAGCATATAATTCATCCCGTAGGCTTTTTTAATTAACATTTGAGCGAGGTAATTATTATGATTAAATTTGATACACCCGACTATAATAACCCCTCTAAGCATTATACGGATGTAAAGGCTTGGTTTGACAGGGAGGGGAACATTATTCCCCTTTCTATGACCTATGACGGTAATGAGTATGAGGTTGACAGAATAACCGATATAAGACCTGCGGCTTCGCTTAGGTCGGGCGGTGCTGGAATACGCTACACCTGCTTGGTGGAGGGCAAGCCCACATATTTGTTCTTAGAGGACACTAAATGGTTCTATGAGTTGGTACAATAACCAAAAAATCCTCATTATTCGTTTGCCTTTTATGCTTGTATGACGATTGATTAAATAAAAAAACTGTGATAAAATATTTGGTATAATTAATATAAAATACGAAATGTGAGGAAACAGTATGTCAGAATATAAAGCAATGTCAAAGCAGGAGCTTCTCGAACAGCAGGAGCAGTTGCTTAAAAGATTTGAAGAATATAAGGCTATGGGACTTAAACTTGATATGTCCAGAGGTAAGCCGTCTAAGGAACAGCTTGACCTTTCTATGGATATGCTCAAGCCTATTGATTATACCGAAAACGGATTCGATGTTCGTAACTACGGTATTCTTGACGGTATTCAAAGCTGTAAGGAGCTTTTTGCTCAGCTTCTCGATGTTGATGCAAAGAATGTTCTTGTAGGTCCGGCAGCTTCGCTTAATCTTATGTATGATTACATTTGTCAGTGCTATTGCGAGGGCGTTCTCGGCTCAACTCCGTGGTCAAAGCTTGACAGCGTTAAGTTCCTTTGCCCTGTTCCGGGATATGACAGACACTTTACTATTCTTGAGCATTTCGGTATCGAAATGATTAATGTTCCTATGACTTCTCAGGGTCCCGATATGGATGTTATCGAGGAGCTTATTAAGGACGAGTCCGTTAAGGGCATGTTCTGCGTTCCTAAGTATTCAAATCCTCAGGGCATTACTTTCAGCGACGAAACCGTAAAGCGTATCGCTCGTATGAAACCGGCTGCAAAGGATTTCAGAATCGTTTGGGATAACGCATATTGTATTCACGATATTAAGGAGAATGGCGACACATTGCTCAATATATTCAAGGTTGACGGCGTAAATGAAGATATGATTATTGAGGTTTGCTCAACCGCTAAAATGACTTTCCCGGGTGCAGGAATCTCGGCACTTGTCGCAAGCGATGCTAATATGAAGCAGATTAAGAACCGTCTTAACTGCCAGACAATCAGTTATGATAAAATGAATCAGCTTCGTCATGTAAGATTCTTTAAGAATCTTGACGGCATTAAGGCTCATATGAAAAAGCACGCTGCTATTATGAAGCCGAAGTTTGATATGGTTATCGAGCATCTTGAAAATGAGCTTGGCGGTCTCGGCATTGCTCAGTGGCTTGACCCTGTCGGCGGATATTTCATCAGCCTTGATGTTATGGAGGGCTGTGCAAAAAGAGTGGGCGAGCTTTGTAAGGAAGCAGGCGTAACATTGACAACCGTTGGTGCAACCTTCCCTTATGGAAACGACCCTAAAAATACTAATATTCGTATCGCTCCGTCGCTTCCTCCTGTTGCAGAACTTGACCTTGCAACGCAGATTCTTTGCGTAAGCGTTAAGCTTGCCGCTATCGAAAAGCTGGTAGGCTGATGAGAGTTGGTGCGTCCTCAGCGTGTTTCTTTCCGCTTGAAACGGAAAAGGCGCTTGATGAGGTTTTGAGGCTTGGATTTAAGACGGCAGAGGTGTTCTTTAATACCTCGTCCGAGCTTGAAGAGCCGTTTGTAAGAGAATTGAGGAAAAATGTCGACGACCACGATGCAAAAATTTTGTCGGTGCATCCTTTTTCCTCCTCGCTTGAGAGTAATTGCATTTTTGCCGAATATTCCCGCAGGTTTGACGACTTTATCGGACTTTACCAAAAGCATTTTCACGCAGCCGCTATGCTCGGTGCGGATATTGTTGTAATTCACGGCTCCGTCGCAAAGCAAAAAAGGGATTTGAGCGACGAGTTTTATTTTGACAGATTTCAAAAGCTTGTTGACCTTGGAAAAAGAGAGGGCGTAAGAGTTTGTCAGGAAAATGTGGTACGCTTTCGTTCACAGGATGTAGAATTTCTTAAAAGAATGAGAACGGCTCTCGGCGACGATTTTAATATGGTTTTTGACATTAAGCAGGCTGTACGCTCAGGCTATGACCCGTTTTATGTTTTAGATGAATTTAAGAATGACATTGTTCATATTCACCTCAGCGATAATTCTCCCGAGGCTGATTGTATGCCTCCGGGTAGAGGTTGCTTTGATTTTAAGCGTCTTTTTGATTCTATGAGACAGTCGAATTATAACGGTGGATATGTGATTGAAATTTATTCTAAAGGCTACAATGTGGCTGAGGAATTAAAACTCAGTAAGAATTATTTAGAAAATTTGTAATGAACAGTTTAAGCAACAAGACAAAGGGAATTATATGCATATTGCTTTCGGCATTTTGCTTTAGCGGTATGAGTTCGTTTATTAATCTTTCGGGGGATCTTCCTGTTCCTCAAAAGGTTTTTTTCCGTAATCTTGTTGCTCTTTTTTGTGCATCGGTTGTTTTGTTAAAAAATCACGAGCCGTTTAAGCCGACAAAGGGTTGCCTTAAATATCATTTTTTGCGTTCAACGGTTGGCCTTATCGGAGTGTTTGGCAATTTCTATGCCACTACCCATATGGCTCATACCGCAGACGCTGCAATGCTTAATAAACTGTCACCGTTTGCCACGCTGATTTTTTCTGCTCTGTTTTTGAAAGAAAAGGTCAAGTCAAAGCAGGCAATAGCGATTGTTATTGCTTTTGTGGGCGCAATGTTTGTTATAAAGCCTACATTTTCAAATGTTGAGCTTGTACCGTCTCTTGCGGGCTTTGTCGGCGGATTGAGCGCAGGTACGGCTTATACAACCGTTCGACATATGGCAAATAAGGGCGAAAACGGCAGGTTTACCGTGTTCTTCTTCTCTGCGTTTTCTGTTGCAGTTACGGCACCGTATCTTATTTTTAGTTACCACCCTATGACAATGCAGCAGCTTTTCTATCTTGTTATGGTGGGCATTTGTGCTGCGGGCGGACAGTTTGCAATTACCGCCGCTTATACCTTCGCTCCGAGCAGCCAAATTTCTATTTACGATTATTCAAATATCATATTCACCGCCATAGAGGGCTATTTCTTCTTGGGTCATCAAATCCCCGATACTCTCTCTATTGTGGGTTATCTGATTATTTGTTTGATGGCAGTTTGGATGTTTATATACAACAATAAGGACGCACAGCTTAAAAGGCAATAGTGCCGTCAATATGTTGTATGTTATCAAAGCACTTGCAATTATCTATATGTTGTGGTATAATAGCCTCAAATTGAGATTTTGTTCTTGGTTTGAGGCTTTGTATTTTGTATGCAAATTTATGACCTGATATGGAGGAGTCATTATGAAATGTCCGTTTTGCGGTTATACAGAAAGTAAGGTTATTGATTCTCGTCCTACCGATGAGAACGAGCGTATTCGCCGCCGCAGAGAGTGTATTCAGTGTTCAAAACGCTTTACAACATATGAGACTATTGAGGATGTTCCTATCATAGTTATCAAAAAGGATAGGTCTCGTGAGGTGTTCGACCGTAATAAGATTCTTAAAGGTATGCTTCGTGCCTGCGAAAAGCGTAAGGTAACTGTTGCCGACCTTGATGCAAAGATTGACGAAATCGAGGCTTCGCTTCAGTCGTCCGTAGACAGAGAGGTTACCTCTGCCCGTATCGGCGAACTTATTATGGAAAAGCTTAAAGAAATCGACGAGGTTGCATATGTTCGCTTCGCTTCCGTATATAAGGAATTTGATTCTGCCGAATCATTCCGTGACGAGCTTGCTAAGCTTGGAGAATAATTAATCAAAAACCGTAATTGCTATTGGGCAATTACGGTTTTTGATTTATAATTTGATTTCTCCGTTTTTATCTTCGTAGCTTTTGATAGAGTCACGAATTAAAATTAAAATCTGACTGTTTGCCGAGCGACCTTCATAGTCGGCAACGACATGCAGTTTGTTTAACATATCCTCGTCAATTCTAATTGATAAGCTTTTAATCTTTCCAGCCATAAAAATAACCTCTAATATGTTTATTATGACTTTATTATATGTCTGATTTGTGTTAGAATGATATTATGGATATAAAATATGTTCATAATGCATTCAAATAGGAGGCGTAAATATGGCAAAGTCCTGTTCTGCTTTCGGACATAGAACGGTTTTGGGAGTGTTGATAAATTAAGTCGATATTTAACCTTAACTAACACCTGCTTTTTATTGCTTTATTTGACGGTTTATGATATTATGTTACTGGTGATGTTATGAATTTACAATTTAACAACGGAAAATTCAGGATACTTATGATAGCCGATACTCAGGAGGGTGCAAAGATTAATTCCGATACAATGCATCTTATTGAGGCTTCGCTTGACAGGGCAGAGCCTGATTTAGTTGTTTTCAGCGGAGACCAGATTTGGCGTAAAAGCAGTTTTAAGGGTGACAAGGAAAAGGTTACCGCAGCATTAAAGACGATAACCCAACCTGTTGTTGACAGAAAAATACCGTTTGCCGTGTGCTTCGGAAATCACGACAGACAGGTAGGTCTTTCAAACGAGGAGCAGTTCGAGATTTACAAAACTTTTGAGGGCTTTATAGGAGAAAGTGACGACGGTATTGACGGTGTGGGAAATCATTGCTTCGAGATTAAAGACGGGGATGATATTAAATTTCTCCTTTACACTATCGACAGCCACAGCAATCTCAAGGTCGGTTATGATTGTGTTCACGAAAATCAAATTGAGTGGTACAGAGCTACTCGTGACAAATATGAAAAAATGCTCAGTGGTGTAGTGCCGAGCGTTGTTATTCAGCATATTCCCGTATGTGAAGTGTTTGATTTGATGAAGCGTGTAAAGAGTACCACAAAAGGCTCGGTGCGTGGCTTCAGAACACACGACGGCGAATATTTTGTTCTTAAAAAGGACAGGGTGAATAAGGAAGCATTTATGAAAGAATCTCCTGCCGACCCTCAGGAAAACAGCGGCGAGTTTGACGCTATGTGTGAAAAGGGCGATGTTAAGGGTATTTACTTCGGCCACGACCACAATAACTCATTTAACGGCGAAATCAACGGAATAGATGTTGGCTACACTCAGGGCGCAGGCTTTAATGTTTACGGTCCGGGCAAGGACAGGGGTACTCGTGTTATCGACCTGTTCACAGATGGTCATATTGAAACCTATGATATGAGATATAGAGACATAGTCGGCAAAAAGCTTGACCACCCTATTAAGTATGCATTTTTCCAGCTTTGTCCTACAAATACCTTTGACGCTGTTATGCGCATAACAAAGGTTCTTGTTGCTTTAGCAGGAATACTTGTGATAATTTTAATACTTACCACGCTTTTCGGCTAAAAGATAAGCTTAAAATGACACTAAAATTAAAGGTCTCCTTGGAACAGTTCGCGTTCCGGGGAGACCTTTTGTTTGTTATTTACTTAAAAAATCCTTGATTGCTTCGAGCAGTCTGTCAATTTCATTATCTGTTCCGATTGTTATGCGGACATATTTGTCTATTCTCGGTTGATTGAAATATCTGATGAAAATATTTTTGCTCTTCAGATATTCAAACATTTCTTTCATATCGTAATCGCTGTGAGTAGCCATAATGAAATTTGTACTGCTGTCGATTACCTTAAATCCGAGCGTTCTCATTTCGCCTATGAGCCTTGCTCGGGTTTTCATTATCATATCCACCGTCTTGTAAAAATACTCGGTGTCCTGCATTGCCGCCGTGCCTGCTTCAAGCGAAAGCATATCCACGGTGTAGGAATTGTAACTGTTTTTTACCGCCTCAAGAGTTGAAATAAGAGTTTTTGAACCGATTGCGAAGCCGATTCTGAGACCTGCAAGGCTTCTTGATTTAGAAAAGGTTCCTGTTATAAGCAGGTTTTCATATTTGCTGATAAGAGGCACGGAGCTTGTTCCGCCAAAATCACAGTATGCCTCGTCTATTATAACAACGCAGTCGCTGTTGTACTCCATTAGTTTGCGTACAAAATTCTCACCCTCTCCGATAGAGGTTGGAGCATTTGGGTTTGGAATTACAACGCCGCCGTTTTTCTCCCTGTAATCTTCAACATTTATTTTGAAATTTTCGTCAAGCGGATAATTTTTGTATTTGATGTCGAAAAGCCTGCACCATACAGGATAAAAGCTGTATGTGATGTCGGGGTAAGCAATGGGCAGTTTGCTGTTAAAAAACGCCTGAAACGCAAGTGCCAGTACATCGTCGCTGCCGTTTCCCACAAAAACATTTTCCGCCGTAACTCCGTAAAACTCGGCAATGGCGTTCTTTAGCTTTGTCGAGCTTGCCTCGGGGTAAAACCTTAAAGCGTCTGTGTTAAAGTCCTTTATTGCCTGTGCAACCTTGGGTGACGGGGGATAAGGATTTTCGTTTGCATTCAGCTTTACAATGTCCTTTTCCTTGCTCTGCTCTCCGGGAATATACGGCTCGATATTTCTTAAATTTCTTTTCCATAAATCACTCATTTTTATCACCTTTATCATTTTAGCACATTAAAGCGTTAAATGCAATAAAAAAGTGATATGCTCTTTTGAAAAAAATTCTTGACATTTATTGCCTATTAATATATAATATGTGAGGTGTAAAGATGTTCTGCTTTACAAAGGCGAAATACTTTACAGAGGAGGGGAAGCTGTGGCTAAGAATTTAGAAATATCGTATCTGCTTGATTTTTACGGCGAATGCCTTACAGAAAAGCAGCGTAGCTTTCTTGATTATTACTATAACGACGACCTCTCTTTATCCGAAATAGCCGAAAACGAAAGCATTACCCGTCAAGGCGTAAGAGACGCCATCAAGCGTGCCGAAAATATCCTTGTGGATATGGAGGAAAAGCTTGGCTTTGCAAAACGCTCGGGTGAGCTTACAAGAGGGCTTAACGAAATAAGCACTTGTGCGGATAAAATCTATGATTTTAATAACGCAGGTACATTATCAAAAGACATTAATGACAGCGTTGCAAAGATTAAGGCGCTGTGCGAATATCTGAACAGGATGTGATTACTTGGCATTTGAAGGACTCAGCGAACGCCTTGAAAATTCATTTAAGAAGCTTCGTGCCAAGGGCAAGCTTACCGAGGCAGATGTAAAGGAAGCTATGCGTGAGGTGCGACTTGCACTTCTTGAGGCAGATGTAAACTACAAGGTATCAAAGGAATTTACAAATAAGGTAACTCAAAGAGCTATCGGCTCGGATGTTATGGAATCCCTTACTCCAAGCCAGATGGTTATTAAGATTGTAAACGAAGAGCTTACCGAGCTTATGGGCGGTACAGAAGCAAGGCTTACTATTGCAAAGCATCCGCCTACAATAATTATGATGTGCGGACTTCAGGGTAGCGGTAAAACCACTCATTCGGGTAAGCTTGCACTTAAATTGAAAAAAGAGGGTCACAGACCGTTGCTCGTTGCCTGTGACGTTTATCGTCCGGCTGCTATTAAACAACTTCAGGTTGTCGGCTCCCAGGTTGATGTGCCTGTATTTGAAATGGGTACGGCAAATCCGGTTGAGATTGCTCAAAGTGCTGTTAAGTACGCACAGGACCACGGCAATGATTATGTTATCATTGATACCGCAGGTCGTTTGCATATTGACGAGGCTCTTATGGAGGAGCTTACAAATATTCGTTCAACCGTTCACCCTCACGAAATTCTGCTTGTAATTGACGCAATGACAGGACAGGATGCGGTTAATGTATCAAAGAGCTTTAATGATACGCTCGGCATTGACGGTGTTATTCTTACAAAGCTTGACGGTGATACCCGAGGCGGTGCGGCATTGTCCGTAAGAGCCGTTACAGGTAAGCCGATTAAATTTGTGGGTACGGGCGAAAAGCTTGATAATCTCGAAACCTTCCACCCGGCTCGTATGGCTTCCAGAATACTCGGAATGGGCGATGTGCTGTCCTTTATCGAAAAGGCAGAGTTGGCGCTTGACGAAAAAAAGGCTGCTGAGCTTGAAAAGAAGCTTGCAAAAAATAAATTCGACCTTAACGATTTGCTCGACCAATTTGAGCAGATTGAGCGTATGGGTTCGCTTAAAGATACCATTAAAATGATACCGGGCATCGGCAAGCAGATTAAGGATGAAGATATTGACGAAAAGGCATTTGAACGCTTCAGAGCTGTTATTTATTCAATGACGGCAGAGGAGAGAGCAAAGCCGGAGATTATTAATCCGTCAAGGAAACGCCGTATTGCAGCAGGCTGCGGCAGAAGCGTTGAGGATGTAAATAAATTGCTTTCTCAGTTTAAGCAGATGCAAAAGATGGTAAAGCAAATCGGTGGTAACAAAGGACCTAAGATGAGTAAAAAAATGCGTCGCTTAATGCAGCAAAATCCCGAGATGGCAGAAAAAATGATGGGCAGAACAGGCTCAAATAATCCGTTTGGATTTTAATTCGTATTAACCCAATTTTAATTGGTTGATAAATAATAACAAATAATTTTTTGGAGGTAACAAAAATGGCAGTAAAAATCAGACTTCGCAGAATGGGCGCCAAGAAGGCTCCTTTCTATCGTGTAGTAGTAGCAGATTCAAGATATCCTCGTGACGGTCGTTTCATCGAAGAAATCGGAACATACAACACAATGGTTGATCCGGCTGAAATCAAGATTGATGCAGAAAAGGCTAAGAAGTGGATTGCTAACGGCGCACAGCCAACTGATACAGTTAAGTCAATTCTTAAAAAAGAAGGCATTCTTTAATCTTTGTTTTTTGGCAAGGATATAATAGGAGGTGTTTTCTTTGGAGGAATTGTTAGTATCCATAACTAAGGGCTTGGTTGACGAGCCTGATAAGGTTTCCGTTGATATTGATGAGCCTAACGAAGAAGGCGTAACTGTTTATCATCTTCATGTTGCTGAGGGCGATATGGGCAGAGTTATCGGAAAGCAGGGAAGAATAGCTAAGGCTATCCGTGTTGTAATGCGTGCCGCTGCAACTCGTAACGACGCTAAAATATCAATCGAAATAGACTAAATGAAAAACCGTTATCCGAGTTTATCGGGTAACGGCTTTTGTTTTGTTGTCTGATTTGTTATTGAAAAAATAAGTTTGTCTGTATATGCTGTAAATATGTCAAATATAACGGCTATTATTATTGTGAATACGAATGACAGTGAGACAAATAAATAGGGATTTTCGCTTACCTTGAAATGGTCAAGAATTATCATAGGCACTCTTTGTAACATAAATATACTGAATATATGCTTTGAGAAAAATTCAATAATTTTGTTTTCAATTTTGAATTTCATACAGAACATTGTTATGGCAAAAATTCCGGCTATTTGATAAAGATTGTAAATATACGGACTTTCATATTTGTCTATTTGCAGGAAATGTACTGCCACTCCCAAGCCTACAAAAACAAGCAGGTATACAAAATCGTTCTTTGTAACCAGCCGTTTCAGGTACGGACGAAGCAGCGAAAAAGCCATTCCTGTCGGCATACAGAATATTGAAATAACAAATATTAAATCCATTTCTGCTTCTTGAAAGATTTTTGAAATTATATATGTTACAACAAATACGGATATTACACCCGCAACTCTTGATTTATTGAAAACAGTAAAGCATAGATAGATTACTATATACATTATAAACAGGTCAAACATATACCAGTTACTGTTTCCTAAGCTCTTGTATCCGATGAGTGATAAAATAAAGTGGGATACGCTTATGTTATTGTGCCTTAATATGCATAATATAAGGTAAGGTATTAAGGCGAGCGCAAAGTGGTACCAAACCTTGAAAAATCTGTTTTTAGGTATACCCCTTATATAATCCTGCCCCTTTTTTGCTATGCTTTCCATCATTCCGAATCCTGAATAAAAAAGAAACGGGGCAACAACAAATTGTCCCAAATAACCTCTGAATTCGGCATATGAGTTGTGCAGCCATCTTCCGCCGTATGTTAAGTACATTGATGCGTGGCTGACCAGTATAAGCATTGTGAATATACCGTTAATCATAGAGGTCTGTTTGTGCGTGCAAGGGTCAAAGTATTTGTTTGGCTTTGCAGGCTTTATGCCGTACAGCATAATCATTACTATTATAAAAACAAATATTATCATTGTTGTTCCTCTCTTCCGATATAACATAAAATATAATATAGTTTAGAGCAAGAAAATTATTGTTGAGGTTTGTCCGATTTTATGGTATTCTATCATTATTGATTAAAGGATTGTGAATTTATGAAGCAGTATTTAGAAATTGGCAGGGTTAATAACACCCACGCACTGAAAGGTGAAATTAAACTTTCTATGTGGTGCGATGATATTGATTATATTAAACAGCTCAAAACGGTTTATTTGGACGATAAGGGAACTAAATCGCTCACTCTTGTTAATGCAAGGGCGCAGAAAAATGTTGCTATTTTGAAATTTGCCGAGATTAATTGCGTTGAGCAGGCTGAGGAACTTAAAAATAAGGTTTTGTATTGCGACAGAAATGATGCCGTAATTGACGATGACGCATATTATCTTGCCGATGCTATCGGCTGTGATGTAAGAGATGTCGATACCGATATTTCATACGGAGAAATTGTTGATGTAATGAATTACGGTGCAGGGGATATTTATGATGTTAAAAACGGAAAGAAGCATAACCTTATCCCTGCCATTGACGATATAGTTAAAAGACTTGATGTTGAAAACGGTATTGTTTATATTAAGCCGATGAAAGGATTGTTTGATGAGGATTGATATAATGACGTTGTTCACCGATATGTGCAATTCGGTTTTGAGCGAAAGCATAATCGGCAGAGCAAGGCAGGCGGGTAAGGTCGAAATTAATACCGTCGATATAAGAGATTACAGCGTTGATAAGCATCGCCATGTTGACGATAAGCCTTACGGCGGCGGAAACGGTATGGTGATGATGGCAAAGCCCATATTTGATTGCTATAATGATTTGTGTAACAAAATCGGCAAAAAACCACATTTGCTCTATATGACGCCACAGGGTAAAACACTCACTCAGCAAAGAGTTAAGGAGCTTGCAAAAATGGATAATATCGCCATTCTCTGCGGTCATTATGAGGGGATTGACGAAAGAGTAATCGAGGAGCTTGAGCCTGAGGAAATTTCTATCGGCGATTATGTCCTTACAGGCGGAGAGCTTCCTGCACTTATAGTTGCGGACAGCGTTTCGAGAATGCTCGACGGTGTTTTGTCAAATGACGAATGCTATGAAGAGGAAAGTCATTTTAATTCACTCCTCGAATATCCTCAGTATACTCATCCTGCCGTATGGAATGACAGAGAAGTACCTGAAGTTCTGCTTTCGGGGCATCATCAAAATGTTGATAAATGGCGCAGAATGAAGTCGATTGAGCGTACATTTTATCGCAGACCCGATATGCTTGAAAATGCAGATTTGACTCAGCAGGAAAGAGAGTATATTTTAGAATTATCAAAGGATAACAGAGTGAAATAATTTTGTTTATTATGCACAAATAAACTTTGTAATAATTGGTAGTAATTAAGTAGATAAACGAAGTTTTTGAAATATCGTTGACGATTGAAAAAATAATGATATAATAAAAAAAGATAAGTTAAATATACGAAACTCACATATATATAACGAGAGGTAATTATTATGTTCGTAAAAGATGTAACAGTAGAAAATCAGGTTGGACTTCACGCTCGTCCTGCAACCTTCTTTATCCAAAAGGCAAATGAATTTAAGTCATCCATTTGGGTAGAAAAGGAAGAAAGAAGAGTAAACGCAAAATCTCTTCTCGGCGTGCTTTCACTTGGCATTATGGGTGGCACAGACATCAGAATCATTGCTGATGGCTCAGATGAAGAGGAAGCAGTAGAAGGTCTTGTAGCACTTGTAAAAAGCGGATTTAACGACTGATTCATACGAATAATAAGGCGGTACAGTTTATTTTACTGCACCGCTTTTTATTTTTGGTATTTTGCACAAATTCAGATAATAAAAAATAAAAGCGATAGGGATTGCTCGTCCTTATCGCTTCGTTTTTTGTATTAGCCCTCTTTGTGCTGAGCGTTTGAAATACCCTGACGGATTCTGCGAACATCTGTAAGTGCCTTATAGAGTGCGTCGTCGATAGAAAGGAGGGTGTCATCAGCATAGTTGTTTACTGCTGTAAGCATCTCTCTTGACTTGTTTTGCGCAGAGGTTACCATCTCGTTTGCCTGAGTGGTTGCGTTGCCCAAAATTTCGCTTGCCTGATTCTGAGCCTCGGTAATCATCTGCTTGCCCTGCTCGTTTGCCTTAGAAATAATCTCGGCAGCCTCAGCCTGTGCAGTCTTTGTGATTTCATCTCTTGCAACAAGTTCTCTTGCGTCTTCCTGAGCCTTTTTGATAATTTCGGCAGCTTCCTTCTTAGCCTCGTCAAGAATTGTGTTTCTTGAGTCTACGATAGCTTTAGCCTGCTTAGTCTCCTGAGGAGTATTGAGTCTGATGTCCTCGATAATTGTCTTAATCTTATCTACATCTACTGCACACTTTTTTGACAAAGGAATAGAGGTAGCGTCATCAAGCACATCCTCAAGGTCTTCCAATAAAATATCTGTATTAGTCATTTTTATTATCTCCTTTACATCTTTCATAAATGTCGTTGATTATTTCCTTCGGCACGAACGACGAAATGTCTCCTCCGAGGGTGCAAACCTCTTTAACCATACTTGAGGATAAAAACATATTCTTTCCCTCTGTCGTAAGAAAGACTGTTTCAACCTTTGGATAAAGCGATTTGTTTGTAAGAGCCTGTTGAAATTCGTATTCAAAGTCGGACATAGCCCTCAAGCCCTTTACTATTGCGACTGCGTCTTTCTTTTTGGCATAGCCTACAAGCAGACCGTCGTATGTATCAATTTTTACATTCTTAGATTTAATCGTCCTTTTTAGCAGGTTGATTCTCTCCTCGATTGTAAAAAGTGAATTCTTTTTTGAGCTGTTGCTCATTACTAAAACGATAACCTCGTCAAATAACTCGGCAGCACGCTCTATAATGTCAAGATGACCGAGTGTAACGGGATCAAAGCTTCCCGGACAAATAGCCGTTTTCATAGTTTAGCCCCTTCGATAATAAGAAAGCTTTGTTTTGCCGTAGGTCTTTTCTCTGGAAATGCTCCAGCCGTTTACTTCCTGCGGCAGCTCCTCATCCTTTGCACTTTCGCAAACTATAACTCCGTCGTTGCTCATCAATTCGGTGAGCTTTGGCAGACATTCATCAATTTTGCCCTTATGGTAAGGCGGATCAATAAACGCAATGTCAAAGTTATCCTTTCGCATAAGGAAGCCGACAGCGTCGCTTAATACAAGACGGGTGCAATCCTCAATCCTGCATCTTTCAATATTGCTTTGTACTATTTTATATGCGTTTTTGTTGCTCTCGACAAAGGTGCAATGCCTTGCTCCTCTCGATATAGCTTCAATGCCAAGCTGTCCCGAACCTGCAAAAAGGTCAAGTATGCGCTTCCCCTCAATCTCAAATTGAATTGAGCTGAATAATGCTTCCTTGGTGCTTTGCGAGGTCGGTCTTGTGACATCGTCGCCGCCGAGCGTATCAAGATTTCTTCCTCTGAGTGAGCCTGTAATTACCTTCATAAGCCAAAATCCATAAATTTATTCTTATATATTATACAAACAACTTGATGTTTAGTCAAGATATTTACACTTTTTTTACGATTGACTGTAAAAGCTGTTAATATTTTCTGCGTTAGCTTTTGAGATTCCCGAAACCTCGCAAAGCTCATCAACGCTTGCATTTTTTATTGCCGTAATTGTCTTAAAATGCTTCATTAATGCCTTTGCCTTTTTCTCTCCTATGCCGTCAATCTTTAGCAGGGAAGAGGAAAAAGTGCTTTTTTGGTGCTTTTTGTGGTGATAGGTGATGGCATAGCGATGCACTTCCTCCTGTATGTTTGATACAAGTGTAAAGGCTGCTCTGTGTGAGTTAATCTCTATTTCTCCGCCGTCAAAAGCTATTGCTCTTGTTCTGTGCTTGCTGTCCTTTACCATACCGAATACCGGCACGGAAAGGTTCATTTCGCGAATAACGGGAAGCACCGCATTTACCTGTGGCTGTCCTCCGTCAAGGAGTATCAGGTCAGGCAAAATCTTAAATGTACTGTCGTCATCATCGTCATAGTAGTGCTTAAATCTGCGACGAAGCACCTCGTTCATTGAGCCGACATCGTTTTGTCCGTCAAATCCTTTTATGCTGAATCGCTTGTAAGCTTTTTTCATAGGACGGGCATTGTGAAATACAATCATACCCGCAACATTGTCCGCGCCAAAGGTGTGCGATATGTCGTAGCTTTCGATATATTCGGGAGGCTTGGGCAAAGCCAAAAGCTCACTTAGCTCCTCAAGCGCAGCCATTTCTTTTCCGAGCCTGCCCTGACATTGTGCAAGATGCTCGTTTGCATTTTTAATGCACATATTTACTATTGCAAGATGCTCGCCCTTTTGCGGATGTATAAACTCAAGCCTTTTGCCTCGTTGGCTTTCAAGAAATTCTCTCAAAAGCTCCTCGTCCGCAACAGCTCCGTCAAGAGCAATTCTGCCCGGAATATCCGAACGCATCGAATAGTATCTTTCAATAAGCTCAAGCCTTGCTTCCTCGGCATTGTCCACGCTGTCAATTATCCAATGCTCGCTGTCCGTAAGTCTGCCCTGCCTAAAGCGTAAAACCTCAAAGCAGGATTTCTTCCCCGAATTAGTTAGCGCAAAAACATCCTCCTCGGGAACATTTATGCTTACAACCTTTTGCTTTTCGTCTAAATTTTTTATTGCCTTTATGCTGTCACGCAATTTTGCGGCTTTTTCAAACTCCATATTTTCGGAGTATTCATACATTCGCCTTTGCATTTCCTCTACGGATTTTGTCGCTCCGCCCTTTAGAAATGCTACTGCGTCATTGATTGATGCAAGGTAGTCCTCCTTGCTTATTCTTCCCGCACAGGGAGCAGAGCATATCCCCATAAATCCGTTCAGACACGGACGGGATTTGTTGTAATCTCGTGGAAATTTTTTGTTGCATTGCGGAAGCTTGAATATTCTCAGAGTTTCCTCTACTGCGTTTTTTACGCTGAAATTCGATACGAAAGGGCCGATGTATTCGGCACCGTCGTCAATAATCTGCTTTGCTTCGCTGATTTTCGGAAATTCCTCTTTGGTGATTTTAATGTAATTATAACCCTTGTCGTCCTTTAGCAGTATATTGTACTTCGGCATATGTTGCTTTATCAGCGAACATTCGAGAACAAGCGCCTCAAATTCTGTGTCACAAAGAATGTAGTCGAAATCGTCAACATTTTCAACCATTCTTATTACTTTCAGCGAATGATTTGAATGTGAGCCAAAGTATGATGATACCCTGTTTTTGAGAGCCTTCGCCTTGCCGATATAAATTATGCTTTTGTCCTTGCTTTTCATAATATAAACGCCCGGATTAAGCGGCAGAGCCATTGCTTTTTTTCTAAGTTCCTTTTCTGTCAAGGTATCACCTCCTTAAATTTTTTTGATTTTTTATTTCACCTTTTTGCAGGCTCTTGTAACAACTTTGTGCGAGCCTTCGTATACATTGCCGTAAATATTCAGCCCGTCAACTCCGTATGCCCTGATTGGTACATCTCTGCCGACCATAAACAGATTGTTTCTGATGGTTATGTTTTTGTGAATGTGCTTGTTCACTCTTCTCATAAACGGTATGGGTTTAATCAGTACACCCGGATGACGCTTATAGATAGAGGGACACATAAGAAATTTGTTTGAATAAATCTCAACATCTCTGACCGGTCCACTCTCGTACCATGCAAATGCGTCGTTGCTTATGAATATGCAAGCCATCTGGCTGTAACTGAATACATTGTCGTGAATTCTTACTTTGCCCGAGGTGGTGCATAAAACATCTCTTGTCGGAATTGCCGTGAATTCGCAGTCCGCTATTTCCACATTCGGACAGTAACTCTTGTTTTCGATTACTACATTGGATTGCTTGTGCTTTTTCTGCTTGATTTCGTCGGGAAGTTTTTCGTTAAATGTAACGGTGCAGGTCTTGTTTTCAATATCGTCCACGACTTCTTTGACGGTGTAGTATTTTGAATCGATTTCGTTAAGTGTTGTGCGGTAGAAAAACATTGTCTTGTCACCTGCAAAGAAGTTTCTGTGACCGCCTTGCTGATGATGCACGAACTCAAATTCTGCGGTATAATCGTCAACCTTTTTCTTAAATCTCATAAACGAGCCGTGAATGTTGATTGCGTCGTCGTGTGCTGACTCGAAGTGACTGTTTGTTATGCGTACATATCCCTTGCAGCCGCATATGTGCAGCAGGTCGGCAAACGAGGTCACAACGTGGTCTTTGTCGGCAATGAAATTGATTTTGTCAAATGTGAGGTTTTCGCACATTTGAGACAGCCAGCCGAAGCCCGCCATATAGTTGACCGTGATGTTTTTGCTCTCTACGTTCTTGCTTTCGCCGAAGAAAATGCCGCAGGTGTTTCTGTTTGCGTTTGTTGCGAGCGCAATTGTGTCGCCGAGTTTGTATTTTCTCTTTCTTTTGTACGATATTTGAAGTTCGGTCTCGCTTTTTCTCTCCATCGACTTAACCGAAGCAAAGGCACATTCGGGGTGATTTATGCGCTTAACGAGAGTCTTATCCTCCGAGTGCAAGGCACTGCAATGCGAGTTTTCATCATTCGCAAATTCCCAGTAATTCTGCTTTGTAAACGGGCTTTGCTCAAAGAAAACGGCTGTGTTCTTTCTTTTTTGGTCTATGTACCATAAGGTTGATGATGGAATAGAGTAGGTGATTTTATTGCCTTTTATTTCTTTTACCTTGAGTTCAACGCAATTTGGGGACGCATATTTGATTGTAAAGTTTTCGAGCTTTACATTGTTGCAACCTATAAGTGCAAACGAGCATATGTCTCCGTGGATTACAAAGGTTGCTCCGTTGCCTTCGATTTTTATATTGTTAAGATTTTCTATGAGCATACCGAAGTATTTTTTCGGGTTCTTAAAGCTGTCCGTGTTTGTGAAATGGATGTTCTTAACTTGGCTGAAATCCTTATAAAAATGATATTCTTTTTTCTCAAACGAGAGAGTGTCTCCGTCGCTCATTGATTTAACTGCTTCAATAAACGGTATGGAGAAGTTACTTGCGTCTCCGAATTTGCCTGCTTCGATTATCATACTCGTTCCTCTTTCTATGTTTTGCACATATTTTATTATTGCTTATTATACAATGATACTAAATTTTTTCTTTTATTGCAACCGTTATTGACGATGATTTTGAAATGGTGTAAAATTAATTTGCTACAAATCAGATTATAGGAGAAAAATATGACTTGGCAGGAAATCTATCAATCTAAGCTTACCACCGCCGAAGAGGCAATTAAGCTTATCCACGACGATGATAAGGTCGTGTCGGGCTTTGCCTGCGGCGAGCCGTTGCATATAGTGAGGGCGCTTGCCGAACACTATAAGGAGTACAATAATGTCGAAATTATCAGTATGCTCACACTTGTTGAAAGTCCGTGGAGTACCGATGAATTTAAGGGACACATTAAATTAAACACTCTTTTTGCATCAAAGTCCACAAGAGCAGCTGTAAACAGCGGAAACAGCGAGTTCACCACCTCACACTTTTACGAAATTCCGGAGATAATTAAGAATTATATCTGCCCGAGGGTTTCGATAGTTATGGTGTCGCCTCCGGACGAGCATGGTTATGTCTCTTTCGGCACAACCGTTGATTACACTAAGGGTACTACCGATTATTGCGAGGTTGTAATCGCTCAGGTTAATAAATATATGCCTCGCACATTCGGAAATTCAATTAAGCATGTAAGAGATTTTACCTGCTTTGTTGAGCATGACGAGCCGTTGCCTGAGGTTATAGGCGGCGAAATCAGTGATGTTGAAATGGAAATCGGCAGATATTGCGCTTCACTCATTAATGACGGCGACTGCTTGCAGCTTGGAATAGGGGGTATTCCTAATGCAGTATGTCTCCAGCTTACAGATAAAAAGGATTTAGGACTTCACAGCGAGCTTGTCGGCGACGGTGTTGTTCCGTTGCTTGAAAGCGGTGTGATTAATAATAAGCGAAAGGTTGTCAATAACGGCAGAACTGTCCTCGGCGCAGCCTTTGGCTCTAAGATTTTGTGCGATTACATAAATAACAATCCGTCGGTTGAAATGCATCCTATTGACTATGTAAATAACCCGATAGAAATTGCAAAAAATGATAATATGGTGTCTATTAATTCGTGCCTTCAGGTTGACCTTTTGGGTCAGGTGGTTTCGGATACAATAGGTCTGTCGCAGTTTTCGGCAGTCGGCGGACAGGTTGACTTTGTAAGAGGTGCAACTATGTCAAAGGGCGGTCGCTCCATTATTGCAATGCCGTCTACCGCCAGAAACTCAACCGTGTCAAGAATTGTTCCTATCATTACGGAGGGCAGCGCAGTTACTACTCCCCGTAACGATGTCAATTATGTCGTTACCGAGTACGGAATCGCTCAGCTGAAGGGTAAGACGCTTAAAGAGAGAACTAAGGAGCTTATTCGTATTGCTCATCCTAAATTTCGACCGGGTCTTGTGCTTGAATATAAAAAACGTTTTGGTTCAGACCCGTTTACCGAGGAGGAGTTTAAGAATTTGAAAAACTCAATAAAGGAAATAATTACTGCCACAATCGAGGAAAAAATCGACAAAATTAAGAATATGGTATGATGACAAAGCAGGCTCAACTTGACTTATAATCGAATGAGTCTGCTTAGTTTATTTTTGGTTAATTTTGTGTTTTCAGTATTGCAAGCCACTATACTTTGTGATATAATGTGCATAAATTTGTAAACAAGACAGATGCATAAAAACGACAGATAAAATGTATAGCAAACTAAGGAGAAAAATATGGCATTAATTAAATCAACTCACTTTGGCATTGCGAGAAAAATTGTATCAAATATGACTGCCGAAAGCTGGGAGCAAATTCCTCACGCAGGATTGGTTTACGAGCCGGAAGTTACTGCTTTTCTTGCGGAATGTAAAAAGCTTAACGAGGGCTGTACCGATAAGTCAAAGAAGATTACAATCAACACCGTTATGATTAAGGTTATCTGCGAGGGCCTCAAGGCAGCACCTAAAATGAACGCTCATCTCGAATTTAACCGTAAGCTTGTTCGTGGTTGCTTGCACGAGTTTGACCATGTGGATGTTTCTATGCCTGCTCTTTTGCCTAACGGTGAAATGATGACGCTTAATATGCACGATATGGGCAGTAAAACTCTCAGCGAAATGACAGAGTCTATTAATGACAGTCTTCGCAGAGCTAAGAACACCGATCTTAATGAGGTTATGTTTGAGGTTTCTTTGGATAACACTCTTCAGGGACTTAAACAGGGCAAGGTGCTTCAGGCAGTACGCAGACTTTACGGCTCAAAGACAGGCAAGCATAAGGTAAAGACCCTTTCCGGACAGGCTAAGAAGGATTATTATTCAATCCCTACAACCGAAAGACTTACTAAGCACGATATTGAGCAGGGTACAATTACTATTTCTAACCTTGGCTCAATTAAGCGTGATTTCAAGGGTTGTTGTACACTCCTTGAGATTATTCCGCCACAGGTTGTTGCTATTGCCATTAACGCAACACAGCAAAAGCCGATTGTTGTTGACGGCGAACTCAAGGTTGGCACCGTTATGCCTATCTCTATTTGCATAGACCACAGAGCGCTTGATTACGGAGACATTGTTCCGTTCTTTAATAAGCTTGATGAAATCTTTGCTAATCCTCAGGTTATTCACGGCTGGAAGTAAAAAAGTAATCCTCTTGTCTTTCGACAGGAGGATTTTTGATTTCCTATAAAGTCCCTGAAACACGCAGTCAAAAAAACGCCTCCCTTATTAAGGGAGGTGGCTCGCCGTGGGCGAGACGGAGGGATAGTCATAAATTCACAGAATGCCTATCTGTAACCAGCTGAAAAAGCACAGAATAGGCAGTTACGCAAATCCTTCAGTCAGCTACGCTGACAGCTCCCTTGAAAAGGGAGCCATAGACTGTCTAAAATACGCTTCGACACGCTGTCCTCTTGTCTTTTGACAGGAGGATTTTTTGTTAAAAAATATTTGACAGCGTTATTCTTTGATTTTCATAATAAACCTTGCTTGTTGCTCTGATTTCGGTCAGAGCTTTTTTTGTGTCGTCGTTCATTTCGTCGTCCAGAGTGTTTATTTCCTGTGCAAGTTCATCGAGCATATCGTGTGGAGAAAAAATATATACCGTGTCGTTTTTTTCGTTCCAATACTGCTTTAGCTCACGGGGCTTTTGCTCCTGAGCAAGCGTGTCTATGTTTAGGTAAAAATTTTTCACATAATTCTGTTCGCTTATGCAACAGCTTATAGTAATAATGATTAAAGCCAATGCAATCCATATTCTTTTCATTTGCTTTCCTCCTTCTTGACTATATATACATTTCCGTTACTGTCGGTGTTCATAAGAAGCACATTCTCGCTCTGCACTCCGTTTATAACAGCAAGCACCTTGATTGAATTTTTGGAGCAGGTTATGTTTGAGTAGTATTCTTCTACTTCCTTGCCGTCCATTATTACGGTTATGGGTATTTCGGCAGGCTCGGTTTTTATTCCCGCAACCTTTGGCGTAAGAGGAGAATATTCCGATTTCGTTTGAACGGATATTGAACCGTTCGTTTCGACTACGGCATTTGCAACTTGGGATATGTCAAAAACTCCCGCTTGCCTTATTCCGTCAATTAAATCATCTACCGTGTATCTCAGCCTTTTCAACTCGTTTTGCTTGATTTCTCCGTCCTTGATTATAAAAATCGGCTTGCCTTGTATTAGATTTCGGAACTTCAGCGATTTCATCGAGAGCGCCGAGGTTAAGATTTCAAATGCTATGAATATCGCAATCGGTATCAGCGAGTTTGCAAGAGGCATACCGTTGTCTTCAAGCGGAACGGTCGCAACCGCGCTGATTAAAATTGTTATTACGAGTTCCTGAGGGTTTAGCTCTCCGACCTGTCGCTTGCCCATTATTCGTACCGAAGCGCTGACAAAAAAATAGATAATTATTGCTCTGATTATTGTAATTGTCATTTTATCACCAAAAATATTTTGTGCGATTTTTTCGTATATTATGCAGGTTTTTTCATAATCTAATTTTGGTGAATTTTATGTATTTGTACGATGATTATGAGCTTAATTTGCTGACGCTGAAGGATGATTTGAAGGATGGCTCGGATTTTTTGCTCAAAGAAATTTTTACGGGAAATAATAAGGCTCTTGTTTGTGCAATGGACGGACTTATTGACTCTTTGCAGCTTTCCCAAATGATTATGAAGCCTCTTTTGGATTGCAACAAGGAGTTTTCATCTCCCCGTGAGCAGCTTGAATTCATTAAGACAAAGGCTGTTCATTGCATTGAACAAAACAGCGTTGAAACCTTTGAGGACGCTTATTATTTTTTGATGTCGGGCTTTGCCGTTGTTATCATTGACGGATGTAGCGAGGGACTTGCGTTCGGCATACAGGGCTGGACGAGAAGAACAACCTCTGAAGCTAAAACGGAGGCGAATGTAAAAGGTGCTAAGGAATGCTTTGTTGAGTCCATAAACGATAATAAGGCATTACTGAGAAAACGATTGAAAACACCGCACCTAAAGCAAAAACAGCTTAAACTCGGAAACAGTGCAAGCACACCCGTTGCACTTTGTTATCTTGATAATCGTGCGGATAAGAATATTGTCAAGGCGGTGGAAAACAGACTTAAATCTGCTGATTTGAATGTTGTCTCCGATTACGGTGAGCTTAGCGCTTTTCTTGACAGCGATGTTAAATCCTTTTTTAGCGCTGTCGGAAATACGGAAAGACCCGATGTTCTTTCATCAAAACTTCTTGAGGGCAGAGTAGCGGTTATGGTTGAAGGCTCACCATTTGTTATTTATGTGCCGTATCTCTTTTCGGATAATTTTTCTGCGGCAGATGATTACGATAATCTGCCTGTGTTTTCGGGTTTTATGAGACTTCTAAGGTTTTTTTCGTTTGTCGTGTCTCTATTTTTGCCCGGACTTTTTGTTGCGGTCGGAACATATCATCAGGAGCTTATTCCCACAAATTTGCTGTTTTTGATAGCGTCTAATGAGGCGTCTACACCGTTCAGCCTTGCCACCGAGGCGGTTTTTGTTCACCTTTTGTATGAAATAATGAGAGAGGGAGGCTTGAGACTGCCTGAAAATATAGGCCACGCAGTATCAATAATAGGCGGTATAGTCATCGGTGACGCAGCCGTATCTGCAGGAATTATAGGAGCGCCTATGCTAATCGTAATTGCCGTTACTGCCATTTCTTCATATGTCGTGTATCCTCTTTATGAGAGCATTGCTGTTTTGAGAATCATATTCATTTTTGCAGGCGGACTTCTCGGAATTTACGGAATTATGCTTTTGGCAGCCGTGCTGTTTTGCAATATTTGCGCACTTTCTCCGTTTGGCGTTCCGTACAGCGCTCCTCTTTCTCCTCTCAGTCCTCGCTCCTTGGGTGATGTTCTGATTCGTGAGGATTGGAAAACGCTTTCTCGGCGTAAGGTCAGAATTAATGAATTGGACGGTGTGTCAAATGTTGAATAATGCCAAAAGAGGTGTTATATCCTCACACCAGCTTTTTTCGATAATATATATTTCCCGTGCCGTCGTTTCCTTTACCTATATTCAGGCTGTTTCGGTGGGCAATTTTGCATCGGATATTTTGATTAGCTATGCGTTGTCCTATGTCCTTAGTCTGCTGCTTTCTCTGCCTGCCGTCTTTTGTGTTAAAAAAGGAATTTCTCCGACGGATTGTAAGCCGCTGGCTTTGGTTTATGCTGCATACTATGTTTTTATTTGTGCGCTTACGGTAAATCGTTTCAGCTATTTTGCCGTTTCAAAAATGAATCCGAAAATATCTTTTGCCGTTATAATTGCTGTCGTGCTTGTCGCCGTTGGTTACGGTGCGTACTTGGGACTTGAAGCTCTTGCAAGATTTGCTTGCTTTTGTGCTGTGGTTTTGGGGATTGTAATTGCTGTTGTCGTGCTTACCGATGTTAAAAATTTCGATACCCTTAATTTTTATCCGTTTTTTGTTAATTCACGAAGTCATATTTTATATAACACTTTGTTGTTCACCGCAAATACCGCCCAGCAAATAACTCTGCTTGTCCTGTTTAGAAAAACTGCGACTAAGCCGATTAAAGCATATTTTTGGGGAATAAGTGCGTCGTATGCTTCCGTTATGCTTCTACTTTGCTTTTGTTGCGGTGTCCTCGGTGCAAATGCCGATTTGCAGGCTTTTCCGATTTTAACCTTGTTCAAAATGGCGTCAGTTTCCGATATGTCGAGACTGGATATTTTGCATATCTCGTTTTGGATTTTTGCGGTCTATCTCAAATGTGCGGTTATGATTTTCTGTGCCTGCCTGTGCATAAAGAAATGGGAACACGGCAAAAAAGTTACTGTTCTTACCGTCTGTGCCTCGATTTTGTCGCTCGTTTTTTCATATTGTATAGGTATGGATGTTGTCGTTTCATCTGCTTATGTTTCATCTGCTTATATAGGTGCAATGCTTTATGTGCTTTTGACTGTGCTTGTACCGCTGATTTACTGTTTGGTAAAGGAGAGAAAGAATGCTCAAAAAAATTAGTTTGTTGCTCCTGTCGGTCGTAATGCTTTTTTCGTTTTCTTCTTGCACCTGTGCTACAAATTTGTCCGATTTGTCCATTGCTCAAGGCGTTTCTATTGATTGCTCGGGTGAGCTTACCCGTGTGTGCGTTCAGTTTCTCGATTTATCAAAGGGCAGTGCAACGAGTGAGGGAGTGGATAATAATATTACATCCGTCACAGGCGGTTCGGGCGAAAATATCTCAAAGGCTGTTTCAAATGCATCGGCAGGCTTGACCGGTCCGATTTTTTTCGGACAGAATAAAATAATAGTTTTCGGCGACGAATACGCAAGGCTCGGTTCGGACGGTATCGGAGATTATGTACTCAGAGCAGTTGACAGTCGCCCAGATGTGCTTGTCGCTCTGTGTAACGAAAATGCGGAAAAGGTTATTCGCTCTAAGCAAGAAAATGCGAAAATACCTGCCCAAAGCCTCTATGATATGATTAAAACAGGCGAAAGAGTAGGGCTGAGCGTTTGCGTAAGCGTAAACGACTTGTTGAATATGTATTCGGGAGAAACCTCCGACGCTTATTTGCCGTGCATCAGCGTCGAAAATGAAAAGGCTGCCTGCGACGGAATAGCGGTTTTCAGCAATAAAATGCCCGTCGGCACTCTAAGAGACAGGGAAGCGTTCGGCTTTCTTTTGATGCTTAATTCGATTAAGGGCGGCGTCATAAATGTTGTTGACGAATCGCTCGGCAATGTCAGCTTTGAAATCAAATCATCAAAAATAAAAAAATCAGCCTCAACCCAAGGCTCGACAGTAAAGCTTTCTGCCGACATTAAGCTGAAGTTGATATTAAATAATTCGCAAAAAAGTGCCGTGGTGAAGATAAGCAACTCCGATGTTAAACGGCTTGAACGACTTGCTCAGTCGGAGGTTGAGGATTTGTGCAGTACAGCAGTTAAAAAATGCTTTTCGCTGAAAAGCGATGCCCTTTGCGTAGGAAAAATGCTTGCAAAATCCGAGCCTAAGACTTACGACGCTATGAAAAGCGAATGGCGTGACAGCCTTTATAATGCCGAGTTTAATATTCATTCTACCTGTAAGATTGAACTTACCAGCGATAACTCAATTAAAGAGTAAAACCGAGGCGCTGTTAAATAAAGTCACCAGCTCGCTTGATGTGTCGGCTTGCGGCTTTATCATAGATAGCATCGGTATAAGCAGGGTTGCTAAAAATATTATTGCGTAAATTATCATTGCTCGTTTCATTTGGCTCTCCTTGACATTGATTTTATTCTTTAGTATAATATATTATTAATACTGAAATTTTATGAATGAATGTAAAAATATATGAGAGGAACTGATATTTATGGCGGCAAACTATATTTCACCTATTTCTATGGACGCTCTTTCAAGCCTTTGCGGTGAGCTTGGAAAGAATAATCGTATTAAGCCACAGGATTTTGACAAGTATCATGTTAAAAGAGGACTCAGAAATGAGGACGGCACAGGCGTTATGGCAGGTCTTACCCGCATTTGCTCGGTAGAGGGTTATTATATCCTTGACGGAGAGCGTATACCTAAAGAGGGTAAGCTCTCTTACAGAGGCTATAATATTAACGATATAATTGACGGTTGCGTAAAGGGTGACCGCTTCGGATTTGAGGAGGTCGTTTGGCTTCTTATTTTCGGCGAGCTTCCGACAGAGGATCAGCTTCATGCATTGTGTGAGGTTTTCGGTGAGTGCAGAACTCTCCCCGACGAATTTATCGAGGATATGATTATGAAGCACCCGTCTAAGGATATTATGAATAAAATGGCTCGTTGCGTAATGTCGCTTTATTCTTATGACGAAAACCCCGATGATATTTCTGTTGCAAATGTCTTGCGCCAGTCGCTTCAGCTTATTGCTCAGTTTCCTACAATGATGAATTCCGCATATCAGGTTAAAAGAAGAGCTTTTGATAATAAGTCGATGTATCTTCATCCTATTAAAAAGGAGCTTTCCACAGCCGAGTCGATTCTTCGTCTGCTTCGTTCGGATAAGATTTATTCCGAGGATGAAGCAAGGCTTCTTGATATTTGTTTAATGCTTCATGCCGACCACGGCGGAGGTAATAACTCTACCTTCTCAACCCGTGTTCTTACTTCAAGCGGAACGGATACTTATTCTGCCATTACCGCTGGTATCGGCTCTCTTAAAGGTCCTCGCCACGGTGGTGCTAATATCAAGGTTGCAAATCAGATGGATTATATTATCGAAAATCTTGATGATTCAACCAACGATAAGCAGGTGTACGATATGCTTGTCAAGATTTTGAATAAGCAGGCGGGCGACGGCTCGGGACTCATTTACGGTATGGGACACGCTGTTTATACTCTTTCCGACCCAAGAGCGATTATCCTTAAAAGAAGCGCAAAGAAGCTCGCTATCGAGCATGGCTTTGAAAAAGAATTTTTAACCCTTGATGCCATTGAAAGACTTACACCAAAGGCATTTGAGGATGTTAAAGGTGTTGATAAGCCTATGTGTGCAAATGTTGATTTATACAGCGGACTTGTTTATAAGGTTCTCGGCATCCCCGAGGATTTGTATACACCGTTGTTTGCGGCTGCTCGTATTTCGGGTTGGTGCGCTCACAGACTTGAGGAAATTACCACCTCATCTCGCATTATGCGTCCTGCATATAAGAGCGTTACAAAGCCGAGAGCGTATGTAGAATTGAAAAACAGATAAATCGGAGGAAATTATGCGTAAATATTCATTTTCTACATTACTGCTGTTTATTGTGTCGGCAGTATTCAGAATATTAGGCATATTTTTTTCTCATACATCAGTCTACACGACCTTGTTTTACATATCCTTTTTGCTCGGACTTATCTTAGAGGGTATTGAGTGTTTTTCCGAAAAGGAGTATGCTCGAGTGTTCTCTGACAAAAATGATAAAAGGTTGAAATTTTTTGCCTTGATGGCGGCAGTAGGTATGTTTATTGATTTCGTTTCCTCAGCCGTTGGAGTGTATAGCTGCTTTTTCAGTCGCTCCGATACGGCTTTGCGTACCGTACTTGAGGTGCTGCTTTGTCTTTTCGCTCTGCTTTCCTGCATAGCTATGGCTTTGTGTGCCGTATCATTTTCGGACAGCGGCGGATACGATTTCAGTAAGCTTGGCGCTTTTAATTCGGCACCGTTTGTGTGGTTGCTTGTTAAATGCATGATAGGCTTGACTGATGTGTTTACGATAAAAGATGTTGACCTTGCTTTGATGTATCTTGCTGTTGTTTTCGGATTGGGTGCGTTCTATTGCTTTGCGTATGAATCCCAGAGCAAGGCGGGAGCAAAAAGCTTTTGCGTGTTTTGCTTTAATTCGTTTTCGGCGTGTGTGGGCATTTGCTCGCTCGGTAGGATTATTTCCGTTGCAAGGGGAGCGTGTGCCGTTGATGACGAAAATTCGTTTTTCATCTTATCGTTGCTCTTGTCAGCGTCATTTGTATATTCTTTAGGAAGAAATGCGCTTAAAAATTCAGCGTATTAAGAGGTGTTATCTTGCCGGATAGCTTTATATCTAATTTGCAGACGGTTGCCGTTCAGGTAATCGTTCTGTATTTGATAGCGTCTGTCGGTTTTGTTGCCGATAAGACTAAAATATTTGTGAGAGCAGACGCAACAAGACTTGTGGATTTGCTTTTTAATTTGATTTTGCCCGTTGCGATAATTAATTCATTTTTGTCTATGCAACGCACAAAAGAGCATATTATCGGTCTTTTGATTTCGTTTTTACTTGCTTTTTTGACGCATATTTTGGGAATTATTATATCCGAAATTTGCTTCAAGGGCAGAGATAAAAAAGAGCGTGGCGTTTATCAATATGCCATTGTTTTCTCTAATGCCGCATTTTTGGCTTTGCCTCTTGCGCAAAGCGTTGGCGGTGATGAGGGTGTGTTTTATTCCTCGTGCTATGTTGCAGTGTTTAATATTTTGGCTTTCACCTATGGTATTAAAAGAATCAGCGGCGGAGAGGCAGAAATTAAGTTAAAACATCTTATTCTTAATCCGGGTTCTCTCAGCGTTCTTATCGGAATACCGATGTTTTTGCTTCAGGTCAGACTTCCCGGTTTTTTAAGCATCGCAATGGAAAGAGTCGGAGCTTGTAATTCGCCTATGGCTATGATAGTTTTCGGCACATTTTTTGCAAATTGTAATTTCAAAAATATTTTTGCAAAAAAAGAAGTCTACCTTGTTTCGTTTGTAAGGCTTGTGCTGATTCCCGTTGCTATGCTGTTTGTGTTTAAGCTCTTCGGGGTTGAGGGAAGTATGCTTACCGCCTTGACGATAAGTGCCTCTGCTCCCGTTGCTACAAATACCGCTATGTATGCGGCTAAATATGATAACGATACGGCTCTTTCTTCGGAGCTTGTCGGTCAAACGAGCATATTTTCCGTTATTACAATGCCTATTATTGTAGCATTGGCACAACTTATTTGATAATATGTATACGATTTGTATAGTAATTATATCCAAATTGTTAATTTTTATCGTTTTGTATTGATTTTTTTACTGAAAATTCGGTATAATTTGGTTAGAATATTATAATGAAAGGTGATTTTATGAAATTAGTCATTTCGGTTGTATCTAATCAAGATGCCGACAAGGTTATATCCGCTTTGTGTGTAAAGGGGTTTTATGTAACCAAAATCGCAACTAAAGGTCAGTTCCTTGTTGACGGTAATACCTCTATTTTGAGTGCCTGTCACGATGAGGAAGTTCCTGCGATTTATGATATAATTAAGAATAATGTAACCAAACGCACCGTTAAATCTCCCGGTGTTACCAGCACGCTTCAAGGCTCATTGCTTAATCAGGCGGTAGATGTGGAGGTCAACGGAGCGTCTGCGTTCACTATAAATATTGAGGATTTAGCTAAGTTTTAAGTATGAGATTTGTCGAATTTGTCGGTAATGAAAGGGTAAAAGAACAGCTCACCTATTTGCAGGAGTCGGGCAGACTTCCGCACGCCGTTGTTATTGAGGGCGAGGAGGGGCTTGGCAAACGCACCTTGGCAAGGGAGCTGGTGCTTAACCTTTTCTGCAAGGCAGACGACAAGCCCTGCCTTAGTTGTCCTCAGTGTACTAAGGTTATTAAGGGAATACATCCCGATGTTTATGAATATTCCGCACCGGGCGGAGCAAACAGTTTTCATGTTCAAACCGTGAGAGAGATTATTGAGGATGCCTATGTTCAGCCTAACGAGGCAGATTATAAGGTATTCATATTGGGTAATTGCCAGTGTATGAATATGAATGCACAGAACGCTTTGCTCAAGGTTCTTGAGGAACCGCCCGAGTATGTGATGTTCATTTTGACCGCCGAATCAAAATCCGCATTGCTTGAAACCGTTTTGTCTCGAAGCGTTGTTATTTCTCTTGAGGGGGTAAACGATAAGGTTGGTGCGGACTTCATATGCTCTAAGCTTGAGGGTGTCGATTATAACGACGCCTTGAATGCGTGCGGTATATGGGGCGGAAATATCGGAAAGGCTATGCAAGCTCTCGGCGACAGCAAGCTTTCGAAAATCAGCACTCTTGCAGGCGATATTTGTACTGCTTTGACTGCTAATGACGAATACTCGCTTCTCAAGGTTTGCGCCGCTTTTGATAAGGATAGGGAACTTGCCGTATCGACTCTCTCGTTACTGAAAACCGTGTTTAGAGATGCTTTGGTTTATTCCGACTCGTCACAGGTTTTATCGGGACAAAGAGCTTCTGCACGAAGCCTGTCCGCACAGCTCAGTAAAAAGAAGCTTGTCAATCTTGTTCAAGCCTGCGATAACCTTGTATCACTTGCTAAGAAAAATGCCAATAACGCTATTTTAATAACAAAAATTTGTTATGATTTCAGAAGGGCTGTCGGCAGATAAATTTGATTGGAGAAAAAATATAAATGACTGAGGTAGTTGGAATTCGCTTTAAGGATACAGGTAAAACATATTACTTTGACCCGGGAAAGCTCGATATACATAAAAATGATATTGTTATTGTTGAAACCGCAAGGGGAGTTGAAAGCGGTGTTGCCGTTTCGGGCAATAAAGCCGTGCGCGACGAAGAAATAGTAACCCCCTTGAAGCCTGTTCAAAGAATAGCGACTAAAGAGGATATTGCTAAAATCGAAAAGAACAGAAAGGCTGAAAAAGAGGCTTATTCTGTCTGCCAGAAAAAGATTGCAGAGCATAAGCTTGATATGAATTTGACAGAGGTTGAGTACACCTTTGACGGCTCAAAAATTATCTTTTATTTCACATCGGACGGCAGAGTTGATTTCAGAGAGCTTGTTAAGGATTTGGCTTCAACTTTCCGTACAAGAATTGAGCTTAGACAAATCGGTGTAAGAGACGAGGCTAAGATGATTGGCGGATTGGGTGTGTGCGGCAGACCGTTTTGCTGTTCTACCTTCCTTAATGATTTTCATTCTGTTTCGATTAAAATGGTAAAGGATCAGGGCTTGTCACTCTCTCCTACAAAAATCAGCGGCTGCTGCGGCAGACTTATGTGCTGTCTAAAATATGAGCAAAATTCTTATGAATACCTTAATAAGATTACCCCGAGGGTAGGCACTCTTATTGATTGCAGAGAGGGTAGAGGCGTTGTTGTTGAGGCTGCCGTTTTAACGGGCAAGCTTAAAGTACAGCTTAATTCTTCACCCGAGGGCGCACCTCCCGTAACCGTTAATCGCAGCGAGGTAAGAATCGTAAAAAAATAATTCTGTCGGGCTTTTGTGCCTTGCTTTAGGCACTTTTAGACGGCGTATTTATCGGATTGAAATAAAATCAAAAATTGCTTGCATTTTATTAAATGTAATGTTATATTATTTGTAATAGGAATGGTTATTACTATTTATTATAATTAGGAGGTTTTTCACAATGGCTTATGCAATTTCTGACGAATGCATCTCTTGTGGCGCTTGTGCAGCAGAGTGTCCTGTTGGCGCTATCAGCGAAGGCGATTCAAAGTATGAAATTGACGCTGATGCTTGCATCGAATGTGGTGCTTGCGAAGGCGTATGTCCTGTTGGCGCACCTGCACAGGCATAATTTCAATACATAAAATTAAGAGGCAGCGACCTTTCGGTTGTTGCCTCTTTTTTGCGTTATTTCTATTTATCGGCAGATATTGTTTGTTCCTCAACATCTGTTATGTAATCGTTTTCGTTAAAATCCTCAAAGCTGTTTTTTTCATCTTGGGCCAGCTGTACCCTGTTTTCAGCCATTCTCAGCGTTGCCTCCGTAAAGCCGAGAAGTATAAAGAAAATCATCATTTCCTTTGGCGACTGTAATGTATGCTCGTAAAGCGACATTGTTATGAAGCCTATCAGCGACGATGTGTATAACACCGCATACGGTCTGTAAGCGTTGTCTTTCAGACTGTATAACCTTATCAGCCCTTTGGCAAATATCACAATAATTGTCACAGCCATTATCGTACCGACAATACCGCCTTCGGTTGCAATTTCGAGGAATAAGTTATGTGCGTGAGTTCTGTTAATATCGAGTCTCGCAATGATTTCCTGATGTATGTTTTCCGTTCCCGCACCCAAACCGAGCAACCAATTCTCTTTGAATAAATCGGCGCACGTCTGCCATATGGCGAAACGGTTATTGTTTGAGGCGAGAAATTCGTCTCCCGTACCCGAATCCTTGTACCTTAACGCTATCGTAAGCGGTATTCCTATCGCAAGAATAAAAATGAACGGTACAAATTTTTTGAAAATCTTTTTATTACTGCACAGCAGGGTTGCAATAGACAGCGCTATTGCTATGTACGCACCTCTTGATTCCGTACAAAGCAGTCCCACAAGCGAAGCTATGAAACAAAATCTGCCGATTTTTCTGTTTTGCGAATGCTTGAAATATACAGACGAGAATGCACAAAACGGAGTTGTTATAATCAAAAATGTTGCCAAAATCAGCGGATTGTCAAAGGTCGCCGCTGCTCTTGACGGATATGGATAATTAACTATTTCAAACGGAAACAGTCCGAATATCTTGTCGTTTAATTCAAAATATAAAGGATTTGCAATAATGAAATTAAAGCCCTCTGTGTACTTCGTAAGATTGTAGGTTACGAATTCAAGTATCGCAATTATTCCTATTGCTCCCGAAGCGATGCTTATTGCAGAAATTGCATTTTTCAGCTTCTCTTTAGTGTTGATTATATTCGCTGCCTGAATGTATGTTAAAAAGCATCCCATCCACAGCAGACCTATTAATCCCGACAGCAGATGCGTTTTGCTCCATATTGACGAAATTACCATATAAAGCATATATACCATAAATGCTTTGCCGAGCTGACCCAGCTTTGCATTCCTGCCTGTTTTTTTGAAATGTATCAAAAACGGTATATAGAATATAAAAACAAAAAGCGGAGCTATATATTCCGGAAGCAAAAAAGATGTTCCGTATATTACGAGCAAGGCTCTGAAAAGCTTTTTATCGCTTTGCTCAACTCTTTCAGTCATTAATTCACCTCATAACGATTAAACGGGTACGGCGTCGATAACGGTCGAAACCGTGCATTGCTTAATTGATAATAACACATTGCATATGTCTTTGCAAGTTATTTGTTTTTTCATTATTTACATTAAATTAAAAATTAATTTATAATTTATAATAAATAATATATTGCAAAGAGAGAGAATATGTTGTATAATTTGGTAGTATTTATTATGTTTAGGAGTGATTTTGTGGACGAAAAGGATTTAGACCTTAAAAAGAAACTTACCCCCGCAGATGCAGAAAACAATCTTGAGAAAACCGACGCACAGAAAACTGTGTCGGAACCCGAGACAAAGCTTGAGGAAAATGATAATTGGAAGTTCGATGCCGAGGCGCCGACTCTCAGCGACAGTGTTATAGCGAATGACGAATTTGAAATTAAAATTCCCGAGTCATCTGCTTACGAAACTGCTCAAAGACCTACAAAGGCAGTTGAACCGCAGCAGAATGTTGCTGTTAAGAAAACCGTAAGAGGCGATAAGGCGTTGTTTGTGGTTTTATCTGTGCTTGTTGCGGCAGTTATTGCTGCGTGCGCCGTGCTTGGTACATTCTATTATACTAAGCCTAACAGCGATGAGCGTATGAATCCGGGCAATGTTGCAATGAAAGTAGGCGACACCCCTGTTTCAATCGGTATGTATAATTACTATTATACCTGTATCAGTCAGAATTATATTACCTATGCAGGTTACGGTTATTATGACATTGATAAAACTAAGGATTTTTCAGAGCAGACCTGCACAACCGATGACGGTGAGGAAATTACTTGGTCTCAGAGATTTGAAAATGAGACCATTAACCAGATTCAATACATCACCGCTTACTATGAGGATGCTTTGGCACATAATGTTACCGTTACCGATGCCCAAAGAGATAATATCGACGCATCTATTTCAGGCTTGAAGCAGACTGCTTCACAGGCAGGTAAATCGGTTGACGCTTATATTTCTCAAACCTATGGTGATTACTGTGGCGTGGCTACTCTCCAAAAGATGCTTGAGCAATGCTATATTGCTGAAAATTATTATCAGCAAAAACAGCTTGAGACTACCGTAACCACCGAAGATGAGCAGGCATATTTTGATGAGCATAAGGAAGAGTATGAAAATGTAGGCTTTGCTTATCTTCAGATTCCGTATGCTTCCGAATCCGACAAAACGGGCAGCATTACCGAAAGCAAGGACGCTGTTGTTGAAAAATGTAAGGAATATGTCAAAGAAATTTCCTCTGTTGATGATATGAAAAAGCTTATTCCTACCGCTTGCAAGGAGGCTATTGCCACTTATGTAAATCAGGGATACGCAAAGGATGCTGATTCTTGCGCAGAAAAGCTTGCGGCTAATATCGAGGTTAATATTACCGCTAAGGAAACAGGCTTTATTCAGGAGGCTATTGATTGGCTCTTTGACGAAAACACCGAAGTGGGCGCTTGTAATTATTTTGTAGATGATACTAACAGCGTTGCGTATCTTCTCTATAAGACATCACAGCCGTCGGCTGATACAACAAAGGTGTATTCCGTACGCCACATTCTTATTACTCCTCAGAGCGACGAGAGCAGTGATTCGTCCGATGAAAGCAGCGACTCGTCGAAGCAGAGCAGTGCTAAAACCGAGTACACCGAGGAGCAGTGGGAAGCGGCTAAGAAAAAGGCTGAGGAAATCCTTGATACTTATAATAACGGCGAGCAGACAGAATACGCTTTTGCCAAGCTTGCAGAATCCGATTCTGCCGATACAGAGTCAACATCAAAGGGTTCGTCCGGTAATTACGGCGGTCTCTGTGCAGGTGTTAAGGAAGGACAGATGGTAGAGGAGTTTGAAAAGTGGTCGATGGACGATTCCAGAAAGTATGGGGATACAGGTATCGTTAAGTCACAGTACGGCTACCATATTATGTACTTTGTAGAAAATACCGAAAAGTATCTCTATGATTGTAAGAGTGGTATTAAGAAGTCTAAGGAAGACGAATTTGTAAGCAGCGCAAAAATCAAAAGACATAAGAGTGCTATGAAAAAGACAAAGGTTGCTAAGCCGAGTGCTTCAACCTCTTCGTCAAGTGCAGCACAATAATTTGCTCTTGTAAATTCTTGTCATATGGTGTAAAATATTTACGCATTATTAAAATCATTAAAAGGAAGAAATAAAATGTCTAAGGAAAACCTAACTAAAGAAGAAAAGGCTCAGGCAATGGCGGATAAGAAATACGCTAAGCTTGAAGCTAAGTACGATAAGGCTTACGACAGAAAGGATTCACTTAATAAGCAGATTGAAGAGCTTAAAAAAGAAATTCTTAATGAGCCTGATCAAAAGAAGAAAACAAAGCTTCGTGATAACAGAGATAAGCTCATTGCAGAGCGTGACTCAATTATCATCAGAGAAGATGAGCTTGTTCTCCCAATGCCTCCTAAAACAAAGAAGATTATCACCGCTGTTGTATCGGTAGTGATTATCGTGGCTCTTCTTTGCGCCTATGTTGCAACAGGAGCTGTTCGTAAGGGTCTTAACGGAACTCTCGGCTGGCCTCAGACTACCTTCACAGCTTACACCTTGAAGGATCAGGACGGCGATAAGCATAATATTAAGATCAGTACATATAACTATTATTTCTCAATGTACTATAATAATCTCAGCTCTACCGTTTCTCAGTATAAGAAGTATGGTGCTGACCTTGAGCAGCTTAATATGAATGTTGACTTCGATAAGAAGCTTTCTAAGCAAACAAGAACAGAGGATGGCAAAACTCAGACTTGGCTTGAGTATATTCAGGAGCAGGTTGAAAAGCAGATTAAGTCTAACTATATGTATTATTATATGGCAGTTAAGGCTAATGACGGCTCAGAGCCTGATATTAAAGAGGATCAGCAAAAGAAAATTGATGAGGCTCTTGAAAAGTACGAAACTCAGGCTAAAAACTACGGCTACACTCTCAGCGGATATTTGACTGCTGCTATGGGTAAGGGTGTTACCGAGGAGGTTTTCCGCAGAGAGGCAAAGATTTCTTATATCGCAGAGAATTATTCTGCCGAATATAAAGAAGAACTTGCTTCAAAGACTTATGACGAGTCTGACATCGAGAAATATAAGGACGAGAATTTGGCAGACCTTCAGTCTGTTGATATTAAGCTTTTCGAGTGTGACAGCGAGGATGACGCTATTGCGTTTAAGAAAGAACTCAAGGCTGACGGCTCTAACTTTGCAGAGCTTGCTTCAAAGTATTCTGATGACGATTACGATAAGCAGGCATATAAGGACGAGGCAGAGACTTCATATAATAACATTACTCTTTCAACAATGAAGAAGCTTTCATTCGCTATCTCTACTGCTGACGATAAAGAGAAGAATAAGTACAGCGGTCTTGATTGGCTCTATTCAGCCGACCGTAAGGCAGGCGATATTAAGCAGGAATCTACTTCTGTGGTTTATGTTGTAAACCCTGTTCATCTTTCTGATGTTAAGCCTGTAAATGTTCGCCATATTCTCATTAAGCCTAACGATGAGTCCGATAAATCAACTGACGCTAAGAAATGCACAGAGGAGCAATGGAACGCAGCTTATGATAAGGCTAAGTCTATCCTTGACGAGTATAACTCAGGCGATAAGACTTCCGAAGCTTTTGCAGCTCTTGCTAAGTCAAATTCGGCTGACAGTAACGCTTCAAGCGGCGGACTTTACGAAAATGTTGTACCTAATCAGATGGTTCCTGCATTTAACGCATGGTGCTTCGATTCCTCCCGTAAGGCAGGCGATACCGCTATCGTTAAGACTCAGTACGGCTACCATATTATGTACTTTGAATCAGCAAGCGAGCAGACCGTATGGCAGTATACCGCACAGCAGATTCTTTCAGGTGAGGACAAAACCGGTACAGAGGAGGCTCTCCTTGAAAAGACAGAGCTTAAAAAGAATTGGTTTGGCTCACGCTATTTTGAGATTGATACAGATATTGACGCTTAATTAATTTGACATTTGTTTTGTGGTTGGAGATTAATTTATGCAAAAGAAAGAATTAGACCAACTGAAAAAAGAAAATGCAAGACTAAAGGCGGCGCTGTCCGAGGCGGAATATGAGTGCCAAAGATTGTCTATAATCAATTCCAGCTTGGAGGCTCAGCTCAATGAGTCAAATCGAGAACTGGAAAAGAATATTGATGTCCTTCAGTCGTTAAAAGGCGATATTGAAAATCTTGTAAATAATCTGAAAAATTCTAATCAGTAAAAACTTCGAGGATGACTTTGCTTCATCCTCGATTTTTATTTTGACAAAACTATAACCCTACTATATAATGTTAATATATTATATATTAAATTAAGAGGTGACTTATGAAAAAGTCTCTAAACGGTGATTGGTTGTTTAAGCAGAGCGATAAGGCGCAATGGCTTCCTGCCGTTGTTCCCGGCTGCAATTTTCTCGACCTTATGGCTAACGGCTTGATTAAAGACCCGTTTATCGGTCTTAATGAGCAGGATTGCGATTGGGTGGGTAAAACCGATTTTGAATATAAAAAGACTTTTTGCTTGTCCGATGCCGAGCTTGAATGTGACGAAATTCGTCTTTGCGCTAAGGCACTTGATACCGTCTGCGATGTCAGAGTAAACGGTAAACTTGCTTTTTCTGAAAATAATTGCTTTGTCGAGCATAAATATGATGTTAAATCCTTGCTTAAATCGGGCGAAAATGAGATTTCTGTTTATTTTCATTCTCCTGTTAATTATGTTAAGCAAATGTATAAGCAATGCTCCACCCCTGTTAATTCTAACGGTCAAAATGGTATCGTTCATATCCGTAAGCCTCAATGCCATTTCGGTTGGGATTGGGGTCCGGTTCTTCCTTTAAGCGGTATTACCGACGATATTTATCTGGAGTTTGTGTCGGGTGCTATTGTTGACTTGCTTAATGTTAATTCGGATTATGTCGATGAAAAGGGAATTGTCAGCGTAAGCGTTGATTATACCTCCTATGCCGATACCGAGTGCGAAATTGTCCTTACCTCTCCCGACGGCTCACAGCAGTCCGTTGTCGGCAAGAATGCAGAATTTGTCGTTGATAACCCCGAGCTTTGGTGGAGCTACGACCTAACCGATAAAAAGGAACAGCCCCTTTATACCGTCTCCGTTCGACTTTTAGTTGACGGAAAAACGGTTGACGAATCGTCTAAAAAAATAGGTATTCGCCATTTGGAACTTAATACTAAGCGTGACGAATACGGCAAGAATTTTCAGTTTGTTCTAAACGGTGTGCCGATTTTCGCAAAGGGTGCTAATTATATCCCTGCCGATAGCTTTATTACTCGCTTTACAAAGGATAAATTGGACTATCTCCTCGATGCCGTTCAGTTTTCAAATATGAATATCGTACGCATTTGGGGCGGCGGCTACTACGCAAGCGACGCTTTCTATGACGAGTGTGATAAAAGAGGTATCCTCGTTTGGCAGGACTTTATGTTTGCCTGTCAGGCATATCCGTTTTTTAATGACGATTTCCTTGCTAATGTTAAGCGTGAGGTTGCATATAATACCGCACGCATTTGCTCTCATCCGAGCCTCGCTCTTTGGTGCGGCAATAACGAGATTGAGGATATGCATATGGCTTGGATTAATATGCCTAAGTATATCGAATATACCGAAAAGTTTTTCTATAATATCCTCGAGCCTGAAATCAGAAAGTTCGACTCCGTTACTTCCTTTACTCCCGGCTCTCCCGTCGGTAAATCGCATAATGAGGGAGTTTATGCCGATAATGTCGGCGATACTCACCTTTGGGGTGTGTGGCACGGCTTAAAGAGTATGGACTATTACCGCCGTCGTATGACTCGTTTTTGCAGTGAATTCGGCTTTGAATCTCTGCCCGATATGAATACTGTTCGCACCTTTGCCGAGCCTAAGGATTACGACCTTAACAGTAAGGTTTTCCTTTCTCACCAAAAATGTATGAACGGCAACGATAAAATGGTTTATTATATCGCAGGCAGATTTGACTTGCCAAAGCATTTTAGGGATTATGTCTACCTCTCTCAGGTCACTCAGCTTGAATGTATAGCCGACGCAACAGAGCATTGGCGCAGAAATAAGGGCAGATGTAACGGCTCAATGTATTGGCAGCTTAACGATTGCTGGGGTGTTTGCTCGTGGTCGGGCATCGACTATTACGGCAATTATAAAGCGTTGCAATATGGCGCAAGGCATTTTAATCAGCCCCTTACCGTCTCTTTTGAAAATAACAAGAATGATGTCAAGGTGTTTGTTCTTAACGATTATCGCCAAAAGCAGGATGTGACCCTTGAGCTTTCGCTTTTCGATTTCCAAAACGGAATTATTGATACCGTGCGCTATGATGTTGAACAGCTCGAAATGCGTTGCTCCTTTGATGTTCCGTCTCAATGGCTTAAATCCTGCAATAAGCGCCGTAACGGCATTTTGGCTGTGCTTTATAAAGACGGCTGTGAAGTGTCTCGCAGAACTCTCCTCTTTGATAAGGAGAAAAATCTCTCGCTCCCTAAAGCAAAGCTTAGTACAAGAATAGAAATTAACGGCTCCGACCTTACCCTTCGTATTAAATCGGATAGCTTCGCCCGCCTTGTTAAGGCTGAGTGCAGCGCAACTCATCTGCCGTTTTCCGATAACTTCTTTGACCTGCTTGCAAATGAGGAAAAGGTTATCACAATGCACCTTGATTCGACCCTTTTGCCTAAAGAGGTTGCACAGAGCATTGTCGTTTATAGCCTTAGTGATATTGGACTTAATAAAAATAAACTCAACTCTTTTGCTAAAAGGGCAAAGGTTTGGCTCTCGCCCGTGAATATCGCCAATGCAGTTCACCACGGTAAAGTGCCACGAGATGTAAAACTCGATTAATTGTTATATTTTTAACATAAAAACATATATATTAAGGAGAAAGAAATGCAAACCTACCAACAAGTTGATAATTATATGAAAAGGCTCGACCTTAAATATTTTAAGAATACTAAGGATTTTATAGCCGATTTGATGTATAAAACCGATAAAGAATATACCACCGAGCTTGCCACATTTCTCAATTCCCGTGCGCTCGGTCAAAATTCCGATAACGAGTCCTTTTATAGATTAAAGAATAAAACGCTTGCCGGTTCTCTTTGCGTTTCTGCTGCGTTTGACAGCGGTGTTTTTCGCCATATCGGTAATATGCTTGTAGATAATTCCCACCTGCTCAAAGGTACCGTCCTTGACATCGGTTGCGACTGCGGAATAATCACTTGCTTTATGGCTCTCGAAAATCCCGATTCAAAATTTATCGGAGTGGATATAAACGACCTCGCCGTAAAGAATGCAACCGAGCTTGCGCAAAGCCTCGGACTTTCCAATGTCGAATTTGTCACCGCCGATGTCTATGATTTTACCTTGGAGCAAAAAGCAAATGCCGTCACCTCGTTCAGATGCCTGCTTGATGTTGCACAAAAACAGACTAAAGGCGTCAGCGTTATCGGTGAAAGGGGAGCAAGAGAGTCTCTCTATGCTCAGGCATTTTCTCCGCTTGCTCAGGCGATTTGCAATAATCTTGCCGATGACGGTGCGATTATTAGCGTTGAAAGATATACCGCCCTTTACGGCTGGCTTGGTTGGATGACTGCTCTTTGCGATAACGGTGTGGGTACGCTTTGCGATAAATGCGCTCTTATGACGGCTCAGGATATATCCAATACTATCGAATATTCTGTAACATTTGCACAAAAAGGCGCACCTTCCTCTGCACTCGACGCATACGATTTCGTTATGTTCCCCAAATTTAAGTCGGGCGCAGGTGTAGACGCTGCTGGCGCAGAGTACGCACTATATAAGGATTCCGATGAAATTCACTTTATAGATGTAAAAAAAGGCGATAAGCTTATTCATCAGTTTGCTACCGCCGTAAACCCTAAGGGTAAATATATGTTTTATGAGGCTGATTTGGATAAAAGAACAATAAAATATGTAAACGATAAAAAGCGTGAGCGTATGCAGTCGGATTTTGACGAAAAGCTTAGATTGTATAGCGCAGACGAGTTTGTTATAAGCGAATACACCGTCAATTCTTGTTGCTAATAAACAAAATATTAATCCGATTTTCTGTTTTTTGTGCATATTGCACAAACGCCGTTTTTGTAAAGTGTGGCAAACGCCGAAATTGAATTTTTTGTGAATATTCTATTGAAAAATTGTTTCTTTTGTATTAATATGTAAACAAGAGATACAGATAATAACCGGCAGGAGAATAAATGTTTACAGACTCAATTTTAGTAAAGACTTTGATTGGAATTGCTTACGGCGTGTTTCTCGGAATAATTACAATCCCTCTTTCTAAGAAATTGATTTTGAACAGAGTAGAGGACCCTGTAAAGACCGCACCTCTTAATAAAACAGCGTTCAGGCTTATGTCCGTCGTTGTGGGTGTTGTCGCTTCCGTGGCTGTGGCACTTACCGCTGAGGATACCGCTTCTTTTATCAGAAATTTGCTTATCCTCGTCCCTGTATCATCTATCGCAGTTGTCGATTCGTTGATTCGTAAGATTCCTAATTCGCTTCTCGTTGTGATGATAGTTATTCAGGTTCCGTATATTACATATACTTGCATTGCTCAGGAATCGCCCGAAACGCTTTTCACGGCTTTCCTCGGCTTCATAATCGGCTTTGCCTCGTGCGCTGTCCCAAGTAAGAAATTACCTATCGGCAGCGGAGATACTAAGTATTGCGCCATTATCGGCGGTACGATTTATCTCACCTTGTTTATGCAGTCGGTTATATTAATGGGACTTATCGGTTTAATCCTTCTTGCTTATCTTAAAATCAGCAAGAAGGGCGGAGTCAAAACTATGATTCCTATGGGACCGTTAATCTCGCTCAGCTCAGTAATTTCATTATGCTTTCCGTTGCTTCCAAAGTTTATCGGAGAGCTGGGAATTAAATAAATCATAATAAAAATTTTTAATAAAAGGAGTAAATCATTATGATGAAATTTATCAAAGACGAAAACGGACAGGGCATGCTTGAGTATGTTCTCATCATTGCTCTTGTAGTGATCGCTGTAGTAGCTATTGTTCTCGGTGTTAGAAACTACTTAGGTAGACAAGATCTTGAGAATAAGTTGAACAACCTTGATTCAACTGCACCAGCTGGCGCTTAATCGTTTATCGTAACAATTTAATCTAAAAGGTTTGGGGCAGGGCTTACACGCCCTGCCCCAAAAATCTTTTTTGGGAGCAAGCGCCCAACGGCGGTCCGTCCTTTAATGCAACGGAGCCATTGGGGTTACGGGGCTTAGCTCCAAAATCTATTTTAAGAGGTGAAAGCCTTTGATGAATTTTATTTATCGACAAAAAAATAAAGAAAAGGACGAGAGTGGACAATCTGCTATTGAATTTGCTTTAATTCTTCCCATTTTTCTTCTCATTTTAGCTATGATTCTTGATTATGGCTGGCTTTTTTATGTCAAAATGGGAACGGAAAATGCTGCCAGAAATGCCGCCCGTGTTGCCTGTGTAGAATATACCAAGGTTTCTCAAAACACTTTGGCAAGATTGCCCGATGTTGACATCAGCACCGATTACCAAAAGGAGTATACCCTCGACCAAATCGGCGCCGTTGACCAAAACGAGAACGCCGTTTTAACCGACGAGGAAACTAATATTCTCACCGAGGTAAAGAATACTCTGCCCCCGTCCGTAACGGATGTAAAGGTCTATATCAGATATTCATACGATGAGACATTTCTTAAATCTAATGCAACCACCTATGATGTAAAAAACAGGTCTAACGGGGATGTTATCGTTACCGTTACCGGTATTCATCATGCTTTGACTCCGCTTGTAAATTGGGAGGCAAAGTCCAATCGTATGAAGGTTGGAATAAAATGTCAGTCTGTCTACAAGGTCGAAAAGATTGCGTAGCACATATTAATTATAATTAACAGTTTAAGCAAGTTTAGATATAACTTGCTTATCAGCTTAATAAAAGTTTTGTCAAGACAAAGGAGAAAATTTATGAAAAAGGTTTACTTAATCGCTGTTGTATTTGCTCTCGTAGCGGGCTTTGCAACATACTTTTTTGCAACCGAAATTACAAAGAAAACCACAATCAAGGACGCCGATATGGTTTCCGTTTATGTACCGAGTGAGGACATTCCCGCAAATTCAAAAATCACACCTGAAATGCTCCAGGGTGACGCACCTAAGTTTGTGGTTAAGGAAGTCGTGGCTGCCGATGCAACACCGGATGCAGTTAAGGACATCAAGGACTTAGCTAACAAGGTAACCATTGACCCGCTTTACAAGGGCGAAACAGTAAACTCAAAGCGTTTGCAGGATATTGACGGCGCAAATGTTGCACTTTCGCTCAAGCTCCCTATCGGCAAGGTTGCATATTCCTTTGCTGCCGGTAGCGTAACGAGCGTTGACGGATATATTCGTGAGGGGGATACCGTTGATGTTCTTGTTTACAACGCAGACAGAAAAGAGTCACAGGTTAAGTATTCCGACCTTAAAATTCTCAGAGTTTCTACAAGCTCTGCCAATAAATCGGCATCGGCTAACGGCTCAAGCATTACAGAGTACAGCACTCTTACCGTTGAGGTAACAGAGAAAGAGGCTCTCGACCTTTACGATATTGAAAACCAGCATACATATAAGCTTGTTTTGAACCACAGAGAGTAATCACAAAAATTGGAGAAATAAATATTATGGCAGATAGTAGAATTAATGTTGTTGTTTGCTCCGAGCAAACCGAATACAAAGTAAACATCAAAAACAAGCTTGATGAAGCACAATTTGACATTATCGGTTACAGCGAATTTGGAGCAGAGGCAAAAAGAAGAATACAGGGCTTCGTTCCCGATGTAACAATCTTTGCTCTTGACAGTGCAGATATAGACGATACCTTCCTTGCTTTTATCGAGGATTTGGATTTAAGCTCGATAGGATGCTCAACGGTTATTATGACAGACGAAGTAACCGTAAATCTTGTAAACAGCGCTGCTCAGTACGGTGTTCGTCAGGTATTTGACAGCGAAATCACACCAAAAAAGCTTTGCGAAAATATTTCCAAGGTTGTAGGCAACGAAAGAAAATTCAGCCAAAAGATAAATGTCGAGCGTAAAACAAGGTCGCATGTTTACGGCTTCTTCAGCGGTAAGGGCGGAGTAGGCAAAACCACAATCTCCACAAACCTTGCTGTTAATCTTGCAAGCCGTGGCAAGAAAACGCTTCTTGTAGACCTTGATTTACAGTTTGGCGACGCCGATATGGCGCTCGACCTTAATCCTGCCGAAACTATTGTAGATGTTGTAAGAGATGCAAACGGCATTAATATCGACACCCTTACAAGAAGCTCGGTTACTCATTCATCCGGACTTTCCGTTCTTTCTTCTCCGTCTTCTCCGGAGCTTGCCGAGTATGTTCAGTCTGAGCATGTAAAGGAGCTTGTGGATGTAGCAAGAAATTATTACGAGTACATAATTCTCGACTGTGGCTGTAACCTTACTGACCCTGTTATTACAGCCCTTGAGCAGAGCGACACTATTTTTATGGTAAATGATGTAAATATCCTTTCCCTAAAGCGTGCAAAGCTTTGCCAAAATGTGCTTAATCAAATCAATCAGGGCGATAAAATTAGGCTCATCATTAATAAGAATGTAAAGAAAAACAATGTAAAAATCAGCGACTATGAGAACATTCTCAAAATGGACGCTTACGCTGTATTTTCAAGTGACTTAAAGACCATTAACGACTCTCTTAACAGCGGTCAGCCTGCCGTTTCATTTAAGCCGAGAGCCGCATTTTGCAAGGAGCTTGACGCCTTTGCCGATAAGCTTATTCTTGAACGAGAGGGCAAGGAAGGGCTTAAATCAAAGCCAAAGGAAAAGAAAGGCTTTTTCAGAAAATAATTATTAATTAATCACTAAGGAAGAAAAATTAATGGGATTGCTTGACAGATACGGCAGTACATCAATCTTGCCGGAGGAAAGTCCAAATAATACAGAAACTTCGTCTGCCGCTATTACGGAGACGAATGATAAATTAAAGCCTGCACTCGAGGATAAGTACGAGGATGTTAAAAACCGCATTCACGCCCTTATCATCGAGCAACAGCTGGGTGCTGAAAACGCAGATATTTCCGACGATGGAATGAAAAAACTCATCGGCGAATATGTCGAAAGAAGCGATTTCGGTATCCCTCGTGTAGACCGTGAAATGGTAAAAAAAGAGCTGTTCGACGATATTATGGGCTACGGTCCTATCCAGCCCCTTATCGACAGCGACGCTTACTCCGAGATTATGGTAAACGGTTGCGACCATGTTTATGTAGAGTCCAAGGGTAAGCTTGTCCTTACGGATATTAAGTTTAAGGACAATGAGCATCTTATGCAGATTATCGACCGTATCGTATCAAAGGTCGGTCGTCATGTCGACGAATCAAGTCCGATGTGTGACGCCCGTTTGCTTGACGGCTCCCGTGTAAATGTTATCATTCCGCCGCTTTCGCTTGTAGGCCCTATTCTTACTATTCGTAAATTCGGTAAGACGCCTATCACAGCGGACAATCTTGTTGCTTGGGGTTCTGTTTCCCGCAATATGCTCGAATTTCTTGAGGCTGCCGTAAGAGGTAAGCTTAACATTATCGTATCGGGCGGTACAGGCTCAGGTAAGACAACATTGCTTAATGTTTTGTCATCATATATTCCGTCAGATGAAAGAATTATCACTATCGAGGACTCAGCCGAGGTACAGCTTCATCAGGAGCATGTTCTCACCCTTGAAAGCCGTCCTGCAAATATGGAGGGCAAGGGCAGAATCAGTATTCGTGACCTGGTTGTAAACGCACTTCGTATGAGACCCGACAGAATTATCGTAGGTGAGGTTCGTAGTGAGGAAACCTTGGATATGCTTCAGGCTATGAACACAGGTCACGACGGCTCACTTACCACCATCCACGCTAACTCACCCCGTGACTCAATCTCCCGTATCGAAACTATGGTTATGATGTCCGGCTCAGAGCTTCCGTCAAAGGCTATCAGAGACCAGGTCGCTTCGGCTATTAACCTTATCGTTCAGCAGGCTCGTTTGAGAGACGGTTCCAGAAAAGTAACCTCTGTTTCCGAAATTGTCGGTATGGAGGGCGATGTAATCAGAATGCAGGACATTTTCACCTATGAAACCGACGGTGAAATGGACTCAAACGGTAAATTTAAGGGCGAATTTAAGGCTACGGGCATTGTGCCTAAATGTATCGAGAAAATTCGTGAAAATGGAGTAGTTGTATCTAATGAATGGTTTAATGATTAGTGCTATCGTTATAGCAGTTGCCTTTGCGGCATTCGCTTTTGTTATGGCATTTGCTCTTGCATACACCTTCGGCTCGTCAAAGATTGCGGCTGATAAGCGTCTTGAGGAGCTTAAAAAAAGAGAGGGCGACACCGAGGTTGCTCTCGTAAAAAACAGAAAGAAAACTTCATCTCGCAAGAAGAAAGAAAACGAAAACGACCCGTTTGTAAAATTGGCGACATTGCTTTATAAGCAGCTTCAAAGTGCAGACATTAAGATGCGCCCCGAGGAATTTATGCTTATTTGGCTTTTGGTTTCTGTTCTTCCGGGATTGGTTATTTTGCTTATTTCTCCCAATTTTGTGGGAATTGCACTTGTTGCAATGCTCGTCGGTGCGGTTATTCCCTATATTATTATCCGCAGTAAGAAGAAAAAAAGAGTTAAGATGTTTGATGTTCAGCTTAGTGACGCACTTATGATTGCTTGCTCGTCTCTTCGTTCCGGTCTCAGCTTTACTCAGGCCATGGAGGCTATCGCAAAGGATATGGACGACCCTATCGCCTCCGAGTTTAACATTGTACTTAACGAGATGACTATGGGTATGCCTATGGATGAGGCTCTTGAAAGGCTTAATGCCAGAATCGACAGCCAATATTTGCCTCTTATGGTTTCCTCTGTTCTTATCCAAAGACAGACCGGTGGTAACCTGTCGAGCATTCTCGAAGGCATCGCTAACTCTATTAAAGAAAAAATGAAGCTAAAGCAGGAACTCAAGGCGTCTACCGCTTCCGGTAAAATGACAGGACTTATGGTTGGCTCTATGCCTGTTGTGCTTTCGTTATTACTGCTTGTGATTAACCGTGAATTTATGCTCCCTCTGTTTACAACGGACATCGGACATTACTTCCTTCTTGGCGCAGCTGTGCTTGAATTTCTCGCTTTCGTTGCGGTTAAGAAAATTATTAACATTAAAATGTAGGAGGAGATACAATGATTGCTGTTTTGGTAATCGCCTACTCGCTTTTGGTTATGATAATTTGTATTATCGCTTTCGGCAAAAGGGGCAGGGAAGAGGATAATAACCTTAAAAGAATGAAGTCAATCGGCAAGGAAGTTGTTACCGCAGAATATAAAAATGTAGAAACCTCCTTCTATGACCGTAACATTAAGCCTTTTGTTACTAAGCTTGCAAACCTCGACGAAAAAGGAAACAAGCAGAGCAAGAGTGCCAGAAAAAGACAGGAAACAGAAAAACTTGCACTCCAGCTTCGTAAAGCAGGTATGCATATGTCAACCGGAAGCTTTAATTATTTGAAGCTTACCGTTATGGTTGTCGGCATTATTTTATCTGTCGGTATCGGTACGCTGTTAAAGGATGTCACAACCTACTATCTTTTGATTATAATTGTAGGCTCTATGCTTTCGGCTCTTTTGCCTACACTTATTCTTAACGCAAAAATCAGAGGCCATCAGGAAGCAATAAGAGCGCAGCTTCCCGATACGCTCGACTTGCTCAGCGTATGTATGGAGGCAGGACTCAGCTTTGACGCATCATTGCTCAAGGTTTCCGAAAGAATGGAAGGTCCGCTGATTGACGAGCTTGTTACCGTATTCAGACAAATTCAGCTCGGTAAAAGCCGTAACGATGCGCTAAAAACTCTCTCGGATTCAACAGATGTGTCCGAGCTTAAAACATTTATTTCCGCAGTAATTCAGGCTAACACATTGGGTATTCCTATCACCAATGTTCTTGCCGCACAGTCGGAACAGCTTAGAATTGCAAAGCGTGAGCAGATTAAAGAAAAGGCTGCAAAAGTACCGTCAAAGATGACTATTCCTACCGTACTTTTGATATTGCCCGCTATTATTTGCGTAATTATGGGACCTGTTGTAATTCAGGTTAAGGATCAGCTTTCAGGCGGACTTTTCTGATTTGAAAGGAATATAAATTGAAACTCTTAAAAGCATATAAAAACGGCGAGGTTTTGATTGAAGAGGTCGAGAATGCAAATCATTTTTCCCGCAGGTTTATGGGATTGATGTTCAGACGGCATATCGACGACAATCACGCACTTTTGCTCTCGCCGTGTGACGAAATACATACATTTTTTATGAAATTTGACATTGATACGGTTATGCTTGACAAAGACGGATGCGTAATCGCTGTCGACCCTGCCGTTCCTCCCGGAAAGGTACGCGGGAGAGTAAAGAATTGTAAGAGAATTCTTGAAATGAATTCCGGTCTCGCCTCAAGACTTGGACTTGAAATCGGCGATAAATTGATATTTGAATAAATTAGTTTGGAGAAAAAATAATGAGCAACAGAGAATTGGTAGACAGAAATCAAATTTTAGGTAACAGCAAGGTTGAGTTTGATAAGGCACTCAGAGGCTATGATGTAAATCAGGTTGACGAGTATATCGAAAAAATCATTAAAACTCAGCGCAATGCTTCCGAAAATTTCGACTCTCAGATTAAGGATTTGCGTAACGATAACTCGATGCTCAAGTACGAAATAGAGCAACTCAAGAATAAAAATTCAGAGCTTGGCGCAAAGGTTAAGCGTGCGCTTGACGAGAGAGATATGGCGCTTAAAAAGATGTCGGAAGCTCCGAGAGAGGTTAAGGTTGTCGATAATTCTCTGCTTAACGAGCTTCAGGAAAAGTACGATTCTCTTGTAAGCAAACATCGACTTCTCGGTGAGGAAAATCGCAAGCTTACTAAGGAAAACGAAGGACTCAAACGAGATGTTGCCCACCTTACAAAAAAGGTTGACAAAAACAGAAATGAAATTAAAACTCTGCGTTCGGATGCAGAGGGTAATGTTTCGGAAAATAACGACAGAAGATACCTCGAGGTTTCTCGAATTTATGAGGACGCCATTGATAAATGCGAGGATTTAATTTTCAGATTACAGACAGAGCTTTCGCTCGCTCATTCAAAGGCTGAGGATGTAACTAAGGAGTAGTAAAATCCTTCAGACTTGTGTATTTTTCGGTTAAGGAGTGTATCGCCTTGAAAAAATTTTTTAGAAAAAAGGAAAAGGGAGATATTGCGATAATTGCAATGTTTGCGTCTATTTTGTTTGTTATGGTGCTTGCAATCGTTGTCGATTTCGGCTTGATATACTATCAGTCTGCCAAATTGCAAAATGCAGTTGACGCAACCACCGTCGCTGTCGCTCACGACCTTATGTCCGACGACAGTGCTATTAAGGTTACGGCAGAAAAGTATATGCGTGAAAACGGTGTTGATATGACAAAATACGGCACCGGTGTAACTACCTCAACCGACCTTAAAACAGTTATTACCTACGGTGATAATAAGGCTAAGATAACTATTGATAAAAAAGGACTTTTGACTGAGGAAACTCAGCAGGAGGACGAGGATAAGTATATTACATCGGGCTATTTGAAGCTTACTGTTTATATCAAAAGCAGCGGCTTTTTGTCCGGTCTTTCAGGCATTAAGGAGCTTCAGCTTCAAAAATCAGGCTATGCAAACTGTGCGATGAAGTATACCGCAATGCCCGAGGCACTTAAATACACAATTTTCGGTAACTCGTCTGTTACCACTAACGATTATAAGAAAATGACCGTTCAGCTTAACGGCCGTACTGCGGGTAACGGCGCTCAGATTGCCACTAATATTTTCCAGTATTTTGCAAATAAGGTAAACGAAAAGCTCATTCAGCCTTTTATCGGTATTTTGGGCGGAAATCCTAACTATAATAAGCTTCTTAATGTCGGTACTTCTCACATTATTACCAACGGAGATGTTCATTCAAACTCCGACATCAGTATCGGTGTTAATACCTTACAGGCTGCAAGAACAAAGGATATTGATTACACCGGTAAGAATACCGAATGTACCTGTCAAACCAAATGCTCGTCATCTACAATCAATGAACTTTGCTCTGTGTGTCAGTCCAATTATAAGAATTGTGAGGGTGATGTTCAAAGTCACGAGGACTATAATCAGGTAACTTATACCGCTGTTAATACCATTGATTTCTCGCACGGTAAGATTATTGATTCTATGCCTGCCGGCAGTATCGCATCCGGTCTTATCGACGGCGGTAACGGCGGATTTGCAAATACTTATTTCCAAAACTATCAATATATCGAGCAAACTCAGGTTGCGCTTAATATTATTGATACTATGGATTTCTCAACAATCAGCAATCAAATTGACCTTGTGTCGCAGTATACGGCAAAGGCTGAGTATTATATCGAAAATAACGCAGGTCTTATTGATTCCCAAAAGACTGCAATTCTTGACCAAAAGAATAATCTTGAATATGTCAGCTACTGTAAATATAAGCTGAAAAATCAAAAGAATATTGTCTATAATGTAAATAATAACCTCTCTAACCCTGTTATGCAGTCTGTTCAGGGCGGTGCAAACTTCAGCACTTTGCTTTCCGAGGTTGTTAAAAACGGTACGGACACTCCTATTGACGACAGAAGTAAGTCGTTCTATGACAGAGTTTCAAAGGAAAGCTATTCTGTTAAATTCACTAAGGAAAACGGTCAGTCCTGTGAGCTTATTATTCCTGATGTCGAGGTAACAAACCGAGATGTTACGAATATGTATTCTAAGAATATGTCCAGTCCTACCGCAGACGCAGGATATAAGTTCGCACTTGCTAAGTCGTTCCAGCAGTTTAGCGAGCATATAGACGCTCCTAATATGAAGCCTTACTTTATCAGAACTATCAATCGTTCTGTAAAGAATGCAACAACTACTAAAAGCTCCGCAGCTGCATCTGCAACCGATAAAGATGATGCAGTAAGCGTTAAGGATGCTGTTAAAAAATCTGGCGACGAGCTTGTAAGCCTTATCGAAATGAAAAATACGCTTGCAACAGTTCGTAACCTTAACCCTGCAACTGCCGCTGAGGCAACCTCAAAGACGGGCGCAGACCTTGATGCAACATATTCGGGCGAATATGATAACCGGTATGCGCAGGAGGGAAGCATCACAAATCAGCTTACCTCTCCGTTCTTCAGAAGAAAGGTTACTCTTAGCGCAGACGGAGGCAAAAAGGTATCTAATCCGTCTGATTATGATATAGAATATTATGATTCAAACGATGAGGGTCATACAACCTTTAAGGGTGAAAACCTTTATAAGACTGATAAAGACGGTAACAGCGTTCTTAAAAACGGCTCCGACTTTGTCAAGGAACAGCAGACCGACGAAATTAAAAATAAATACGGTCAAAATGCTGTTTCGGCAAAGAAGGATGAAATTACAGGTAAGTATGCTTCACAAGCCGTTAATGCTTTTGCTGATTCGTTTGGTACCGCTTCTTACGGTGCAGCCACCGTTAAGGCAAAAAAGGATGAGTTCGTTCAGTCAAAGTCATATACCGCTTATTTTGATAATTATACTCAGAGTGCGTTCCCTAACGAGGACAAATTCCTTAGAGAAAATATCGGTGAGCCGTTTAAGGAGTTAAAGGAAAAACTTGAACAGAATAAGGACGATTTCACGAATATTGACAATTCTATTCAGGTCGAAGAACCGACTGTTCCAAAGGCAGAAATTCCGTCAATCACCGTATCGGGAAGTACCTATAAAACCGTAAACGATATACCTTATGTAATCCAAGGTTCAGGCACGGGTGAGGCTGAATATACCTCTGCACCTGTTCAGTTATCAAAGGCTGAGTATACATATACTAAGGACGGCAGTGAGGGCGCTCTTGTCGGCGAAACTTCAGACGGCAAGAAAGTTTATGCAAATATTACAACTTACAAATTTGCATATCCTAATAAGGAAAGCTATGGAAAAATTGTAATTAAAGACAGTCCCAATAAGGGTACATTCAATATTACCTCCAAGAGTTCTGTTATTGGTAACTATATTTTGATGCTTGATACATCAAAGAACAGACTTGACAGTTGGTATAACATATCAAGTTATGAGTCTTATGAACTTACAAGCTTCTGCATTTTTGTAAAGGATGAGAATGCTCTTAATTCGGCTATCCCCGGATACAGAAGACTTTATTCAGCGGATGAACTTAAAGCAGGCGATAAATATATCATCGCTCACCCCGGAAGTTACAGTAATCTTTCTCAGGGTCAAACGTCTGCTTCGACCGATTGGTATGTTTTATTCCCGTCATTGCCTGAGGCAGGTTCACTTAACAGCCATACAGGTAAGATAGTTTACGGCTCTATGGAAGATACCAATATCCGCATTAAGTCGTCGGGTACTGTTTATTGCTATACGGGACGATACTCTAATAGCAGATATGATACGAGCGACACCAGCGCTCCTGTATTTAATATCGTAAACGACTGTGAGAATTCAAACTTCTCTATCGGCTATTTGAACTTTGATGTAAGTTCTTTGCTGGGTAAGGGATTAACGGTAGACTCGGCAGAATTTTCTATGGTCGCAAAGGGAAATAAGGGCAGTGACTGTCAGGGTATTACTGTTTGGTATGCAAAGAATAATGCTTCTGTCAGGGATTTGTCAGGTGCAAGCGATTGGAAAGATAAAGACTTGTTTAAGGTTTCCTCGGGTGGGCATTTAGATAAGGCAAAGAATATGTTCGACCTTCAATATATCACAAGCTATGGTAATAATGTACTAACCGAGAATTATCAAATGACCTTCGACTTGGCAGATGCCATTAACTATGCAATAAAGAATAATAACGGTACTGTTACCGTTATGCTTCTTCAAACACAGCCCGGCGGTCAAGGCGGAAAAGGTAGGTATAATTCCTCGTTAAGTAATTCTTGGACAGATACTTATATCAGTTTCAGGTCAAGAACGCAGGTAAATGCTAAGCTTGTGGCAAATAACCCGTATTACACAAGTGCCGCACCTGTTTCGGCTGATAAAATTATTGCTGATTATCTTCCTAAATTCTCTTGGAACTATCATCCGTCAACCGATGTCAAGGATAATTTCGCATGGTCTAATTTTAACGGTCAATTTGTTAGTTATTCAGGTTCCGCAGGTTGGTACCGTGCAAAGCCCGAAAAGCTTCCTTTGTATTCGGAAATATACGATACCGGATGGGGTCTTACCGTATTCCCGGGAGTACAAAATAAGGATAACCTGAGATTCAGACAGTATATTTGGAATAACGATAAGGGCGCACAGTTTGCTCAGGGTACTGTTACTGCTATTGAGGGTAAAGAGGTTCGTAACGGAGGCAGTCAGCGCAGTGAGGTAAAGACACCTGTTGCTTACTTTGCTTTCCAGCAAACATTCTTTAATCATAACTCTTGGAGCAGTTCTGCTGATGGCGGACCTGCCGATGATGCGGACCATTCTCCTGCAAATGTTATCGTAAACGGTAATGCGTGGACAACATCGTTCGTATCCGATGTTCCCGATTCTCACGGTAATATGGTTATCAACGGCGACCTTTATATGCAGTATTCTTCGTCAAGCGGTGCATTTGATGTTCTCCCTGATAATAATGTTAATATTATCGTAAACGGTACAATTTACTGTAAGGACGGTTTAAGCATTAATGTTCCTAAGAATGTAACACTCTTTGCTCAGAGTATTGAGGGCGGTGTTATTAATAACAGCGGTACTATTATCCTTAATTCGTACAGCAGTACAAATAATACAATAAAAAATAACAGCACAGGTAAGATTTATGTCTACGGCAACCTCTATGCTCCGTATGTTATCAACGACGGTATTATCGAGGTTGTGGGTAATGTTACTGTACCGGGCAATATCAGCTGCGGTGCTTCATCAACCCTTTCTGCCGCATCAATCAAAACAGGCGATTTCTACCAAAACGGACTTACCTATGTGCATAACGGTAATGTAGAGGTTACAAATATTCTTAATGTACAGGGTAATCTTTATGTTAAGCAGGGCAGTATTAAGTCCGGTAAAAACAGCAATGTTTACTCCGGCGGTAAGGTTTATGCATCGGGTGACTTCATCTGTAACGAAACACTTACACTTGAGGGCTGTACCGTTACAATCAGAGGCAATATTAAAAACCATAAGATTGTAGGTACTCAGGTTTCGCTAAAGGCGGCAAATGTTGTCAGCGAAATTATCGAGATTTCAAGTTCATCAAAGATTTATATTGATGAGAGCATTGATACAAGAAGAATTTATAATAAGGGACAACTTTATATTCAGCCTGCAAGAGATAAAACAGTAACTGTTAAGTCTGTATATAACGCTAAGGGCGCCGAGCTTACAGTCAACGGAAGTCTTAATGTTGTTGATAAGGTAGACGACGGCAGTTATGTTCAGGCAAGTATCATTAATCTCGGCGGAATGTATGTAGGCGGAGGAATTTCATCGGCTTATCGTATCTATAACGACGGCGGTAAAATGTATGTTAAGGGCGATGTCGGTGTGTATAATACCGATGACATTCTTGACGACAGCGATGTCTTTATTATGAGTGGTGAAAATGCACAGGCTTATATCGGCGGCGTGCTTCGTTCCGACCATGAGGGCAGAAGCATAAAGGTCGGCGGTACAGGTGTTAGGTCAATCCTCAGCATTTTCGGCAGCGGCAGTGATTCCTGCTTTGGCAAGGTTGATGATGAAACTTGCATTGAAAATCTTACTCTCGAAAACGAGTCTGCAAATGTTTATCTCGGTACAGGTAAGTACGATAACAGCTATTCCTCAAATAGCTATAAGGGACGCAAGGTAAGCATTTCGGGCAACTTTAAGAATAACGGCAGATGCTATGTTTACGGCTCTCTTGAAGTTGAGGGCAGCAGCACAGAACTTGGCGGTACTGCAATTAATGTTACTGCTCCAAGCACATATGTCGCTAATGATTTTGAATTTGACGGAGATGTTGTTTTAAGCGGTACTCATACATTCGTTACTTATGAGGATGTCGAGTGCGGCGGTCTTGTAGTAAACGATTCGGCTAAAATCTATGGCTTAAACAAACTTGAGTTTGATTCTAATACTGTTACAATCACAGGCACAGGTATCGTATACTGCGGAGCAGAAACAAACAGAGACAGTTCCTCAACTATACTCAATCTTGTGGGTGCGGACGATGACACATTCTCGGGCAAATTGTTCTATCCGGGCAAAAATAAGGCCTCGTCGAGTGTTCAGTCAATCAAGCTTACCACACCTTCCAAATTTACTCACGGTGAATTCAGAACAAACGGCAGCGTATCTATGCTTAACGGCATTGATATGTTTGATAATTCCTATTTCTATGTAGGCGAGTCAATACTCTTTGACAATAATCTTATTGTTAATAATCTCGGTGAGCTTTATCTGATGGGCAGTGTTATTTCTACAAATGACACTAACGAGTTTGTCTTTACAACAGGCTCTACCAACTATATCGGTCCTATTAATAGCACAAACTTAGGCAATTTGATTCAAAAGAGACCGTTCACAGTCGGCGGTAATAACTATATCGCAAATGATATTCAGGCAAATAAGGATGTTTTGAATCCTGATAAAACAAATATGGCCGGCTCTCGTTGGACTTCGGTGGCAGTTCTCGATGGTGAAACTCACGCCTCCGGTTACATCACCGTGTATAATAAGAGCAGAGGCGTTCTTGTTAATGAAAACGCTACTCTCGCTTGTAACGCATTTAATACTTATAGTGCAATTTATAACAAGGGTAAGTTCATTATGCAGGGCAATCTCACTTATCCTGAAATCAGCGGTGAATATTCTGATTCTGCTTGGAATTCAGACGGCGGCTATCATACAGGAAGCACTATCCTTAACTATGCCGGTGCCGTTATGTTTGTTGGCGGTAATGATATTACAACCATCGGCGGTAAACTCGAAAACTACGGTGAGCTTTATCACGCAGGCAGCTTAGCCTCAGAAGGCTGGAAGGATGATATTCCGTCTTGGACTTTGAATGATAAATATTCTGCCGCAATTATTAACGGCGATAATGCACAGCTTCATATTGCAAAAACCGTAAGAGCTGAAAATTCGGTTTATAATATGAACGCATCATCGTTTAGCTGTTCTGTACTTGATACAAACAGAGCGCTCTATAATATGAGTGGTAATTTCGTTGTTTTGAACGAACTTGTTGTTACTACTCCAAGCAGTCAAAGGAGTATGCGTGATAATGACGGCTGTTGTATCCGTAACGGTCAGATTGGTAATGCAAATGCTACTGACGCTATGATGTTCATTGGCGGTAAGGGCAATCTCGACCTTGACGGAGGACTCGAAAATAACGGTAGCTTCTATATCGAATCTTCAAAAATTTCGATGAATGAGCATTCCACAAAGGACACTATGTACTTTAGAAACGTAGGTGAGATTTATGACCAAAACTTCTATACCCGCAGAAACTCCGATAGTAATACTGCCGGTAAGTGGGATGCAGCTCCTCGTTTCACCGTTCAGGGCGGTGATGATTCCGTAACTCATTTTGCAGGTGAGGTGTCTTGTACTGCGGGACTGCTTACGGGCATCAATTCCGTACTTTCTGTTGAGGGCAACCTCTATTACGGTATGGCTATTCTTAACGGCGGTACAATGTATATTAAGGGCAGCGTTGACTATTCAACAAATCATTGGAAGAAAAACGGTATCGATATTCTCTGGAATGAAACACAGGGCGCAAAGGGCTTGTATTCTATCGTAAACGGCTATAAGAATGTCGGCTACGGTAATGGCGGAGCGTTGAACAGCGCTCAAAATGCCGACGCTTACTTCTATTGCGGCGGTGCGCTTTCAACAGGTGACCCGTCTGCCCACGATGGCGGTACTATTCAAAACTGGGGTTCAATGTATGTAAACGGTGATATGGATATTTACGGCAGCGAAGGCACTACCGTAAATAAGATTGGCTTCCACGGCGCAATCCATTCAAAGACCTTTATTGCAGGACACCTTATCAGCAGTGACGGTATTGTTACCACAACCGATTCTATGCTTGTTATCGACGGTGACTATATCGCAACTCGTTGCTGTAAGTTTGGTACGACCGAGCTTGTCGCAGCTTCCGAAAACGATATTAATACTATCAGCTATACATATATCGGCGGTAACTGTCTTACAAGCACAAGAGGTCAAAACGGCGCAGGTAATATCGGTATTCAAGGCTGTACTTGGAACTATACCGAGCTTCGTGCAAATGCTAACATTTATGTCGGCGGTGAGTTCTTCTCTAATTCGATTGTTGCCACAGGTACTAATATGACCTTGGCTGTTGACGGTAAGGATTCTGTTCGTCAAACAGAGTTCCAGCTTAACTTCATCGGCAACATCAAGAAAAAGCTTACCGAGAAAATTCTTGAATATCAAAATATTGATACAACAAGATTTAAGTTCTCTGTAACAGGTAGTACCAATATCGGTCAAAACTTCTCGTTTGAAACTAACGACAGATCTTCAATACTCTACACTCTTATCGTAAGAGGAAGTGCGTATGTTGAAGAGCCGTTTAGATTCAGAGATATGAGTAAGGCATTCATTTACGGTGATTTTATAAATATATCTGCTAATAGATCTCGTAATATCGAAATCGGTAAACCTGCCGATTCATCGGGCGACACTTGGGCTAAGAATCCTAAGTTTAAGACTTCTATCGACCTTGATGAGCATGACGATAATTATGATTACAGATATGATAATGCTCCTTACTTCTTTGTTAAGGGCGAATATCGTTCAAACGGCAGACTGACACTTTATCCGGGTGCAACCCTTAAAACGCTCGGCAACTGCTATGTGGCTTCGTATATTCAGCTTGCACATGATGCAAATCTGTATTCGGGCGGAAACATTTCTGCCGCAACGGGTTACATTGATACTCAAAGCCATTCGGACCTCTTTGCAAAAGGCGATATTAAAGCAGGCAGATATATCTCTCTTGGCGACAACACCACTTATTATTGCGGAAAGTCAACTCGTGCTACAAGCTCGTTTGAGGCTGATACTAAGTCGGTTGTATTCGTTCAGGGTGACTTGAAGGCTGTTCTCAGTACAATTAAAATTCGTGATAATTCTAAGGTGTTCTGTGGCGGTAGTATGACGGCACTCAGATATGTTGAACTCGGTAAGTTTGACGAAAAGTATGTGGATAGCCGTGAGGGACTTACAAACTGTAACTGTGAATATAAATGTCAGAGTGCAGAGGACGCCGACAAGGATCATCAGGATTGTCCTTATTGTAAGAACGATTACACAAAGTGTAAGGTTAAGGCTAAGTGTACCTGTACTTCTCCTTGTCTTGACGAGGCGTCCAGAAATACCTCTTGCCCTGTATGTAAAGAAAACTTTGAGGAATGTGAGTATCAGGGACAATGTACCTGTACCACAGCATGCTCTAAGAACAGCGTAAATAAGGATTGCCCTGAATGCTCTAAGGATTGGAACCGTTGCTCGTTCAATAACGAGGGCGCAGAGGAAGAAGAAATTCTCAAAAACGACCTTGGCGACGATGTGACAGATAAGGCTGACGGCGGTATGTTCTATATCGGCGGTGCGCTTCTCTCGTATAGCGGCTACATCCGCGAGTACGGCTTCTCAAAGGTTGTTGTAGGAAAGTATGTTTATACCCGTAATTACCTTACCTTGCGCAGTAATGCGGATATGTGGGTGCTTCCTGAGGTATTTAATAATAATACCTATAAGAAGGTCGTTCCTGTTATAGAAAGTGACGGAACGCTTCTCGGCGAAATTTCTAAGTATATTAAGAGTACCGCTTATAAGATTAAGGACTTCTTCTCCTTTAAGAACGGTTCTGTATATTCTATGGGTGAGATAACTCTTAATAAGAACTCTTCGCTTATGGGTACTCACGATTGCTATTCGTTTGACCAGTTCCTGTTAAAGCATGATTCGCTTGCATACTTCGGTCACGATATTAAGAACTATGCTTCGTCGCTTCAAATCGACTTTGACAGCAGTACGCCTCTTGTAGGTTTCGCTGCCGAGGGTGAGGTTTACACAACCTTGCGTTGTAACAGTAAAAAGCATCCTAACGGCTACACGATTTATACAAAGGAATATGACCCGTCAAAGACCTATGTTTGCGATAAATGCGGTGCGGTTCTTAATAAATCAACCGTAAGGACAAATGTTACCTGTCCGGTTACGATTTATGCTAATAATGAAATTGATATTATCACCTCTACCGACCTAAAGCTTTGCTATATGGTTGCTTGTAACGGAGATGTTAATATCCTCGATGTTTACTCAACTTCGTCTAATAACGATAATAATACTAAGCAACTGCCTAATGCGATAGCTTCTTATAACGGTAATATTTCGTATCAGACAATGTACGGTAAGATAAGCGCTCTGTTCTATGCGCCTTTAGGTAATATTAAGCTTGACGGTTATTATCAAGAGGTTTGGGGTTCGCTTATCGGTAACACAATTACTGTTAATACCTACTATATTAATCTTCACAGGTTTACTAACTGGAGAACTATGGACCTCGAAATTGCAGAGGTCGGAAATGTTTACCTTGTGCCTAAAAAGGAATACGAGGACGCATCAAATAATATTGACGACAGATACCTGACCACAGGAAATACCGACGACGAAACAAAGGGCGGTGCTTCGCTCTTCTTCGGCAAGGATGTTTTGGAGAACGGCGTTCTCTCAGGCTCGGGTGTTGATTCCGATAACTCGGCACTTGGCGGATAACGGCAACAAAAATAAAAAGCAAAAACGATAGCCACGGCTATCGTTTTTGCGGTTAAGAGTATGATATGTTAGAATTTTTTAAGAGTAAAAAGGGTAAATTGATTGTCTGTATAGCACTCGCCATAGCGGGAATTGTGGTGATTATTTGTTGTAATGCAAATCAAAAAGGCTCGCTTTGTAAGGGCAATTCGTCCGAGTACGACGCTTCGCTCCTTACCTTAAAAGAGGAAAGCGTTATGCAGGGCGACACAGTTGTTTTTGTCGGCAGCGATTTTACAATCGGTACAAAGGCTGACGGTCAGTCGTTTGTTGATTATCTCAAGGCGGTTGACGGCTTAAACTGCGCTGTTTTTGAAAAAGAGGGAATAGCGATTACTTCAAATAAGGGTGACAGTATTCTGTCGCTCGTTGAGTCGATACCTAAGGAACACGCTTCACCAAAAGCGATTTTTTGCGAAATTCCATATTTTCAAGCTAAAAGCGGTAGAAAATTAGGTGAGCTTTCGTCATCTTATATGCTTTCTGATTTTGATACTGAAACTCTTATCGGTGCAATGGAATATATCGTTTGCTATTCTAAAATGAATTGGGGCTGTCCCGTGTTCTTTTATACCACGGCAGAATGTAACTCAAAGCGTTACGACAAGGTCGTTTCGTCTGCGAGAGAGGTTGCGAATAAATGGAATATGCCTATGCTCGACTTTACCTCGATTAACAGCGCCGGCTCAATGGATAAAAAACAACGCTCGCTTTATTTTGTTGATAAGCATAATTTGAGCAGGGCGGGATATTTTGAAATCACAGCGCCCGAATTTGAGAAATTTATAATTAAAAATCTATATTAAAATCAAGAAAATCCTAAGTCGCTCGGCTTAGGATTTCTTATTTTTTGTAAATTTTTCTGTGAGCATCGCAAGTGCCTGCTCAAAGTTTACGCCGTAAAATCGGCTGTTCTCGTCTCTTACGGTTGCTTTGATGCTTTCTAATGTGAACTCCGCCGCAAGCTTTGTCGCTTGAAGCAAAGTTTGTGAATTTGTTAAAGCACCTGTCAGCACAGATGCGAAAATATCGCCCGTTCCGTAAAATACATCATCGAATTTTTCGTGTGTAATGTAGCTTCTGTTTTCACCGTCACAGCACACGATTCCGTATTTTCCGCCTAATTCAATGCCTTTGAGAACGATCCCGTTAGGTGTTATTTCTTTTAGCCTTGAGATTATTTTGTCTATGTATTTTTCGTCATACTGCTCTTTGTATTGTATTCCCGTCATTAGGCAAGCCTCTGTCAAATTCGGAGTTATGACATCTGCTCGTTCGCATAGCTTGCACATTTTTTTGGCAAACGCCTCGTCAAAGTTCTCATAAAGCTTACCCTCGTCTGCCATCACAGGGTCAACTAAAATAAAATTGTCATCCGTCTTAAACTCATCAAAAAATTCAAGCATTATGTCTATTTGCTTTTTTGAGCCGAGATAGCCTGTATATATTGCGTCAAAGGTAAAGCCTTCGCTTTTCCAATGCCTGCCAATCGGCAGTATGTCGTCGGTTAAATCTCTAAAGGTTCGTCCCTCAAATATCGTGTGAGCAGACAGTACGGCAGTCGGAATTATTGCCGTTTCTATGCCCATTGCGGATATGATAGGGAGTGCCACAGTCAGCGAGCATCTGCCGACGCACGAGATGTCCTGTACCGTTACTATTCTTTTCAAATAATCAGCTCCGTTAATTTTCTGAGTTTATACTATCACAGAATTATGTATTGTAGAATGCCCAAAATTTAATAATTTTTAGGGTACAGTCTCCTTTTCGTTGACATATCTTTTCTGCTTGATTATAATGTATCTGTCGGGGGTGAGTGCGTGACGGTTTTTGTTATGAGCGTTGACGATGTGGATAATCGACATCGTGATATATGTAAAAAGTATTTTCCAAAGCGTTACGAATCTGCTTTGTCTTTTCATAACGAAAATGATACATTGCTCAGCATTGCCGGTGCGTATTTGATTCATCGTATTGTCAGAATTTCAGAAAAGGATATTTCTTATACAAAAAACAATAAACCCTGCACAACTAAACACCCAACCTTTTTTAATATCTCTCACAGCGGAAAATATGCGGTGCTTGTCGCTTCGTCCGTCGAGGTCGGTGTGGATATAGAAAAGGCTGAGCGTAAAAACCTTGTTTGCGCCCGTCGTGTTTTTACGGATTTTGAAAGAGAGTGGATGGATGATGATGTTACTAAATTTTCTATTCTCTGGACGCTCAAGGAAAGCGTAATGAAAGCGCTCGGTGAGGGACTTAGATTGCCTGCCCGAGATTTCGATGTAATGCCGTTTTTGAAAAATGAAAGCATTACGCTAAACGGTACTCAGCTAAATGCATATACCACGCTTTATGACGGCTATGCGGTGTCTGTGTGTGCTTGTAATGATACCGATAATAAATTTGATGGCATTGATATTGCTCGTATTTCCTGACGAAGCGGTATTGCCAAACTAAATATGTCATTGTGACGGATATGGAGCAGATATGAATAAAAAAGCAAAAACTTCTTTAATAGCATTTGTTGTTGCGGCGATTTTAATTGCGTCGTGCATAGGTTTTTATGCCTATACTAAAATCAGCGACGATATTAACGGCAAAAATCAGTCCGACAGTAAGTACACCCTTGAGATTACAAAAAACGATTTTCAGTACGAGGTAAGCGAAAAACTTGCACAAAACGGAATGGTCATTTCAGCATCCGCTTGGAGTAATTGGATGGATAAGCATTATCCGAAGTTTGAGTACACAAACGGTGAATATTATATGACAGCCGATATGTCGTATGAGGAAATTGTAAATAAGCTTAATAACCCCGATATTTCTCACAAAACAGTAAAAGTCTGCGTGCCTGAGGGAACTAACGCTATGCAGATTGCTGCGCTTATGCAGGATAACGGAATTTGCTCTGCCGACGATTTTCTCTCGGCTTGCAAAAAAGCAGGGGATTATGATTATGCTTTCTTGGCAAGCGTTCCCGATTCGGATTTAATAGGCTATCAGCTTGAGGGATTTTTGTTTCCGGCTACCTATGATGTCGGATTAAACACTCCGGCAAAGCAGGTTGTTTCAATGATGCTTGATGCTTTCGGCGAGCATCTTACCGCCGATATGACTCGTTTTTGTGAGGAAAACAATATGACGCTTTATCAGCTTTTGACCCTTGCATCGGTCGTTCAGGAGGAAGCTTTCGGAGTCAGCTCCGCTAAAAATATTGCTTCCGTTTTTATCAATCGTCTTAATAAAGGCGTTAAGCTTCAGTCTGATGTAACCTACTTCTATGCCCGTGATTTGCGTGACGATTATGGCTTTTCTCAGCAGGTTTACGACGCATATTATACATATCGCTGTGATGCTCTTCCTGTCGGTCCTATATCAAACAGCGGAGACGATATAATTGACGCAACCGTGAATGCACCGACAACCGATTATATGTACTTTTTCTCCGATTTGCAAAAGGAATTCCATTTTGCAAAAACAGCAGAGGAGTTCGTTCAACTTCAAAAACAGTTTCCGTGGCAATAAAAGCTAAACTAATCAATTTTAGACCACTTGCACAAAAAGAGTGGTCTATTTTTGTGTGCTTTTGCCTATCGGTGATTGTTGAAAGTTTTTGTTCTTTGTGATAATATAATTATGTATAATTATGTAATTTGGGTGATAAAATGAAAGCTTTTATAAAAAAATTAATGCCGATTATATTCAGCCTTGTTGTCGTTGCTACTGCGACCGTATCTCCGCTTACTGCCGGTGCGGCGACTGTTACCATTCCCGGAGACGGATTAAAATATACCTTTGATGAGTCTACGGGTGTTTTTACCGTAACGGGTAACGGTGATATGTACGACTTTAGGGATACCGATTGGTTTAATAATAAGAAAACTCCCTGGTCGGGTATTAAGGAAAAAATTAAAACCGTTGTTATCGGTGAGGGTGTAACCGGTATAGGAGAATACGCTTTTTATAACTGCAAAAATCTTACTACCGTTAAGCTTTCGTCTACCGTAAAATCTATCAGAGGCTCTGGTGTAACAGGTGGTTATGTTCCGTCAAATCAAGCTTCGTATGGTGCTTTTCGTGATTGCGTTTCTCTTAAAAATATTGAGTTTCCCGAGGGACTTGAAACCATCGGCAAGGTTGCTTTTCGTGGCTGTACCTCGCTTGAAAGCGTTGTCTTGCCAAACAGCCTTGTATCTATCGGCGACGGTGCGTTTATAAATTGCTCAAGTCTTGCTTCGGTTACCATAGGTGATAATCTTACTCAGCTTTCTACCGAGTGCTTTTATAATTGTGATAAGCTTGCAAATATCAAATGGGGCAAAAGCCTTAAAAAGATTAATGACTGGTCGCTGTTTAACACAAGATTTGTGCATCTTGAAATACCTCAAGAGATTGAAAGCATCGGTGTCAGAAGCCTTGCAAACTGCTATTTCCTCGAATCTGTTGTTGTAAATAATGCGCAATGTGAGTTTAAGGAAATCGTAAATTATAACGACCCGTTTAATAATTCGGGTACATCCACTAACACAAAGCTTAAAATCTGCGGACACACAGGCTCTACCGCCCAAACAGTAGCAGAAAAATACGGTTATCAGTTTGTTTCAATAGATAACTGTAAGCATGAAAATACAACTACTGTTATCGAAACTCCTGCCACCTGTGATACGGACGGCGTTGAGGCTTTGTATTGTAACGACTGTGAAACCGTGCTTAAAAGAACTGCCATTCCTGCAACGGGACATGACTATAAGGAAACTAAATCTGTTGACGAAACCTCAAAAAATGGTCATATTTTGTCTTATCAAACTTGTGAAAAATGTGGAGGTGAAAGAATTGTACCTACACATCAAGAAACCGAAAACAGCACAGCGCTTTCTAAAAAGTATGTTTGGGTCGGAGATAATTATACCTATACTTGCAATGCTACCTGTGTAAGAGCAGGTTGGGAAACATACACCTGCACTTATGACGGTTGTACGGCAACAGAACGCAATTATGTTCAAAAGGCAGGTCATACAGTTGCAAAATGGACTGTTGTAACTAAACCTACCTGCACAGAGGTCGGAAAGAGAACGGGACATTGCTCGGTTTGTAATAAGGATGTTGAGGAGGAAATTCCTGCTCTCGGTCATACCTATGATGAAGCTCATCCCGATAAAACTATTGATAATTCCGCAACTGACGGACATATAACAAAACGATACACTTGCTCTGTATGTAAGCAGTCGTTTGAAAAGGTCGAGCATGTTGCGTGGGTTGAGGGAAGCTATACTCCTAATGTGATTACACAGCCTAAATGCGTAATCGACGGTCTTGAGCGTGATACCTGCGATATATGCGGCGAAACCAGAAATGTTACTCTTCCTGCAAACGGACAGCACGAGTGGGAGCAGACGGGTGTTGTTAATCCTACCTGCACCACAAAGGGACGAACAAATTATAAATGTAAAAATTGCGGCTTAACAAAGAGCGATAACGTAGTAGAAGCTCTCGGACACGATTATCAAAAAGTGCCTGATAAATGCGTTGCCGCAACCTGTACTCAGGCAGGAAGTGATTTCTACATTTGCGCAAGAGAGGGTTGCTCCTCAACAGATAAGAGAACTGTCGAGGCTCTCGGTCACGAGGTTAAGCGTGGTACATATAATGAAATTACCGCACCTACCTGCGATAAAGAGGGTAAATATACGGCAACTTGTGAACGCTGCGGAATTGATTATGAGGCGGTAAAGCCTGCCCTCGGACACGATTTTCAGGATGTAGATGTTCCTCTTGATAATATGCCGGGTCATGTTTTGTCAACTCCTACTTGTACAAGGTGTAAAGAAACTCAGCCCGCCGTGCAAAAGCATAAGGTATGGCTTGACGATTATTATACACGAAAGAATGTAAGCGACGGCACTTGTACTATGTCGGGTAAGGCACTTGATACATGCACACTTTGCGGTGAAAAAAGAACCGTAAATACAACTCCTGCACTCGGACACGAGTTTAGATTTGTTCGTATTAAGGAAAGAGAGACATCGGGTGCAAGCACCTTTGCCGGCGGTTTGCCAAATCTCCCGAATGCTCCGAATCTTCCAAACATTCCTAATTTGAAAGACTTCAAAGCTCCCGAGTACAGCGTTACTTACTATTGCAAGCATTGCGGTACATTGGTGTATAAAAAGCCGTCTGAGCTTTATACAATGTGGATGCCCAGCTATTTCCACACCTCGTCAGAAGTAAGAACAGCTCAGTCCGATGCGTCATATCTTGATGTAAACGGAGACAGGTTTATTAACTCAAAGGATTATGCGTTGATTTATAACCTCAATAAGGCTCAGCTCGCTTATGAGAAGGAACTCAAGGAAAACGCTAAAAACAATCCTGCTTAACACTAAAATTTAATCTGTAAATCAGACAGTCTGTAAGCTTTGCAGGCTGTCTTTTTTTACTATATTGGCTCTTGTAACTAATTTGTAACCTCTTTTTTATTTACTTTACTTATAATTTATATTATTATATATAAAAATTATAGTATAAAAAGACGGAGGATTCTTAATATGGCTGTTGCATATAAAAGAATTTTATTAAAACTCAGCGGCGAGGTTTTGGCAGGCGCTGCCGGTAAGGGTATTGATAACGATACAGTATTGAGTATTTGTAAGGCTGTCAAAAAAGTTGCCGATGAGGGCGTTGAGGTTGCTATCGTTGTCGGCGGAGGTAACTTCTGGAGAGGCAGAACGAGTGAGCATATGGACAGAACAAGAGCCGACCATATCGGTATGCTTGCTACTGCTATGAATTCGCTTGCACTTTGCGACGCTTTAGAACAGCTCGGTGCCGATGTCAGAGTACAGACCGCTATCGAGATGCGTCAGATTGCCGAGCCTTATATTCGTAACAGGGCTATTCGTCATTTTGAAAAGGGCAGAATCGTTATTTTCGGTTGTGGTACAGGTTCACCGTTCTTCTCAACCGATACTGCCGCTGCTCTTAGAAGCGTCGAAATTAATGCAGACGCTTTGCTCAAGGCTACAAATGTTGACGGCGTTTTCGATAAAGACCCTAACAAGTTTGCCGACGCAGTAAAATACGACGATGTTACTTTCCAGGAGGTTATCACTAAAGACCTCAAGGTTATGGACTCAACCGCATTTTCACTTTGTAAGGATAACGATATGCCTATTATCGTATTCAATCTTAACGATCCCGATAATATTCTCCGTGTAGTAAACGGTGAAAAAATCGGAACAACAGTAAATAACTAATTTTCATTTCAGAGAGGTAAAAGCTATGGAAACTATTTTCGCTAACACAACCGAGAGAATGGAGAAATGTCTTGATTCGCTCGAAAGAGATTTTTCTACAATTCGTGCAGGCAGAGCAAACCCTAATGTGCTTAATAATGTTATGGTTGACTATTACGGAACACCTACACCAATCAATCAAATGGCTGCTGTTTCTGTTCCTGAGCCGAGACTTCTTGTAATTCAGCCGTGGGATGCTTCAACATTAAAGGACATCGAAAAGGCAATCAATGTTGCAGAAATCGGAATTAACCCACAAAACGACGGCAAGGTAATCCGTCTTACATTCCCTCAGCTTACGGAGGAGCATCGTAAAGCACTCGTAAAGGATGTTTCAAAGAGAGGCGAAGAGGCTAAGGTAGCTGTTCGTAATGTTCGTCGTGATTCTATGGACGATGTTAAGAAACTCAAGAAGGATAACGAAATCACAGAGGACGAGCAGAAAGACGGCGAAAAGAAATTACAGGAGATTACCGACAAATATATTAAGCATGTAGACGATATGACTAAGAAGAAAGAGGACGAAATTCTTTCTATCTGATAATCGCTTAAATATATGGGCGTTGCTTGTGCATCGCCCTATAACTGTTTTTATACTGCTTTCAAAGGAGAAGTTAGTGTGAAAAATCATACTAACAAATTATATCGCCTTCAAAATTAGCCTGAGGTATAATTTTGAAATGGCTGAAATCACTGTTTACGCCTGTTCAGGCAACACAGGCAATCAGGTGATTTTCGATTAACTATTTGTTGCCTGAAAGGCTATGGTGATTATTTATGGCTCTTTTTTCAAAAAAGAAGGAAAATAATTTTTCCGACAGACCGACATTTGAAGTGCTGCCCGAGCATATCGGTATCATTATGGACGGTAATGGCAGGTGGGCTAAAAAGCGTGGACTTCCACGCAGCGCAGGACATAAGGCAGGTGCCGAAGTCTTCCGTGAAATATCTAAGGAATGCGGCAGGCTTGGCATAAAGCACGCAACCTTTTATGCTTTCTCGACCGAAAATTGGCGCAGACCAAAGGAAGAGGTAGACGCTATTATGCGTCTATTTAAGGAGTATTTGCTTGAGGCTAAGGCGGATATTGCCGCAGCCGAGAATAACAAACTTCGCTTTATCGGCGAGAGAGAGGGCATATCCGATGAACTTCTCCGCCTTATGGACGAGGCTGAACAGGACACAAAGGATAATACCGGATGTGAGATTATGCTTGCGGTTAATTACGGCGGCAGACAGGAAATCGTAACTGCTGTGAATAAGCTGATTAAAAGCGGTAAAACCGAAATTACGGAGCAGGACATCAGCGACAGTATTTATACAGTTCCTGATTGCGATTTGATTATAAGACCGTCGGGAGAGGAAAGACTTTCAAATTTCCTTTTATGGCAGGCGGCTTACAGTGAATTTTGGTATAGCGATGTTTTGTGGCCGGACTTTACAAAAAATGATTTGTATTCGGCACTCAGAGAATTTGAAAACAGAAATCGTCGATTTGGCGGTTAATTGATGAAGGGAGCTTTATTATGAAGCAGAGAGTTATTACGGCTGCGGTTTTGCTTGCATTGCTTGCAGTTGTTGTGTGGCAGATTTATACACCGCTGTTTATCATAGTTATTGCGTTTTTGTCGGCAGTTGCCTCAAACGAAATTATGAAATGTGCTAAGGTGTCAAATAAATTTATATTGGTTTTTGGTACTGCACTCGGAGCATATATTCCGTTTACATCAAGTGAAAATATTATGTCTCCGTGGATTAACAGCGCAAAATGGGGCAACATTATTTCCTTTGTTCCTCCCGCTGCGCTGATTGCTGTTGTAGTTATAGCGTTTTGCTTGGCTATGATTTTCGATTATAAAAATACTAAGTTTGAGGATGTTGCTGTTTCTGTTGTTGCCTCGGTTTTAGTTCCTTACGGCTTTGCAATGTTCGGCGCACTTCGTGACTTTTACGGCTATCGTTCGCCTGTCGGAGTATACTTAATATTCTATGGCTTGATTTGCGCTCTCGGTACGGATACGGGCGCTCAACTTGGCGGTATGGCTTTCGGAAAGCATAAGCTTTGCCCGAATATTTCCCCTAAAAAAACCGTTGAGGGTGCCTTGTGCGGTGTGGTATTCGGCTTCTTCCTTAATATGATAGCTTTGCTTCTTTATAATAGATTTGCTTACAGCACTCTTGACAGGAAATTCGTATTGACTTTGCTTTTCTGCGCACCGTTTGTCGGCGCATTGAGTATGATGGGCGACCTTACGGCATCGGTACTGAAGAGAAATTTTGATGTTAAGGATTTCGGAAAAATCTTCCCGGGTCACGGCGGTGTTATGGATAGATTTGATTCGTCGCTCTTTACAATTCCGCTTACCTTTGTAATTGTCAGCATTTTGTAATTTGCATTTTTTAATGAGGTAGTTTTATGACTAAGAATATTTCGTTGCTTGGCTCAACAGGCTCAATCGGTACTCAGTCTTTGGATGTCGCAAGACTTCAGGGCTATAATATTAAGTGCCTTACAGCTAATTCAAGAGTTGATGTTATTGAAAATCAGGTTAGAGAATTTCATCCCGATTTGGTTTGTATGATGGATGAAACTGCTGCACTTGAACTTAAAACAAGAATTTCCGACACATCGACTAAGATTACTTTCGGTATGCAGGGACTTATCGAATGTGCAACTTATGACGGAGCAGACACCGTGCTTAACAGCGTTGTCGGTATGGTCGGACTTCAACCTACACTTGAAGCAATTAAGGCAAAGAAAACCATTGCCCTTGCAAATAAAGAAACTCTCGTTGCGGGCGGTCACCTTGTTACAAATGCCGCAAAAGAAAACGGTGTTTCCATTTTACCTGTTGACAGCGAGCATTCCGCTATCTTTCAGGCTATGCAAGGCTCACCGTCAAAGGACGCTGTTAAAAAAATAATCCTTACAGCGTCGGGCGGACCTTTCTTTGGTAAAAGCTTGGCAGAACTTGAAAATGTTACTCCTACCGATGCGCTGAAGCATCCTAATTGGGATATGGGTGCAAAAATAACCATTGACTCTGCTACAATGATGAATAAGGGTCTTGAATTTATCGAGGCAAAATGGCTGTTTGATATGCCAAATGATGATATTGAAATTGTTGTTCACAGAGAATCAGTTGTTCATTCGGCGATTGTTTATCAGGATAATTCAATGATTGCTCAGCTTGGTGTGCCTGATATGAGAATTCCTATTCAGTATGCGCTTACTTATCCGGAAAGGCTTGAAAGCCCCGTTAAGGCTCTTTCTCTTGCCGATTATGGTAAGTTGACTTTCTTTGAGCCTGATTACGATACCTTTAAGTGTATTAATGTTTGTAAGGATGCAATCGAACTTGGCGGACTTCATCCGGCTGCCGCAAACGGTGCTAATGAAGAAAGTGTAAAATTGTTCTTAAATGGCAAAATTAAATTTACAGATATAGCATATCTTAATAATGAGGCTATGAAAAGAGCCGTTGATATTAAGGATTTCACATTGCAGGATGTTCTCGATGCGGACCGTTCTGCCCGTGAATATGTTTTGGAGTGCGTTAAATAATGTCTTTGATTTGGCAAAAGGTTTATCCCGTAATAATTGCCGTTCTGTTTTTTGAGCTGATTATTTTAGTTCACGAGGGCGGTCATTTTATTGCTGCTAAGCTGATGAAAATTAAGGTTAATGAGTTTTCGGTAGGTATGGGACCTAAGCTGTTCGGCTTTAAGAAGGGCGATACAGATTATTCATTTCGTCTTATTCCGTTCGGCGGCTATTGTGCTATGGAGGGCGAGGACGAAAAGAGCAACGATTCCGCCTCGTTTGAAAACAAGACCGTCTTGCAAAGGATTTTTGTTGTCTGTGCAGGTGCTTTGATGAATCTGATTATGGGACTTGTTATCATCAGTATTATGGTTTCTACCCAAAATCTCATCGGTATTCCCGTTGTGGCAGACTTTGAGGAAAATGCAGTTTCGTCTCAGACACTGATGAAAAATGACAGGATTAAGGCTATCGACGGAATGCGTGTGTATACGGCAACCGATGTCTTTACGGGACTTTCGAGAAGTCGGGATGAAAATGTAGAGTTCACCGTTCTTAGAGACGGCAGCGAGATAAATATAGATGTTCCTTTCGCTATGAATGAGGAAAACGGAACACGGTTTATCAGCTTGGACTTTTATATGTTCGGTAATGAAAAAACCTTTTCGTCCGTTATTAAGGAAACCTTTGCTCAGTTTGTCTCGTTTTGCAGAATAGTATTTCTTTCCGTCTCCGACTTGATTAGCGGAAGATTCGGAGTTAGCGATTTAAGCGGTCCGGTCGGTGCGGTAAGTGCCGTGTCCTCTGCGGTTAAGTCCAGTCTTAACGGTATGCTCAGGATAACCGCATTGCTCAGCGTTAATATCGGATTGTTTAATCTTTTTCCGTTCCCCGCACTTGACGGTTGGAAACTTTTTGCACTTATTTTTGAGGGTTTGTTCAAAAAAAGAATGCCCCAAAAATTAGAATGGGCAATAAATTCTGTCGGACTTGCATTGCTTTTAGGTTTAATGTGCTTCGTCACTTTTTCGGATATAACTAAATTGTTTTAATGGATTTTATGGAGAGTGTTATGAGAAACTCAAAGAAAATTAAAATCGGAAATACATTTATCGGCGCCGATAGCCCGATACTTGTTCAAAGTATGCTTAATGTTCCGTCAACTGATATAGAAAATTCGGTTAAGCAGGCGGTTGAGCTTGATAAAGCAGGCTGTCAGATTATTCGTTTTGCTATTCCTAACGAGGAAGCACTCGACCTTATCGAACCGATTAAAAAGGCTACAACCGTGCCACTCGTTGCAGATATACATTTTGATTACAGACTTGCTCTCGGTGCAGCCGAAAGGGGAATTGATAAAATCCGTATTAACCCCGGAAATATCGGAAGCGAGGACAGAGTTAAGGCAGTTGCAGACGCTTGCAAACTTAGAGGCTTGCCTATTCGTATAGGCGTTAATTCAGGCTCACTCGAAAAACATATTCTTGCAAAATACGGTTCTCCAACGCCGGAGGCAATGGTTGAGTCTGCACTTTATCACGCATCATTGCTCGAAAAATTCGATTTTGACGATATTGTAATTTCTATTAAATCGTCAAATGTAAATACTATGATTAAGGCTTATGAGCTTGCTGCCGAAAAGTGTAATTATCCGCTTCATCTCGGTGTAACCGAGGCAGGCACGGAGCGTATGGGTATAATTAAATCCTCTATCGGTATCGGCTCGCTTCTTACTCACGGTATCGGCGATACAATCAGAGTAAGCCTTACGGATGCTCCTGTTAAGGAGGTTTATGCCGCACAGGATATATTAAAGGCGATAGGACTTAAAACCGACTGCCCGTATCTCGTTTCTTGCCCTACTTGCGGCAGAACAAGAATTGACCTTGTCGGTCTTGCAAAGCAGGTTGAGGAGAGGCTTCGTGATTGTAAAAAACCGATTACCGTTGCAGTAATGGGTTGTATAGTAAACGGTCCGGGTGAAGCTCGTGAGGCTGACATCGGAGTTGCAGGCGGAGACGGCTGCGGATTGATATTTAAGAAGGGCGAGATTTTGAGAAAAGTTCCCGAAAATCAGCTCTTAGATGAATTAATGAAAGAGATAGATAAATTATAATGGCAAAATTTTACGACTATTTTTCAACTTATGTAAATGACGATGACCTTGCTTTGATTGGCAACGGTGATATTACTCGTTTCACTGTTTATAAAGATGACAGACGATTGGAGCTTGGCTTGTTCCTTGACAGACTTGTTCGCTATGATGTTATATCACGATGTCAGACTGCCCTTGCACATGCGTTGGAGCTTAACGGTGCAAAAATTGTTGTTACATATCCGAAAAGACTTTTTGATATAAATGAAATATCTAAGATTTTGTCGTTTGTCAGCGGAGTAAATAAATCGGTCAACGGATTCTTTGACGGTGCAGAGGCTGAACTTGAAGATGATATACTTACCGTCTGCCTCAAAAAAGGAGGCAAGGAACTTTTAGAAGGGCAAAAGATTGATAAGGAAATATCCGAGCTTATTTATAAGCAGTTTGATGTTGACCTTGATGTTGCATTTTTGGAAGTTCAAGCGTTTGATATGGAAAAGGCTGTCCGTGAGGCTGCTCAGGCTAAGGCTGAGGAAAAGGCCAAGGAAGAGGCACAAAAGGAAAAATATGTGGCTCATATTCAGCTTGGTGACTTGCCTCTTTATGCCGATACAAGAAAACAAATAATGGGCAGACCGATTAAGGATTTGCCTAAGCCTATTAAGGAAATTATGCCTGATGACGGCTTTGTCACGGTTTGGGGCGAAATTTTTAATCTTGATGTTCGTGACACAAGAAGAGGCGACTCTCGTATTTTGACCTTTTCTATTACCGATCAGTCGTCGTCGGTGTCTGTTAAGATTTTTGAAAAACGCAGTATAATCGACCCTATAATCAAAAATCTTGAAGCTGCTCAGGCTATTTTAGTCAGCGGACTTTATAAGCTTGATACATACGCAAATGAATATGTTATTATGCCTAATCATATCGAGTCGATTAAAAAGATTGAAAAGCAGGATACTGCCGTCGAAAAGAGAGTCGAGCTTCATATGCATAGCTCTATGTCCGAAATGGACGGTATGACGCCTGTTTCAAAGCTTGTTGAGCGTGCGGCTAAATGGGGACATAAGGCTGTTGCGATTACCGACCACGGTGTTGTTCAGGCTTTGCCCGAGGCTTATGCCACCGCAAAATCTAAGGGAATCAAGCTTATTCTCGGTATGGAGGGTTATTTGGTTGACGATACTCTTTATCCTGATTTTATGAATATGAAGAGTAAGGATTTTCAGCGTCATCATATTATCCTGTTGGTTAAGGCTGATAATACTATGCCGATTCGACTTGACGAGAATTGGCAACCTGTTATGGACGAGCCGGAAGACGGTATCGTTCATCGTGGAAGAAAAAATCTTTATGAGCTTATTTCAAGTTCTAATGTTAAAACATATAAAAATCGTCCGCTTATTCCAAAGACAATGCTCAGCCAAAAGCGAGATGATATTTTAATAGGCTCTGCCTGTGAGCAGGGTGAGATTATTCAGGCTATCCTCAGAGGTAAGAATGATGACGAGCTTTTGAAGCTCGCAGAGTTTTATGATTACCTTGAAATTCAGCCCAACGGTAATAACGAGTTTATGCTTCGCACAAGCGATCAGGAATATGTTACCACTAAAAGAGGCGAGCAGAAGTTTAATCCGTATTGGCGAGTTAATACGGAAGAAGATTTAATTAATATCAATAAAAAGGTTATAGAACTTGCGGATAAGTTGGGCAAGCCTGTCGTTGCAACAGGGGATGTGCATTTTCTTAATCCCGAGGATGCAAAGCTTCGTGCTATCGTTATGGCCTCCAAAGGCTTTGACGATGCCGATAATCAGGCACCGCTTTATTTCAAAACGACAGATGAAATGCTTGAAGATTTCGCATGGGCAGGCGACAGAGCAAAGGAATTCGTTATTGACAATCCTAATATGATTGCCGATATGATTCAGGACAAGCTTCCGCCAATCCCTCCCGGAACTTATCAGCCGTACATCGAGGGCGCTGACGATGAGCTTACTCAAAAGTGCTGGGCAACCGCAAAATCGCTTTACGGTGACCCTGTTCCCGAATATGTTGCTTCCCGTCTCGAAAGAGAGCTTAATTCAATTATCTCCCACGGCTACGGAGTGCTTTACGTTATCGCTAAGCGTCTTGTTGAGGAGAGCGAAAGACGAGGCTATTTGGTAGGCTCAAGAGGTTCTGTCGGTTCATCGCTTGCCGCCCATTTCGGCGGTATATCCGAGGTTAATCCTCTTGCTCCGCATTATTATTGTAAAAAATGTAAGCACAGCGAATTTTTCTTAAACGGTGAATACGGTTCAGGCTTTGATTTGCCGAAAAAGAATTGCCCTGTTTGCGGTGAACCTATGAAGCGTGACGGCCACGAAATCCCGTTTGAAACCTTCCTCGGCTTTGACGGTGATAAAGAGCCTGATATCGACCTTAACTTCTCGGGAGAGGTGCAGGGACAAATTCATAGATTTACCGAAACCCTCTTTGGTAAGGAGTATGTGTTTAAGGCAGGCACAATGTCTACCATTGCTGAAAAAACAGCGTACGGATATGTGCTTAACTACTTCCGTGAGCGTGATAAATATACAGGCGAGCGTGTAGAAAAAGCAAAGGAAAATCTTGCCGAAAGTAACAGTATGCTTTCAACTATACCAAGAGCCGAGGTTGAACGACTTGCAACCCTTATTGATAAGGGAAAAATTACCAGAACGACAGGTCAGCACCCGGGCGGAATGGTTGTTGTTCCCGATAAGTACACCGTTGAGGACTTTACACCTATTCAGTACCCGTCAAACGATGAAAAGAAGGGTACTTATACCACCCACTTCGACTTTAAGAATTCGCTTCACGATACACTTCTCAAACTTGATGAGCTTGGACACGATAATCCTACTCTTTATAAATACTTGGAGGATGCCACAGGTGTTCCCGTAATGGAGGTTGATTTAAGCGACCCTAAGCTTTATGAACTTATTACATCTACTGCACCGCTTGGCATTACACCCGAGGATATAGATAACCCGACAGGAACGCTTGCTATTCCCGAAATGGGTACGCCGTTTGTTGTCGGTATGCTTACCGAGGCTAAGCCTAAAACCTTTGCCGACTTGCTTCAGATTTCGGGACTTTCCCACGGTACGGATGTATGGCTCGGCAACGCACAGGAGCTTATTGATAACGGCACTTGTACCATTTCCGAGGTTATCGGATGTCGTGACGATATTATGACCTACCTTATTCATAAGCTCGAAAAATATGAGCGTGAAACAGGTAAAGAAGCACCTTTGACGAAAAAGGATTGCTTTAAGATTATGGAATATACCCGTAAGGGTAAAGCACCAAAGGAGCTTCCGCCTTACGAGGAGGGAATGAAAACCATCGGCGTTGAGCAATGGTATATTGACTCCTGCTATAAAATTAAATATATGTTCCCTAAGGCACACGCTGCCGCATATGTTATTGCGGCACTTCGTATTGCTTGGTATAAGATTTATTATCCTGTTGAATTTTACAGCGCATTCTTTACCGTTCGTGGCGGTGCTATTGATGCCGTTGCCGCTGTCCAGGGTAAGGCTGCTGTTAAGAAAAAAATGCAGGAAATTAAGCTAAAGGGCAATGAAGCTACTGCTAAAGAGGAGTCTCAATATGTAGTTTTGCAGATTGTTATTGAAATGCTTGCCCGTGGATATGAATTTTTGCCTGTGGATTTATATAAATCCGATTGGCGAGTTTATAAAATCGAGGACGGTAAAATCAGATTGCCGTTTTCTGCCATTGACGGTATCGGTGAAACTGCGGCTATGTCTATTGCAGAGGCTGTCGAGAGAAATCCTGACGGATTTGTTGCTTCCGACGACCTTGCAAATGAGCCGGGAGTAGGTAAATCCGTAGTTGACGCACTCAGAAATGCAGGTGCTTTGGGAGATTTGCCCGAAACTACTCAAATTTCATTGTTCTGATTATACTTGACAAGTCCGCTTTATTGTGTTAGCATATTAGTGTACTAAAGTGGATTGATTGAAAGGACAGTATTTCTTTTGAAATACGATGTAGCGTTATGAAAAGATATTCAAAGATTACCCCCGAAGGAAGCAGAGACTTTCTTTTTGAGGAATGTGACGAGCGACGCAGAGTTGAGCGTATTTTAACTCAGCTTTTTAAGGAAAACGATTACCGTAAGGTAATGACGCCTGCTATCGAGTTTTTCGATGTGTTTGACAGCGATAATACAGGTATCGAGGCAGAGGAGATGTTTAAGCTCAGCGACTCTAAGGGCAGAACTACCGTTTTACGCCCCGATAATACCTTGCCGATTGCACGAATGGTTGCAACTCGTTTAAGCGATGCACAGCTTCCTGTAAGGCTTTACTATAATCAGTCGGTCTTTGTCAGAGCAAAAGCTCTTGCAGGCAGACCGAGCGAGGTCGCTCAAAGCGGTATAGAGCTTATCGGTGACGGAAGCGAGGAGGCGGATGTTGAGGTTATCAAAATGGCTGTCGAATGCCTTAAAAGATGCGACCTTAATTCGTTTAAGCTTGAAATCGGTAATGCCGCTTTCTTTAATGCTATTCTTAATAAAATGCAAATTACCGATACCCAAAGAGCAGATATTATAAATTTGATTGAGGCTAAGAATTATGCGGCTCTCGGTGACCTTTTGGACAGATTGGGTGACAGTGAGCAGACGAGAATTATCAGACAGCTTCCACGCCTTTTCGGCGACGCTTCAGTAATTGATGAGGCTAATGAGATTTACAGCGATGCTCAAGCTTCTCAGGCATTGTCTTATCTTAAAGAGGTGTACGACAAGCTTTGCTCGGCAGGACTCAAGGATTATATCTTAATCGACCTTGGCCTTGTTAATCGTTCTAATTATTATACGGGCGTTATCTTTCACGGCTATGCAGAGGGTACGGGTATAACCGTTCTTTCGGGCGGAAGGTATGATAATTTGCTCGGTGATTTCGGTATGCCGTCTCCTGCAATCGGCTTTGCTGTCGAAGTTTCTGCATTGTGTCAGGCTATTGATGAGGTGATTAATGTTGAACGACCGATTCGTATAGCACTCACTAAGGGCAGATTGGAGAGGAAAACCGTCGAGCTGTTTAAGACTATGGGCTTAGATACAACTCAGCTTGAAAATAAGGGCAGAAGATTAATTCTCCCTGTTGATAAATATGAAACCGTGCTTTCAAAAGCACCTGATGTAATTACCTATGTTGAACACGGAGTATGCGATATCGGTATTGTCGGTAAGGATACTATCGTTGAACACGGCTCGTCATTTTATGAGGTAATTGATTTGAATATCGGCAAATGTAAATTTGCTCTTGCTTGCCCTAAGGGAACGGATTTCTTTAAGGGCTATAAACGCAAAACCGTAGCTTCTAAGTATCCTAAGGTTGCAAAGGAATTTTTTGAATCTAAGGGTATGGATGTCGATGTGATTAAGATTGAGGGAAGCGTGGAGCTTGCCCCGTTGCTCGGCTTGGCAGACGGAATTGTCGATATTGTTGAAACCGGCTCAACGCTAAAGGAAAACGGCCTTGAGGTTGTGGAGGAAATATTCCCGATTTCAGCGAGAGTGATTGTTAATATGGCTTCTATGAAGCTTAGAAAGAATGAAATAGAAGCGTTCCTGTCAGACCTTGAGCTTGCGTCTCGTGTTTGAGACGATAGCGTTAAAACTTAATTTTTAGGTTTGTCGGATATAGGAGGAAATATGAAAATTACAAAAGCTAACGGTAAGGCAGAATATGCTCTTATCGAAAACTTAAAAAAGCGTGCGGGTGAGGCAGATGAAAAGATAGTAGACATTGTCTCAACAATTATTCGTAATGTTAAAGAAAACGGTGATGACGCAGTAAGAGAATACACCGTTCGCTTTGACGGCTCTGTTCCTAAAAAGACAGTTATTTCAGGCGATGAGCTTCAATCTTATCTTGATTTGGTGGATGATGATTTTAAGTCTGCTATTATTAAGGCTAAGGAAAACATTTATGACTTTCATCTTCGTCAGGCTCAGCAATCTTGGATGACTACTAAAGAAAACGGAGTTATTATGGGACAGCGTGTCAGAGGACTCCATAGGGTAGGTATCTATGTGCCGGGCGGTACTGCGGCTTATCCGTCGTCTGTTTTAATGAATGCCGTTCCCGCAAAGATTGCCGGTATAAAGGAAATCATTATGGTTACTCCGCCGGGAAAGGACGGAAATCCTAATCCTAATATTATGGCTGCCGCTGCCGTTGCCGGTGTTGATAAGGTATTCTTAGTAGGCGGAGCGCAGGCTGTTGCTGCATTAGCTTACGGAACGGAGAATATCCCAAAGGTTGATAAAATAGTCGGTCCGGGCAATATCTTTGTCGCAACCGCAAAGAAGCTGCTTTACGGCATAGTCGATATTGATATGGTTGCAGGCCCCAGCGAAATATTAATCGTTGCGGACAAAACCGCAGACCCTGCCTTCCTTGCGGCAGACCTTATGTCGCAGGCCGAACACGATAAGCTTGCTTCTGCAATTTTGCTTACAACTTCTATTGATTTGGCAAGAGCAACTCAGCACGAAATTGATAAGCAGATTAAAAATTTAGAAAGACAAAACATTATTGAGGAAAGCCTTGAAAACTACGGTGAAATTATTGTTTGTGAAAGCTTGGAGCAGGCTATAAGCTTTGCAAATGAGCTTGCACCCGAACATCTTGAACTTTGCGTTTCTGAGCCTTTGAAGTATATAGGTAAGGTTGATAATGCAGGCTCTGTATTTCTCGGTAACTTTTCACCTGAGCCTCTCGGAGATTATTTTGCAGGACCTAATCATGTTCTTCCGACTTCAGGTACGGCAAGATTTTTCTCACCGTTGGGCGTAGATTCCTTTGTGAAAAAATCTTCCTTTATTTATTACACTCCTCAGGAGCTTAGTAATGCAAAGGATGATATAATTACCCTTGCACAGAGCGAGGGCTTGACCGCACACGCAAATTCTATCAGCGTTAGATTTCAGTAAGGACGGTTTATATGCGTACATCATTTGTTGAAAGAAATACTAAGGAAACACAAATTAAAATTAACCTCTGTCTTGACGGCGGTGAGGTGAATATAAATACGGGCGTCGGCTTTTTTGACCATATGCTGACTGCTTTTGCCGTTCACGGTGGATTCGGTCTTGATGTTTGCGTTAAGGGCGACCTTGATGTTGATACTCATCATACTGTTGAGGATACGGGTATCGCACTCGGCAGAGCGTTTAATGAGGCGCTCGGAGATATGAGTGGCATTAACAGATATGGAACATTTTATATTCCTATGGATGAAAGTCTTGCACAGGCTTCGCTTGATATTTCAAACCGTCCGTTTCTTGTTTTTAATGCTGATTTTGCACAGGAAAAATGCGGCGATTACGAAACCTGCGTTACAGAGGAATTTTGGAGAGCCTTTGCTATGAACAGCGGTATCACATTGCATATCAATGTCCTTTACGGCTTGAACGCTCATCACGAGATTGAGGCGATATTTAAGGCTGTTGCCCACGCTTTGAAAATTGCCGTTGTAAAAAACGGTAACAGCTCTGTACTTTCCACAAAAGGAGTTCTTTAATGATTATTTTTCCTGCGATAGATGTTATTGATAAAAAACCCGTGCGCCTTTATAAGGGCGATTTCAGCACGGCTCATCAGGTTGCTGACAGCGTTTTCACCACCGCCGAGGACTTTGTTACGGCAGGCTGTGAATGGGTGCATATGGTTGACCTCGACGGCTCGCTGATGAAAAAGAGAGTTAATTCCGATGTGTTTGTTCAGGTCGCTTCTTCAACTTCTCTGAAGGTAGAGGTTGGCGGCGGAATACGAACTATGCAGGATATTGAGTATTACCAAAACAATGGTATTGCCCGTGTTATCTTAGGCTCGGTCGCACTTAAAAATCCTGAGCTTGTTCGTGAAAGCGTAAAGGAATTCGGCGAGCTTATTACGGTCGGAATAGACGCTAAGAACGGTTTTGTTGCAACCGAGGGCTGGACTGAGGGAAGCGATACTCACTATATAGAGCTTGCCCGCCGTATGGAGGATATGGGTGTAAAAACTATTATTTATACCGATATTTCAAAGGACGGTACGCTCAGCGGACCTAATGTTGAACAGCTTTGCCGGCTTAATGATGCTGTTTCCTGCGACATTACCGCCTCCGGTGGTGTAAGTAATATTGACGATATTAAAACTCTCAGGGACAACGGACTGTACGGTGCAATTTGCGGTAAAAGCATTTATCAGGGTACGCTTGATTTGGCTCAGGCGGTGGAGGTCTGTAAATGATGAATTTAGATAAGTTTTTTGTTAAAGGCGAGCTTATTCCCGCAATAGTGCAGGAGGCTTCAACCGGCGAGGTTTTGATGCTCGCTTATATGAATAAAGACTCTCTTAGAAAAACTCTCGAAAGCGGTTACACTTGGTTTTGGTCTCGCTCAAGACAGGAACTTTGGAATAAGGGAGCAACCTCGGGACACCTTCAAAGAGTGTTGGAAATCAAGGGCGATTGTGATGACGACACTCTTCTGATTAAGGTTGAGCAGACAGGTGCTGCGTGTCATACAGGAAATCATTCCTGCTTTTTTAATGATATAGAATTTAACCGTGCTGAATAACGAAAGGCTAAAAATGGATTATATTAGAAACGATTACGAAACTATCTTGGCAAGAAGAGATGCCAAGGAGGAAGGTTCTTATACCTGCTATCTTTTTGAGCAGGGACTCGATAAGATATTAAAAAAGGTCGGTGAGGAAAGCACCGAAATGGTTATTGCCGCAAAGAACGGAGTTAAGGACGAAACCGTCGGTGAAATCTGCGACCTTATTTATCATACTCTTGTTATGATGGCCAACGAGGGCATTACTGTTGATGATGTCGATGCGGTTTTGGCAAAGCGTGCAGAAAAGGCAGGCAATCTAAAGAAATTTCACAAGGTAGATAAAAATTCATAATGGCATTTAAGAAATGGGTGGTTCGGCAGGCAGATAAGGAAAAAGCCTCCGAGCTTAGCGAAAAATTTAATATAGACCCCTTTGTTGCTGTTTTGCTCGTATCACGAGGAATCGAAAAGGATGTCGATGTGGTGAACTTCCTCTCTGATGATTTCACCATGCCGTCACCCTATGATTTTGCCGATATGGACGAAGCGGTTTTTGCCGTTTTTGAAGCTATTGAAAATAATGAAAAAATTTGCGTTTATGGCGACTATGACTGCGACGGTGTTACCTCTACTGCGTTGCTTACGGATTTTTTCAAAAGCTTAGGTGCAGATGTCTGTTACTATATTCCCGATAGGGAATCAGAGGGTTACGGAATGAATATGTCTGCTGTTGATACGATTCATTCTTGGGGAGTAAGCTTGATTGTTACCGTTGATAACGGTATTGCCGCTTTTGATGAGGCAGAATATATTTACTCTCTCGGTATGTCGCTTGTAATTACCGACCATCATCAGCTCAGCGATAATAAGCTTCCGAGAGCAGAGGCTGTCGTTAATCCTCATCGCTTGGATAACACCCTTTCGTTTAAGGAGTTTTGCGGTGTTGCCGTTGCATTTATGCTTGCTGTTGCTATGAGTGACGATAATTACGAGCAAACAGTTGAAAGATATATTGATTTGGTGGCAATCGGCACTATCGCCGATGTTATGCCTTTGATTTATGAAAACAGGTCGTTTGTAAAAAAAGGACTTATAAAGCTCAAAAACAATCCTCCTGCGGCACTCAGACCGTTGTTGAATAACGGCGCAGACAGGGGAATTACCTCCACCGAGGTTGCGTTTCAAATTTGTCCGAGGCTTAATGCTATGGGCAGAATGGGCGATGCAAAGCGAGCTGTTGAACTTTTGCTTTGTAACGATTCGTCAAGAGCAACTGATGTTTGTAATTTGCTCAATGAGGAAAATTCGCTTCGTCAGACAACAGAACAGCAGATTTTGCATGACGCAAAGCGACAGATAGAAGCAGACAGTTCTCTTGCCTCATCTCCTGTAATTGTCGTTGCGGGCAAGAATTACCACCACGGTGTTATAGGTATTGTTTCGGCACATATTACGGAAGAATACGGAAAACCGTCGTTTGTTATCGGTATGGGTGATGACGGTGTTGCAAGAGGCTCTGCAAGAAGCGTTGAGGGCTTTAATATATTTGAGGCTCTGACTGCCTGTAAGGACGACCTTGTTCAGTTCGGCGGTCATCCGCTTGCTGCAGGGATTACGCTTTCAAATGATAAAATTAATGATTTCAGACAGCATATTAATGACTATGCTTTGAATAAATATACCGTTATGCCTCAGCCTGAGCTTGAACTTGATTTTAAGCTTTCGCCCTCTTATTTGAGCGTTGATTTGGTTAATTCTCTTTTGGTGCTTGAACCGTACGGTACGGGTAATCATCAGGCTGTTTTCGGTGTGTATAAGCTGACTTTGCTTGATGTTGTTGCGCTAAGCGAGGGTAAGCATATCAGGCTGGAGCTTCAAAAGAAAAATTCTAAAATCAGAGCCGTTAAGTTTTCAACTCCTTTTGATACCTTTCCTTATGTTAAAGGTGATGTGCTTAACTTGGCTGTTCGTATCGGGAAAAATGCCTATAAGGGCAGAATGTATCTCTCCGTGCAGGCGGTTGATGTTCGCCTTAGTGATATAGACGAGGATAGATATTTTCAGGAAAAGGCTGTGTATGAGCGTTATTTGTATAACTCGGCATTTACTCCGTCACTTTATCCCGACAGAGATGCCTGTGTTAAGGTTTATAAATATATTAAACAGGGGAAAGCCCCTTGCTTTACGGGTGAGGATTTGTATTTCAGACTGCAAAATTACGGTTTAACCTATGGACAGGTTATGTTTGCCTTGCAAGCATTTGTTGAATCCGGACTTGTTAATGCCGATGAGCGTATTAAAGCGACTGTGTCACCTAATAAGGTGGAACTTGAGCAAACAGATATACTTCGAGAATTGAAGGGAAGAATGGACAGTGTCACAGGAAATTAAATTAGAAGATTATGACGATAAGTTTGACGAGTTTTTTGAACAGGTAAAGAAGAATCCTCAGTATAACAGCAAACTTATCAAGAAGGCTTACGACCTTGCCTATGAGGCTCATAAAAATCAGCGCAGACGCTCGGGCGAGCCGTATATTATGCACCCCGTTGCCGTTGCAAAAATTCTTTTTGACTTCGGTATGGATAATGAATGTATTATAGGCGCATTGCTTCACGATGTTGTCGAGGATACAACCTATTCGCTGGATTATATTAAGGATAATTTCGGCGAGGAGGTTGCTACTCTCGTTGACGGTGTTACAAAGCTCGGCAAAATTCCGCTTTCAACCAAGGAGGAGGTTCAGGCAGAAAATATCCGTAAGATGTTTATTGCAATGAATCAGGATGTAAGGGTAATTATCATTAAGCTTGCCGACAGGCTTCATAATATGCGTACACTCCAGCATATGCCACCTTATAAACAGAGAGAAAAGTCGCTTGAAACGCTGGAAATTTACGCTCCGATAGCACACCGCTTGGGTATTCGTAGCGTAAAGGACGAACTCGAGGACTTGGCTATTCGCTACCTTGACCCTATCGCATATAAGGAAATAGAGAATTCTCTTTCTATGAAAACGAGCGAGGGTACGGTTTTTCTTGAGGATATTAAAAAGCAAATAGAAGAAAAGCTCAAGCCTGTAATGGATAATGTTCAGATTACCTATCGTGTTAAATCCGTTCACGGAATTTTCCGTAAGGTTTATATAAAGGGTAAGAACTTTGAAGAAATTTACGATATATATGCAGTAAGAATTATCGTTGATTCTATGATTGACTGTTATAATGCACTCGGTATAGTACACGATATGTTTACTCCGCTTCCGGGCAGATTTAAGGATTATATTTCTACCCCTAAGCCTAATATGTATCAGTCGCTTCATACTACCGTTTTATCAAAAAAAGGTATACCGTTTGAAATTCAAATTCGTACCTGGGAAATGCACAGAACTGCCGAATACGGTATTGCGGCTCACTGGAAATATAAATTAGGTAAGGGCGGCAAGGACGACCTTGATAACACTCTCGGTTGGATTCATAAAATGCTCGAAAACGGCGACAGCGCAGATAATGCCGAGGATATGGTTTCGTCGATTAAGGGCGATTTGTCCGTTGATGAAATCTATGTATTTACTCCAAAGGGCGATGTTAAATCATTGCCAAAAGGCTCAACTGTTATCGACTTTGCCTATGCCATTCACTCCGCTGTCGGTAATAAAATGACAGGCGCTAAGGTTGACGGAAGAATAGTACCTCTTGATAAGGTGCTTAAAACAGGTCAGGTTGTAGAGGTTATTACCACAAATCAGCCGGGAAAAGGTCCGTCAAGAGATTGGCTCAATATTGTTAAAACAGGTGAGGCACGCTCAAAGATTCGTTCTTGGTTTAAGAAAGAAAAGCGTGACGAAAATATTGCACACGGTAAAAGTGTTCTTGACCACGAGTTTAAGAGAAATTATCTTCGCTTTGAGGGCGATAAGTTTGTCAGCTTCGTTCAGAGAATTGCAGAGCGTCAGCATTTTGACAGTATAGATGATTTTTATGCCGCTATCGGCTACGGCGGAGTTAATATTACTCGCCTTATGCCGGGAATAAAGGATGAATATAATCGTAATTGGAAGGAAAAGACCGTTCAAACCCCTGCAAATGTTATCGAAAAGGTTAATTCAACTCCTAAATCTTCCGGAGGAGTTGTCGTAGACGGTATTGATAACTGCCTTATTAATATGGCAAGATGCTGTAATCCGCTTCCGGGTGAGGATATTATAGGCTTTATTACCCGTGGCCACGGCTTGACAATCCACCGCAGAGACTGTAATAATGTTCCTGTCGATATTGAACATTCTCCCGAGCCTGAGCGTTGGGTAGGAGCGCATTGGGATTCAAGTATTAAGGTTGAGGCAAGGTCGTCGCTTGATGTCTATGCTATTGACCGTGACGGAATCGTGCTTGATATTTCCACCGCGCTTGTTAAGGCTCATGTTAAAATGCACGCAATTAACGCAAGAACGATTAACGACGGAAATTGTCGCACATCTATTACCATATCTGTAAATAATAAGGAACATTTGGATTCAATTATCAGAACGCTCAGCAGAATAGACGGCGTATATTTGATTGAAAGAAACGAACATAAGGGACAACTATGAAAGCAGTAATTCAAAGAGTAAAATATGCAACCGTTAAGGTTGACGGAAAATTAATAGGCGAATGTAAACAAGGATTTATGATTTTGCTCGGAGTTGTAGACTCCGATACACAGCAGGATGCCGATAAGCTGATTAAAAAGATACCCGTTCTTCGTATTTTTGAGGACGAAAACGGTAAGATGAATAAGAGCTTGCTTGATATTAACGGCGAACTTCTCGTTATTTCACAGTTTACACTTGCATCAGATTGTTCACACGGCAGACGGCCTTCGTTTACAGCCGCAGCACCTCCCGATGAGGCAAATAGACTGTACGAATATTTCGTGTCCGGTATTAAGTCATCAGGTGTCGGCAGCGTTCAAACAGGTGAGTTTGGCGCAGATATGGCTGTCGAGCTTCTTAACGACGGACCTGTTACAATTATTTTGGATTCAAAGGAGCTTCATTGATGATTGTAAAAAAGCAAAGCTTTGGTGCAATTAATAATAATTGCTATCTTATAGTTGATGAAAAAACAAATAAATCCGCACTTGTTGATTGCTCCGAGGCAGGAGACAGAATGATTGATTTAATCGGCGATACGGATTTAGAGTATATACTTTTAACCCACGGACATTTTGACCATATTATCGGTGCAAGAGATATTAAGGCAAAGTACAATGCAAAGGTTGTTATTTCTGCTCCCGATGAGCCTATGCTTACCTCGGGCAAACTTTCTCTTGCCTCCTTTATGGACGCTCCTCAAAACAATGTTGACAGTGACCTTGTCGTGTCCGACGGTGATGAAATTCAGCTCGGCACGCTTGAAATCAAGGTCATCTCTACACCCGGTCACACTAAGGGAAGCGTTTGCTATTTGGTTGAAAACGCTCTGTTTTCAGGAGATACTCTTTTTTACTGCTCTTGTGGCAGAATGGATTTCCCCGGTGGCTCAAACGAAGAAATGTTTGTGTCGCTCAAAAAATTAAAGGAGCTGAATAAAGATTATACCGTTTATACCGGTCACGATAAAACCACAACGCTCGGTTTTGAAAGAAAAAATAATCCGTATATGAAATTGTTATGATAATTAGAAACATTAATCACGATTGCTCTTACCATATTGAAAAAATCGCCGTGATGTTTTTCCCTTTGGAAAAACTTAAAAAAGACGGCGAGGATAATGTTGTTATTCAAACCGAAAAAAACGGCGATACACTTTATGTCAGGGTGAGAGCATATTCAAGATATTTAGAAAAATCACATACACTTTCCTCCGGCGAGGATTTGACTCACGCAATGTCGATTTTGCTTTATGATACGCTTTGCGAGCTTACCTCTTATTCGTTGCCGTGGGGCATTTTGTATGGCGTAAGACCTGCAAGGCTTATGCACGCAACGGCAGAAGCTCTCGGTATTGACGGAGCGATTGAAAAATTCAGAGCCGATAGGGTAGAACAGAAAAGAATCGACCTTGCGCTGTCGGTTATGGAAAGTGAAAACAGAATTATTGCTCTTTCAAAGCCTAACTCGTTTTCGCTTTATGTATCAATTCCGTTTTGCCCGAGCAGATGCTCTTATTGCTCGTTCGTGTCTCACAGTATAGAAAATGCACGCGATTTGACTCAACCGTATACTCAGCTGCTTTGTAAGGAAATTAAAAGAATCGGCGAGATTGCCACACAGCTTTCGCTCAGACTTGAAAGTATTTATTTCGGAGGCGGTACTCCCACAACGCTTTCTGCCGAACAGCTTGATTTGATTTTAAGAACGGTCGAGGACAGCTTTGATTTGTCAACTCTTAGGGAATATACCGTCGAAGCAGGCAGACCCGACACCGTCACAAAGCAAAAACTTGACACTCTGCTTGCACATAATGTTACGAGAATAAGTATAAATCCTCAAACCTTTAGTGATGATGTTCTTAAAAACATCGGCAGACGCCATACCGTAAATCAGGTGATTGAAGCATTCGAGCTTGCTCGCAGCGTAGGCTTTAATAATATAAATATGGACTTGATAGCAGGTCTCGGAGGAGACACACCAGATGGCTTCAAAAACAGTATTGATACTGCCGTTTCTATGAACCCCGAAAGTATTACCGTTCATAATCTTGCCCTTAAATCAGGCGCATATCTTTGTACGGAAAACGAGTTTTTCGACCTTTCACAGCGTAATTCGGTTCGTTCTATGATTGATTATTCGTTTGAAAAAATGAAGCAGTCGGACTATAATCCGTACTATATGTATAGACAGAGCAAATCTTTGGGCAATCTGGAAAATATCGGCTACGCAAAGGAAGGATGTGAATGTCTTTATAATGTCTTTATGATGGACGAGACGCATACTGTTTTGTCCGCAGGTGCAGGTGCCGTTACAAAACTTAAAAATTACGAAACCTCACATATCAGCAGAATTTATAATTATAAATATCCTTATGAGTATCTTAATGATTTTGATGAAATTATGAATCGTAAGCAAGGCATAATTGATTTTTATAATTCATAGAATGTACTGCACACTGAGGAATAATAGTTAAAGTTTTGTTTATATTCACAAACAGTATTGCATTGCTTTACAAATTGTAATATAATGAACTAAAGAGGTGTAAATATGAAAAACTTTAATGATGTTATTAATTCTTTTGGAGAAGCAATTAATAATGCTGCTCAAAGCGGTAATATTGAGGAAATGCTTAATAAAACCAAGGCATATGCAAAAAAAAGTGCCGAGGCTATTGAAATCTCCCGTAAGAGAATAGAGCTGCTTGACGCTAAGACTAAGCTTGCTAAAGCTTACGAAAAGTTTGGCAAAATGCAGTTTAATATTTACGAGGGCGGCGAGGAGTCTAAGGACGAGATTACTGCCTGTGCAGAGGAAATTATTATGCTCAAGAGTCAGTCCGAATTTTTGGAGGCTGAAATTGAAGCGTTTAAGCAGGCTATTTCTGCCGAGGTCGAGGCTAAGATGAACAGCACCAAAAAGGAAGAGGATGTTGTTGTCGAGGATGTCGAGGTTGTAGACTCCGATAAATAATTAATATAACTTTTTTAAGGACAGTGTGATTTTCGCACTGTCTTTTTTGTTGTGGTGATTTTTTGAGCATAAAGGGAAAATACATTTCGTCAGCCGTTATGCTTCTTGTCTCGGGCATAATTGTTAAGGCAATAGGCGCAGTATATAAAATTCCGCTTACCGCTTATATAGGCACAGTTGGCAGGGGATATTATGCTTTTGCGTATAATTTGGTAATGCCGTTGCACGCAGTCACTATGGGCGCTTTTCCAATCGCTCTTTCAAAGCTTGTCAGTAAATATGTCGCAAAAAAAGATTTTAATACCGTGCTTTCGCTTAAAAAGGGAGCAATCAGACTGTTTATTGTCGTCGGCTTTGTCGGTATGCTTCTGCTTCTTATTTGTGCTGAGCCGTATTGCCGTTTTGTCGTTAAATCACCGGGGAGCATTTATGCGTCGCTTGTTGTTGCACCGTCCCTTTTGTTTTCTTGTATAGGCGGTGCATACCGTGGATATTATGAGGGCTTGATTAATATGCTCCCAACAGCCGTGTCACAGGTGATAGAGGCTGTGTGTAAATTTGTTTTCGGTATTGCTTTTGCAAAAATTGCGTATCAAAGAATAACCGACGAATTGTTTGAACAAAATGCTTTGATTTGCGATAATGATTTGTCGATTGTTTATCCTTACTCGACAGCCGCCGCAATGCTCGGAGTAACGCTGGCTTCGTTTGTCAGCCTTGCTTTTTTATGCCTTTATTCCGTATCGCATAAAGACAGCGGTGAAATCTGTGATATACGCTCAGCCGAAAAAATGTTGCTCTGCTTTGCATTTCCGATTATGATAAGCAGCTGTGTGCAGAGTATTTTTCAGTTTCTTGATTCAACAGCCGTTCAGCTTGCACTTAATATGCTCAGTCCCGATTTAATCAGAGAACATTATTCGTCTGCTTTGTCATTGGTTACGGTAGCCGACAGCGAGCTTTCGTCATATGCTTACGGTGTGCTTTCCGCCTCGCTTGATTTTAAGAACCTTGTGCCGGGAATTACTATGTCGCTCGGAATTTGTGCTGTTCCCGTCATCAGCTCCGCCTTTGAATGCTCGGATAAATTTCGCCTTTGTGCAATGTTTAATTTGATATTCAAATATACAACCCTGCTTTCTTGCCTCGGCGGTTTAGTTTTATATGTCGGTGCCGATGACGCATTAACAGTCCTTTATGCAAATAAATCCCCCGATATTGTAATAGCTTGCACTCCATTGATAAGGATGTTTGCCCTTACCGTCGGCGTTTATTCGGTATCGGGATTTCTTGTTTATTCCGTTCAGTCGATAGGTATGGCACAAAAATCAATTCCGTCTTATATTGTTTGCGGAATAATCAGAGTGGTGCTGAATATCCTATTGGTAAATAACGGCACTCTGTTGCTTTACGGTTTCGTCATTTCCTCATTTGTCGGATATGCTGTTTTGGCTGTATGGAATTTGGCTGTTTTTGTACGCTATGCAGGCTGTCGAGTTGATTATGTACGCTCTATTTTCCTGCCTGTTTTGATTAAATTCGGCGTTATCTTGCTTTGGTTGTACGCTTTTTCGGATGTACAATTTTCATCAAACAAGGTTATTGATTTGCTTGTTAAAGCCGTTTTTGCCTCAATAATTTATTTACTGCCGTGCTTTTTGTGCGGATTGCTGAAATTAAATGATATTTTTTGTTATTTTGCCGATAAAAAAAACCGCTAAACCCTTGAAAATAGGGGATAAATAGTGTATTATAATTGATAAGTTACAGAGGTTTGTGCTATGGCAAAAGAATTTCATATTAAAGATAATTATGACATTGATGATTTAATTTCAATAGTGGCGCTTTTGCGCGCTCCCGGTGGTTGTCCGTGGGATGCCGAGCAAACTCATCAGTCGATAAAGGCTAATTTTATCGAGGAAACTTATGAGGTTGTTGAGGCGATTAATAAGGATAATCCGGATATGCTCAGGGAGGAGCTTGGCGATATTCTTTTGCAGGTAGCCCTTCATACACAGATTGAGCAGGAAAAGGGCAGCTTTACATTTAACGATGTCGCAAACGATATAGTTAAAAAGCTTGTCGTTCGTCATCCGCATGTTTTTTCGGATGAAACTGTTGACGGTGTTGTACAGGCGCTTAACAGTTGGGACGCAGTAAAGCTTAAAACCAAGGGGCAAAAGACTCAGAGCGAATCTATGCTAAGCGTCCCGAAAGAACTTCCTGCACTTATGAGAGCGCAAAAGGTGCAAAAAAAGGCGGCTAAGGTCGGCTTTGATTGGGACAGTGCCGACGGCGCATTCGATAAGATGTATGAGGAACTTGATGAGTTAAAAATAGCAATGACTGAGGATGATGCTTCTCACATTGAGGAGGAATTGGGGGATGTACTTTTCTCAGCGGTTAATATTGCAAGATTTTTGAAGCTTGACAGCGAGGAGGCACTCACCTGTGCAACCGATAAGTTTGTCGCCCGTTTTCAAAAAGTCGAGCAAATGGCAGCCGAGCAGGGAATTGATATGAAGTCAGCCTCCCCAAAGGAGCTTGACAGACTTTGGAATATTGCTAAGAAATAATAAAAAATAACCGATATTTTCGGTAACGGAGGATTCATTATGAATAAAACTGAACTCGTTGCAGCAGTAGCTGCAAAGGCAGAAATCTCAAAGAAGGACGCAGAAGCAGCAGTAGCAGCTACATTTGACGCTATCACAGCAGCTCTTGCTGACGGCGACAAGGTTGCACTTGTTGGCTTTGGTACATTCGCTGTTAAGGAGCGTGCAGCTCGTACAGGTCTTAACCCACAGACAAAGGCTAAGATTGAAATCCCTGCATCAAAGGCTCCTGCATTCAAGGCTGGTAAGGCTCTCAAGGACGCTGTAAACGCATAATAGTTTAGCGTGAATTATTAAATCCTGCCGATACATATGTATTAGCAGGATTTTTTAATAGCCGAATTAAATTATATTTGGAGTTAATATGAGATTAGATAAGTATTTGAAGGTTTCACGAATCATTAAGCGACGCACCGTTGCCAATGAGGCTTGTGACGCCGGTAGGGTAGAGGTAAACGGTAAGGTTGCCAGAGCCTCTTATGATGTAAAAGTCGGTGATAAAATCAAGGTTTCGCTCGGACAAAATGAGCGTAGCTATGAGGTGCTTGAAATTAATGAACATGCTCTGAAAGAAAATGCAGCCGATATGTATAAGATTATATAAAAAATGATGCAGATTGTTTTCAACCTGCATCGTTTTTTTTCTTATAAATTAACTTTTTCCATAAGGCTCGCAACCTTTTCTGACTTGAGGAACTTTTTGTAAAGTCTGTCAACTGTCATTGGGTGCATAACCTCGATAACACCGAGAAGCGGAGAATTCTTTACTCTGTACTTCTGACGAGGATGAGGATCGTTTACTGCTTTCATTACAGCGTGGATAAGTGCTTCAGGCTCGTTAGCCATTTTAAGCTCGATGAGCATCATACCTTTCATTTTTTCAAGAACATCACGGTACATATTGGTGCTGTTGATGAGCTTGTCGAAAGAGTCGAGTGTCTTGCCATGCATAGCTGTCTTGAATGAACCCGGCTGAATCTTGATTACAGGAATGTCGAGGAACATAAGCTCTCTTCTGAGTGAGTCGTTGTATGCCTCAACAGCGTACTTTGAAAGTGTGTAAGAGCCGTTGAATGGCTGTGGTGTCATCCATCCGCACTCTGATGAGCAGTTTACGATTCTGCCGTTGCACTTCTTGATGAGAGGGAAGAATGTCTTGTTTACTCTTGCCATACCTAAAAGGTTTACATCAAGTGACTGCTTGATTATGTTAATGTCGCCCTCGATGAGTGAACTCATCTTTTGGATACCTGAGAAGTTGATGATTGCGTCAAGGTGATCTGTAACGCTTGAAACTTCCTTGAATGCTTCGTTGATGCTTTCCTGATCAACTACATCCATCTTGAGTGGACGACAGTATGTGCTTGTCTTAATTTCTTTGAGCGCTTTCTCATTTCTTCCGCAAGCAAATACGCACCATCCGCTTTCGCTGAGCCTGATTGCGATTTCCTTACCGAGTCCGCTTGTTGCACCCGTAACTAATGCATATCTCATTTTGAACCTCCGATATTACACATCTAATTTATAAGCATTTATAAATTAATTATAAACAAAGTATCTAAAAAAGTCAATATTCATATCGTAAAAACAATACATATTATTGGTATTTTTACTAAAAAATCCCGCTGCTTTTATACAACGGGATAAGTATGTTTATTTTATTGTCATTCGTTTGAATTTATTGCTTCCTGTTCTGCAATTCTTGCGGCTCTGATGTCAGCTAATTCGATTGTCATTCTCATTTGTAAATCTCCGTGAATGGGGTAGAAAATGAAACAAATTCCGTAAAGACCTCTCGCCAACGCAGGCAAAATGCAGAACACCGCCCATATTCCGCTTAGTATTTTTGGGTCGGTTTGCGGTATGGCATTTCCTAATGAATCGGTAAGCGGTATGTAATTAATCCAAGTCAGCACCATACCGGAAAGCCAGCCTGTTATCGAGTTAGCAAGTTTTCCGAAATATTCCTGTACGGTTGTTACAAGTGCTTCGTTTCTCAGTCCGTGTTGCCACTCCATATAATCGAGTGCTTCCGCTGTTACAATTTGTCCTGATACATTGAGAATCTTGTTCGGCAGTCCGCAAATTGTAAGACCGAATATAACCCAAATAAGGTTAAGCATTCTGTGGTCGGCGAATGTGTGACCGAATGGGTGATAGCCGATGAGAAATACGGTTGTGTAAGCCACAAAGCCGAAAAGTCCGGCAATGATTGATGTCATTCTGGCACCCCATTTTTTAACCATCTTGGCGGCAACAGGTACCATTATGTAGTTCGGAAGACCGGTGAAAAGTCCGCATATTGTCGCATTCATCAGCGAACCTGTATTGTTTAACCAAAAGTACGATTCCGACGAACCGCCGACCGCCTTAAATGAATTAAAGAAGTTAGCCAAAACCACCGCAATTAACGGCTTGTTTGTTGCAATGTTTTTGAGCGATTCGAGTACCGAGGTTTTACGCATTTCCTCTCGGCTCATCAGCGGCACTCTTTCTCTCATATTAAAGAATCCGAATATAGCAAAGGTTGCCGCAAGTATCAGCATAAATCTTGCAAATCCGCTGTATATGCTTTTCATTGAAATGTTTGTATTTATCTTTGGAACAACAGTGACAAAAATCGGCACTAACGACGGAAGCCAAGTTCCGAATAACTCAAAAAATTTCGTAACGGTAATAAGCCTGTCACGCTCGTTTATGTTAGGCGTGATGTTGTATATCATCAGCTTCCACGCACTGAAATAGCTCATACCCAAGCCGTAAATAACTATCGCAACGGCTGCCCATATGCCCTTGCCGGATTCGTTTATGTTAGGGGCTGAGAACATCATATATCCGCCTAAAAGCCATAACGGAAGCGGAAGTATGAAAAATGGTCTTATCCTGCCCCAACGGGTTCTTGTTCTGTCTATTATCAGACCCGAAATTGTATCGTCAACTGCGTCATAGATGGAAGCAAAAAGGTTTATGTTTGCGTAGGTAGTTGTGTTGAGCTTTAGAAACTGAATCATAAAGAATTCTTTGAATGCATCAACAAATTGCGTAAGATTTGTTTGACCGAAGTTTATAAGTACATACGCAATGATTTCCTTAGGAGTCAGGTATCTTTTTTTTGTATAGGCAAGCTTGTTCAGTTCTTCTTCTGTTGTTTTTATATCGTCAATGTTTGTTTGCTCAGACAAAGCTTTATCCCCAATCCGTATTGTTTTATCTACTTTTCATTTTATCATAGCGCCCTGCTAAATTCAATATATTTTTAGTTTATAATGTCATTTATTTCTTTTAATGATATTGTAATCTTTTTTATATTGACATTCTACGTTAAACATTATAAAATAATAAAGTATAAATATTAAATATCTGTATTCGAGGTGGTCGAATGTCAAGTATCTGCCCTAACTGCGGTCGCAGATTGCATTGGTATAATGTAAAGGCAGAATGTCCCGAATGTGGCGTTAATATCCCTAACTATAATTGGGAAGCAAGATTGCAGGCTGACAGCGAAATAGCCGAGAGGAAGTTTGCGTCGTATTATTGCAGACTCAATCGCTTGGCTTATTCCGTCTATGGTACTAAGCTGAGAATTGCAAGGCTCGTGGTTTCTCTTTTGTCCGTTGTTGCCTTTGTTTTTCCTTGGGCTGTGATAAAGGGAAACGACGGTGTATTGGGACTTGACATTTTTGGTTTATGCAGTGATGTTTCATTGCTCGATGTGGTTAAGGACTTTTTTGCACACATGTCATCTTATTCTGCAATTATTGGCGATGAGGGTTTGTCAGGGGCTTTCAGTCTTGTGATGCTTTCAATATTGCTGATGGCATTATCGTTTCTGCTTTGTTTGATTGCATTGCTGATGATATTCTTTACCGTCGAAAAATCAAGAACGCTGTTTATGACTGCTTTTGATGTGTTGGGTATTATCTGTGCTGTTGCCTCGGTGTCGGTTTTCAATCGTGCCGTTTTGCAAGCAGGGAATACCGTCTTAACTGTTGCAGAGCATTCATTTTCCGATATGTCATCGTCGGTCTTGTGGGGATTTTATGTAGTTTTCGCTTTGATGGCGGTGGCTGCCGTGCTTAATGTGTCGGTCGCTCTTGCACCGGCTAAGAGTAATGACGAACTTGAGGCAGAGCGCCTTGAGCGTAAGTCAAAAAAAGAAGCACAGGAACACGAAAAAGAAGTCGCAGCCGAGCTTGCAAGGCTTAAAGCCGAGAGAGAGGCTCAGCAGGAGCAAGCAGAGAAAGTGTCTCAGGCAAAAGAAGCACTTCTCGCAAACAAAAAGAAAAATAATAAAAAGTAAGGTATATTAAGGTATTAAAATGAAAAACGAAGCAAAGCAAAAGAATGAAAAGAATTTTATCCCCGGCACAAAGGTTTCTAAGGTGGGTGTTATTATAACATCGGTTATCCTTGCGGTGCTTATTGCATTGTCTACATTCTTTGTGGTAGTGTTCTCGGCACAGCCGTATGAGCTTAAAGACGGTCAGCTTGATGTTTATAAGCTTACCTCAACCATCTACACAAAGATGATTGTTGCCGCTATGCCTGAGACAATTCACGATGAGGATACGGGCATTGATTTCTATATCGAGGTAAACGATAATTACGATTATCACTATAATCAACCGATTGAGCAGTACAGCGTTTACTATTACGACAAGGATGAAAATAAGATTTATCTTGATGCGGGCGTTTATGAGGATAATAACTATAATATCAATAACAGAAATTCTAAGAATGCCTTGATGGGCTTCTTTATTTCGGGTATGGACAGCATTAAGAAAATTAAGACTGTTGTAACCGTTATTCTTGTGTTACTTGTTATTGCAATTCTTGCACTTCTTACTTATCTGATAACTATGATTGTCAGAGTTAAGAGGGACAGAGAGTATTACCAATACAAGAGCAAGAAAAAAGCAGAAAAAGAAAATAAATAATTCAGAATAAGCCTGCCGTGTTTGGGCGGTAGGCTTATTTACTATGATTTTGAGGGACTGTTTATGAGCTACGATATGCTTTTCTCTCCTATTAAAATAGGACAACTTGAGATTAAAAACAGAATCGTTATGGCACCTATGTGTATGGGCTTCGGTCAGTTTGACGGCAGAGTTACAGAGGCCATGATGAACCATTATGTCGAGCGTGCAAAGGGCGGAGCAGGATTGATTATTACCGAAATCACTCGTGTTAATGATGTAACAGGCGCCGCTTCTTTCGGTCAACTTGGACTTTCCCACGATTATCAAATCGAAGGGCTTGCTCTTATGGTTGAGCGTGTGCATTCATACGGTGCAAAAATTATGGTAGAGCTTCATCATCCCGGCAGACAGAATTTGGGCTTGATGATAGGTACTGTACCGCTGAGCGTTGCTTGTGATAAAATTATGGGTAACGCTTATTCAAAGCTTTTGACGGGGGCAATTATCCCACCGGGTAAAAAACTTCAGGATAAGGACATTGTTCCGAGAACGGTTGCGCCGTCAAAGTGCGAAAAATCAAAAATGGCTGAAAGTGTCAACAGAGCGCTCACTAAGCGTGGTATTAAAAAGCTTGTGCGTCAGTTCGTTGATGCGGCTGTAAGAGCAAAGCGTGCAGGCTGCGACGGTGTTGAGCTTCACGCCGCACACGGATATTTAATTCAGCAGTTTTTGTCTCCTTATACCAACAGAAGAAATGACGAATACGGCGGAAGCTTAGAAAACAGAATGCGTTTTCTTAACGAAATTATTGACGGCATTCGTGCTGAGTGCGGATATGATTTTCCGATTATCGTTCGTTTGAGCGTTGATGAAATGTACGACAGAATCGGCGAAAAAGGAAAAGGCTACGGACTTGATGAGGGCTTAAAGATTGCAAAAGCACTCAGCGACAGAAAAATTGACGCTATTGATGTTTCTTCCGCAAGCTATGATACCTTTAACTATTGGCTTGAGCCTACAACCTTTGAATGCGGCTGGAGAAAAAATCTTGCCGCCGAGGTTAAAAAGGTTGTGGATATTCCTGTTCTTGCAGCTAACCTTATTCGCTCTCCCGAGCAGGCCGAGCAACAACTTGAGGACGGCATTCAGGATATGATTTCTCTGGGCAGACCGTTGCTTGCCGACCCGCATTGGGCAGAAAAAGTTAAAAACGGCAAGCAGGACACAATTAAGCGTTGTATCTGCTGTCTATATTGCTTTGAGAGTATGGAAAATAACGCATATAAATATACTCACGGAAATTGTTCTGTTAATCCGTTTATCGGCAGAGACGGCGAGCAGCTTAAAATGAACGGTAACGGCAGAAAAATTCTTATTGCCGGTGCAGGCGTTGCAGGTCTTACCTGTGCAGAGCTTTTTGCTAAGCGTGGATTTGATGTAACTGTTTATGAAAAGGAAAAAGAAATAGGCGGTCAAATTAATTTGGCTGATAAGCCTCCGCATAAGGAAAAAATCCATTGGTGCGTAGAGGATTTGTATGTTAATGCAAAAAATAACGGTGCAAAGTTTGTGCTTGGTACAGAGCTTACCGAGGAAATTATTGACGAATCGGCACCTGAATTTGTAATTACGGCAACGGGTGCAAACGCAGTATTTCCTAAGCCGTTTGTTAAGGATAATGTTTGCACGGTGACCGACATTCTTGACGGTAAAATCGTGTTAAAGGATAAAAGAGTAGCTCTTATCGGCTCCGGTATGACCGGACTTGAAACCTCCGAGCTGTTATGCTCTATGGGTAATAAGGTTACTGTTGTTGAGATGGCTGATGAAATCGCTCCGGGCGGATATTTCCAGCATATCGACGACGCTCTTCCTAAGCTTTATGATGCAGGCACAGTATTTATGACCTCGTCAAAGCTTGTTGAGATAAATGAAAACGGTATTGTTACCGAAAACACAAAAACTGCTGAAAAAACTGCCGTAAAGGCAGATTTTGTCGTACTTTCTCTCGGCTCAAGAAGCGATAATCGCCTTTATGAGCAGATTAAGGACAGCACAAAATATAAGGTAATTAATGTCGGTGACAGCCAAAAGGTCGGCAGAATTGCAAATGCTACCGAGGCTGCTTACCGTGCAGTAATATCTATTGATTAAAAAGGGGTAAATTATGGCAGAAAAGTACATTTGGGAGGACCCTAAAAAGGTTCATATCAATAAAGAAAAGGGACATACAATTATGATGCCCTTTGACAGCGTTGAGGACGCTCTTTCAGGAGATGAATCTAAGTATAAGCAAAGTCTTAACGGACAGTGGCAGTTCTATTGGCAGAGAGGTCTTGCACCGCTGCCGGAGGGCTACGAAAAGGCTGATTTTGACGATTCGTCTTGGGGCGATATAACCGTTCCCGGCGTATGGCAAACTCAGGGATACAGTGTTCCTTATTATTATGCAAGTACATTCCCGAGAGCATTCAGCCGTTCAAGAATGAAAATTCCTTGCATTGACCATACTATGCAGGAAATCGGTATCTATCGTCGTAAATTCACAGTTGATAAGGATTGGGACGGCAGAGATATTTTCCTTCATTTCGGCGCTTGTAAGGCTGCACTTGAGGTTTGGGTAAACGGTGAATATGTAGGTTATTCTACCTGTTCTATGACTCCTCACGAGTTTAATGTTACGAAGTATCTCAAGGATGGAGAAAATACAGTTTGCGCTAAGGTGTATCGTTATGCCGCTTCTACATATATCGAGGATCAGGATATGTGGTGGCTTTGCGGTATTTACCGTGAGGTGTATATTTTTGCCGAGCCTAAGCAGAGACTCTTTGACTTCTATGCAAAGACTGATTTGGATGAAGAATATAAGGACGCTGTTCTTAATATTGACTTCCATATTAATAATACTTCATCACAGGAAAAGGAACTTCAGGTAAGCTCATATCTTATCAGCGATACCGATAAGGAAATTCCTCTTGATGATGCTAAAATCACCCTTCCCGCAAATTGCAACGGTGAGGTGAGCATTTCTAACGAGATTAAAAATCCTAAAAAGTGGTCGGCAGAACAACCTAATCTTTATAAGCTTGTTATGCTTCTCAAGGACGAAAACGGCGATGTTATCTGCGTTAAGACATTCGACATCGGATTTAAGAAGGTAGAAATCATCGGTGAAAAAATTCTCTTTAACGGTGTTCCTATGCTTGTTCGTGGTGTAAACCGTCACGATTTTGATATGGATAACGGCTGGGCAGTACCGAAAGAAATGTATACTAAGGACTTAGACCTTATGAAGATGGGTAATGTAAACGCAATTCGTACCTCGCATTATCCTGATGACCCTTATTTCTACGACCTTTGTAATCAGTACGGCTTCTATGTAATGGACGAGTGCGATTTGGAATCTCACGGCGTTCGTCGTAAGGGCGTTCCCGGTTCAAATCCGCTTTGGACAGACCTTGCTGTTGATAAGATGGAAAGAATGGTTCTGCGTGACAGAAACTATCCTTGTATCTTTATGTGGTCTCTCGGTAACGAGGCAGGCGACGGCGATAACTTTATGAATATGAAGCAGGCTGCTCTCGCTCTTGACGATACTCGTCAGTTCCACTATGAAGGTGACTTTGATTTAACTAAGAGTGATGTTATTTCCCGTATGTATCCTACCGAGGATGTTATGAAAAAGCTCGGAAATAAAGAGCCTATCACAATTTCACTCTATGATAATATTGCTAATCAGCTCGCTGCCGATTCTAAGCCTATTTCTGCCGAGATGTATAATAAGCCTGTACTTCTTTGCGAATATGCTCACAGTATGGAAAATTCCCTGGGAAATTTCCAAGAGTATATGGATGACTTTGAGAAGTACGATAATATGGCAGGCGGCTTCATTTGGGACTGGGTTGACCAAACTCTCCATGTAAAGGACGAAAACGGTAAGGATAATTATCTTTACGGTACTGACTTTGAAAAGGATGAGCCAAGACATTGGTACAGCGGAATTAACACTACCGCTATGACCGGTTCTAATACATATTTCTGTGCTAACGGTGTTATCTCTGCTCTTCGTGAGCCGCACCCTCAGTATACAGAAATGCGCTATGTTTACAGACCTATCGTTACCACAGCGTTTGATTTGGCTAAGGGTAGATTTAATGTTCGTTCTCGCTTTGCTTTTACTGATGTTTCTTCATTTAAGTGTAAGTGGGTAATTAAAGCAGAGGGCGAGGAAATTCAAAGCGGCGAAATGGAAAAATTTGCCGTTTCACCTCTTCAGGAACAGTTTATTGATATTCCTTACGACTATTCTAAGCTTCCTCAGGATAAGGAATGCGTATTGACTATATCGTTCCATTCTAAGAAAAAGAGCCTCGGTATTAAAAATAATGCCGAAATCGCATACGACCAGTTTATCCTTAATCCAATGCAAAAGCCTGCTATGGCTAAGCAAACGGTTAAAACCGATGTTGACCAAAAGAATAATACTGTTCAGATTACAGGTGAGGCTTACGGCGTAAGAATTGTTGACGGAGCAGTTGTTTCATATGTTGTTGACGGCAAAGAGCTTTTGACAGCACCTATGGCACCAAACTACTTTAGAGCGCTTACAGATAACGATATTGACTTCCTTAACTTCACAGCACCGTTTATCTTTGCTCATCCATATTATAAGTGGAAGCGTGCAACTAAGGCTGTTAAGGCTGTTAAAACAACCGTTGAAAATAATGACGGTACAGTTAAGGTAAGGATTGCACTTAGCGTACCTTATATGAAGGATGCGTTCGTTTCGTATACCGTTTATTCCGACGGTAAGCTTGCCGTGTTCCACAGTGCTGTACCAAAGGCCGCATTGCTTCGCTTTGGCTATGAGTGGAATGTTGACAGAAGCCTTACACAGATTTCTTGGTACGGCAGAGGTGACGCACCGTCATATCCTGACCGTAAGTCGGGTTATAAGATTGATAATTATTCAATGCCTATTGATAAGTTTGAATATACATATATGAGGCCTCAGGAGTCGTCAACCAGAGCAGATGTCAGATACTTCACTCTTACAGATAAGAAGGGTAAGGGTATTAAGGTTACTGCATATTATGAGCAACCGTTTATGTTCTCTGCACTTGAGTACACTCCGCTTATGCTCGATAAATTCCAGCATGTAAATGAGGTTAAACGTGATAATGATATTACGGTAACTGTTGACTCGTCTCAGTACGGTGTGGGCGGTGACCTTCCGGGTCAGGCTTGCGTAAGAGACAAGTATCAGGTTAAGGCAGGACAAAAGCAAATGCTTTCGTTCCTTGTTGAACCATACGAAAAGTAATTCTGAATGTATATGTTATTTAATCGGTAGACAGATGAAAAGAGTTTTTGCATATATCGGTTTTTCTGCGGCAATGACTCAGCTTGTGCTTTGCCTTGTACCGATGATATATAGCGAATATATTAGAATAGCGGCATTTGGGCTTGCAACGATTTTTGTTGCAAGCCTTTTCTTGCCTGTGTTCAGACGAGCTGAGGTCGTTCCTCTTTGCAGCGGCGTCGCTCTTTTTACTTGTCTTTTGTTTTTGTTTAACCTAAATACTGCTGTTCTGCCTGTAACGGACTTGGATTCATTTACTGCCGATTGTGTATTTTATGTTACAGATAATCCCCATGTTACCGGTTCGGCTGTAACTTATGACGCTTATGTCAAATGTGTTAATTTGCCGTCTGCGGTACAAAATTTCAAGACAGTTGTTCTCACCGATGAAATGACAGAGCTTGAGCCTTTTCGTGAATATGTCGGCTCACTTGATTTTTATACAAAATATAGCAATGCAATGTCATCGTTCGGTCAGTTTTCAAATAGGGTATATATTAATTCCCGATTGAATTATGTTCTTTCGGCAGGCGATATGGTTGATTCTCCTATGCGTTTTGTTCTTGCTGTAAGAAATGATGTGGTTGACACAATGCGCCGATACCTTGGCGATGATTATGCAGGCTTGTCTGTTGCTCTTACAACGGGCAGTAAGGCGTATTTGAATTCGTCCGTCAGGTCTGCCTTTACTAATCTCGGCATTTCGCATTTGACGGCAGTTTCAGGCTTGCATTTGTCTGTTATTACGGGTACGTTTATCTTTGTGCTTAGAGCTTTGAAGGTCGATAAAAGACTTGCTGCCACATTGGGTATACTGCTTACTTTGTTTTATATTGCTTTTGCGAATTTTTCTGGCTCGGTTGTCCGTGCGGGAATTATGCTTGTTGTGCTTTTCTCTGCCGACTTCTTTAATATGAGAAGCGACAGCCTTAATTCGCTCGGCTTAGCAGTCGCCGTTATGTGCCTTAATCCGTATGCCGTTACCGATATAGGTTCGGTTTTGAGCGTGCTTTGTATAATTGCCGTTGTCGTTGTAATGCCTGCCGTTTCGGCTAAGATGACCGTTAGATGTGTGGATCCGCTTAATAAAACCCAGTCAGAGCGTGCTAAGGAGAGATTAATGAAGCTCCTCTCGGGCTTTTATACCTCTGTTATAATTGCGGCGGTGACTATGCCCGTTTGTTATGCGTTTTTCGGCTTTGTGTCTGTTTTCTCGGCTGTTGCTAATATAGTTGCCATACCGTTGGGCAGTCTTTGCGTTGTGTTTTCGCTTTTGTTGTACTTGGTGTCGCTGCTTCATATTCCTTTTGTGACCCTTGCCGTTGCTTCGCTTACATATATTCTTGACGGAGCGTTGATTAAATGCGTTACATTTTTTAACTCTTTGGGTAATCACAGCTTTGCTCTTGATTATAGATACGGCTTTGTTTTTGCGTGTATTTTTATTCTCATTTGCGTTGCTGTTTTGATGGATAAAAAGCAAGCTTATAAGGTCTGTGCAGTCCTTTGCTGTGCGATTTTTGTCGTTTCTTCTGTCACCTTTGAAGCAGTTGAGAGCAGTAATTCTTCTGTCTATCTTACCGGAAACGGTGCAGGGGTTGTAAGATGTGAAAATAAAAATGTCGTTTTTGGCGTAAGCAATGCCCGTGAGTATTTAAGCGTTGCAGATTATTTGCAGAGCAATTCTTTGAGCGTTGATGTTCTTGTGTCGGATAATGATTACTTTTCTTCGCTTATTTGTGATAGGTTTGAGGTGTCAGCCTTGATTTGTGACGAATTTAATGATACAATACTTAATAATTCAAATAAGGATTATTTGATTGTAAACGATACCGCCGATATGGTTATAGGTAATAACAGTCGCCTTTGTTTTAATAAAGGCAGAGTGTTGTTCGACTTAAACGGCTTTACCGTCGGCAATGATGATTCGGCAGATGCTTTTGTCAGCCACTCAGAAATCATAGATTCAAATGGAATTATATTGCTCAAAAACGGTGATGCTCTATATACCATAAATGATAAAAACACATTTAGTATCAGGAGATTTGATAATGGCTAAAATCGGAGAAACCGAATTAAAAAACAGAATAAAAAACGGTGACTTTTCTCCGATTTATATAATTTACGGTGAGGAGAGCTACCTCAAAGAGCATTATGTCGCTAAGCTTAAATCTAAGATAGTAGACCCGGCATTTGCCGATTTTAATTTTCATCAGTATGAAAACGGCAAAACTTCGCTTTCCGATATACTCAATGATGCAGATATGATGCCGATGATGAGCGAATATTCCTTTTTGCTCGTCCACGATTATCCGCTTAATAAGTCCAAGGAGGATATTGAACTTCTTAAAAAATACACTCAGGACGCTAACGAAAATGCCGTCATTGTGTTTTGGTTTGACAATGTTGAGGTCGATACCAAAAAGGACAGTAAGTGGAAAAGCATTGAGTCCGCCGTCGATAAAATCGGTGTTTGTATAGAATTTGAAAAGCGTACCGAGCGTGATTTGGCTCGCCTTGCAGTCGCTAAGGCTAAAAAGGCAGGCTGTGTTCTTGCGTCCAATAATGCACTTTATCTTGTGTCTGTTGTCGGGAATGATATTAAAACCGTTTTTAACGAGCTTGATAAACTCTGCTGTTATGTCAACGACGGAGAAATAACACGGGAAATTATTGATTTGCTTGCCGTTAAATGCTTGCAGGCAAGAGTTTTTGACCTGTCTAAGTTTATACTTGCAGGTAACTCGGACGGCGCATACGAGGTGCTTAGGGCTATGTTTGCCCAAAAAGAAAACCCGATTGCCGTTTTGTCGGTTATCTCATCGTGTTATATTGATATGTATAGGGTTAAGTGCGCTCTCGCCTCGGGTGAGGGCGAAGCGTCGTTGTCTAAATATTTTAATTACGGCAACAGAAAATGGCTTATTACAAATGCTGTCAGAGACAGTAAAAAGCTGTCTTTAGAGAATTTGCGTGATGCGATTGATGTCCTTAGCAGTACCGACGAAATGCTAAAATCCACCTCGCTTAATCCGAATTTACTTTTAGAAGAAACGGTTACTAAGCTTTTGATGCTGAGGAATGGCTGATGAGTGAGAAAATTAAAATCAAAGAGGCTGTAATTGTTGAGGGAAGATACGATAAAATTAAGCTGTCAAATATAATTGACGCTTTCATTATCGAAACGGACGGCTTTTCGTTGTTTAAGGATAAGAAAAAGCTTGCGTTTATTAAAAAACTCGCAGAGCAACGGGGAATAGTGGTGCTAACCGATTCCGACCATGCAGGCTTTATGATTCGTAATCATATCGCAGGCGCTGTTTCTAAGCAACAAATTAAAAATGTTTATATTCCCGATGTTTTCGGAAAAGAAAAAAGAAAAAGCGAGCCGTCAAAGGAGGGCAAGCTTGGTGTTGAGGGAATGAGTAAGCAGGTTTTGCTTGAAGCGTTTGAAAGGGCAGGAGTAACCTCCACTCGATGTGAATGCACAAATCCTGTTACAAACATCGATTTTTATGAACTCGAACTTATGGGCGCTCAAAATTCTCGGGTGGCTCGTAAAGCCTTGTGCCAAAGCCTTGATTTGCCCGAATTTCTTTCAACCGCCTCCCTGATTTCCTGTATTAATAATATGATGACAAGGGAAGAATTTATAAAAAAAGTAAAAGCTATGAGGATTTGAAATTGATTTTCGCCTCATAGCTTTTGTGTTATTTGCTTATTATTTCTACTTTTGCTCTTTGCTCCTCACCGCACGGACGGGGATTCTTAAATCCGAGTGAATATATGTCGCAGAATCGTGCCTCTTGCTCAAAAGCTGTTTTAACTGCTTTGTCCTTTATGCTTGCGTATGTTGTCACAATCGGTAATTTCGCCGTTTGCTTCATTTGTACCAGCGTTTCTCTGCCTTTCTCGTTAAAGGCAAGAATATGCAGATATTGAGGCTCTGTGTCCATATCCTCGGTTATTCCCAAATACGCCCTCATAATTATTCTGCGTATCCTCGAATGAGTGTATCGCTTGGTCTTTATCATATCGTAAAGCTCGCTTACGCTTTGCGCTTGTTTTACGCACGATACGATTCGGTTTTCCAACCCCTCGGACACATCCTCAATCTTTGCAAAATCCCCTGCGTTCATCGTTCTGAGCCTGTATAAAATAGCTTTTTCGCAGTTTTCAATACAGCATATTTCGTCATTGCTTAAATGCCGTCTTATCTCGCTTGCCGAGTATTCTGCGTCATCCGTGTCGTGTCCCTTACCTATTCGCTTTATTGCAACTGCGTCAAGGCTCGTGTATGTCAAATATTCAATAGCAAGTATGTTGTTCGGTGTTTCAAGAAGCGGTGAATTGATTACCTTTTGCCGTGCGGCAGGGTAGGACAGCCCGCTTTTCAGAGCTTCGGTGATTTCGTCGTCTCGCTCGATTATTTCCTCGGAAATTCTTTTTAATTCGTCAATGTTATCATTTTCCGCACCAAAAGCCAAACAGTCGCAAATTCCCGTGTCTTCAAGGATTTTAACCCCTGCTTTTGCGTAGCCCTGCGCTGATTGCAACGATGAAATTGTAGGTATTTCTATCACCAAATCCGCACCGTTTTCAACGGCTGTTCTCGCTCTTTCGTATTTGTCGTAAACGGCGAAATCGCCCCTTTGAGTAAAGTTACCACTCATAGCAAGAATCAATCCGTGCGAATCACGCTTGCAGTAATCAAACAGATATTTGTGACCCTTGTGCATAGGGTTTAATTCGCATATAATACCGAAATTCATTATATTTTTTCCTTTTTTACTATTGACATTTTATAATATAAATAATATTATTATTATGTACTGTATTATATAGTTATTTTACAGCAAATTCAAGTCTTGGAGAGAAATTATGAAAATTCTTGTAATTAATTGCGGTAGCTCATCTCTTAAATATCAGCTTATTGATATGGCAAACGAGAAGGTTATGGCAAAGGGCGCTATCGAGCGTATCGGATTAAAAATTAACGGCGGTGAGGAAAATGTCATCGTTAAAACCGATGAGGGTAAGTTTACCTTTGATAAAGAACTTATGACTCACACCGACGCATTTAACGAGGTTAAGTATATTCTTACCGAGAGTGAGCATAAGGTTGTAAACAGCTTTGACGAAATTGATGCTATCGGACACAGAATCGTGCAGGGCGGTGATATTTACACTAAGTCTGTTATCGTTACTCCCGAGGTTGTTGAGAATGTTAATTCTCTTGCTCCGCTTGCTCCGCTTCATAATCCGGCAGAACTTAAAGGATACGAGGCTTGCCTTTCGGTCGTAGGCCCCGATGTTCCTCAGGTATTCGTATTCGATACCGCATTTCATTCTACAATGCCTGCTAAGGCATATATGTATGCTCTTCCTTATGAGTATTACGAAAAGTACAGCATCCGTCGTTACGGCTTCCACGGTACATCTCATAAGTTCGTATCGCAGAGAGCTGCCGATAAGATGGGCAAGGATATTAAAGACCTTAAAATCATCACCTGCCATCTCGGCAACGGCTCATCAATCGCCGCTGTTATGAACGGTAAGGTTGTTGATACATCAATGGGCTTTACTCCTCTTGACGGCTTTATGATGGGTACTCGTTCCGGTGGTGTTGACCCGTCGGCTGTTACCTACATAATGAGAAAAGAGGATATAACCCCTGAAGAAATGGACACAATACTTAATAAGAAATCCGGTGTTGAGGCTATTTCGGGTGTTTCCTCAGACGACCGTGACATTTGTGCGGCTCAGAGCGAGGGTAACGAGCGTGCTATTCTTGCTCACGAAATGCAGGCTTACGAAATTGCTAAGTTCATCGGTTCTTATGTGGCTGCTATGAACGGCGTTGATGCAATCGTGTTTACAGGCGGTATCGGCGAAAACGGTGTATGGCTTCGTTCAAAGATTTGCTCATATCTCGGCTATCTCGGTGTTCATATCAATGAGGCACTTAACCAAAAAACTCAAAAGGGTGCAGAGGCAGAGCTTACCGACGAGACCGATGAGGTCAGAGTATTCATTCTTGCAACTGATGAGGAATTGATGATTGCTAAGGATACTCAGAGCTTGGTTTTGGCAGCTAACGAATAAATTGCTTAATAATTAAGAGATATACAGCTTTACGAAAGGAGGAAAATAAAATGCCTGAAATTAAGTACGAAATTACAGAGCATCTCGGTGTTATTTCCGAAACATCCCGTGGATGGACCAGAGAGGTTAATATGATTTCTTGGAACGGCAGAGAGCCGAAGGTTGATGTTAGAGACTGGTCACCTGACCACACAAAGATGAGCAAGGGTCTTACTTTTACAAAGGAAGAACTTGTTGAATTGACCAATATCGCATCAAAGCTATAATGCACTTATAGGCGGGAGACCTCTCCCGCCTTGATGTTGTTTTAGATTAGATTTAAGGAGATAATAATTTGGCGGCTTGCTCGTCAAATTCGGAGATAGAAATATGGAATGGACTTCATTAAATGACCTTAGAGAAAAGTATCTTTCCTTTTTTGAAAGTAAGGGTCACCTCAGATTACCCAGCTTTTCTTTAGTGCCTAACGGAGATAAGAGCCTTTTACTTATCAATTCCGGTATGGCACCTATGAAAAAATATTTTACAGGCGAGGTAACTCCTCCACGTAGCAGAGTTACAACCTGCCAAAAATGTATAAGAACGCCTGACATTGAGCAGGTAGGTAAGACTGCCCGTCACGGCACTTTCTTTGAGATGCTCGGTAATTTCTCGTTTGGCGATTATTTTAAAAAAGAAGCTACCGCTTGGGCTTGGGAATTTTGCACCAAGGTGCTTGAAATGCCTGTCGATAAGCTTTATGTTACCATTTATGAAAATGATGACGAGGCTTTTGAGATTTGGACTAAGCAAAACGGTGTTGACCCGTCTCATATCGTGCGTTTGGGTAAGGCTGATAATTTCTGGGAGCATGGCTCAGGACCTTGCGGACCTTGTTCCGAGATTTATTTTGACAGAGGCGAAAAGTACGGCTGCGGCTCACCTGATTGCGGACCGGGCTGTGAATGCGACAGATATACAGAGTTCTGGAATAATGTATTCAGCCAGTTTAATAATGACGGTAACGGAAATTATACCGAGCTTCAGCATAAAAATATTGATACGGGTATGGGACTTGAAAGACTTGCTTGCATTATGCAGGGCGTTGATAATATCTTTGAGGTTGATACCGTTCAAAATACTATGAAAAAAATCAGCGAAATCGCAGGCGTTCATTACCACGACGACGATAAGAACGATGTATCGCTGCGTGTTATTACTGACCATGTTCGCTCGTCAACATTTATGATAGGCGACGGTGTTATTCCGTCAAATAACGGCAGAGGATATGTTCTTCGTCGTCTCATCAGAAGAGCGTGCCGCCACGGCAGATTGCTCGGTGTTAATGAGCCGTTCCTTTATAAGGTTTGCGATACCGTGCTTGAAGATAATAAGGTTGCTTATCCCGAATTAAAGGATAAGGCAGAGCTTATTAAGCGTGTAATCCTTTCAGAGGAAGAGTCCTTTGGTAAGACTATCGATGCAGGTCTTGCATTGCTTGACGAATATATTGAAAAAACTCAGGGTACTGTTTTCTCGGGTGACGATGCGTTTAAGCTTAATGATACATTCGGCTTCCCGCTTGACCTTACTAAGGATGTTTTAGAGGAAAAGGGAATGACCGTTGACGAGGATAGATTTAATGAGCTTCTCGCTAATCAAAAGGCAACTGCCCGTGCTGCCCGTAAGGATGCAGGTGCAGACGCTTGGAAGGGCGAAAGCGTTAAGATTAATGCTCAAAAAACAGAGTTTGTCGGCTATACCGATTTTGAGTGCGAGGCAGAAATTCTTGCTCTTATCAACTCCGATGGTGAGCAGGTTGAAATGCTCGGCACAGGAGAAAAAGGCTCTGTTATTCTTGACAAGACGCCGTTTTATGCCACATCGGGCGGACAGGTTGCCGACACAGGTGTAATCACTCTTAACGGTGCTGAGTTTACGGTAGAGGATACCGCTAAGAATGCCGACGGAATTTATATTCACAGCGGTGTTGTTGCAAACGGTGTTCTTTCCCCGGGAAATAAAGTTACCGCAAGCATTGATTCAAACAGAAGACTTGCTATAATGCGTAACCATACCGCTGCCCATCTTCTTCAGGCAGCGCTCAGAGAAACACTCGGTACTCATGTCGAGCAGGCAGGACAGCTTGTAAATGAGGACGAAGTTCGCTTTGACTTTACCCATTTCAATGCAATGACCGATGATGAAATCGCTCAGGTAGAAAACAGAGTAAACGAATTTATCCTTTCTGCGCAGAGCGTTGAAATGATGGAAATGCCTATTGAAAAAGCAAAGCAAATGGGTGCTATGATGCTCTTTGGCGAAAAGTACGGAGATGTTGTACGAGTAGTTAAAGCGGGCGATTTTTCAACCGAATTTTGCGGCGGTACTCATGTTTCAAACAGCGGTCAACTTGGACTGTTTAAGATTGTTTCAGAAGCTTCTGTTGCTTCCGGCGTTCGTCGTATTATTGCCCTTACAGGTAAAAATGTTATTGCTTATCTTAACAAGCAGGAGGGTACCGTAAAGGCTCTTGCGTCTTCGCTTAAAACAGGCGAGAATGATGTAACCGCCCGTGTTGAAGCACTTGTTTGCGAGGTTAAGGAAAAGGATAAGGAAATTCAGGCTCTTAATGCCGAGCTTACTAAGATTAAGAGTGCAGATATGCTTTCTGCTCCTGTTGATGTTGACGGTCTTGAGCTTTATGTTGCAAAGCTTGACGGTGCTACCCCTGACGCATTGCGTACAATGGGTGACGATATTAAAGCTAAGTCGGATAATGCTGTTGCAGTAATAGCAGGCGTTAATGCCGATAAGGCAAGTATTGTTGCTGTCTGCGGTAAAAACGCTGTTTCTAAGGGTGTTAAGGCAGGCGACTTGGTACGAAACGTTGCCTCTATTGCAGGCGGCGGAGGCGGCGGAAGACCTGATTCCGCTATGGCAGGAGCAAAGGATTTGTCTAAGCTTGACGAGGCACTTGCAGCTGTTGAGAGCATTGTTAAATCTCTTATTAAGTAATCGGAGGATTTGCTATGTGTGTTTTTTGTGAGATTATTAACGGTAACATTCCGTCAACTAAGGTATATGAGGATGATATGATGCTTGCATTTAAGGACCTTAATCCTGTTGCGCCCGTTCACTTCCTCTGCGTGCCTAAACAGCATATTGAGTCCGCTAATGATATTGACGAACTCAATAGCGTTTATGTAAAGCATATATTTGAAAAGATACCGGAAATTGCCAAGTCACAGGGAATTTCGTCGTACCGTATAATTAATAATTGCGGCTCAGATGCCGGTCAAACCGTTATGCATTTGCATTTTCATGTTATCGGCGGAGTCGAGTTGGGAGAAAAGCTGATATGAGTAAAGAATACTATACATTGAAAATCGGCGGAATTGAGCGTAAACTCCAGAAGTTTCCCGTTTCCGACAAAATGGACATCGCCGCATTTATCCTTTTCGGCGATGTAGAACTTACCGAGGTTTGTGCAAGGGAACTCTTAAAGAAGGTTCCTGAGTTCGACTACATAGTAACTCCCGAGGCAAAGTCCATTCCGCTTGCGTACGAAATGAGCAGACTTTCCGGTAAAAAATATATCGTTGTTCGTAAGGGCGTTAAGGTATATATGGACCGTCCTGAGAAGGTGGCAGATGTTTCGCTTACCACTCAAAAGGAGCAGGCACTCTATCTCGGTCACGAGGATGGGGATTTGCTCGACGGAAAGAGAGTTCTCATAGTGGACGATGTTGTTTCCACAGGCGGTTCGCTTAAAGCCGTAAAGGAACTCCTCTCAAAGTTTAATGCCGATGTTGTTGCCTCTGCATTTCCGCTTGCAGAGGGCGATGCGGCAGACAGAGACGATATTATTTATCTCGAAAAGCTCCCGCTTTTCTTTAAGTAAGAATACGGCTCAGTAACTTTTTTAACAGGCCGAGTAAGAAACATATGCGAAAAATAAACTCATATTTTTCTTGCTCGGCGAAATGAAAATTTAATAAAGCTGTATTCGGTGTTGCGTCAGTCGCATTTGAGGGGAAGTTCGGTGAAAATCCGTCGCAACCGTCATTACCGTAATTTGAAGGCTCTGCCGTTCATTAAGTCGGGATACCTGCCGAATACTGTGGTTTATGTATCGCTTTTGGACAGTGAAGAGTGCAACCGTTTGTCAGACAACCGAAGAAGGTTTGTATTCTTTGGCTTGTTCTTTTTGCAAATATCGTTGCACATTTTTACAATTATTTGTAGGAATGTGCTTTTTTATTCAGGAGATTGAAATGAGCGTTAAATTGACAAAAGAGAACTGTGTTTCTCTACTTTTGGAAAAATACGAAACTCTAAAAAGACTTCCTAAAAAATCCGACTTTTCCGATGATGAGGTCGCTTACATTAAGTCATATTTCGGCCCCTGGCCGAGAGCGCTCGAGGCTGTCGGCATAAAAGAGCCGAACCCTCTCAGAGAGCAGAAAAAACAGGACAGACGAGAAAGGCAAAAAGCTAACCGAATCCGATACAAAAAAGAACATCCGAAGGAGAATAAAAATGAAAAAGAGAATTGTATCATTAATATTGACGGCGATATTATTGATTAGCACACTTTCTGCCGTGCCCGCTTTCGCCTCAACGGCGTGGAACGGTACGGATAAGCAGGAACCAAACTGCGTGGACGGAGTGTATCAAATAGGAAACGGCGCAGAACTTGCATGGTTTTCCGACTATACAAAAACCAACGGTAATGTAAATGCAGTCCTTACCGATGATATTGACCTTAATTCTAAGGAATGGTATCCTATCGGAAAGCCTAAAAGCGGTTATGTTACAGAGGCTTACAGCGGCATCTTTGACGGAAAAAACCATACCGTATCGGGACTGAGCATTAATACCACTTCCGCTTTTTACGGCTTGTTTTGGTGCGTTTACGGCGGTAGTGTAAAGAATCTTAAAGTTGAGGGTAATGTCAGTACCACAGGCTCAAGTGCAGGCGGTATCGTCGGTAAACTTCAGGGCGGTACGATAGAAAACTGCTCGTTTGCAGGCTCTGTCAGCGCAAAGAAAAATTATGTCGGCGGTATCGTAAGTAGTGTCGTGTCTACTTCAAAGGTTGCGTCTTCCGTCATTTCGTGCAGTAACAGCGCTGCGGTAACCGGTGCAACCGCAGGCGGTATTATCGGCGACACAACGGCAAAGGTAAATGTTAAGTACTGTTATAATACCGGTACGATAAGCGGTACAAGCAGAAGCGGCGGCATTACAGGCAGACAGACTGCGGGAACTCTCGCTTACTGTTATAATATCGGCGAGAGCAAATGCGGCGTCAGCGGTTTTACAAATGCTGCCGTAACAAATTGTTATTACCTTACTCAAACTGCAACACCCGGCGGTACTTCTGCCGATAAATTTGTGCAGATTACGGATAAAGATACTTTGCTTTCAAATCTTAACGCAGGCGAGACTCAAGCTTTCGTTGCTGATACTAAGAATAAAAACAACGGCTATCCGATTTTAACCTGGCAGAATACAAAGACTCCCGAAGAGGAAGCAGCCGAGGCAAAGAAAAAAGAGGATGCAAAAAAGGTTAAGACCGCAGTTGACAAACTCAGCCTTGATTACTCAAACGTTAAGGAAGAATGCACCCTTGATTTGCCTAAAGAATATAATGAATGCAATCTCGTTTGGAAAAGCAGTAACGCTGATATTATCTCCGATAAGGGTAAGGTAACTCTCCCCGACAAGAATATAGTAACCGTTACTCTCACAGCCACAATTACCAGAGGCGAGGCTGTCGGAACAAAGGAATTTAATATCAATGTTTGGTCAAAAAATATTGACCCCGATGTATATTTGCGTGCCGTTCTTGATTCTATGGAGTGGAACTTTTCATCGCTTCAGCCAAAGTACGGCGTTGACAGCAATGTTATTACAAAACTTAATACGGTACTTAAAAATAAAGGCTTTGACGGTATTACCGTAACTGTTAAATCAACAGACGATGAAAGCCTTGTGTCCTCAAACGGTAAAATTTTCTTTCCCCAAATCGACGAAAACAGTTTTGCTCAGGGAAAGCAGGTTAAGGTGTTTTTCAACCTCACATTTGAAGGCAAAACCGTAACTTATCCCGAAACGGATAATTACGCTCTGCTTATTCCGTGGAATACCGACAGCGTAAAGACTGCGCTTGAGACTTCCACAAAAGAGCAACTCGACGCAAATGTAATTAAGGACGGTAATGAGTCCCTTGATAATGTAACATCGAACCTCACTCTTCCGTCTAATCTTAACAGATATGGCGGAAAGTATAAGTATGCCACCGTTGCTTGGCAGAGCAGTGATTCGTCTCACTTTGAAATTTCAGATGATTTAAGAAAGGGCGGGGCTGACGCTTTTTATAATCCTTATCTCGGAAAGGTTTACCGTGATAAGCAGGAGCATACCGTTACTCTTACTGCACTTATAACGAACCCGTCAACCGAAGTTTCGATTACTCGAACTTATACAGTCACAATTGCGCCTCTTTCCGACACCGAACTCAATCAGTCTCTTGATAAGATGAACGCTGTTCTCTCTTGCTATACTGCCGATAAACTTACCGATATGGCAAGCAAGAAAAGACTTGATACTTCCGCCGTTGATAACGATATTCAACTTGTTATACCTAAAAATGTCGTTACAAAGAGCGAACTCTCCGCTATCAATTACGGCGAATATTGGGATTATTGGAATTATAAATTCTCTGTTACAAGCTCGGATACCGATGTCATCGAAATAAATTCGTTCAGAGGCTATGTTTACAGACCACTCGGCGAATCGTCTTCCGCCGATAAAAAGGTTACTCTAACCGTAAGAATGACAAGTAAGGAAAATCCGAACCTTTATGTCACAAAGAATATAGATGTAACCGTTAAGCACCTTACACGTGAAGAAATCAACGCACAGCTTGCACTTATGGATAAGGCAAAGGAAAATTATGCAAGCGGACTTCTCGGCGATAATTCCGATATTTATAGTGTCATTGACAGTCTTTCACCGTACAGAGAAATCGTTTGGAACAGCGATAAATCAAATGTTGATTTCGTACGCAATCATTCCGAAATTCAGGGCACGGGAATTAAGGTTGACGAACTTCCGGGCTGGGAGAGCCAGGAAGATTGGAGACTTTTCCATACAAGCAATAAGGACTTACTTTCAAATGAAACTCTTAATCTTAACGAAACGCCGAATGACGATACTTTCGTTAAGATAAACAGCGTTTTGAGCGATGAATCACTCGGAAAGTATTATAATAAATTCAAGGATGCAAAGAATTTCGACAAAGAGGCACTCGCTAAATTTAAGCAACTTTATAAGCAACCGGTAAGCGCATATTTGCTTGTACTCGGCAAAAACAATTATACCGATGATTATGCCGAGATGAGCGTTGAAACAAAGGCTCAGTTGTTTTCCTCAAAACTTGCCTCCTTTAAGCTCGAAAACGATAAGCCCATTTCCGTAACATTCTCGCTCCTCGGCCTCGACGGAAAAACTCTCATTTCAAAAGTGAATGTTGATTCGTTCACCAAGGGCGCTACCGTCTTTGATGTATTTAAGAAAATGATTGCCGATAATAATATGTACTTCAGCGCAGTCGGCAGTTATGTTTCGTCAATTAATAACCTGTCCGAAAAACAGTACGGACCAAATTCGGGCTGGATGTATTCTGTTGACGGAGTATTTGTTAATTCGTATATGAACGCTCAGGAACTAAGCGGTAATGAAAATATTGTCGTTATGTATGTAAGGGATTATACAAAGGCAAATACATCTATGCTTGACGACTCAAAGAATAACGGCTCCGGCGATTCTAATTCCGGCGGCAATTCTTCTGCAAGTAATCAAAACGGCAATTCTTCGTCATCGTCAAAATCTTATTCTAAAAAAGCATCTGAGCAGAACAAATCAAAGACAGCAGATTCTAAGGATAAGAGCGAAAATACAGACAATAAATCCGATTCCTCAAATGATTCAAAAGATGCCGAGGATTCAAATGACGCTTCACCTAAGAGTGCGTCAGCCGACGGCTCAGTTATGAGTGCTAAAGAGGAAAATGCACAGACGCAGAGTAAGAATAATACAAAAAATGTTATTATCATTGCTGTTTGTGCCGTGATTGTTTTGCTTATCGTTTTGGCTTTGATTTTGTGTGCAAGAAAAAAGCGTAAGCAGGACTGATGTAAAATAATCTTCAAATAATATTTTAAGCAAGGACTTAATTCTTTTTAAGTCCTTGTTTTTATTAAATATAGTATTTATAGTATTGAAAAAATCATCGTAAAAAAGGACGGACATTTTATCCATTGCCTTACGATTATCGGACAGATTGAGGTGCATTATATTCCCGCGAGCCAAAATAAGACCACTAAGTACGAGCATGTTATACCTCAGCTTGTGGCAATAGAGGAGAGTAAGGAAA
>UQAZ01000002.1 GCA_900539165.1 uncultured Oscillospiraceae bacterium
ACTTGCATGTGTTAGGCACGCCGCCAGCGTTCGTCCTGAGCCAGGATCAAACTCTTAAAACTTTGTATTAATCACTTCTCTCGAAGTGTACTAATCTTAATCATTTGAAACCTCTCAGTTCTCTCGAACCTGTCGTTTCATTACTGTTATTTATGTTCCGTAGAACATGGAGTTCAGTTACTCAATTTTATCAATCGGGTTCCTTTCATCGTTGTTCAATTTTCAAGGTCCTTTGCTTTTCGTCGTTCGCTCTCGCTTGCGACTTGACAATAATACCACCTTAATCCTCAAATGTCAACACTTTTTTTGAAAAAAATTGAAAATATTTCAAAACTGACAAAATGCATAGAATTTCACCTGCATTTTGTGTAATTCTATTAATTATTACGGCAATATTAACGATAATTCAAGCAACCACAGTAAATTGTGGTATATAAATATGTATCACTATATATATTATAAAAAATAAAAAAGAAAAAATATTTGAAAATAAATTAAAAACCTTTGAAAATATTATTCTTGAATTGGTGAATATATAATGATATAATATATAGGCTTTATTAAAGAAAGGGGTTGAGTGAATGCCAATAAGAATTGACAACGAGCTGCCTGCAAAGCAGAAGCTTGAAATAGAAAACATATTTGTAATGAGCAATCTTCGTGCAGACACACAGGATATTAGGCCGCTGAGGATTATTATACTCAACCTAATGCCTACAAAACTGGAAACGGAAACGCAGCTGCTGAGGCTTTTGAGTAATTCACCGCTTCAAATTGATGTTGAGTTCTTACAGGTTGCAACGCACACTGCCAAGAATGTTTCAAAAAGCCATATGGATAAATTCTATAAAACCTTTGACGAAATAAAGGACAACAGATATGACGGAATGATAATCACCGGCGCACCGGTTGAGCATATGGAATTTGAGAAAGTGGACTATTGGGATGAGCTTTGCAGTATTATGGAGTGGAGCAAAACTAATGTATACTCAACATTTCATATTTGCTGGGGCGCACAAGCGGGACTGTATTACCATTACGGAATAAAAAAGTACCCTACCCCGAAAAAGATATTCGGAATTTTTCCTCACACCTGTCTTGACGACACGCATCCGTTAATGAGAGGCCTTGATGATGTATACTATGTTCCGCATTCGAGGCATACGCAAATTAAGACAAGCGACATCGCTCAGGTCAAGGATTTACAGATTATATCATACAGCGAGGAAGCGGGAGTTCATATCGTATCCGATATGGAATGCAGAAAGTTCTTTGTAACAGGTCACAGCGAATATGACAGAGACACACTTGCAAAGGAATACTTCAGGGATTTAGAAAAAGGTTTAGAAATTGAAATGCCTGTAAACTATTTTCCAAACAATGATACAAACCTTGTGCCGAAAATGACATGGAAAGGCACGGCAAATCTGATATTCAATAATTGGTTAAATTATTTTGTATATCAAAAAACGCCTTATGATTTAAGCACACTTTAATATGTATAAAAACGCCTATACTTAAATATAGGCGTTTTTGTTTTGACAGGAAACATTTGAAAAGATTTTAATCATTATACAACTCTGCGATAGAGAGTGCTTTTTCCTTAATCTGTACAGCGAGGCTTTGTGGCTCAAGCACTTTTATTTTATTACCGAATTTCATAATCCACGATGCAAGTCCGTCCGAAACGGCAGCGTCTACCGTGGTTTTGAAATGCTTAGAATCTGCTGCGGTCAGCGGTACTTTAGCTCCGAATCTATCCATAATCTGTTCACGCATATCCAAATCGCAAAGAATAGTTACCTTTTCGGTTTTACCGGAGAACATATTAAACATCTTTGACGAATAGTCGGAAACATCAAATGTATCCCTATATTCCGTAACCTCACTCATATCACGACAAGGCTCATCGAGTTCTTTCAAGTGCTTCATACGGTCAAGACGAAGATTCATAACATTATCGTATTTTTCATTATTGCAGACAAGATAATAATGGTCTTCTTTCCACAACAGCGCATAAGGCGAAACCTTAAAGCGTTTTTCTGTATATGATTTTTTATTTTCAACATCTATATCACGCTTATTATAGATAAAGCTAACCTTATTACCGTGTATTATAGCGTCGTGCAGAGTATCAATTACATAATAAATTTCCTCATTGGAGCATTTTGTATTTGAATCAATATACACCTGTGACGCAAGTTCTTGTGCCTGATTTTTAGAAACGAGAGATTCCAATTTTTCTGCAAGCTCTTCTGTTTTTTTAGGAGTAATAAACCCTGCTGACGAAACAGCGTCAATAAGCAGACGCACCTCTGAAAGCTGAAACTGCCTATGTGCCATAAAAAATCCTTTTTTAGGCGAGCGTGTCGATACTATATCAAATCCGATTTGATTAAGAATTTTAACATCTGAATAAATTGATTTTCTTTCTGTTTTTATACCAACCTGCGACAGCATATCAATCAATTCGGTTGTTGAAAGAGGATTATTTTCATCTGTATAATCATTCAAGAACTTAAAAATATAAAGTGTTTTAAGCTTACTGCTTGCCATATAATCACCTCATTAAATCATTATGAGACTATTATATCACATATTTTTCAGTCTTTCAACGATTGTCCTAAATATTGGACAGCAATCCTGAGAGCCGGATTTTCCGTGTTCTTTCATTACTACTATTGCATATTGCGGATTATCATAGGGATAAACTCCGGCAAACCAAGTGTTAAGATATTCATTTTTCATAAAAAACTGTCCTGTTTGAGCTGTTGCCGTTTTGCCTGCCGACTTTTTGTCGGAAGTCAAAGCGTTTTTTCCCGTCCCGTCTGTTACGACATAGTTCATATATTCAAGAAGAGTTTTACACGCATCGGGAGAAAGAACACTTTTCGGCTCTGGATAGGAAAGCATAGTTTTTTGATTTGCATTATTAACGGTTTCAAGAAACAATCTGGGTTCATTCTTAATTCCTCTATTACCTACCGTACACAAAAAGGCACACATTTGCATTGGAGTAACGGTAAGTTTGCCCTGCCCGAAGCCAAATAAGGAAACTTCTCCCTTTGATTCTAAATCGTTGAGATTAGGCATAATCGCATTATCTACCGTCCAACCGTCGAAAAGCTCTGTTTCATCATCAAAGCCAAGCTCAACGGCGGTATCATAAAGTGACTGCTTCCCCAAATAATTAGCAAGATTTACAAAATAGCAATTACAGGAATTAGCAAGTGCGTCCTTTAAGTTTTGCATTTTATGGCTACGCTTATTTTGACAAGAAAACACGGCATCACCTATTTCAATACTTCCCTTACAATTATAATCTAAATCAACACCGTTTTCCAAGGCACAGGCAGCCACAACAAGCTTGAAAACAGAGCCAACGGCATATTGCATAAACGGCTTATTCATATATGTTTCGTCAGGCTTATTGACAACTGCAAGCAAGGAGCAATCCTCAACATTCATAACTACGACGCAACCTGAGGTCAAGTCCTTACATGCATCTGCCGTCACTGATTGAATAGCTCTGTCAATAGAAATTCGATAACCCTCGGGACTGTCATAATTAAGATTTTCAACCGTTCCGTCGTCACCGTCGAGAAGTCTGCCTTGAGCGTCAATAGAATAAATCACATTCTTTTCTCCGATGTCGTTACTAAGAAAATTCAAAATGCCGTTTGATTCCGCCGCACAGATTTGATTAAGATTATTACTGCTGTAAAGCGACGAATAAACCCTTATATACGACAAACGAACATCAGGCTTTTTATCAAGAGGAACAATTACGGGATAGCCTTTTCTTAACTCTTCTGTTATTTTGGCAGATTTATCGGAATCAAAAATTTTATCAAGTTCTGCAATACATCTTGGGTTAGGACGAACAACTGCCGAGTAGCGATATTTATTATTTGTAGCCTTAGCTCCGTTTCTGTAATATATTGTCGGTTTAATCTTACCGATACACAAAGAATAATGATTATACGAGGTTGAAGCCTTATAATCATTGCTGAAAACAATATAACCGATTCTGCCGCAAATGCCTGTAAAAAGCAGTAAAACGGTCAATGCAAAAGAAAAAATGCGTTTAGACATAAAAATACCCCTTTGTAGTATTAACAAAGGGGTCAATTTTTATTTGCGTATTACACGGAATATTGCGTCACTTGAAATATCTCTGTCACATCTAAACGAATATACATCCGTCGCCTTATTTGCAACATCCACAAACTCGCCGTCATTTTCATTATAAAGTTCGGCAACGGTGATAGTGTAAGGCTTCTTAAACGGCTCTACAACCTCAAGCTCGTCGCCCTGATAAAAACGATTACGCTGAATCACGGTTAGTCTGCCGTTTGCCTGACTTTTATATACTGCGCATACATCCCAGTTACGGATATAGCCGCCCGTATCAAGAACCTGACCGTTTTTAATAGGTCCGAAATTAAAGCCGTGGGTATATTCTCTATGGCTCATTTTTTCCATCTCGTCAAGTATCCACTGTGACGGGAGAAATCCCTCAGGTCTGCCTGCACTGATATATTCATCTATTGCATTTCTGTAAGCATAGGTAACAATGGCAGTATAATACTCGCTCTTAGCCCTGCCCTCAATCTTAAAGGAATCAATACCTGCCCTGTCAAGCTCCGAAATACGGTCAATCATACACAGGTCTCTTGAATTAAATATATATGTACCGTTCTCGTCCTGATTAACAGGAAAATACTGTCCCGGTCTCGTCTCCTCAACAAGATGGTATTTCCATCTGCAAGGCTGAGCGCAGTCTCCTCTGTTAGCATCCCTACCGACCATATAATCGGACAGAATACATCTGCCGCTAAAGGACATACACATTGCACCGTGAACAAAGGTTTCTATTTCAAGATTAGGATTAGCCTTATCTCTGATAGTCTTAATTTCATCAAGCGAAAGCTCACGGGCGGTTACAATTCTCTTTGCACCCATATCATAAAGTGCATTAGCAGCGGCATAATTAACTATGCCCACCTGAGTTGACATATGGATTTCAACCTCAGGCACATACTTTTTAGCCATAGCAAGAACGCCCATATCGGCTATAATAAGAGCATCGACACCGATTTCAGCTACATATTTAAGATATTCGGGCAAATACTCCACTTCATTATTTCGAGGCAAAGTATTGCAAGTAAGATATATTTTTTTATTATTGGCATGCACAAGCTCAACAGCCTGTTTTAGCTGTTCGGAGTTGAAATTAGACGGGTTTGTTCTCATACCGAACATCTCGCCGCCTACATAAACAGCATCTGCGCCAAACTTAACTGCAAGCTTTAATCGTTCCATATCTCCTGCCGGAGACAAAAGTTCCAAATTTTGATTCATATTATTATTCCAAATAAGGTGCGTATTTTCTGATTTTTGCTTTGAATTCCGAATAAGTTTCTGCCGTATACATATTTCCTTTTGTATCGTGGAAGAAGAATTTATCATTAGTAGATTCAGGATACAATGCGGCATAAATAGATTCATTACCCGGATTACAAATAGGTCCTGCCGGCAAGCCTACAACGGTTGAAGTTGTATTAGTATTATAATAGGTTAAATAATACTCCGAGGTGTGCGAAGATGTCGAGGACAAATTAGGTGCAACCTTATTAGTAATATAATCCGAGGTTGAAAGGCAGCCCAAGGTCGGGAAATTAGCCTTATCATTAAGACGATTATAGATAATTGCGGCAATTGTACGCTTTTGCTCATCGTTTGCCGCCTCTTTTTCTATAATAGAAGCGACTGTCATAATTTCGTAAATAGAATGATCCATCTCAGACGCACGGGTTTTGTACTCTTCGGTGAATTTAGACTCGCCGTTTTCAAGGAATTTACGAATTACACTTGACGCACTTTCGTTAATGAAAAATTCGTAGGTATCCGGATAAAGGAAGCCCTCAAGTCTGTACGGCACATTATCATTTGCCTTTAAGTCGGTAACGAGTGAATAGGTAAACTCAGTAGACTGAATAACAGAAAGCAATGCCGCCTTATCGCAAACATCGTATTCGGCGAGTTTATTAACAATTTCCGGAACAGTATAACCCTCGGGGAATGTCAGCGTTACGGTTTCGCTGGAAACGGTATTACCTTTTAGCGTAACGAGCATACCTTCAAGTCCCATTTTACCGTTAAGATAATACATACCGGGTTCATACGGACCGCCTAAACGGGATGTACTGATAACCGTGTCACGAAGCTTTACAAAAAACTTGCAGAAGTTTTTGCACTTAATAAGTCCCTTTTTATGCAGCATATCAATCGCTTCATTTGAGCTTTCAATTTGCTGAGAATATGAGACGGTTACATTTGATTTAGTCTTTGTAATAGCCAAAATATCATTCATACATAAAATGGCATAAATCGAAACAACAACCGAAACAGCAATCACAATAATGAAAAACATATAAGTTGAGCCTACGCCGCCTTTTTTTGCAGGCTTCTTGTTTTCCTTTTTTACTTGCTTATCTATTTTAGCAACTGCCGCTTCATTATTTGAGAAATAAAAATCCTTATTATCTTTATTATTGCTTTGCATATTTCCTCCGTCAGTCAGATTCGGTAATTACAAAATCTGCTTTTTTGTCATAAATATCAGTTGGAAGTTTATCCACAATAAGGCTATTATAGCACAATCCCACAGAAATTAAAGGGTGTTTTTCCAAAAATCTGTCATAATACCCCTTGCCATAGCCAAGACGATAGTTATTTTTATCAAAACACAGCCCGGGCAAAATAATCACAGCTTGTGAAAAATCCTGCACCTGAGCAGATTTCTTGGCACTCGGCTCTCTTACACCAAAAGAGCCTATATGCAAATCGTCAAACGAGGATATGTAATAAAACTCCATTGTACCGTTTGAATCAAGGCACAGCGGAACTGCCACTTTTTTTCCGTCGTCAAAGGCAGATTGGATTATAACATCCGTATTAATCTCGTCGGGCAATGAGCAATATGCAAGAACGGTATTGGCTTTCTTATAAAGGTCGCAACAAAGAAATTTTTGACAAATCTTAAAATCCAAATCGGACTTATTCTGCAAGCTGGCTCTTCGCTGTCTTGCATAGCTTCTTAAATATTTTTTATCTTGACTGAATTGATTTTCTGATTTCATCCGAAAGCTCTCCGCCTCTTAATTGCTTAACTATCTCTAAGCCGAAGTCGATACAAACTCCTGCGCCCCTTGCGGTAATAATGTTGCCGTCAACAGCGACAAAATCTTCGCTAAGGTTTGCACCGTCAAGCGAACCCTCAAATCCCGGGAAACATGTTGCCTGCTTACCCTGAAGGAGACCCTTATGTCCCAATATGGACGGTGCGGCACAGATTGCACAAATCAAAGCGTTAGTGTTACAAGCGTTATCAACAGCATTTTGAACTGCTTGATTTGCCTCTAAATTAAGTGTACCCGGCATACCGCCCGGCAAAACGACAGCCTCAACATCATAAAAATCAAATTCATCAATCGTCATATCGCATTTAACTCCGACGCCGCAAGATGAATTTACGATTTGCGAGGTAACACCGACAGTTTTAACATCAATCTTTGCTCGACGCATCATATCAACGGGAGCTAAAGCCTCGATAATTTCAAAGCCGTCTGCCAAAAATACATATACCATAATTAATCCTCCGTATTAAGCAATACAATGGGTTCTTTAAGCGAACATCCCACAATGAGATAGTCGTTATTAATCACATCATTTTCAAAAAAATTCAATTCGTCAACACTTCTGACTTCCTCAAAACCTCTTTGCTTATAATAAGTCACAAGACGTTCATCAGCAGGAATAAGGCACACATCACTACCCAACGAACAGACATATGACAAAAGCCGGGACATATACCCCATACCTCTAAATTGCTTTAGCGTACAGGCGGCATAGATATATTTTGCCGTACTGTCACCGATAGAACAATCCACAAGAAAGAGAAGCGACACAGCCTTGCCGTCAATTATATAAGCAAAGCATTTACCGTATTTCAAATTTTCAAAAAAATATTTTACATCTTCAAAGGTATCACCGAATGCTTCACACCAAATTTCTGCGATACCGTTTAAGTCATTATATGCCTTAATCATTATACACAGCAACGCCCTTACTGAGAAAAATCTCGGGATAATAAGACTGCTTAGCCTTTCTAAGTCCCTCAATGCCTAAGTCTTCCTCACGATTTACATACTCATATTTACCGAGCAGGCAGTTTTTTGTAAATTCCTGACAGATAATAGGATATGCTCCACGCATTTCGGCAGGTGCTTTTTCAAAATGAGTAACAAAGCAGGACGAGCCTACCTGCCCCTCACCGAGTGTAAATGCCACAGCCTCACCGTTTACTCTGATAAGACCGCCGACAAAATCAAGTTCATCAAAATACTCAAAAGCCCTAAGCACAGCTTCAAACTCAAAGGAATAATCCTCATTATCGCTGTCCTTATTTTCTATCCATTTTGCGTGAAGTGCAATACACTCATCTATATTATCCTTTGTCAACGGTTCAAACTGCCAATCGGGATTTGTTTTCTTAAAAAATGTTATGTGATTACGCTTTGAATGATACTTCTTTCCTGAAAGAGAAGCCATTTTTTCGACAGAATAAATATAATCGTTAAATGCGTCATCAAAATTATAATCAAACTTACCGAAAAATGCCTCTTGAAGCATTCCGAGATAGCCTTCGGTTATACCGTAAATTTTTGGCGTTGTATTATTAGCTCTTGCATCATCAATAATTTTTTCAACAGCGTCGGTGAAATCGCCCTCACCAAGAGGAACAGAATAAGTCAGGCTTTCGCCGTCGTGCCATCTGACAATCAAGAAATCATTATATTTACATATTTCGGTTTTATACGATTCGCTCCAAAGAAAAAGATTACCGAAGGTGTACTCACAGTTCATACTGTTTGCGTGCCGGAGGCAAGCGTTCACCCACTGTTTATCGCTGATTTCAGGTTTCTTAAAGCTAAGCATTTGAAAGCTCCTTATCCACAATTTCAACAACAGCCTTATGAATTTGCTCTATCGAATATGGTTTTTCCCCGTCGGAACAGTTTACGATATGCCAACCTTGCTTTTCAGCGGCATACAGTGCGGATTTTCTGCAAGCCTTGAGAAATTCAACATTCACCTCGTGAACATCCTTTTTGCCCTCATCCCCGTTATAGCGTGAGGTCATAAGCTTTTGCGAAATCTCTACGGGCATATCCAAATATATCACCGCATCGGGACGGGGTATGCCGATTTTGTCGTACTCGAAATCCTCTGTCCACTGCAAATATTCATCCCACTTTTCCTCGGAAATTTTTTCCATTTGATAGATAGAATTTGAAGTTGCATATCTGTCGGCAAGAATTACGGTACCCTTTTCGTAATCGTCCTTCCATTTAAGCTTATAGGAAGCAAAACGGTCAACGGCATAAAAAGCAGATGCGGCATAAGCGTTTACATCATTTGCATTCGAGCCGAATTCTCCGCCAAGGTACATATTAACAAGCGTGCTTGACGGGCTGTCGTAATCCGGTAATTTAATTTTTTTATAGTCTATATTTTGAGAATTAAAGTAATCCTCAAGAAGTTGAGTTTGAGTAGACTTTCCGCTTCCGTCAAGTCCCTCCATGATAATCAATTTACTCTTAGTTTTCATTTCTCTTTTTTCTCTCAAGCTTTTCCTTTGTACCGTCAGGACGGACAATATAGGTATTTGCAAGTTGTTCGGCAAGACTCGCCTTAAACGAATTAACATATTCAAGGCGAAGCTCAGCCTGCTCCTTTTTTTCGTCCTCTGTCAAGCCCTCCGGAGTTTTTGCCTTATGGGCAAGCTCATTTATTCTGTCAATTTTCTTTTGTTCCATTAATCTAAAAAGTCCTTTAATTTTTTACTTCTGCTTGGGTGACGAAGCTTGCGGAGTGCCTTAGCTTCAATCTGTCTGATACGCTCACGGGTTACATTAAATTCTTTACCGACTTCCTCGAGAGTTTTTGGATTGCCGTCCTCAAGACCGAAACGGAGCTTTAACACCTTTTCTTCTCTTGGAGTAAGAGTCTGAAGAACCTCTGCAAGCTGTTCTTTAAGTAAACTCATAGATGCCGCATCAGCCGGTGCAAGTGCCTCATCATCCGGAATAAAGTCGCCAAGGTGAGAATCCTCCTCCTCACCGATTGGAGTTTCAAGTGACACAGGTTCTTGCGATACTCGGATTATTTCTCTTACCTTATCAACAGGCATTTCAAGATAATCTGCGATTTCCTCAGGTGTTGCCTCGTGGCCGTTAAGGTGAAGAAGCTGTGACTGCGCCTTTTTAACCTTATTAATAGTTTCAACCATATGAACAGGAATACGAATTGTTCTTGCTTGGTCGGCTATTGCTCTTGTGATAGCTTGTCTAATCCACCATGTTGCATAGGTAGAAAACTTAAAGCCCTTAGTATAATCAAACTTATCAACCGCCTTAATAAGACCGAGGTTGCCCTCTTGGATAAGGTCAAGGAACTGCATACCTCTGCCGACATATCTCTTTGCAATACTTACAACAAGACGGAGATTTGCTTCTGCAAGACGCTTCTTTGCCTGCCCGTCATCGTCTGCTATTTTAATGGCAAGCTCAATTTCCTCCTCTGCGGTGAGAAGCGGAATTCTGCCGATTTCCTTTAAGTAAACCTTAACAGGGTCATCCATAGCGGCACTGTCATTTACTGCAACTGTATCCGCTGCGTCTGTTTCCTTAGGCAAGTCAACCTCAAGAGAAATACCGTCAAGTGTTTCTGATGAAAAGTCATCAATAATGCTGATATTATTTGCATCAATGAGGTCGTTAAGCGTTTCAAGCTCATTTACATCAAGGTCAAGTTCAACTATAAGGTTGTCAATTTCCTGTGCGGTAAGATGACCGGAGGTCTTGCCCTTTTCTACAAGCTTCTTAAACGCATTTTGCTTCTTTTCCTCGTCAGGTGTATTTGCTTTAATCTTGTCCATATTAAATCTCCTCTTATGTATTTTTGTTCTTAAACATACTTCTGAACGCATCGTCATCAAGTTCCGATGCTTTCACCTTATTATTTTTATCAAATTCCTTTTTAACAACATTTACGCAATCCTTAAATTCCTGCTTAGGATTACTGCTGCCTTGGGTGGAATGAATGATTTTGGTAAGCTTACTCATTTCTTCGTCGCTGAAATTTTCATTGAACACAATTAAATCAAGCGACATATTTTCTTTAATTCTCTGAGTAACGGTTTGATATGCTTTTCTGTAAAATCCCTCGCTGAACATTTCGTCACTAAGTTCATCACAAAACTTAATACAATCAGGATGGGTCAAAAGCAATCCGATTATTCTCTGCTCTGCTTTTAGCATAACAGGGGTTGCAGAGGAATCGTGGCTTTCCTTTCTCATTTGGAGCATATCGTTATCAATAATTTTTTTGAAATTTTGTTTTTGGCTATTCTTCTTTTTTTCTGCCAAAAAATGGTCAAGTTGAGCCTGAATTGCTCTTTTCTCTATTCCGAGTTCTTCAGAAATTCTCGAAAGATACAAATCTCTTTCTATCGGATTTGCGGTGCTGAGAATTTTAACGGCGTCGTTAGCATACAGACTTTTACCCCTTGTGGTCTGCAAGTCATACTTGCTTCGTGCCTCTACGAGTGCAAACTCGACCTCGCTCGATGAATTTTCAATCATTGAGGCAAAGCGTTCTTTACCAAGCTTATGAATAATCTCGTCGGGGTCCTTGCCGCCGCTGAGCCTCGGTATGCTAATCTTAACATCCGTCTGTTCAAACAATCTTATAGCTTTATTCAAAGCTTTTTGCCCTGCTTCATCGTTATCATAAATCAAGACAACCTCTTTGGCATATCTTGAAATAAGACGAACCTGCTCGGGCGTAAGTGCAGTACCGCAACCTGCGACCGCATTGGTAAATCCTGCCTGATGCATAGCGATAACATCCATATAACCCTCACAGAGGATTATGCTGTCCTCGCTGCTGTCTTTCGCAAAATTTAAGCCGAAAAGCTCAAAAGTTTTTTTATAAACAAGCGAATCGGCTGAGTTCATATACTTAGGCTTAGAATCGTCAAGCACTCTGCCTCCAAAGGCAATTACATTTCCACGAACATCAATAATCGGTGTCATAACCCTATTGACAAATGTATCATAATAGCCCTTTTTTCCTTGCTTAATAACTCCTGCCGCTTGCATTTCAACCTGCTTGAAGCCGAGCGTTTTAAGGTGCTTTTCAAGGCTGTGCCAATCATTCGGGGCATAACCCAAGCCGAAATGCTGAATGGTTTTTCTGCTAAGTCCTCGTGAAAGAAAATATTCAAGTCCTACCCTGCCCTCTTCGCTCATCATATAGCTATGATAAAATTTAGCGGTTGCACGGTTGATTTCCAAAACCTTTCTTCTCATTTTTGCGAGAGTATCATCATATGTGCTTTCTTCGGGCATCTGCATACCGGCACGCTCTGCAAGAAGCTTAACAGCGTCCAAATAATCAAGATTCTCAATCTTTTTAACAAATGTTACGGCATCTCCGCCGACACCGCAACCAAAGCAGTAAAAGCTTTGAGTATCCTCATAAACAGTAAAAGAAGGAGTTTTTTCATTATGAAACGGGCAAAGTCCGATACTCGTATTGCCACGCTTTCTCAATGTAACATAGCTTGAAATCAGTTCCGAAATATCGGTACGCATTCTGACCTCTTGCAAAAAACTGTCACTTAATATCGGCATTTTTAACTCCTTTCAAAATTATTCTATCCAAAACCTCGGAACATAAAGCTGATTAAATATTTTAAGCGAATAATTATCGCTCATACCTGCGATATAATCACAAACAGCTCTGTCTACGCTTTCCTTTTCTGCAATCGAGCAATATGGATAAGGCATTTGCTCAGGGTATTTGGTATAATGCTCATAAATTTTTTCGAGCATTGCAACTGCCTTTACCTCTTCACCCTTGCAAACAGGGTTACGGTATACGGCAGTAAACATAAAGTCGTGCAAATCGTTAAACAAATCCCAAAATTCATCACTCATAAGAATGCGGTCGTGGGAGCTGTTATGTATAACATTAAGCACCATATTATTAATTCGCTCGCTTTTGCTCATACCGAGTGACATTCTCAGTTCAAGAGGAATATCCTCCTCATTCATAACCTCGGCACGAATAGCGTCGTCAATATCGTGATTTATATAAGCAATTTTATCGGCAATTCTTATAATTTGTCCTTCGAGAGTATAAGCGTCCTCGCCGATTGTGTGGCACAAAATACCGTTTCGCACCTCGTCGGTAAGATTCAATCCCTTACCGTCCTTTTCGAGATAATCAACAACTCTCACGCTCTGCTCATAATGCTTAAAGCCGTTTGGTGACAGACCTGCGAGCGCCCTCTCGCCTGCGTGACCGAAAGGAGTATGTCCCAAATCGTGTCCCAATGCAACAGCCTCTGTCAAATCCTCGTTAAGCTGAAGCGCTCTTGCGATAGTACGGGCAATCTGAGATACCTCAAGTGTATGAGTAAGGCGAGTACGATAATGGTCGCCTGTCGGAGCAAGAAACACCTGGGTTTTATGTTTTAATCTTCTAAACGACTGAGAATGAATAATTCTGTCCCTGTCACGCTGAAAGCAGGTGCGAATGTCACATTCTGCCTCGTCTCTCTGTCTACCCCGAGAATTTACCGAAAGGGCAGCATAGGGAGAAAGAATTTTCTTTTCGTTTTCTTCCGTAATTTCTCTAATCAGCTTTTGCGTCATAAATTCCCCTTTCGTCAAAAATATACCAATTTTGCTTTCTATTTATTATATACTGCATTTTATACATATTCCCTTTATTTTTCTTGACTAATTTTTTTAATTGGGATATGATAAAAAAGAGGTGTAAAATGGAACATATCTTTATAATAATCTTGGCAATGGCAATAATAACGCTCATAGCCATATTTTTATATCTGCAAAACAACATAATAGATATTACTCAATACGATTTGAAAAGCGATAAAATCAAAGGCAAAGTAAAAATCGTACAGTTAAGCGACCTGCATTCCAAGCCTTTTAAGAAAGTTTTGAAAAAGCTTGACGAAATAAATCCCGATATAATTTGCATTACGGGTGATTATATCAACGACCACGAAAAAAACAAACAAAAAATGCTTATCTACGGCAAAGAGCTTGTAAAACGGGCAAGGGTTTACTATATAACAGGAAATCACGAACGCAGGCTGAGCGATTTCGACGGACTTATGGACGAGCTTAAAGATACAGGGTTTATTGTACTGTTAAACAGAATGAGCGTTTATGACTCGGAAAACGGTGAAATAGACATACTCGGACTCGACGAAAATCAGGCGGATTTTGAGGATTACAAGGCAAGGAAAAACGGCACATTTGAATACAAGGATATGTCGGAATACTTTAACGAATTAAACAAAGGCAACGGCTACAAAATCGTAATGTCACATTTCCCGGAAAACTTTGAGGGTGTAAAGGAAATGAATTATTCTCAATATGATTTTGACATACAGCTATCGGGACATGCACACGGCGGTCAATTCTGCCTGCCTTTTATAGGTCCGATTTTTTCGCCCGGTCAGGGTTTCTTGCCCAAATACGCAAAAGGCTCATTTGGCAGCAGACCTATGCTTATAGTATCGAGAGGACTGGGCAATGCGGAATTTCCGTTTAGATTATTCAACCACCCCGAAATAAATGTAATTAATATAGAAAACGATAAATAAAAAATGAAACGGTGAGGACAATCCAAATTGCTCTCACCGTTTTTTAAGTAAGCGTATATTTACAAAACCTTAGAAAATTCATTTCTAAGAAATTTAAGGCTATACCGACCGTTTGACACATCGGTCAATTTATCACTAAGAGGCTGTACCCTGTCATCTCTGACGGAAAATTCAACAACTACATTATCCGAAAACTGAGTATCACGAACAATGGCAGAAAAATCCGACAGCAAAATATTCAGTCGCTCATAAAACGAATAATCAACGCACACAGACATAATACTGCACTGAGCCATAGTGATAATGCCTGCCGCATCAACGGCAATCTTTGAGGTGTGGCTGTAAGCTCTGACAAGACCGCCTGCACCTAAGAGTGTTCCGCCAAAATATCTCGTAGCGACAACGCAGACATCAACCAAGCCTTCCTTGAGCAAAACATCCAAAACGGGAACACCTGCCGTACCACTCGGCTCGCCGTCGTCGCTGTAACGCTGTATATTATTTTCACGCAGAACATAGGCATAAACATTATGCGTTGCGTCCCAATGCTTTGATTTAATTTTTGAAATAAATTCGGCAGCCTGCTCCTGAGTTTGCACAGGCTTTGCATAGCCGATAAATTTCGATTTCTTTTCAATAAAGAAATCATCCGCTTCAAGCTCGACCGTCTTATACTCCTGCATAAAGCCTCCTGCTAAAAAACAAGGCAACAGAAGTGTTACCTACTGTTGCCGTTATTCTTTGATTAGCCCTTTTTAGCAAATCTCTTGTTGAATCTCTCAACTCGTCCACCTGTATCTACAAGCTTTTGCTTACCTGTATAGAATGGGTGACACTTTGAGCAGATATCTACCTTCATATCGCCTTTAGTGCTTTTAGTCTCAAATGTTGCACCGCAAGCACATCTAACTGTACATGTTTGATAATCCGGATGGATTCCTTCCTTCATAACTTTCACCTCACTTAATCTCATAACGCAAGAATTATAACAAAGATTGAAATAAATTGCAAGAGTTTTTTTCAAATTATTTGTAAATACACGGTTTATTTAGATAAAAAGAATACAATGCTGCCTCTTTAACCGGTTTTTTGAGAGATTTTTCTATTGCGTACCTATAAAATGCTACCTGATTTTTATACTTATCAAGAAGCTCTGTCTCGCTTTCAGCCCTGTCGGTTTTATAGTCAACAAGTACAAGCTCTCCGTTTTCCTCGAAGACGCAATCGGCAATACCTTGAATCAAAACCTCATCATCAAATTCGGTATTTTCAATATTGCACACGGGAACAAACGCAGATATTTTGTATTCCCTATATACCCTGTCGCCGTTAAATATTCTATGTGCAAGCTCCGAATTGAAAAACTCGTTAAGTCTGTCCTTATTTAACACCTCTGCCTGTTGCAAAGTGATATACGACAGCGACACGAGCCTGTCAATTTCGTTTTGCAAATTCCGTCTTGCATTATCATAATCGCAATACTGCATAAATGTATGCATTGCGGTTCCCTTTTGAGCCGATGTCATATTTCCCTCTGTTAAAAAGGCGGGCTTTGACGAGGTTAAATACTCATAGCTTCGGTGTGCCTCATCAAGTGAGGAGGCGGTAAGCTTCGACGGATAATTTGCAAGGGAAAGCCTATCGTACCTAAACGACAGTCTTTTCTTTATTTCTTCAAGCAAAGCAATATCAGCCTGCTGTTCGGGTTTTTTAACTGCCTCGGCCTCTTGCAGAGCATTATCGGAGGTTATGATATTTACAGACATATCAAAATCGTATGACTGCATATCCACCTTAACATCAACATCGCACATATCACGGAGAACCTGTCCGTCTTTATGAAGAAGAGCAGCCGTAATAATAAAGTCGCCGTCACTGCGAACCTTTTGAACGGAAAGAGGCGAAACAGCACCGTCATTAATCATACTTGCTTTTTTATTGACGGTATCATGAATGTTCTTTGTTGTATAAAATGTAACGAATTGTTCTCTTGCTCTTGTAAGCGCAACATAAAGAACACGAAGATTTTCGCTCATCAATTCACGAGAATTTATTTCTTTCAAAGCGGTATACTGCAAAGAATCATATCTGCTGAGCGTATCCTCGTTATACACTTTCAAGCCGATACCAAAGCGAGAATTAAGCTGTATTCTTTTCTTAGTGTCATCGGTATTGTACTGATGACTGCTTCCCGCAAGAATACAGACAGGAAATTCAAGTCCTTTTGATTTATGTATAGTCATAATATTGACTGCGTTACTGTCGGTATGGGTAACTGCCGGACTTTCAATATTAAACTTATTATCAATAATGGCATCAACATATCTCAAAAACGAGGTCAAACCGACATTATCCCCGCCGTCAAACCTCTTTGCTATATCGACAAGCTTCATAACATTAAGCACTCTTTGCTCGTGATTGCCCATTGCCGAAATAACGGAAAGATAAGAGGTTTCGGATATAATTGTTCTGATAAGGCTTTCGACACTCATTGAGCTTGCATACTCTCTGTACCTCTTCAAATCATTTACAAACACGGAGAAATCCAAATTATCAATAATTGAATTATACAGATTTTTAGCGTTACGCTTCAATTTTGCTCCGGCAAGGTCATCCGGTGTAAAGCCGTAAAAAGCAGACATAAGCGTTGCCAAAAGAGGCACGTCCTGCAACGGATTATCAATACTTCGCAAAAGGTTAAGAAGAATAAGCACTTCATTAGCAGAAAACAAATTTGACTTGTTATTAAAAACAGTCGGTATGCCGTACCTTGAAAACACCTCTGCAAACACAGGTACTTTATCCTTATCGGAACGCATAAGAACGGCAAAATCACCGTACTTGATAGGTCTGTATCCGTTCTTATCCATAACAAGTTCTGCGCCTTGAACCTTAGATATAATGTATTCGGCAACCTTTTCTGCCTCATACTCATTTGCGTCCTTATCCTCGGGCGTTTCAAGCAGATAAAGCGAAGCAGACGGAATATCGGTTTTTTCATATTCCAAACCGTTATTGAGTCGTTCGTTACCGTCATAGTTTACCTCACCGACCTTTGAGGACATAAAGTGGGAAAAGACGAAATTAACATAAGAGCATATTTCAGCTCTTGAACGGAAATTTGTATCAAGATTTATTTTATAGCTTTGTTTATTACCGTTTCGCTCAAAATCAGCATACGCTTCCTTTTTAGCATTAAAGATTTGAGGCATAGCAAGTCTGAAACGATAAATGCTCTGCTTCATATCACCTACCATAAATCTGTTATGACCGTTTGAAAGCATCTTAAACAATGTATCCTGAGCCGAATTTGTATCCTGATACTCGTCAACAAGTATCTCATAAAAATTATCGCTAAGCTCTTTTGCCAAATCGGTTTTTACAACATTGCCGTCGTTATCTCTGTAAAACAAAAGCTCGATTGCAAAGTGTTCAACATCGGCAAAGGTGTAAGAATTTAGCTTTCTTTTTTCCTCTTTTACTGCCAAAGAAAATTCCTTAATAATCTTACAAAGCAGACAAATCATAGGATAAAGCCTTTTACAATCCTGCTCATACTCATCGGCAGACACAGAATAAAGTGCTTTAAGCTTCTTTTGAAACAGCTCCTTATATATCGCTCTGTTGGCAGTAACGATAGCTCTTGACGGACTTGTATAACCTCTCTTGGTAGGCATTCTGATATAAGTAACATTATTTACAGCGTCGGTGATTTTATCCCACTGCCTTTGCTCCAGCACAGTTCTTACATATTCAACATAATCTTTCTCGCTCAAAAGCATATCCTTGTACTTATCATAAAGCAAATCGTCTGTAACAAGGGACGAAATAGAATTGTTAATAAGCTCGACTGCGTAATCAAGGGATTCTTCGGTTCGTTCATATGCGTGCTGTGCAACAAACGAATCGGAAAGCTTTACACTCGGATTATACATCTCGCAAGCCTCATCAAGCCAAGTATCGGGGAAAGCCTGCGACGAGGTAAACAAATTAATTTGGCGGATAAATGCGGAAAGGTCGCTGTCATTTTTAGATGATGAAAACATTTCTACGAGGTCATAAAAGTTATTATCACCGCTTTCGTAATAGCTGTCAATTATCTCATCAAGGACAGTCTGCTCCACAAGCATACGCTGCGAATCATCCATAATGCTGAAATCCTGCTGAATATCAAGCTTAAAGAAATTTTCTCTTACAAGATTTATACAAAAAGAGTCGATAGTGCAAATCATAGCACCGGGCAAAAGCGAATACTGTCGTTTCGCCCTTGAAATAATTTCATCCGAGTTAGGCTCATTTGCGGCGGTGCTTATCACTTCACGCAGTTTTTTTGCAATTCTGTTTCGCATTTCAGAAGCGGCGGCATTGGTAAAGGTAACTATCAGAAGCTTATCAATAGGAACACCGTCATCAATAACCGTTTTGATAACTCGTTCAACAAGGACGGCAGTTTTACCCGAGCCTGCCGCAGCGTTTACCAATATATTTGAATTTTTTGCATTAATCGCATTTTGTTGGGGGACGGTCCATTTAGTCATTATTCACATCCTCCTTTAAGGCTTTAATTGCATCTTCAAAATCCATATCGTTAAACGAATTTGGTATAATTTCTTTCTTGTTTTTACAAACATCCTTATAATCGCAAAATTCACAGGTCTTATTGTGCTTTTCGGAATTTGCAGGCGACTGCGGAATGTTTCCGTTATGAAGATTATCGCCCATAGAAACAATGAGTTCGTCTATTTTTGCAGAAATTCTTCCAAGGTCGGCAAGAGAAACAATATTACCGCCAAGGCCTTTATTTGTTAATGAAACCGGAATATATTTATTACTCCACTCTCTGTCCATATGCTCGGCAATGCTATGCTCTTCGTCATTTAAGACAACGCCCTTCATACAAAATTCTTTATTTTCCTTAGAAGATAAATCCTTAGCATTTCTTTCAACGTTGAAAACGCTTCTTGCAGAATGCATATAAAGCACGCCTGCCTCAACACCCGAAAGCTTATTATCCGACGCACAGAGTGTAAACAGATAAATGAACATCTGCAAATTTAAGCCGTGCAAAATATCGCTGAGCTTGAATTCTTTGCTTCCGCTTTTATAATCGACAACCCTTACATACTGAACGCCGTTTTCTACATAGGTATCAACACGGTCTATTGAGCCTTTGATTTTTATGGTACCTCCGTCCGAAAGCTTATAGGTCTTTGACATAACCTCTTCATTTTCACTTCCGTCGCCGATAGATAGTTCAAATGCTTTCGCTTCAAAGTCGCTGTTAAGAAATTCATCACGCAATCTGATAACAACCTCTGTAAGCATTTTAGACAGTCTCATAAACTGATACTTAAATCTTGCGCTTTGCTTTTCGCTGTCGCCCATTTTGGTATCAAAATAGATTTTCAAATATTTTTCTGTAAGACTTGCAATTTCATTTTTATCAAGCTGAACAAGTCTTTTTGTAGACACATCCTTAATCAGATGTTCGAGTACGAAATGGATAACCGTACCGGTTTGCATTGCGTTCATTTCTGCCTTTGTTCTCGGTCTGACATTAAGTCCGAATTTGCAAAAATACCTAAAAGCACAATTATAATAATCCTCAATTCTTGATGCTGACAGGTACATATCCTTCTTAAACAGTTTTTCTGCAAGTTCCTTGTTTTTAATTTGCATTTGGGGATTTTCGCAAAGAGCGTTTACTGCATTAAGTCTGTATTCGTAATCCTTTTTTTCTGAAAAATACTGCTTTAGAGTAGCAATTATTTCGCTGTCAGCGTCATAATCCGACGCAAGATATTCAAAGGCATTTGCATCACTTTCAAGGCAGTCTAAAGTAATATCGTTTGGTGCGTGTTCAACGGTTAATTCATTTAACGCATCCTTTATTTCACTTACAAGGGAGCTTTCACATGTATCGTCAACAGAATTTCTGTAAGAAACGAACAGCATATCAGTGGCACACGAAGCAGCCATATATGCAAAAAATCGTTCCTGAGCATTCAGCGTTTCTCCGTAAGAATAAAGCTTAAAATCATCGTCGATAAGCCTTACTCTGTCTGCCTCGCTGAGAAGTCCCGAGGAGGAAACATTTTGAGGAAATTCGCCCTCGTTCGCCCCGAGGACAAAGCACGCATACGGATTATTACAGCGTATTCTGTCGGCAGAGCCGAACTGAACATTATCAAGTCCTATCGGAACATTACCCAAGTCCTCGTTTGCAATCATAAGATTGAAAAGCTTTGCGTATTCCTTAATACTTATTTTCTCTCCGTCAGAGAGCGTGGCAAGCTGATTAAGAATATCCATCAGCAAATCCCAAACTCTGCCCTGTTCCAATGCAAGAGCTGATTTTCCGTTTTCATCAAGTGCAACTGCCAACTGCTTTATATTCTTATCTACCGAAAAATCAAGCAGCGTATAATAAATAGCAGTCGAAATGCCCTTAGCATCTGTACTCTTTACTCTATGCGAAAAATTTTCAAGTCGAGAGGAAACATACTCCCTGTATGTATTGATTTTTTCAAGTGCCTTTTTATCGGAATCGGTGATTTCCTCTACAAAACCCTTAGTGGATTCAGTAAACGGTGACTTCCATTTATTACCGTTAATATTCCACATAAAAGCGTAATTTTCAAGGCTTGAAATACTTTCTGTATCAAGCTGAGTAAGTCCTGTTTTAAGAAGCGAGAAAACATCGTCGGAGCGAAAATAATACTCACACACTCTAAACAGATAATTAATAAACATAACACAAGGCTGTGAGGATATATTTTGTCTTTCGTCGTCAAAATACGGAATATTATATTTTGAAAACGCAAACTGAAGCTCTCTGCGATACTTTTCTGCATCACGGCAGATAACGGTAATATCGCAAGGGTTTATGCCTCTTCTGAGAAGCTTTGATATTGAAGATGAAACATAATCGCATTCATCAACAATATTTTTTGCACAATAAACAGACACATTGGATACCGCACCCGAATACGGAGCTTTGGTATCGGCATAAATATTTTTTTCAAGGCAACGAAGCTCGTCATTATTTGCCCTGTGATTTTCCGTCAAATAAACAGGCGGCAATATTTCAACACCCTGCTTTTTTGCAACAGAGGTCAAAATATCAATATTAGAATTAACATATGAAAAGAGGCTGTACTTATCCCTGTTTTCGATGAGTTGTGAGCAAAATGTTATATAAACAGCGTCAGCCTGCTTTAATATAATTTCAAGAATTTTATATTCCTGTGCAACAAAGCCTGAAAAACCGTCGATATAAACGGTTTTGCCCTTAAAATAATCAAGAGTCAGCAAGCGTTCATAAAGATATGTGAGTTCCTCGGCAGGGTCTGTATATTTATCCTTAATCAGTTCGTCATATGCGGACATTATAAGTGCTATATCGTGAAGCTTTTGCGACAAGGTAAGCTTTTCAGCATTTTGCGAAGCCGAAATAATGTCGTCACAGGAGACACGACAAGCCTTCATTTCGTCATATATTCTTATAGCAGAAGCGATAAAGGCATTATTATTTACATTTTTAGAAAAAAGCTCAAGCTCATCCTTACATAAATCACAAGCCTTCTTAAACAACACAGCCTTTGCACCCTTTGAAAGCATAGGAAGTGTAAAAGACCCGTATTTTTTTGCTATATCGCCCGAAAGCCTTGAAAACGAGCCGTTTTCCACACAATTAACCTTATCTTCTCCCAAGTCCTTCAGCAGTCTTCTTTCGCTGATAAATGAAAATTGCTCAGGAGTAATAAGCAGGATGCTGCCGTCACCCTGCTCTACTCTGTTTTTTATACTGTTAAACACATATTCGGTTTTACCGCTTCCGGCTCTGCCGATAATCATTTGAAGCATACTATACCTCCGGTGTAATAAGTCCCTGTGTAAGCATTCTCTCATAAGCTTCGAGTAAAAAATCGTACATCGGCTCTGCTACATCAAACGCAAGCTTCATTTCGTTAATAATAGCAGGAGAGGCTATGACGCTCAAATCATTACTGTTATACGAAAAGCCAAAGCTTTTTGCATTAAGATAGGGCTTCAGCTCCTTTGGCGCATCGGGGTACCTATCCTTTTTATAGGTATCGTATGTTTCAAAGGTAAAGCCTGCCTGCTCGCAAGCCTTTAGTGCAGACTTAAAGCGACGAGGCTGTTCAATAATCATATCATGCACAACCTTAATAGAAGAAGCCTTCCAAGTCCACAGCACCAAACCGTAGCCGTATGAGTCGGGATAAAATTCAAAATAATAAAACGGTGCTGAGGGATATTCCTTTTTATACCGTCTGAAAAACACCCACATATTTTCTCTGTATTTAATTTTAGAGCGATTACCACGGGTATCACGATAAATACGAGAAACGGCACGAACGGGGTCAAGATACATCTTATCGTCTATTTCAAACATAAGCTCTGACATATCAAGAACCATTTGACGAAGCGGAACGGTAATGCCCTGCTTTAATTCTTCTTTATGTTCCTCATAAAATTCCTTTGAGTCATTAAATCTGTTTAGGCACAAGAGTTCAATGCTCTCGGGTTTAATACCTGTATAATTATGCTTCATTTTTCAGCAATCCCTTTCTAAGCATAGATTGTGCGGCAAGCTTTGCACAAATCTTTGCCGAATGAAAATTAAGTCCGCCTTGAATCCAAGCGTAAAACGGCTCTCTGATAGGAGCGTCTGCCGAAAGCTCTATTGACGAACCGAGAGTAAATGCACCTGCTGCCATAACAACCTTACTGTCGTAGCCCGGCATATCCCAAGGCTCAGGCAAAACAAAACTGTCAACAGGACTTCCGCTTTGAATACCCTGACAAAAAGCAACAAGGCTTTCCTCATTTTCTAAACCGAGGCACTGGACAATATCGCCTCTTGTTTCGTTATATCTCGGAGTTACATCATAACCAAAGCCCTCAAACAATGCAGCTGTGTAAACGGCACTTTTAAGAGCCTCGCCGACCGTATGAGGAGCAAAGAACAAACCCATATATAATTCTCTGTTCATTCCGACAGTACAGCCGACCTCTTTACCGAGACCCGGAGTCGTAAGCCTATAAGCACATTTTTCCACAAGGTCGTGCCTACCGCAAATATATCCGCCCGTTCTGGCAATACCGCCGCCTGCGTTTTTAATAAGAGAGCCTGCTATAAGGTCTGCTCCGACCTCGGTAGGTTCTTTAGTTTGAGTAAATTCACCGTAACAGTTATCAACCATTACGATAACATTTGGATTTTTAGCCTTAGCCACCTTAACAATATCCTCAATGACATCAACGGTGAGCGACGGTCTAAGCTCATATCCACGGCTGCGTTGAATGTAAACCATAGTAACGCTGTCGTCAACGGCATTTGAAATAGCCTCTAAATCAGGCTTATCGTCCTTTAATGCCACCTCATCATACGCAATGCCGAAGTCCTTTAGAGAACCCATCCCCTCGCCTGTAATACCGATAACGCCGTGAATCGTGTCATAAGGCGTGCCGGTAACGCAAAGCATTTTATCACCCGGACGAAGAACGCCGAATAATGCGGTTGCAAGGGTGTGAGTTCCGCAAGTGAAGTTATGTCTTACTAACGCATCCTCTGCACCGAAAATCTGCGCCCACATTCTGTCGAGTGCTTCTCTGCCACGGTCGCCGTAGCCGTATCCGGTTGAGGATACAAAATGGCTTTCGGAAATACAATTATCAATAAAAGCCTTTTGCACCTTTAACTGATTAAATTCTGTAATTCTTTCTATTTCATCAAAGGCATCTTTACAAAGCTCCACTGCACTTTGTGACTGCGCCTCTATTCGTTCGTCAATTTCAAAAAACGGATTCATCTATACATTCTCCAAATTCCTATATTCTTAAAGCCGAGGTCGGTATAAAAATGCTCGTTAAGCTCGGCATCTCTCATAAGGTAAACAGTACCCTTAATATCGTTGCAGATATATGAAACCAAATATCCGCCATAGCCCATTCTTCTGTAATCCTCGCCTGTGCGAACAGCGGTAAGTACGGCATCATCGTCATAAATCGAGGACAAAATCGAGCTTGATACAACATTTCCCGCAACATTAAGAGTATATGCCTTAGCAGTATTATGCCTCACTCTATGGCTTATATCAACATACCACGACTTAAAATCCTGATTATCATAATCAATAAAATTATATAAATCCATAAGTTTAGGGTACTCGTCTACGCTGATACCTATCATACCCGCACCCATAACATTCAAATCACGCTTTACATCGCAAGACATAATAACGCCCTCATCATATTTTGCACCGATTTCAAAAATCGGGTCACACAAAATGGTGCCGTGTCCTGTAATGCAAAAGAACCTGACAAGCTCATAATTATCAAAGCCGTCGTCTACTGCCAAGGTTATATCGTTATCAAGCTTTGAAAGAATCGCTGTGATTTTGCCATCTAAAATCTGACGGTAAAAGGTAGCGAAGCGATAAGCCGTGCCATAGGATTTAAGCAAAGCCAAAATTCTGACGGTATATAAATCCCTCTTTTGCCATTCGTCAAAAAGTTCAGGGCTTTCAATTTGTTCAATCATAAATCTTTTTTAATAATTCCTTTATTAATTTTCTTGTGTTATCAATATCCGACTGCTTTACAACGCTTGCACCCGAATGAATATATCGGCAAGGAAGTGATATTGCAAGCACCTTTGCACCCTTGCCCGAAGTTTGAATAGCACCTGCATCATTTCCGCCTGCGACAGCGGTTTTTGTCTGCACGGGAATGTTGTTTTCTGAGGCGGTATTCATTGCAAGTTTATAAAGGTCTCTGTCATAAACAGTTCTGTTATCCATAAACGAAACAACTGCTCCGTTACCCAAAACACAAACTCTGTCGGCTCCTGTTACACCGTCCAAATCGGCGGCTGTTGTAGCTTCAAGGACGAGTGCCACATCTGCCTGAACGGTAAAAGCAGTACATGCCGAGCCACGAAGGCCAACCTCCTCCTGAACATTAAAGCAAAAGACCGTGTCATATTCAAGTTCGCTCTTAATAAGCTCAATCATAAGCATACAACCTATTCTGTCATCAAGAGCCTTAGCCTTTATATAACCGTTTCCAAGTTCGGTATAGTCGCTGTCAAAATAAGCGAAATCACCGAGCGACACGACCGAAAGAGCCTGCTCCTCATTTTCTGCTCCGATGTCAATCAAAAGCTTATCAAAATCGGAAGCGACATTTTTTTCGCTGTCCGAAAGCAAATGAAATGCTTTATCTGCAATTACACCCTTAACACCCTCAGCCCCTACGGTAACGGTTCTGTCAAGGCACACCTTACTGTCAATTCCGCCGACACAGGAAAACCTAAGATAACCGTCGGGTGTAACACCTGTGATAATAAAGCCTACCTCGTCCATATGGGCATTAACGGAAACAATTTTATCAGGCTTTTTTCTTCCCTTTTTATAAGCGATAATCGAGCCTAAATTATCCTTTGTACAGGTGCAATAATCCTTAATTTCATTAATGATATATGCACTTACGGCAGCCTCGTCACCCGATGTGCCGTTTAAGAGACACAAATCTTTAAGCATTATCATCACCTACTCTCTGCTTAATATACTCTGCAATAAGGCAAGCGGTTGCCTCAATATCATTTACATTAACAACCTCAACAGGCGAATGCATATATTTTTGCGGGATTGAAAGAAGAGAGGTTTTTATTCCGCAACGGCTGACGGAAATAACATCCGCATCCGTTCCGGTATGACCGCCTCCCATAATTTCCTCTTGAAAGGCAATTCCTTTTTTAATTGCGACATTCTTCATTGCTCGGCTCATATCGTTACTGAGTATCGGAGAAAATCCAATCATAGCGCCTTTACCGATTTCGCCACATTCACTCTTTTTGCAGGACGGGGTATAAGCAAAGGAAACATCAACGCAAATTGCCTCGTCCACACCGTCAATAAATGAACCTGTTTTTGCACCACGAAGTCCGACCTCCTCCTGAGAGGTAAAGAGAACGGTTATTTTAGCATTAACACCCATTAGCTTTTCCAAAGCCAAAAGCACGGCACAAACACCTGCTTTGTTGTCGAGCGAATTAGAGCAAATTTGATTATTCATCAACGGAGTAAACACACGCTTAAATGTTGCTCTGTCACCGAGCGAAATAAGCTGTTCGGCTTCTTGCTTCGTCATACCTACATCGACTGCAAGGTCATCAAGTGACGGAACATTTTTCTTATCATCCTTTGATTGAAGATGAGGAGGCAAAGAGGAAATGACTCCCCTGACCTCTTTTTTGCCCCAAATGCTGACTTCGCTTGCTGTGAGCATTCTGTTATCTATTCCGCCGCACTTATCGAGCTTAATAAAGCCGTCGTCGGTAACAGCCTTAACAATCATACCGATTTGGTCAATATGAGCGTCAAGCAGAAAATGTGTTCCCTCGCCAAAGGTACAGCTTACATTATTAATTGAATCTATTTTTGCTTTGCCGAAAGGAGTAAGCATATCGCTGAGTAAATGCGCAAAATCGCTTTCACATCCGCTGACGGCAGGTACATCAGTAAGCTTTTTTAACAGCTGTATAATTTCTTTATTATTCAAATTCATTCACCAATCTTTTATATTCTCTGCCCCTGTATTCAAAAGTTTTGAACTGGTCGAAAGCAGGACACGCAGGACAAAGTGTTACTATATCTCTGCTGTGTGCCTTTTCTCGTGCAATACCTACGGCATTTTTTAGGACATCTGTTTTTATGATTTCCAAGCCCGAGGATTCATAGCCGTCGCTGTTTACTATGCAATCATAAATTTTATCGGCTGTTGCGCCGTTTAGCACGAGCGTTTTTACATATTTCAAAATGTAAGGCACCATTTCGGTCATATCGTTGCCCTTATCGCTTCCGCCCATGATAACAATGATTTTTCTGCCGAACGCTTTTAAGCCGCTGATAACTCGGCTGGGTGAGGTTGCGATAGAATCGTTGTAATATCTGACTCCGTCAAGCTCTCTGACAAATTCTATTCTATGCTCAACACCGCCAAAAGTCTGAGCGACCTTTTTAATATTCTCAACGCTTACGCTGCCCCAAACGGCGGAAATTGCCGTACAGTAATTTGCGACATTATGCATACCCGGAATTTTAATATCGTCTTTATTCATAACGGTTGTGATTTTTCCGTTTTCTGCAAAGAAAATATCTCCGCTTTGTGTATCAAGATAAGCACCGTTTTCAACAGGATGCTCAATCGAAAATTCATAAAGCTTACCTCTGACATCATATCTCATATCGTGATAAACCGTATTTCCGATAGAGTAATCACAATCGGCATTAAGCACAGTACGCTGTGAAGAATTTTGATAAATAAGAATATTTCTCTTTGCATCTACATATTCGTCAAGGCTGATATGATGGTCCTGATGGGTGCATTCGATATTTGTAACGACTGCAACATCGGGTCTGTTGACCATATTGCCCATAGTCAAAAGTTGAAAAGACGAAAGTTCGACAACCGCTATATCATTTTCGGTTATTTCATCAAGGCACGGCATTAAAGCCTTACCGATATTACCGCCGAGGATAACTTTATATCCCTGAAGTGCAAGCATTTTTGAAATGAGGGTTGTTGTAGTGGTTTTACCGTTTGAGCCTGTTACGGCATAGATTTTTGCAGGACAATACTTAAAGAAAACTTCCATTTCGGTTGTAACGGTTTGTCCTCTTCTTATGCACTCGCCAATCCACGGATTTTGAAACGGCAGAATACCGTGCGAGCGAAAAACAATATCCATTTCGGGTAAAACATCGAGATAACTTTCACCGAGGCAGAGAGTTACGCCCAAAGCCTCAAGCTCGTCGCAAGCTTCCTTGCCGATATATTCCCTGTCTCTTTTATCACAGGCATAGGTTTCTATTCCGTGCTGAGCCATAAATTTTGCACACGGAAGATTTGCAACGCCCATACCGACGAATGCAACCTTTTTGCCTTTAATTTCTTGTATATATTTTTGTGCATATGTCATAATATCTTCTCCTTTGGCAGGTCAACGAATGTAAAACGAGCCTTTATTAAAATCCTTTAGATTAAAATCTTTCATTTTTTCCTCAAGCTGTTGCTGATAAGGAAGTCTTTGCTCGGCAACATACTTTTTATCAACAGGAACTTCGCAACCCATAACATAATTTGCAATCATTTGCTGATGCTTTACGGGTTTATTTCCCAGGAAATAACATTTACCGCTGTCGGTTTCAACAATCGCATTCGCAAATATAAGTTTTTCTTTTTTGTCTATGGGAGTGATTTCCTTAGAATAGGCGTATGCCGAATCGTCCGCCGTATCCGTAATGAAGAGAACAACATTTGTGCCTCGTCTGCGAACATTAACAGCCGTTACATCATAAACAGCCGATTGCAAATATGCTATAACATCGTTTTTGTCAAGATTCTCAACGCATACGATATAAAATGCTTCCTTGCCTTTAACAGCCTTAGCGTTAAACTCAAAGCCGTCAATTTCCACATTGTTGCTGACTGCAAATCCGTTTGATTTAAGGTCGCTCAAAACAGCATCATAATAAGATTTAACATCCCTCTGTTCTCTTGCCGTAAAATAAGCGCCTGCGTCTTGAAGTTCATACTCTATCGCTTCGAGAAGCTTATCGCTTTTTGAATACTTTGAGGTATAGAAAAAGAGAACTGAAAGCGACACCAAAATCAAGGCATAGCCGACATATGCGGCAGCTATTGCCGCACCGCTTCCCAAATCCTCGGCAATAATCGGCTGTAATCCGATATAAACAAAGAAATATATTCCCGTTATGATGAACAAAGTGTTCATCAGTTTTTTTAATTTTTTTTGCTTTAATCTGAATTCTCTCATATCACTTTATCATTTCGTTAAATTCGTCCTCGTTAATAACAGGTATGCCAAGGCTGTTAGCCTTATCAAGCTTTGAACCGCTTGCTTCACCTGACAAAACATATGAGGTTTTTTTACTTACGGATGATGAGGTCTTTCCGCCAAAAGATTCGATAATTGCGGCAGCCTCGCTACGCTTATAATTCGGGAGCGTACCCGTTAATACAAAGGTCATTCCCTCAAAACGATTATCCTTAACAACAGACTTGCTTTGAGTATTAACGCCAAAGGATTTAAGGTCGGCGATGAGTTCCCTTGCACTCTCGCTTTGGAAGAAATCAAAAGCGGATTTTGCCATAATATCGCCAAAGCCGTCAATATCACATATTGCCTCGAACGATGAATTCATAAGATTATCAATATTCTTAAACTCGTCGCTGAGAAGTTTCGCCGCTTTAGCACCGATATGCCTTATGCCGAATGCAAAAATAAGTTTTGACAAATCATTATTCTTGCTGTTTTCCACCGACTCGATAATATTATTTGCGCTTGTCTGCTGAAATCCGTCAAGGGAGGCAATCTTCTCTTTATCAAGGCGATAAATATCGGTTACGGTTTTAATCATACCCTCGTTTACAAAGGTTTCTATAATACTTGGACCTAAGCCCTCTATGTCCATAGCGTCACAAGAACAGTAATGAATAAGGTTACGGAGAAGTTGTGCGGGGCATTCGGGATTTATACAACGAATATCGCTCTCGCCCTCTTCTCGCACTACCTTTTCGTTACAAGACGGACAACGCTCGGGATAAACAAAGTTACCGTCGCTTCTCTTTTCATTAACGCAAAGCACCTCGGGAATAATATCTCCCGCTTTTCTGACTGTAACTATATCGCCTATATTTACTCCCTTTTCGTTTATAAAATCCTGATTATGGAGCGTTGCTCTTGATACGGTTGTACCTGCAAGATGTACCGGACTGAGTACCGCTGTCGGAGTAAGCTTACCCGTTCTGCCGACAGTAATTTCTATATCGAGTATTTCGGTCTGCTTTTCCTCAGGGGGATACTTAAACGCAACAGCCCACTTTGGAAACTTAGCAGTTGAGCCGAGTTGTTCTCTCTCGGAAAAATCGTCAACCTTAATAACCGCACCGTCTATATCAAACTCAAGTTCTCCACGCTTTTCGCCGATTTGAAGTACCTTTTCAAAAGCGGTCTCTATATCGTCAACACGCTCGTAATACGGAATTGTATTAAACCCGAGTTCTTTCAGATAATCCAAGCTTTCTTTATGCGAAGTGAGTTCCTTGCCCTCAATCTGCTGAATATTGAAAACAAAAATGTCAAGTCCTCTCGTTGCGGCAACCTCGCTGTCCTTTTGTCTAAGCGAGCCTGCCGCCGCATTACGTGGATTCTTAAACGGTTTTTCGTCGTTGATAAGCTGACGGTCTACCACCCTGTCAAAGCTTTTTTTCGGCATATACACTTCGCCTCTTACTTCAATATAAGGCAATGCGTGATTAAGCTTTAACGGAATGTTATGAATAACACGGAGATTGCCCGAAACATCCTCGCCCACATTTCCGTCGCCTCTCGTTGAGCCTCTGAAAAATTCGCCGTTTACATATTCAAGGCTGACAGAAAGTCCGTCGATTTTAGGCTCGACAACATAATGAACATCTGATACATTTTCTTTTACCCTGCGGTCAAAGTCGAAAATCTCCTCTTTTGAAAATGCGTCCTGAAGGCTCTCCATACGAACGGTATGCTCAACGCTCGCAAATGAATTATCAGCCTTACCTCCGACCCTTTTTGTGGGAGAATCGGCAGAATCGAACTCAGGGTATTTCTCCTCGAGACCTTTAAGTTCACGCATCATCATATCATACTCGTAGTCCTCAATTTCCGGTGCGTCATCGTTATAATAACGGTCGGAATGATACCTAAGCGTAGCTCTTAAATTTTCGATTTTTTCCTTGATGTTTTGCATACAATCACCTTAAAACAATAATTATAATTATTATAACATTATAGTGATATTTTATCAACCTACACGGCATAAAAAAATACCACTTCATTTCTGAAATGGTATTTTGAATTGCTAATTAGTTTTTGATTTGAAATTATCGGTATTTTGGTCGTAGTCCATTGCTGTCAAAAGCTCATTGATTTTGCCTTTTGTATCCTCTTTTGACTGTGCAATAACAACAGTATTTGACACACGGACTATCTCGGAATAATAATCGTTTTCCAAATGATAAGTCTTGCTTGTGTAGTTATTATAAAAAGATTCGCCGATGACGGTATTGTATATATGTCTGTCCCAAAACTGGTTGTGAAGTGAGGCAAACAATGATTTTGCACTTTCGGTTGAATCCATTTCAACAAACATAAAATCAATATACGGATAAGCACTTGTGCATTTTATGCTGTGTTCAACAGATGAATTTTGAAGTTTCAATTCCTCTGTATTATCTATCGAATCGTAACCGTAACTTTGCATAACCTCTGCAACCTGTTCGACGGTATAAGGAGTTTTGCGTCCGGTATTGATAAACATATTACCGAATATCAAAGCCAGCAGTGCAACACATAAAACAGTAATAATTACAGCACCTTTATTACTGTAAACAAAAAGCCTTTCAAAAAGCGTTGCGTCCTTTGGCACATCGTGCTTTGTATATCCGTATTCGGCATCTATATGGCGCTCGTATTCGGATACATCTTCTCCCTTTAATCTTTCGACAAGGTAATCTGCAAAATCATATTTTACAGGAGAAACGAGCATTTTACCGTTTCTACCGTCTTTTGTGACATAATGAAAATAATATCCGAAGGTACCTCTCACAGAGAGCTTTTGTTTAATCCAAGCGTCCTCAATCTCGTAATCATTTACAATAACATCCTTAAACGGTGATTTCCTATGAACAAAATAATCGTCATAAATATAGATTTTATTAAACAGCGTTCTGTAAATCGAAACAACAAAGATTACCGCACAAAAGCAGGCAAGACAGCAAGCCGGTACAAAAGCACCGCTGCCCTGTCTGTGCAATAAATATGCAATTATTCCGAAAAATAAGGTTGCAAAAGTTATCGCAATATTATCCTTTACACCGAATGAGATAACATATTTACATTCATTGTTTTTCATATTAATCCCCCATCATTGAATTAAAGATTAAATCGCCTGTTACGGCATCAACGCAGTAGTAATAATGGTCTGCAACAGAATCATTATCAAAATATGTTACGCCGTAATATTTATGTCCGCTTGGGTTTGGATTATATTGGGTATTAAAGCCGTAATACTGCACGGCTGCACCTTTTAACACCGCTTCTTCAAATGAGAAATTTAAGTCAGGATATAATTCTTTATGTTTTTGTAAAGCAATCTTTGTTGCCTTATCTTTAGAAATGAGATAAGATTTATACACGGCGGGATTTTCTATGTCGCTGATACACCAAACCATGTCTTTACCGTCATTTCCCTGATAAACAAATCCCAAAAGTGACGGCTCGTTATCTAAATAATATACCTTATACTTACAATCCGAATCGGCGTTTTCTTCGGCTATCGAATCAATTTTTATATCTTGATATAAAGTAAAATCTATCGGCGAAATATCGGTTAAATCAAAGCTATTACAATAATCGTAAAAATTGTCTCCGCTTATATGCTCGGTATTTGTAACAACGCCGTTAAAATCGGGCAAGTCTTTATTATACAAAGTCACCTTATCGTCAACAATTTCTATTCCATCAACGGTATTCGGGTTCATAGACTGCTTTTCGTCCAAATAAAGAGGCTCGCCGACGGGCAAAGCATTAGGGTTACTTTCAGTCTCTGTGACAGCAACGGTATCGGAGATATTATTTTCATTTGCGCTTTTCTTACCGTTAATTGACTTTACGGCAAATCCGACCGTTATGCAAAGGCAAATTACTATTATGACAGATATTATAATCGTTATAACTTTTGAGCGTTTCACAAAAAGACCTCCGTTAAAATTATTTCAACTTCATCATAACATAACGGTAATATTTAATCAACAACTAAAAAAGAGAGGCTCAAATGAACCTCTCAACAGAAAACATAAATTATGCAAGGGTGAATTTATGGAATACCTTTTTGCCTTTCTTAACGATAACGCTGTCTTTAAGCTCATCGGCTGAAACAGATGTGAAAACATCGCTGATTTTTTCATCATTAACGCTGATACCGCCCTGCTGAATAAGGCGTCTGCCCTCGCCGTTTGACTTAATCATACCTGCCTTAATCATAAGTGAAAGGACTGTAATTTTACCGTCCTCAAGGTCTGATTGCTCTACCTCTGTGGTAGGCATATTACTATCGTCTGCGCCGCCTGCGAAAAGAGCCTTTGCGGCAGCCTGAGCCTTGTCAGCCTCTTCCTTACCGTGAACAAGTTCGGTAAGAGAATAAGCAAGTGCTTCCTTAGCCTTATTAAGTTCTGCGCCCTCAAGCTTAGCGTACTCGTTAATCTCACTCATAGGAATAAAGGTAAGAAGTTTCATACATTTAATAACATCGCCGTCATCGACATTACGCCAATACTGATAGAACTCGTAAGGGGTTGTCTTTTCTGCATCAAGCCATACAGCACCCTTTTGGGTTTTACCCATTTTCTTACCCTCTGTATTGGTAAGAAGAGTGATTGTCATAGCGTTTGCTTCCTTACCGAGTTTACGGCGAATAAGTTCCATACCGCCTATCATATTGCTCCACTGGTCATCGCCGCCGAACTGCAAATTACAGCCGTACTTTTGGTAGAGTGAATAGAAGTCGTAAGACTGCATAATCATATAGTTAAATTCAAGGAATGAAAGTCCCTTTTCCATTCTCTGCTTATAACATTCTGCTGTAAGCATTCTGTTTACGCTAAAACAAGCGCCGACTTCACGAAGCACCTCGACATAGTTAAGGTCAAGAAGCCAATCGGCATTATTAACCATCATAGCCTTGCCCTCACCAAAGTCGATAAATCTCGACATCTGCTTTTTGAAGCATTCGCAGTTATGGTCAATCATTTCTTTAGTCATCATTTGGCGCATATCTGTTCTGCCCGACGGGTCACCTATCATTGCAGTACCGCCGCCGATAAGAGCGATAGGCTTATTGCCAGCCTCCTGAAGTCTTTTCATAAGAGTAAGCGCCATAAAGTGTCCTACATGCAGAGAATCGGCAGTAGGGTCAAAGCCGATATAAAACACAGCCTTACCGTTATTAACCATTTCTCTGATATGTTCCTCATCTGTTACCTGAGCGATTAATCCACGCTCAACGAGTTCTTCGTAAACTCCCATTATTATTTCCTCCGTCTATGTAAATGTAATTGTAATTAATCTTTAATACTCGACTAATCAACAAGTACCGTTTTTCACTTTTTGTTCTACATTAATTCCCATCTTTAAGCATCTCCTCGGCAGACCTAAGCAATGAAGCCGTTATATCAAGTCCGCCCATAATTCTGGCAAGCTCATATTTTCTGCCATCAAAGTCAAGCGGTTCAATCTGTGTATAAGCGGCAGATTGAGTATATTCCTTTTTAATAAGGAAGTGAGTATCCGCAACAGAAGCAATCTGTGCAGAATGAGTTACGCAAATAACCTGCGCATTTTTGCTGACATCTCGAAGCTTCAAGCCGATTTTTCTGCTCGCCTTACCGCTTACACCCGTATCAATCTCATCAAAAATAAGCGTTGCGATACTGTCATTTCCCGCAATAATGCTTTTAACCGCAAGCATAATTCTTGAAAGCTCGCCGCCCGAAGCAATTTTTGCAAGAGGTTTAGGCTGTTCGCCCGGGTTGGTTGATATTAAGAACTCTATCCTATCCGTTCCGTTTGACGATAGATTACCCTTAGAAAACGAAGTCGTAAACCTAATTGCCGGCATATCCAAAAACTCAAGCTGAGCGCAGATTTCAGAGCCAAGCTTTTGCGCCGCTTCTTTTCTTACGGCACTCAATTTTTCGGCAAGCTGTTGAGTTTTTGCAAAAGCCTCGTCATATTCTGCATTAAGTCTTTCCAACTCCTGCTCGGAATTATCAAACGACTCTCGCCTTTTTACAGCGTCTGCAAGGTAGTATAACATATCCTGCTCTGTTTCGCCATACTTATTTGAAAAAGAATATAGAATATCAAGTCTATCCTCAATTTTTTCAAGCTCGTCGGGCTGATAATCGAGAGCGTCAAGCCGTTCTTTCGCCTTATCTTTAATTCTTTCAAGCACATCCTCGGCGCTGTCAAGTTCGTTTTTTATTTGCACAAGACCGTCATCATAACCGACAAGCCCCGATATTTCCTTATTCGACTGAGCAAGGACAGCTTCTATACCCTGATTTTCGTCATCACCGTTAAGAGCAGTAAGAAGCGTATTCAAGCCGTTTAATATCGCCTGAGAATTCAAAATAACATCTCTGCGTTTTTTAAGCTCGTCCCATTCGCCCGGTTTAATATCGGCAGAGGTAAGCTCCTTAATTTGATAGTCAAGCAATTCTGCTTGCTTATCCCTCTCGTCGGCATCCAAAGTAAGTTCTTTGAGCTGTCTGCGAACGCTCAAAAGGTGCTTAAAGTTGAGCTTATACTCCTGCAAAAGTTCACCGCATCCCGCATAAGCGTCCACAAAGCGATAATGCTGTTCGGGATTCAAAAGTGCCTGAGAATCGTGCTGTCCGTGAATATTGACCAAATCGGAGCCTATATTTTTTAATATAGATACGGTCACGGGAGTACCATTTATACGGCATACGGATTTTCCCTGCACGCTTATTTTTCTGCTTAAAAGAAGCGAATTATCCTCCTCACAGGGTATGTCATATTCTGCCAATTTTAACTTTACATCTTCATTTATATCCTCGAAATACGCATTAACAAGGGCAAAATCACTTCCTGCTCTGACAAGCTCACGGGAAGTGCGCTCACCCAAAATGGCATTAATGGAGTCAACAACTATTGATTTACCTGCACCCGTTTCACCGGTAAGGACATTCAAGCCGTCTGAAAACTCTATTTCAGCCTTTTGTATTACTGCGATATTTTCGATACTGAGTGTTTTAAGCATCTAACATCTTCCTTAATTTATCGGTAAAATCGGAGGCTCTTTCCTCGCTTCTGCAAAGAATAAAAATAGTATCGTCACCTGCTATTGAGCCTAATATTTCCTCATGCTCCATTGAATCAATAGCTGCACATACGGCATTCGCCATACCGGGGAAACATTTTATTACGATAGTGTTCAAGGCATAATCCATACTGATAATCGCCTCATTAAAAATACCGCCAACTCTTTTTGTGACATTTTCTGCAATCTTATTACCCTCGGAGTAAATATATCTGCCCTGAGCAGACAAGTCCTTAACAAGTCTAAGTTCCTTAATATCGCGTGAAATTGTTGCCTGAGTAACATCATAGCCGTGTTCCTGAAGAAGCTGCTGAAGCTCCTCCTGAGTTTCTATATCATTTTGAGAAATAAGTTCAATTATTTTCGCCTGTCTACGCTTTTTCAAATTAATTTCTCCTTTCAAGAAGCTTTTTATTTAAGATTTCATAAAAGCTTTCCGGCTTAATCTTAATAAGTCTTGCAGCGTATTTGCTTTTTGAAATAATGATTTTTGCGCCCTTTGAAACAGGTATTGATTTTTCGCCGTCAACGCAGAGATATGATGTATTGTTTTTGTCATTTTCAACGGTGATTTCAAGTTCCTTATCGGAAGAAAACACAATACTTCTGTTCACAAGCGAATGAGGGCAAATCGGAGTTACTACAAAACACGAATTGTCGGAGCTGACAACAGGGCCTCCCGCAGCCATAGAATATGCGGTTGAGCCGGTCGGGGTTGCGACAATCATACCGTCCGCCCTGTTTTTTGTAATAACTCTGCTTTCGGACTTTACAGTTACATCAATAAGTCTTGCCAAATCGCCACGGGTAATTACCGCATCATTAAGGCAGGTGTAATTATGCTTACCGTTTTCATCAATCAGGCAAGCGTTAATCATCATACGGTTTTCAATCTCGTAATCACCGCTGACAAGTCGATTAAGCATAAAAAGCTCATCTCGCTCCAAGCCACTCATAAATCCCAATCTGCCTGCATTTATGCCGAGAGTAAGTTTATTATGAACGGAAGCCGCCTTTGCAATATTAAGCGTTGTGCCGTCTCCTCCGACAACTATTGCAATATCACATTCGGATATAAGCTTATCGGAATCATAGAAAAGCGGCAAAGCGCCGATTTCGTCCTTTTCGTTACATCTTGCAACGCTGTACTGCACTCCGAGCCTTTCAAGTTCGTGGCAAATTTCTTTAGTTGTCTGTGATACTCCGTCATTATTCAAATTAGGAAAAACTGCAATTTTCATAATCTACCTCTAATCAAGAACTGTGTGTGACCGACCTACAAGTTCCTTAGCATTAACGCTGTCGGATAAAGTAGGTTCATTGCTTTTTTTAAGATAAATCAAATATTCTATATTTCCCTCAGGTCCTTTAATCGGTGAAAACTCAAGTCCGAGAACATCAAAGCCGTTTTCAAGTGCAAGACCTATAATTTTTTCAACAACCTCGAGGTGAACATTCAAATCACGAACAACCCCCTTTTTGCCGACCTTTTCCCTACCTGCCTCAAACTGAGGTTTAATCAGACAAACAGCCTGTCCGTTATCTGAAAGCAAGGCATTAAGCACGGGCAAAATATGCGACAAAGAAATAAACGATACATCGACAGATGAGAAATCAATTTTGTCGGGGACTTCTTTTTCGGTAACATATCTAAAATTCGTTCTCTCAAGATTTACAACACGCTCGTCGGTACGAAGCTTCCACGCAAGCTGACCGTAGCCGACATCGACAGAGTAAACCTTTACTGCACCGTTTTGGAGCATACAATCCGTAAAGCCTCCCGTAGAAGCACCTACATCCATACAAATTTTTCCCTCAAGCGTGATAGGAAACTCCTGCATAGCCTTTTCAAGCTTCAAGCCTCCACGAGATACATATTTAAGAGCTTTTCCTCGCACCTCGAGAACATCGCCCTTTTTAAGCTCAAAGCCTGCCTTATCCGCCTTTTGGTTATTAACATAGACAAGACCTGCCATAATAATAGCCTTTGCCTTTTCTCTGCTTTCGGCATAGCCCTGCTCAAACACGGCTACATCAAGTCTAATTTTCTTTGCCATAACAAATTCCTACATCTCTTCGTTTATAATATCCAATACAGATTGTTCATCAAGACAATATTTTTTAAGCTGAGAAGTAACTCCCGCCTGCTTAACGAACTCGTCATTTATACAAATATGTTTATATTTTACATTTACGCTATGTTCAAGAAGCAAATCGGCAAAGCACTCGCCTACACCACCGCTTTTAATTCCCTCTTCAAAGAAATAGAGAGATTTAACATTACCCAAGACATTAATCACATCGGGTGAAATCGGCTTGATTTTATTAAGTTTAATTACAAATGCGTTACCGCTTTGCTCAGCGGCACGACAGCAAGGGGCGGTTTCTCTGCCGTAGGTCACGATACATTTATCTAAGTCGGAATTCCCGATTACATCAAAGTCGTGTCTTTCGTATGTATAGCCCTCGGGCAGAGCAGTTTGTCCGCCTCTTGGGTAGCGTATAGCGACAGCCTTTTCTTCCTTATATGCAGCCTGATACATCATTGAGGTAAGCTCGTCAAAGGTTGCCGGAGCAAAAACGATAAGATCGGGAACGCTCATCAAGTAAGCGGTATCAAACACGCCCTGATGGCTTTCTCCGTCCTCGCCCACAAAGCCTGCACGGTCAATACAGAAAATAACCTTTAAGCCCTGCATTGCGACATCGTGAATAAGCTGGTCATAAGAACGCTGTAAAAATGTAGAATAAACCGCAAAGAACGGAATCATACCGTTTTTTGCAAGTCCCGAGGCAAAGGTTACTGCGTGCTGTTCTGCAATACCGACATCAAAAAACCTCTTAGGATATTTTTCGCTGAACGCTACCAATCCCGTACCGGTAGCCATTGCGGCGGTTATTGCACAAATTCGGCTGTCATTATCGGCAAGGGATAACAGGTTTTCGCCAAAAGAATCGGAAAAAGTTTTTCCCTTGGAAAGCGGTTCACCTGTTTCGATATTAAATTTTCCTATTCCGTGAAACTTAGACGGATTCTTTTCGGCAAAATCATAGCCCTTACCCTTCAGAGTGCTGACATGAATAAGCACGCTGTGGCTGTGTGCCTTTGCGACAGTCAAAACATCAATGAGCGCATCCATATCGTGTCCGTCGATAGGACCGTAATATCTAAGCCCCAAATCCTCAAAAAAGGTGCTGTGATAAAGCTTCTTTCTGATTCTTTGATTTGTGCTTGTAATCATTCTTGTTATCTGAGCGCCCAACTTTGGAATTTTTGCTAATCCTCTGCTGACCTTAGACTTCAATCTGTAATATTTAGGTGAAGTTCTGATATGAGTCAAATTTTTTGCAACAGAGCCGACATTCTTACTGATAGACATATTATTGTCATTGAGTATAATAATCAGGTTATCTGTATCTACGCCGGAATTATTAAGCGCCTCGTACGCAAGACCGCCCGTAAGCGCACCGTCACCGATAACGGCAATAACCTTGCCCTTATCTCCTTTAAGTGCCTTAGCTCTTGCAAGTCCTACTGCGGCTGAAATAGAGGTTGAGGAATGTCCCGACGAAAAAATATCGTGAGGCGACTCAACCGGACGGGTAAAACCGCTTATTCCGTTCTCGGTTCTGAGAGTAGAAAACGCCTCTTTTCTGCCTGTCAATATCTTATGAGTATAGCACTGATGACCTACATCAAATACTATTTGGTCAGTCGGTGAATTAAAGACCTTATGTAATGCAACAGTCAGTTCAACAACACCTAAATTAGAAGCGAGATGACCGCCGTTTTTTGAAACGACCTCAATCATAAGAGAACGAATTTCCTCACAAAGCTGTTCAAGCTCGTCGTTATTCAGTTTTTTTATATCCTTGGGTGAATTTACCCTTTCGAGATAAGACATAATATTTCTCTTTTCATCAACTATTTTTCTCTGTTTACGAGATACTCGGAAAGTGCCTTCATAAAATCGTTATTATCAAATTCATCGAGAATACCGACAGCCTTATCTGTCAGCGTTTTAACATCCTGCTGTGCCTTTTTAGCGCCGACAAGAGTAACATATGTTGTTTTATCATTATCTGCATCAGAGCCGATAGGCTTACCGAGAATTTGCTCGTCGCCCACAATATCAAGCAGGTCGTCTCTGATTTGAAACGCAGTACCGATAAGGTAGGCATACCTTGAAGCGAGTGCAATTTTTTCTTCGTCTGCGTTTGCGGCAATGCAACCGAGAATACAAGCGGCAGAAATAAGCGCACCTGTCTTTAGGCGATGAACGGTAAGAATATCCGATATTGACGGGTCACCCTGCTCAAATTTCAAATCAATTACCTGACCGCCAATCATACCGCCCACACCTGCATTTTGTGAAAGAAGCAAAACGGCTCTAACATTTTGAGAATCGCTGAGTTCTGCCTCGGCACATATTTCAAATGCGTGGGTAAGCAAAGCGTCACCTGCCAAAAGTGCGGTAGCCTCACCGTACATTTTATGGCAAGACGGTTTACCTCTGCGCATATCGTCATTATCCATACAAGGCAGGTCGTCGTGAATAAGCGAATAGGTATGCACATATTCTATTGCGCAAGCATAAGGCATCGCTTTTTCGACATCGCCGCCGCACATTTTACAAAATTCAAGAACGAGAATGGGTCTAAGCCTTTTTCCGCCGTTTGAAAGCGAATACTTCATTGCTTTAACAACATCCCCCTGACCGTCATTTGCCACAGGGACAAGCTCGGTAAGTTTACAATTTACAGTGGTGCAATATTTTTCAATCTGTGACTTAAAATCAAGAGAATACATATACTACTCCTTTTCTGCTATTTCTATTCTTGCTCGTGCATTTTTAAGTTTTTCGGAGCAAAAGGCAGTAAGCCTTGTACCCTCCTCAAAAAGCTTTAGAGACTCATCAAGCGTTATATCGTTTTTTTCAAGCAAAGCAACTATTTCGTCAAGTCTGTTCATTGCCTGCTCATATGTTAAATTATCATCCATTTTTATTTACCTCACAAACGACAGACTTAATACTGCCGTCAACAAATTCGGTGCATATCACATCATCGGTATTAAGAGCCGTAACGCTGTTTACGGGACGCTCATCCTTTTTTGTTATAGAAAAGCCTCTCGACAAAACAGAAAGCGGATTAACGGCATTAAGCAAACCGACGCTGTGCGAAAGCGATTTTTGCTTATCGTCAACAATGCGTGAAAGATTAGTTTTAAGTTGAGACATCAATGCAGTGATTTTATCCTCTCTTGCATTAAATATTTCGTCAATATTTGACAAAGGAGATGACGACTTAATTCTGTCAAGCTTTATTTCCTCACCTGAAATACGATGTTCAAGCGTTCTGAGCAAAATCGAATAGGTTGAATCAATTTTTTGCATTTCGCTGTTAATATCCGGAACTACAAGTTCTGCCGCCGCACTCGGTGTAGGCGCTCTTAAATCTGCCACAAAGTCGCAAATTGTAAAATCCGTTTCGTGGCCGACAGCCGAAACAATCGGAGTGCTACAATCATAAACAGCCTGAATAACGGGCATAGTGTTAAACGCCCACAAATCCTCCATAGAGCCGCCGCCTCTGCCGACAATAATAACATCGACACCGATACTGTCCAAATATTTTACAGAAGAAGCTATATCCTCGCCTGCTCCGTCACCCTGAACGAGAGTGGGTACGATAATAATTTTTGCAGGCGGAAACCTACGGGAAATAATATTTTTAATATCTTCAACCGCCGCACCGTTTGCCGAAGTGGCAACACCGATTTTTTCGGGATACTCGGGAAGCTGTTTCTTATGCTCATCGCTGAAATAGCCCTGCTCCTGAAGTCGTTGCTTTAGCTGTTCGTAAGCTACGGCAAGCGCTCCTATACCGTTTGGCTGCATACTGCTGACATAAAGCTGATACTGTCCGTCACGCTCATATGCGGTAATTCTGCCAAAGCAGACAACGCTCATTCCGTCCTCGGGAGTGAATTTCAGGCTGCTGTTATTACCTGCAAACATCACACATTTGAGCTGAGACAAATCGTCCTTTAATGTGAAATACATATGACCGCTTTGTCTGTAATGCTTAAAATTAGAAATTTCTCCCATTACATAAACACGATTAAGCGGTTGAGCCTCATCAAGAAGTGCTTTAATATATCTGTTTACTTGTGAAACTGTTAATGTGTTCATATTCCTTTATTCTTCAAATACGCATATACGGCAACACCTGCCGCATTATCAAGCGAAAACTCGCTGTCGGCAAAATATGCGTCAAAATCTTTAGCTATAATTTCTCTCAAAAGCGAATTAGAAGAGACACCGCCCGAAAATACAATGGGAAGCTCTCCATACTTTTCTGTCACCCTACGAAGCATTTCTGCCACCGACTCACAAACATAAGTCAGAGCAAACTTAGCAATATCCTGAGAGTCGATATTGTCATCAAGCATTTTTTTAACCTTATTTTCAACACCGCTTAAAGAACAGTTAAGTCCCTGCATAGACGGTCTTACCTTAAACTCGGCATTACTTTTCCCTGCCAAAGCATCAAGTTCTTTTCCGCAAGGAAAGTTAAGACCGAGCAGTACACCCGTTCTGTCAACTGCCTGTCCCGCCTTCAAATCACTTGAAGCGGCAACAAGCTCGCACTTTACAATATCCTCGCTGTCGGGTGTAACGATAAGAGCGTCGGTAGTTCCTCCGCTTAAATGAAGCGCTATAAATTCTTGCTCAATCAAATCAAGCCTACCAACGGAAAACAACACAGCCAATATATGACCTACCTGATGCGATGTTCTGTAAATAGGCGCATTACCTGCTTTTGAAGCGGCAACGGCAGTTCCCTCGCCAACTAAAAAGCACGGCATATAGCTGCCGTCTACACTTCTCGGGCGTGTGCTGACACCTACTGCCTGAATAGGGTAATCAAACGAAAATTCGCTAAAAAGGCGGGGCAGATTAATCGTATGTTGAAACACGGCGTCACTCTGTCTCAATCCCCTTTCGCCTTTTTTTACCGTCAAAAGTTGTTTCTTTTGAACAATCTCGTTTCCGTCAAAAACTGCAAGTGAAGTGGTATAATTGCTTGTATCAATTCCGAGATACATTATTCTGCCGCCTCGCCCTTAACGAGCGCACCCAGCACTCCGTTGATAAACGAATAATCGGACTCACCCGAATACTTCTTTGCAAGCTCTACCGCCTCATTAATCGCTACACTTGCAGGTACTTCGTCAACATAAAGGATTTCGTACACGGCAAGTCTTAAAATAGCAAGATTAACCTTTGGCAATCTTTTTACTTTCCAACACTTTGAATACTTTTCGATAAGGTTGTCCAAATCGTCTGTTTTAAGCGATACTCCGTCTGCGACACTTCTTGCGTACTCGCCGACAGACGCTATGTTTTCTTCATAAATTTCCAAACTGCTGTCAGAGTTAAACATTGACTGAAAGACCAAGCAGAATGCCTGTTCTCTCTCTTGGGACCTTTTCATTACCATAAATATTCTCCTAAATAAAAATACCGACTCCTTATTAAAGAGTCGGCAACAAATAATTATTCTTCACTTGTTAAAGGTGCTTTAGAGTCGCCGGACTCGGGAAAATCAATTCCTGCAATAATAACATTAACCTTATCTACCTTTTTGCCGGTCATATTTTCTATTGCCTCACGAACTGATGACTGAATATTCTCGCTGACGGTTTTAATCTTCTTATTAGGGAGAAGATTAATATAAATGCTGACATCCATACTGTCACCGTTTTGAGTAATTCTGACAGGACTCATAACCTTTAGGCTGCCTTTTTTAATTGTGCTAACCATATCAAAAGGTTTATTGGAAAATGAGCCGACGCCGTCGACATCTTTAGCTGCATTAATAGCAATGGAGGAAAGAGCCTCCTGCGATATAATCAAATTACCGTTTTCGCTGTTTTTAATAATTTCCATAGGTACAACTCCTTTAATGCTGTTATTATAACATAAAAGGAATATTTATACAAGTGTTAATTATAATAATAAATACAAACCGGATTATTCCTGTGCCGAAGTCTTTGAGGACGACTGAACTATGGAAACATTATCAAAGCTGCAACCGCTTTGCGCCATTGCAATATCTTTAATCTGCATAATCAGCGTATCGCTCAACTCGTCTACATCAACAATTACATCCACCCTGCTCGAATCCTCATTGATTACAGCCAAGCAGTTTTTCACACCCTTAGCGCAAACAAGAGTTTCGATTTTGTTTTCATTTGCGATACAGGCGGAAATCTTAGCAATTCCTTGTGCCGCTTCTTTTTTGACCTCTTCGCTCTCGTCTGCGTTATCAAGCAATGCCTGAAGTTTTTCGAGAGAAGCATCCCTTGTACTTTGACGCTCCACCCTTGCAGACGAAAAATAACTGCTCTCCTCGCTCACTGAGGTTGTGGCATCGACAAGCTCTGCTTTACCGAGAGTTTTTTGTGCGGCGGAATCCAACAGGGGTTGAATCGGAGAGGACGCGTCTGTGTTTTCATAATACCAATTACCCATTACTCCGACAGCAAGCACAAATGCAAACGCCAATACTGCGCCTGCGAATTTTCTGCGTTTTTTTCTATCCTTTTTATCGTCCGGATTTTCTCTGAGTGTGTTTTCCTCGTCAAAAATTGACTGCGTGCTTTCGTTTTCCTGCATAGTCTGCATTTCAAGCTCGTAATCGTTTAATTCTTCATTTGCCATAAAATCACCTATTCATCCTTGAAACAGAAATTTTTGTGGTGGGTAATCCAAACAGGGCTGATACGCTCGAAATTACCCGTTCTCTTACAACAACATCATCTGCGCCCGCACAAACAATGGCAACACCCTTGACCTTGGGAAAATACTGCTTAATCAAAACAGGCGTATCGTTGTTATTGTCCTCATATAATACATATTCACTCTTTTTTGAATAAGAACCGGAAGATGCGTTTTCATCGGTATTTTTTGCAAAAACGCTTTCATCGGTCTGCTCCAAGGTTATCATAACCTTGCATTTTCCGACCCCGTCAATTGAGGAAATTATTTCGGCGGTTCTGCTCTCAAGCTCAGAAGCATAGGTGCTGTAATCCACCTCATCGGCGGTTTTTTTTGCCTTTGCGTCCGAGGAAGCGGGTACAAATTCGGAGAGCAAAATAAGTGCAATACCGAGAAAGCCGACAATCATAATTATTTTTTTCTTATCCGCACCGTTAGTAATTGATTTTAGAATTTCCTTAATTTTATTCACCAATATGTATCACCCTTACATTCAATGAAAGTTCATCGTAAACAACCTGCTTTATTTCTTCACAATCGTAATCATCACCCACCGTAACGGTCACATCGTCAAGCACGATTTCATTATCCGCATTAGCCTGCGACGAGCATAACACCCTTGCGTTATCAATGCCTCGCTCTGATAAAACCCTTTTAATTTCCCGTTCGACGACAGAATTCGCTATACTGTTTGTATTATCGACAACCACGGCAGGCACATTTTCAAAATCAAATTTAACATCAGACAAATCGAAATTTGAAAACGGATACAAAAAAGAAGCAAAAATAAAAACAGAAATGACGGTCTTATACATTCTGCCGCTGCTACCCGACGGAGAAAGCATAGAAAGGATAACGCAAAGAATGACGGTTGAGCAGACACAAAAAGTCCATTGTTTAATTATATTCAATTCGCACCGCCTCCTGCCGCAACCAAAATTCCTATGGAAATTACGGTAGTAACCATAGTTAAAATCAATATAACATTTGTCAGCAAAAGTGCCTGTTCAAAGGCATCAAGCACAGATGAAACGGAGCCGTCGGAGAAAACTTGGGCAATTATAGAGCAGAGAGAAAGTGCAATTCTCCACACCACCACCTCAATCAACGCAGGCAAAAACACAAGCACGACCGCAACAATTCCGACCACTCCGACGCTGCTTTTAATAAGCGAGGAATACGCTTGAATAGACAGTAATCCCTCGCTTATTGACGAGCCGATAACCGGCACGACAGAATTAACGGCAAAGCGAATTGACCTAAGACCGAGCATATCCGCCCGAGAGGCTACGGCGGTTTTAACAGACAAAATCGAAACAAAAACTCCGCAGAGAAAAGATATACAAGTTGTAATAATTCTTTTAAGCGTTGAAACGAGTTTGGTAAGGTGAAGTTCATATCTGAGTGACGAGCAAACACCGAGAGCCAAAAAACAATTAACGCACGGCATAAAGACATTTGACGCAAGAAAAGACATTCCCTGAGAGAGCGTAAGGAGCATAGTGTTTGTTGACAAGCCTACTGCTCCCGAGCCTGAGGCAACGACAATCATACAAAACACGGGAACAAAAGCATAAATGAAATTACCCGCAACCGAAACAGAGCCTACACAAGCGGCTATGGTAGGGGTTAATTTCGACAAAACTACCGTCGTTATAACCAATGCGCTGACTGTGGAATAAGCCTTTGCAGTAGAACCGTTATCACCCTCTGTAAAGGATTGCATAAAGCAGGACAAAATAACGAATATCAGCACCGTAATGCAAGACTTGAGAGGAACGGCAGACCTATCCTTAATCACTGTGCCTATCATTTTGAGAGCCTTATCAAATGAAAGTGATGTGATTGAGGTGTAGTCGAAATCGGCAAATCCGAGTTCTTGCAATGTATCGTATGTATCGGAGTCTAAAGTCTTTTCAAAAAACGAAAAATCATACTCCGAGAGCGTTTCGTCATATTCCCGTGCATTGAAATCCTGAGCCGTCACAGTACAGGGTATGAGCAAAAAAAGCACAAGAGAAAATAAAAATTTTTTCATTTTACCAGTCCAATTACTACATTAAGCACCGCCTCGAAAAGAGGCATAATCATTGAAATTATAACTATCCTGCTCCCCGTTTCAACAAATGATGCGAGCGCATTTTCCCCGTTATCACGACAGGCATCACAGGTAAAGGCGGTTATCAAAGAAACGCAGAGTATTTTAAGCATCAGTCTGACATACGAAACAGAAGCAGGGGCAAAATCGCTGAGAGTGATGATTTTGGAAAATAAATCATACACCTTGTCCGATACGCACAGAAAAGCCAAAACGCCTCCTGCGAGCGACAGCACAAAAGAAAAAGCTTTATTTTCCTGCTTCAGCATCACGCTGCAAAGCAAAACGCAAAACGAAATTCCTATCAGCTTAGCCATAACTATAAATCGAACAAGTCCTTGACGGTTGAAAACAAATCTTTAATCTGCGGTACAAGCATCATCAGCACAACCACAACTCCGGCAAGTGTTGTAAGCATCGCTTGGTCGTCTCGTCCCGAGCGAACAAGGAGAGTATTCAGCACGGCAACGATAATTCCTATTGCCGCTATCTTGAAAATAAAATTAACTTCCATATGTCACACCTCATATCAGCATAAGCGATACCACGCAACCGACTGAGAGGCAGAGCGTGAAATAAAGCCTTGATTTTGATTTACATACATATTCATATTCCTTTTTTCTTTCCTCTATGTATGAAGAAAAAAAGTCGATTTCGTCAAGCTGTGCCTGAACATCAAAGCTGCCGAGATTTGAAAGAAAATCACAAATACGCTTATTATCGTCACCCTTTAGCACGCAACAGCAAATGTCACCGTCTTTATAAAAATCGGATTTAATAAACGAAATATCGCAAAGAGACGGATTGTCTGCAAATTCAGATATAAGTACATCAAGCGGTGTTCTGCGAGTTGAAATATCCGTTTTTAACAAATTACAAAAAATCAACAGTTCCTCACAAATTTTCACTCGTTCACGGGCAAGCGTCACAAGATATATCCCACTCATTACCGATGAGCCTATTATCATCAACGCACCTATTATCTTCAAAAAATTCACCGTCCGTTATTTTACAAATTTTATATTTGAAACCCTTATCAATAAAAATTATGTAGCTGAATTCGCCGTATGACAAAAGCTCGGCAACGGCTTTTTTTCGTCTCAATTCATCTATACTTCCTGCGTGCAGAGACAAAATAAATTTAACACCGCAGGAAAACGCATATGAAATTGCTCTTAGTTTCGACTGCTTTGACACCTCGTCAAGTATTATCACATCGGGAGACAGCGTTCTTGAGGCAACTTCAATGCCTGCCGTTTTAGGAAAACAAGTAAGGACATCGGTATTATCTCCGACATCGGCAGTAAGCACATTGCCTTTTTTTGCACCTATTTCGTTACGCTCGTCAACAACGGCAACCTTATACATCTTGTCCGACAAATTGCGGGCAAGGTCACGAAGCAGAGTGGTTTTTCCGCCGGAAACGGCAGAGGCAACTATTACACTTTTAACTCCGTCACTAAACAAAGCATTGCAAAGACTGTTGCTGCACCCTTTAACCTGACGGGGTATTCTGATATTCAAAGAAACAGCGTCCTTTACCGAAATGACACGCCCCTCGTCTGCTACGGCTGTAAGACAGACACCCACCCTTGCGCCGTTTGACAGAGTAAGATAGCCCCGTCTTAAAGTATCGGCATTTGAATAAAGCGAATAACTGCAAAGCTTCTTAAACACCGAATCAAAATCACGCTCGTGAATAAGCACGGTATTTTCTTTAGGGCAATCGGACAAAGCACCGTTATTCAAAAGATAAAAGCATTTGCCGTTAAGGCACAATATAACCGCCTTGTCCCTCCTTAGTCTGAGTTCAAAAACAGACCGTTTGGCTTCTTCGTCCATATTTTTTAACGCAGTACATAAATCGAACGGCAGATATTCGTAAAGAAAGTCAATATCGTTCACGCTATCACCTACACAAATCTATGAGGTAAAAAGTCAAAATATTACAATGCGGTAAAAAAACAGATTAATTCATTGAACGAGGTGACATAATATGTTAAAATAAGATAATTTATAATAAAGGTGACAGCACTAAATGAATAACACAAATCAATTAAAGCAAGTAAAATCAAACAAGTACATTAATCCGCTGAGTGTCGGTTATACATTTTTCTTTATAATTTCGTTTTTTGTATTTTTAGTAGCAAAGCAGATAATGAAAACCGGCTTTGGCGCAGACGCAAAAATCGCATTACCGATTTCTGCGCTTATCGGAAGCGTTTTACTTTATCTGTTTGAGAAAAAATATGTTTTCAAATCATTAAACAAAAACAAAATACAAAAGCAGATACCGATGCTGATATTCAGAATTGCTGTTAGTTTCGGATTTTATAAAATTCTCGGTTTTCTCTTGACAGATTTAATGAAAGCCGACGAAACGATTGCTTTTGTAATATCAACGGCTTTGATTTATTTATTTAGCTATTTCTTTGACAGCGTTGTTTTATTCGATTCACGGCTTGATTGGAGCAATGCGCCTGCGACACGACTTTATAACACATTTTATGAAAACAGATACATTGTGCTTTCGGGTGCTATGGCTTCGCTGATTATTTCTGTTACTTATATTATTTTCAACATCTTTCCGTACGGCGACATCAGCGTTTTGAAAATGGATTTATACCATCAATACGGTCCGTTGATGATGGAATTTTTTGACAGAGTTATTGAACATAAGAGCTTTTTATATTCGTGGGAGTCGGGCGGCGGCTCATCATTTTTGGGCAATTACTTCAACTATCTTTCAAGTCCGCTTTCTTTTTTAATCTTTCTTTTTGACAGAAACCAAATTGGTGATTCTATCAGCACGATAGTTGCCATAAAGGCTGTTTTAAATGCGGTTGCATTCACCTACTACATTAAAAAAAGCCAAAATTCACACTCGGTAGGCAGTGCTTCATTTGGCGTTTTCTACGCATTTTCGGCTTATTTCTTTGCTTACTTTTGGAACATTATGTGGCTTGACGGAATGATATTCATTCCGCTTATCGCTCTCGGAATTGAAAAAATTATCAACGACGCAAAAAGCAAAACATACCTTATATCATTAGCATTGCTCTTTTATTGTAACTACTATATGGGATATATGGCTTGCATTTTCTCGGTTGTATATTTTCTCATTTACTACTTTTCAAAATACGATATGTTCAGCAAAAGAAGCACGCTTGACGAAAACTCAAACGGCTTAAAAGCAATTCTTAACAACAGATTTTTGGGCAGCGGATTACAATTTGCGTTATATTCGCTTTTGGCAGGCGCTCTTTGTGCATTCTTCCTGCTCCCTATTTACAATATCTTACAAAACAGTTCCGCAACCTCCGGCACATTTCCTAACGAAATGAAGGGATATTTTGACTTATTAAATCTGTTCACTTCGCATTTGGCAGGACTTGAAGCTACAATTCGTTCCTCGGGCGATGATGTGCTTCCTAACATCTACTGCGGTATTTTACCCCTGCTTTTAATGCCTTTATATTTAATCAACAGAAAGATAAGCATAAAAGAAAAGGCATCATATGTAATTATGCTTGTGTTCTTCGTGTTCAGTTTTGATAACAACTGTGCGGATTACATTTGGCACGGCTTTCATATGCCGAACGACTTACCGTTTAGATATTCGTTTATGTATGTGTTCATATTCCTGACAATGGCATACAAGGCATTTTTGAGAATAAAGGATATTGAATACAAGGATATAATGACAGTTGGTTTAATAGAGGTAGGAATAGTAATTTTACTTCAAAAATATCAAACAAACAAAATGACCTCATTTACAATCTATCTTTCGATAGCGTTGATAATAATTTGGACCTGTATGCTTTTGATTATCAGAGAAAAGAAAGCATCAAAAACATTTTTAAGCTTTGCTTTGATTTGTTTAGTATTCTCCGAATCATTAATTTGCGGCTGTACCGCATATAAATTCAGCGTACCGCAAACGCCGTACACAGATAATTTGCCAACCTACAAGCAAGCGACAAAATATCTTGACGACAACGATGACGGGTTTTACAGAACGGAGCTGACCGACCTCAAAACGAGAATGGACCCCTGCATTTACGGCTACAACGGAATGAGCGTATTTTCATCAATGGCATATGAAAATTACAGTCAATGTCAGTATTCTCTCGGCTTATACGGCAACAGAATCAACTCATACACCTATAATCCGCAAACCCCTGTTTACAATATGATGTACGGATTAAAGTATCTTATCAAAGCGAGAAGCACGCAAGACCTATCGCCGATATACTTTAAGCACATTTACACCACGCAGGATTCAAAGGAAACGGAAATTTACGAAAACAGATATTTCTTGCCTATCGGATTTGAGGTAAGCGAAGAAGTAAAGAATTGGGACAACTCGGAGGGTAACCCGTTTGATGTTCAGGAGGATTTGATTGACAAAGCCGCAGGTGTAAGCAATGTATTTGTTCCTGTCAAATACACAGGCACGCAGACAATTTCGTCAGTCTGTGAGGACATTACGGAAAACGGCATATACCCGATAGCGACAACAGGCTCGGGAAGCATTGATGTTACCTTTGAGGCTCAGACCGATTCAAATGTCTACATTTACATTAAATCGGACGCAATAAAGAATGTAAATTATTATTGGGACAAGGGCGAGGAATCTGCTAACCAAAACATTGAGCAACCGTATATTTACGACCTCGGCTACCACAAAGCAGGCGAACAAATCAAGGCTTCTCTCGACCTTGCAGGCTCGGACGAGGGCGGTGCTTCGCTGAACGTTTACGCATACAGCATAGACAACGATGTTCTTCAAAGCGCATATGATACACTAAAGGAGTGCCAGTTTGATGTAACAAAGCTCAGCGACACGAAGCTTGAGGGTACAATAAACGCAGGATATAACGGATATATTTACACATCAATTCCATATGACAGCGGATGGAAGGTGTATGTTGACTCACAGCAGGTAACTCCCGAGGCATTGGGCAAGGGCAGAAAAGAAATGAGCGACACCGACACCTGCCAGCTTATCATTCCGATTACTCAGGGCGAGCATACGATTAAGTTAAAATACAGTCCGAACGGCATCTGGCAAGGTGCATTAATAAGTGCAGGTGCTTTAGTCGTTTTGATTGTGATTGAAATGATAAAAAGAAAGCGAAAAAATTAAATTTGTTTATATTATATAAATTTCATAAGATATAATTGTAAAATATCTATAAGGAATTTGTCAGTAAACGGTTTATTTTTGCGGTAAAATGTTGTAAAATGTATATACAAATCAGAGAGGAGCATCAAAATGCCAAGAATCACAGCAGAAGAAGTACAAACAATCCCTTACGGACCGCTGGGTATAATTGCCTTACCGGGAACAGAAGCACTTGCAGAGAAAATCAACAAGTACCTTGTTAAGTGGAGAGAGGATCAAATCCGCAGTCACAAGGAAAACATTGCCTTTTACGGCTATCAGAGAGACAATTATCTCATTGATACCACAGTCGCTCGTTTCGGCAGCGGTGAGGGTAAAGCAGTAATTAACGACACAATCAGAGGCTATGACCTTTACATTTTGGTTGACTGCTTTAATTACAGCGTAACCTACAATATGTACGGCAAGGAGGTTCCTAAATCTCCGGATGACCACTTCTCAGACTTAAAGAGAGTTATCTCGGCAGCATCAAGTAAAGCAAAGAGAATCAATGTAATTATGCCTATGCTCTATGAGGGCAGACAGCACAAGAGATCCTCCCGTGAATCTCTCGACTGTGCAATGGCATTACAGGAGCTTACTGCATTAGGAGTTGAAAACATTATTACATTTGATGCTCACGACCAAAGAGTACAAAACTCAATTCCTCACAAATCATTTGAAAATGTAATGCCTACATATCAAATGATTAAGTCTCTCGTAAACAGCGTTGATGACCTTATCATCGACCCCGACCACCTTATGGTTATTTCTCCTGACGAGGGTGCAATGCACAGATGTATTTACTTTGCAACACAGCTCGGAGTAAACCTCGGTATGTTCTACAAGAGAAGAGACTACACAAGAGTTGTAAACGGAAGAAACCCTATCGTTGCTCATCAGTATCTCGGTGACAGCGTTGAGGGCAAGGACATCATCATCGTTGATGATATGATAAGCTCAGGCGAAAGTATGCTTGAGGTTGCAAGAAAGCTCAAGGAGCTTAAAGCAAAGAGAATCTTCGTCTGCACCGCATTCGGCCTTTTCTGCAACGGACTTGAAATATTCGACAAAGCAAACGAGGAGGGCGTATTTGAGAAGGTATTTACCACAAATGGTATTTATCAACCGGAGGAGCTTCTAAGCCGTGACTGGTACGAAAGTGTTGAACTTTCAAAGTATCTTGCATACTTCCTTGACACCATCAACCACGACCTTTCCGTATCATCACTTCTCGACAATTCGGATAAGATTGACAAATTATTAAAGAGCAGAGGTTTGAAGTAATATGAGCAAAAAGTCAGGCAACTCAAAGTTGAAAGTAGTTTTGGCAATAGTTATATGCATTGTTCTTGCAATAGTTGTGCCGACAGGTATTTACTGTGCCGTTAAGCAGGAAAGCCCTGCAAAGGTTATAAGAAGCATTGTTGTTTCAAACGAGGAAAGAATTATCGGAAAATGGCAGAACGAGGCTCGCACAAGCGCATATGAGTTCAAAGAGAACGGCACTTATGAAAGCTTTTTCAGCACATTTTCATACACAGGTGATTATTCGGTAAAGGGCGACGAGCTTACACTTTCAAACCCGTCAAGTGACAGTACCGTTACCTATAAAATAAAGGTAAACAAGAATGAACTTACTATGATTGCAATTAAAGAAGCGGGACTTGATACAGATGAAAGTCAGGAATCATCAAGCACCTACAAGAGAGTAGACAGGATTCAAACAAAATCTATTTCACAGATTTTTGAGGACGTCACATCGCAATCATCGAAAAATAATTAAGTAATAGACGGATAAGCTTGGTCATATTAATTACAAAGGAGTAGTTAATATGACCAAAAATGTTCAAGACAGATGTGAGATGCTGGGAGAATACATAGCAAGCAACAAAGCCACCGTAAGGCAGGCGGCTGCAACATTCGGAATCAGCAAAAGCACTGTGCATATTGATGTTACAAAAAGGTTGGCTCAAACCTCGCCTATTCTTGCAAGCAAGGTTGCCCGAGTGCTAAAGGAAAACAAAGAGCAACGGCACATAAGGGGCGGAGCAGCCACCAAAGAAAAATACAGGAAGTTAAACAGGTGATATTATGTCTATCGGATTTATCGGATGCGGAAATATGGCAGGTGCTATACTTTCGGGACTTTTGAGCAGTAAAACGGTAAAGGAGAATGAAATAAATGTTTTTGATATTTACTCCCCTGCCGTTTCAAAGCTGAAGTCACAGTACGAAATAAATGCCTGCGTAAACGAAAACGATGTTGTAAACAAAAGCGATATTGTTATTCTCGCCGTAAAGCCGAATGTATTACTTTCGGTTCTTGAAAAAATAAGCAAGGCGGTAAAGGAAAGAAATCCGCTTCTCATCTCCATAGCGGCAGGCAAGACAACGGATTATATAGCAGAGCCGTTATCATCAAAAGCGAAAATTATCCGTGTAATGCCTAACATTAACGCAAAGGTTGGCGAAGCAATTTGTGCATATACTGCCAATGCTTACGCTACAGACGAGGACAAGGCTCTGACCGAAAAAATATTTACTTCGGTCGGTGAGGTTATATATCTTGAGGAGAGCTACTTCCCTCTTTTTGGAGTTATCGGCGGTTGCACACCGGCACTTGCATATATGTTCATAGACGAGCTTGCAAGAGCAGGCGTTAAGCACGGAATGAAAAAAGACATTGCGCTGAAAGTTGCGGCACAGGCTGTTTTGGGAAGTGCGAAAATGATATTGGAGTCTGAGGAACATCCTTATGCCTTAATTGACAAGGTATGCTCACCCGGCGGAACGACAATTGAAGCTGTAACATCATTACAGCACGACGGCTTTGAAGCGGCTATACACAACGCCGTTGACAAGGCAGTAGAAAAAGACAAGTTATTATAAAACGAAAAGGTCGATGATTATTCATAAAGAACAATCACCGACCTTTTTAATTTATGCGCTTTATTTTTTATCTTTCGACAAGGACGCTTTTTCCTTAACCTTGTCAGCATTTTCTTTTATATGCTCATAAGTTTCTTTGAGTTCTTTTTTCTCAACAACACATTGGCACAAAAGACCGCAAAAGCCCATTACTATTGCAAAAATCATAGACAAATTATGATTAAACTCAAAGTGCGATTCTATCATATCCCAAAACATCATTGAACCCGAAAATGCAGTTGTTACGATTACCGCAAGGTACTTATATTTAGCTGCAAGTAACGCCGCAATAACAGCAACGATAATTCCAAAAAGAACGGCTATTCCCTTTCCCAGTCCCAAAAGATAACCCGAAACGGCAATATATACCATCAACAGAGTAGTTATAAAAAGTTTTGTTTTATGCAACTTATGCGAATAAACTGCACACAAAACTCCTATTACCGCAGACAATAAAACAAGAACCCAAAAGAAAGCACCTGTCGGTTTAAGAATTACAAAGGAAGCAAAAAGAGGCACGAAAAAGCCTATACCGAAAAAGAAAAATATATTCCACACCTTATGCATAAAATGCCCTGCAAAAGAAGTAGTAACAGTCAAAAGTCCGAAAAGCCAAGGTAAAATATTTTCACAAGCAGTTTTTAACTGTTGAAAATCAGCAGGCACATATGACACAAGCTTTTCAAAAAATTCGTAAAATTCCATAAATACTCGCAGTTGAAAAATCAACCTCTGCATATAAATCTAAATCTGACATTCAAGAAAATCCGCACCAAATAAAGATGCGGATTTTATCGTATTTTAATTACATATACTTTTTAATTTCGTCAACCTTATTTGTTCTTTCCCAAGAAACATCAAGGTCCTCTCTGCCCATATGACCGTAAGCGGCAACATTCTTATAAATCGGCTTTCTCAAGTCGAGAGCCTTAATAATTGCATAAGGGCGAAGGTCAAATACCTTATTAACGATTTCGCTGATTTCGTCATCAGACTTCTTACCTGTGCCGAAAGTGTCAACCATAATTGATACAGGCTTTGCAACGCCGATAGCGTAAGCAAGTTCAACCTCGCACTTATCGGCGAGACCTGCTGCAACGATATTCTTAGCAACCCATCTTGCGGCATATGCTGCGGAACGGTCAACCTTTGTAGGGTCCTTACCCGAGAAAGCACCGCCGCCGTGACGAGCGTATCCGCCATATGTATCAACGATAATCTTTCTGCCGGTAAGACCCGAATCACCCATAGGTCCGCCGATAACAAAACGGCCTGTCGGATTAACATAAAATACGGTATCCTTGTCCATAAGCTCTGCGGGAACTGTTGTCTTAATTACCTTTTCGATAATATCTTTTCTGAGTTGCTCGAGTTCAACATCTGCGCTGTGCTGTGATGAAACTACAACAGCTGTAACCTTAACCGGCTTGCCGTCATCGTATTCAACAGTAACCTGAGTTTTACCGTCTGAGTAGAGATAAGGAAGAGTTCCGTTTTCTCTAACCTCTGTAAGCTTCAACGCAAGCTTATGAGCAAGAGAAATAGGAAGAGGCATAAGCTCCTCGGTCTCATTGCAAGCATAACCGAACATCATACCCTGGTCGCCTGCACCGTTAAGGTTGTCCTCGTCGTCCTCATTATTTTTAAGTTCATATGACTTATCAACGCCCATAGCAATATCGGGAGACTGATGGTCAAGAGCAGTCAAAACGGCACAGGTATTGCCGTCAAAGCCTTTCTTTGCATCATCATAACCGATGTCAATTATAGTCTTACGAACTATTGATGTAATATCAACATCCGCCTTAGTTGTGATTTCGCCCATTACGAGAACCTGACCCGTTGTGCAGGTGGTTTCGCAAGCGACACGGCTCATTGGGTCCTGCTCGAGCATTGCGTCGAGAATTGCGTCAGAAATCTGGTCGCAAATTTTATCGGGATGTCCCTTAGTTACAGATTCACTTGTAAACAAAAACTTTGACATAATCTATATCCTCTTTTACTTAATACTAAAAAAATAAGCATACGATACTGTACCGTATGCTGAAACTCATCATTCGGTAATACCGACGGTATTAGCACCTTACTGTCAAAGCAGGTTGCTGTGATTTCAACGGGCCGTTCCCTCAATCACTCTTGATAACGCATGTTCATTTTCTGTGTAATAATCATACTACAAATACATTACAAAGTCAACCGTAAAATTATTAAAATAAGTATTGTATTTTGTTTAGAAATAGTTTATAATTAAATACGAAATATTTTGCTCGCATGTCGAGCGTTGCTGTTTAAGGAGGAAATAAAATGGCAAAGAAAACAGTATTCCTTACCGGCGGTACCGGTAACATGGGTTGGGCTGCTGTACAGGAAATGCTCAAGCATCCAAATGAAATCAACATTAAGATGCTCGCAAGAAAAAGCCCTAAGAACGAAGAAAAGCTCAAGGACCTTATGGCTAAGCCAAATGTTCAAATCGTATGGGGTGACCTCGGCGACTATGATTCAATTCTTGAGGGTGTAACAGGCTCTGACTATGTTCTTCATATCGGCGGTATGGTATCTCCGACAGCTGACTGGAAGCCATACAGAACTCAAAAGACAAACATCGGCGCTGCTCAGAACATCTGTAAGGCAGTTTTGGCTCAGCCAAATGCTGATGACATTAAGGTTGCATACATCGGTACTGTTGCTGAAACAGGCGGCAGAAACTATCCTATCCACTGGGGCAGATGCGGTGACCCGATTAAAATTTCTATCTATGACCACTATGCAATTTCTAAGGCAGTTGCAGAGCGTGTATTCGTTGAAAGCGGTATCAAGAACTGGGTTGTAATGCGTCAGTCAGGTATCCTTTATCCAAACATTCTCAAGAATATGGATCCAATTATGTTCCACGTACCGATTAACGGTGTTCTTGAGTGGTGTACTGTTGAGGATTCAGGTCGTCTTATGTGCAACCTTGTTCTCGAGGACGAAAAAGGCACACTCGATAACGGCTTTTGGAATCACTTCTTCAACATCGGTTCAGGTGAGCAGTACAGAATTTCTAACTATGAATTTGAGTGTCTCCTTCTCGGTACTCTCGGTCTTGCAGGCCCTGAAAAGCTCTTCGAGCCTAACTGGTTTATCACAAAGAACTTCCACGGTCAGTTCTATGCTGACGGTGACAAGCTTGAAGAATTCCTCCACTTCAGAGAGAACCTCCCTGTTCAGGATTACTTCAACAGACTTGCTGATCATGTTGAATTCTACTTCAAAATACCAAGATACCTTCCAAAGAATCTTGTTGCTGCTTGCGCTAAGCCATTCATGAAGAAGATTGCTATGACTAAAGACTTCGGTACTCTTGACTGGGTTGCAACAAAGAATCAAACAAGACTCTCTGCTTACTACGGTACATATGAGGATTGGACTAAGATTCCTTCAAAGTGGGAAGACTTTGAAATCAGAAAGTTCAACAAGAAGACTGAGGACGCTGAAAACTACAAGCTTGACCACGGTTATGATGAGACAAAGCCTGAATCAGAGCTTGACATCGAGGATATGAAGCAGGCTGCTAAGTTCCGTGGCGGTGAGTGCCTCAGCGAAACAATGACTAAGGGCGATATGGCTACAAAGCTCAAGTGGAAGTGCGGTTACTGCGGTGCTGAATTTGAGGCTTCACCTGCTCTTATTCTTCTCGGCGGTCACTGGTGTCCTGAATGCTACATTCCGCAGAAGCAGTGGGATTACGACAACATCGCAAGAACAAATCCGTTCTTCGCACAGGTTTGGTATCCAAGCCACACCAAGGAAGAGACAAACGTTTACAAGTTTGACGATTTGTTCCAGATTGACGGCGTTAAGTGGGACGACATCAAGAGATAATTCAATAATGCAAAAAACCGTAAGCGTTAAGCTTACGGTTTTTTTAGTAAAAAATCAAAGTTATCTAAAACAAATTAAAATTTAGTCGAGATAATTCACTTCGGTACTGTCGAGTGAGTTTACGGATTTCAGGTTTTTTTGGATAATGTCGTTACGCTTTTGTGCCTGTTGGATAGTCGAGCCTGCCTCGTCGATTTTTTTCTTCGCTTTGATAAGCAAGTCGCCGAACATATCATACTGTTTCTTTGCGTTGCCCAAAATCTTAAACACCTCATTAGCCTTTTTATTGATTGCTACTGTACTGAAGCCGAGCTGTAAGGAATTAAGCAATGCGGTAATTGTGGACGGTCCTGCAATCAAAATACCCATAGACCTGAGTTTATCGGGCAGACCATTTTTATTATTCATAACCTCGGCATAAAGTCCTTCGGTCGCAAGATACATAACCGCAAAAGGAGTGGTATACGGCTCTGCAATATAATTTTTAATTGCCTTTGCTTCCTCTTTAACTCGTACTTCAAGTGCCTTTCTTGACTGCTCAACGCCTGCCGTATCCCCTGCTTCACCGGCAGAAACAAGCCTTGAATAATCCTCCATAGGAAACTTTGAATCAATAGGAAGATAGATAACCTCGTCATTTTCGGAATTAGGAATTTTAACAGCGAACTCTACCCTACCGTTATATTTCGGATTAGTAACAACATTCTGCTCGTACATACCGGGAATTATTTGTTCAAGAATATTACCGAGCTGTGCTTCTGCCCAAGTGCCTCTGATTTTGACATTGGACAGCACACGGTTCAGACCTGCCACGCCATCGGAAAGCTCTTTCATTTCGCCCAAGGATTTATACACGCTGTTAAGCTGGTTTGAAACCTGTTCAAACGACGAATTAAGTCTTTTATTCAGAGTGCTTGAGAGCTTTTCGTCAACCGTTTCACGCATTAAATCGAGCTTTTTTTCATTACTTTCCTGCATTGAATTAACTGCTCTTGATACTGCTTCCGTCTGTTGTGCATTATTTTGATTAAGAGTTTCAAGGATGCTTATTTGCTGTTGATAATTTTTTTCTGTAAGCTCCGACATCTGACGAGAAAGCTCCTCAAGTCGCTGTGAGCCGTCCGATTTAGAGCCGTGCAATGTAAGTACAATCAATATAACAAGCAATATCACGCAAACAATTAAAAGTATTTGTGTCAACATATCATCACCTCGATTACATTATAAACAAAAGCCCACCGAAATTCAACGGTGGGTGTCGTTTTTTGGACTTAATTATTTAATGACTTTTGAAATTTTACTTTTTAGTTTACTGTTATAAATCAAAACGAGCAAATCAAAGGTATAATCGTACAAAATGAATATTACATTAAGCGCAACAAAGAACAGCGTTATGCCGATTTTGCCGAACATGTTATCAAACGGTATACCGAAAACATAAATCAAAATAAGCTGAATGCCTGCCATAGCGATATTAAAAATCACAAGCTTTATCAGCAATCTTATCGGCTTTGGCTTAATTTTTGAAAGCTTTATTCTGAGTATCGGATAATAGCCAAAAAACATAATATAAAACAGCACCGATTCCTTACCGCCCAAAAGAATAAATGCTAAAAACGAAGTGGAAAAATAAGTAAGCACAGCAGACTTAACCGACACGGATTCCAAAAGCAAAATCATCAGCAAACCCGTGGCAATAGGCAAAACATACGACAGCGAAACGCTGACAGCACCCAAGAACAGCAAAACAACGCTGAGTGCGGATATAACTCCGGCAAAGGCGGAGGCTTTAGCATTTTTCATAAAATCACCTTCAATAATAATATACTACCACATTAACAACAAGTTGTGAATTAAAAGTGAACATTATTACAGAAATATAAATTATATAATTTATTTACATCTTGTCTATTTACAAAAAGAATGTAAAAATATATAATTGATTTATAGTATAAATGTAGTAAGAGGTATTATTATGAAAAAGGCTATTGCAGTATTTCTGGCAGTTGTAGTTGTTATATCTGCTGCTATGATTGGATGCTCTAAAAAGTCAGATGATGACGCAGACGCTTCTCAAACTGTCGGTTTAGGTGGTAACGAGGATGTTTATGACCTTGACGGTGATGACGAAAGCGGTGACGAAGAGACAGAGGTTGTCACCGACGAAAACGGAGAAACCGTAACAAATGAAGACGGAAAACCCGTTACCAGAAAAGTAACAAAGCACGCCAAAAAACCAAGCGGAACAACCACAACAATGAAACGCAAGGGTAATGAAGGAACAACGGCAAGTGAAGTCACCACTAAGGATGTTAAGGACGACAAAGTACCTACAACAAGTGCCAAGGGCGACCCTGTTGAATTCAGCGCCGAGGACCAAAACATATTAAAGCAAATGCTTGAAGTACCTTATCTTTACAATGCAAACTACGAGAATGCAGACGGTGTACCTACCGACATAGCTTCTCATGTTGCTATTTGGATGTCACAAAGAGACGGACTTAACACAACAGCGTTTGCAAGCGGTACAATCGTGCTTGACTTATTCAAGTATTTCGGTCAAACCGTTGTAAACTTCAAAACGAACTGCAACGACTCAAAGGGTAACGCTGACATTACATACAACACCGCAAGCGACACCTTTACCATTCCCGACGGAGAGGCTGAGAGACAAAAGGTTTCTCTTACATCAATCGAAGCACTCGGAAACAACAATTACTACAAGGTAACGGCAAAAGTTGAGGCTGCCGGAAGCATTTCAAAAGTAGTTGCGGTAGTTCAAAGAAACAAGCTTGATCCTTCGCTCGGCTTTAGTATCAAAGCACTTAAATGGTCATAAGAAACCTACAAATTTAATATTACAATTCAAAAATCCACGGATTGCTTCTGTGGATTTTTTATTTATATAAAAGTAAAAACGGCATAGCAACGCTACACCGTTTGAATTAATAATTTTTAATATAATTTTTCGCCGTTTTCGATAGCCATAATCTGCTCAACACGAGCCTGATGTCTGCCGCCCTCAAATTCGGTATTAATAAACACATCAACAAGCTCACAGGCTGTACCTGCTCCGATAACTCTGTCGCCCATACAAAGGCAGTTTGCATCGTTATGAAGTCTTGTATATTTTGCGCTGAAATAATCGCTGCAGCAGCAAGCACGGATACCCTTTACCTTATTTGCAGCCATTGAAATTCCGACACCTGTACCACAACAAAGGACAGCAAGGTCTGCTTCACCCGAAACAACCTTATCACAAGCCTTTTGTGCGGAGATAGCATAATCAAATCTCTCCGGAGAATAGCAACCGACATCAATATAATCTACTCCCTGCTCCTCAAGGTGAGCCTTAATTGCTTCTTTAAGCGGAAAGCCTGCGTGGTCTGAACCTAATACTAACATAATGTTCTCCTTATTTTTTTAATTTTAATTCTCTCTCAGCCTGACTAAGCCTCAAATAAACGGGCATTAGTGACTTTGGAGAAATTGGTTTAATATTTTTTGCGGCGGCTGCAACAGAAACTGCGTTTTGATAAACACGCTCGTCATCTGCAAGAATACAATTATCAAGAGCCAAGCCCTCAATGCAAAGCTTTGCACCGTCGCCTGCTACAACGACCTTGTCGTACTCTGAAAGCTCTTTTCTTAAATCGTCGAGAGAAATTGCTCTATCATCACAAATGTGGCTTACAACGCCGTTCTCGACACGAAAGAGAGCGTTATAAAACTGCATTCTTCTTGCATCCATTACGGCACAAACAACCGTATCTTCATCTGCAAAATTATATGCAATCGCCTCAAGCGTGGAAACAGAATAGCAAGGAATGTCATTATTAAACGCAAGTCCCTTAACCGTTGCAACACCGATTCTTACCCCTGTAAACGAACCCGGACCCGCCGTTATTGCTATACCGTCAAGCTCATCATAGCTATGACCGACCATAACATTTTTTATCATAGGCATCAGCGTTTCGCTATGCGTTAAGCCTGAATTTACAAATTCACTTTTTATTACCTTATCGCCGTCGGTCAATGCCACGGAGGCAGTAACGGCAGACGAATCAAGAGAAAGTATCATTCAATCCTCCTCTTTATAATCATACTTATGCTTGATTATAAAATGTCTTTCGTTCTCGGAAAGCTTTTCAATCTCGATAATTACTGCATCATCGGGAAGCGCTCCGAATATATTTTCGCTCCACTCTGCAACGATATAAGCATCGGTTTCCAAATAATCGAAAAAGCCTGTCGAATAAAGGTCATCCCAAGAATCGATTCGATACATATCGTAATGATAGACTTTATCGTTTTCACCGATATACTCGTTACAAATAGCAAAGGTGGGAGACGAAACATCGGCATTTATCCCCAAACCTTTTACAAAGCCGGAGGTAAATGCGGTTTTGCCCATACCAAGCCCTCCGAGAAAACCGATAACAGTTCCCTTAGGGCATATTTTTGCAAACGAAGCAGCCTTTTGCAAGGTGTCCTCATAGCTTTTACTAACAAATTCAGTCATCAGAAAAGTCCCACCGTATTTCCGTTTTCGTCAATATCAATACGATATGCGGCAGGTGATTTTGAAAGACCCGGCATAGTCATAATCGAGCCTGTTTGGCACACAACAAAGCCTGCACCGTTAGAAAGAGACGCTGACGAAACGGTTATTCTAAAGCCCTGAGGCCTACCGAGAAGAGATGGATTATCTGAAAGGCTATACTGAGTTTTTGCCATACAAACAGGCATTTTGTCAGCACCAAGCTTAATAAATTCATCAAGTGAAGCCTTTGCCTGCTTGGTATAATCTACACCGTCTGCGCCATAGATTTCACGGGCAACAGTCTCGATTTTATCATAAAGCGGCATATCAATATCATAAAGGCAATGAAAGTTATTTTGTTTTTCACAAGCCTCAACAACCTTTTCGGCAAGTTCGATTGAGCCTGCTCCGCCCTCGGCAAAGCATTTTGTAACGGCAAAGTCTGCGCCTCTGTCCTTACAATACTGCTCGATATAATCAATTTCAGCCTGTGTGTCTGCATAGAAATGATTAATTGCGACAACAACAGGAACGCCGAACTTTTTAAGATTATCAATATGCGCACCGAGGTTTGCACTGCCCTTTTTAAGAGCCTCTAAATTCTCCTGCTTTAATTCATCCTTTGCAACACCGCCGTTATATTTCATAGAGCGAACGGTTGAAACGAGAACTATACAGGACGGAGCAAGCTGTGCAAAGCGACATTTAATATCAAGGAATTTTTCTGCGCCCAAATCCGAACCGAAGCCTGCTTCCGTGATTGCATAATCTGCTAACTTCAATGCAGCCTTTGTGGCACGAACGCTGTTACAGCCGTGCGCAATATTTGCAAAAGGTCCGCCGTGCATAATTGCAGGAGTGTTTTCCAAGGTTTGAACAAGGTTAGGCTTAATAGCCTCCTTTAACAAAACGGTCATTGCACCGTTAGCTTTAATATCCTTACAATAAACAGGCTGACCGTCATATGTGTAGGCAACCAAGATATTGCCCAATCTTTCCTTTAGGTCGAACAAGTCCTTACTCAAGCACAAAACAGCCATTACCTCGCTGGCAACGGTGATACAGAAATGGTCCTCACGAGGTACGCCGTTAATAGTACCGCCGAGAGATGAAATTATATTTCTGAGCGCTCTGTCGTTCATATCAAGGCATCTTTTTACCTGTATTCTGCGCGAATCAATATTAAGCTCGTTGCCCTGCTGAATTGAATTATCAAGCATGGCACACATCAGGTTATTTGCAGAAGTAATGGCGTGCATATCACCGGTGAAATGCAAATTGATATCCTCCATAGGTACAACCTGAGAATATCCGCCTCCTGCCGCACCGCCCTTAATACCGAAAACAGGTCCGAGTGACGGCTCTCTGAGAGCGACAACAGCTTTTTTACCGATTTTATTCATTGCCTCACCCAAGCCGATAGAAACCGTAGTTTTTCCTTCGCCCGCAGGTGTAGGATTAACGGCAGTAACCAAAACAAGCTTACCGTCCGGTTTATCCTCAAGGCGTGACATTACGCTATCGGAAATCTTTGCCTTATAATGACCGTAAGGTTCGAGTTCTGAGGCAGATATACCGAGCTGTGAAGCTATTTCGGTAATATCTTTCATCTGTGCATTCTGAGCTATTTCAATATCACTTAACATATAACGCCCTCCAATATTGATAACAAGATGATTATAACACATAAAGAGAAACATTCCAACAATAAAATTATATATTTATATTGAAAAAAAAGAAAATAAATAATATAATACATATATTACATTAAGGGAGGAATAAAATGAGCGATATATCTACATATCAGCCGCCCGAAAAGCGACAAAATATTCTGACGCTGTTAAAAGGCACCGACTTTTTTACGCTCTTTACTGCAATAGCAGCATCCGTTTACGGACTTATCTGTGTTTACAGTGCCACATATTCCTCGCTGAAAACAGGACAAGTTATATCAAGCGATGTAAGAACAATGATTGTATCGGTCTTAGGTGGCTTGATAGTTGCGATATTTATATCGAATATTGACTACGAATCTATTTCTAAATTTTGGCCGATAATTGCGGCAGGCTGTGTAGGTTTAATGATATTTACATTGTTTTTCGGTGTTGCACCGCCTGCACGACCCGACTCAAAATGCTGGATAGACCTAAAAGTGTTTTATTTTCAGCCGTCGGAGCTGTTAAAGGTAGGATTCATAATTTCATTTTCCTACCATTTGGATTTAGTAAGAGACAAGATTAACAAAATCAAGACGATTATTCCGCTTGTTATTCACGGAGCGATACCGGTAGGCTTAGTTGTGCTGACGGGTGACGCAGGCTCTGCGTTAATCTTTTTGATTATGTTTATAGGAATGCTGTTTTTTGCAAGGGTTAATGTAGGATACTTTATTGCAGGATTTTGTGCAATATTTGTAAGCTTTGTGCTTGCATGGAAAACCGGAATAATCAGCGGTATTCAAAGACAAAGAATCATTGCTTTATTTTATCCCGAGCAATATGCAGACGCTATGTATCAGCAGACTAACGGAAAAATTGCAATGGGTTCGGGCGGATTATTCGGTCAAGGCTTTTTGCAAGGAGGAATGACGCAAAGCGGTGCCGTACCCGTAAACGAGAGCGATATGGTACTGAGCGTTGCCGCAGAGGAATTCGGATTTGTCGGAGTTTGTGCAGTGCTGTTGCTGTTATCATTTTTGATTTTAAGAATGATAAACATAGGAATGCGTGCAAAAGACAACGCAGGATATTTAATGTGTGCGGGAATTGCGGTAATGCTGTTTGCACAGGTACTGGTTAATGTCGGAATGGAGCTGTCGCTTCTTCCGTGTATAGGTATTACGCTTCCGCTGTTTTCTGCGGGAGGAAGCTCGTCGCTTTGTATTTACTTAGCGCTTGGCATTGAGCTGTCTGTTTACAGATTTTCAAAAACACCGAGAGAAACGCTGTTCTATACAAGATAAAAAAATTTTTCAAAAACTATATTAACAGTCAAAAGCCTTTTGAGCAAATGCTCAAAAGGCTTTTTTATCTGCAAGAGAAATCAAATACTCTTTATTATTACAATTTTTATCCTCAATCACTCTGTCAAGCAAGCGGTCAAGTTCGTGTTTAATTTCGCTGCCCTTGTATCCAAGCTTAATCAAATCGTCACCGTTTACTGCAAGGTGTGAAAGCTTATACGGCTCGTTTGAATTAATAATCTGCTCGCACATTTTTCGTGTAACTTCGAGAGAAACGCAGGTATCACGCACTTTTTCGGGGTTATGAGTAAGCATATCCGCTGTTTTAACATCTATAAAATCAAGCGTCATATCCTCACCGAGAAGCTTCAGCCAACGCTTAATACTCACGGGGTCGGGATAGATATGTTCATCGTGAATTTTTACAAGTAAAGTAGTTTTATCATAAACCTCACGGCTTACCTTTAACCGTTTAAGCACGGTGCAGGCAATATCGTAGCTGACCGTCGGGTGCGTCTTAAAATGGTCGATACCGTGGGAATCCGTCTTTTTGACAAACGGCTTACCCGAATCGTGAAGAAGCATTGCAAGTCGGATATAATCCTTTTTTGGCGCAACAGCTACGGATTTAACGCTGTGGGTATAGACATCCCAAATATGCCACGGACTGTTCTGTTTGCAATCAAAGGACGGCACAAGCTCGGGAATGACCTGTGCGATTACTTCCTTATATTTCAACAGGACTTTGTCGCAGGAGTCGCTCAAAAGAAGCTTAACAAGCTCAACATAAACCCTTTCAACTGCGATATTAGACAGCAGGGATTTATTATCAAAAATACTCTTTGCCGTATTTTTTTCAATATCAAAGCCCAAAGCAGAGGAAAATCTGAGCGCACGCATTATACGCAGAGCGTCCTCGTTAAATCTAATATCGGGATCACCCACACAGCGAATTATACCTAAATTTAAGTCTTCCCTACCGCCAAAGCAATCGACAAGTCCCTCGTCATCGTTATAAGCCATAGCATTAACGGTGAAATCACGGCGAGCCAAATCCTCCTCGATACTGCTGACAAAGCAAACCCTTTCAGGGTGGCGATTATCCTTATATTCGCCGTCAGTACGAAAAGTGGTTATCTCATACGGGATATGATTAACTAATGCGGTGATTGTGCCGTGCTTCAAGCCTGTCTCAATAAACCTGATACCGGCAGACTGCAAAACCTGCTCCGTCTGCTCGGGAAGTGCCGAAGTGGTTATATCCACATCCTTAGGCTCTGCCCCCATAAGCGAGTCCCTGACGCAACCGCCGACGGCATAAGCCTTATACCCCGCAGAATGCAAGAGCGATATTAATTTTTTTGCATCCTGTGATAATTTCATTTTTCTTCCTCAAAATAGGACTGTAAAATCCAACTGTTACAAATCTCTTTTTATTCCGAGAGTTACAATTTCAAACGGCGAATAATCAATAACATCCGTCTTATATTGCTCTCGTTCAAGCATATCAAGAACGGTAGCTTCAAACGGAAGCTTAATACTTCCTCGAGAGCCATTCTGCTCACTAAGTCTAAGAACAATCATTGTGCCGTCCTCGCTGAATTTTGCCGCCTGAAGAAACAATCCTTCAAATTTCTCAAGCGACCATTCAGCATCGGTTTTAACAAGCGGAACATTATATTCCAATGATATATTATTAATTCTTGCGGACACAGCATCTTTTTCGTGCGGCAAAATCATATAGCAAAAGCTGTGCTGTCCCATATCGGAAGTGACATCGGGTCTGACGGTTGCACGAAGCAGAGACAGCGACATCGTATTATCCTTAAAGCCTACACCGTATTTGCAATCATTAATCAACGCAATACCGCCGTCGGTTTCTGACAGGTCGCACCAATTATGATGGCAAACCTCAAAACGAGCCTGCTGCCACGATGTATTGGTATGGGTATCACGCTCTATATAGCCTGCGCTTATATCGCAAAGGGCTTTACGAGTAAGAACATTACACGCAAACTCTGCCTTTGCAAGTCTGTGTTTTTCGTGCCAATCAACATTATTTTCCACCTCAATGCCCCTGCTCCTCTTAAAGAAGCGAACGAACATAGTCCAGGTGGATTTTTCTGTTTTAAGCACAGTCTTGAGTTCTAAGCATTCATTATCCGCACGACTGAAATCAAGCGGAGACGACACGGTGATTTCTGCCTGTTTATCCTTATAATTAGGCAAAATATCCCACGCATCATAATTACCCGGCTTATCAACATAGAGTTTAAGCTTATTAAACTCGCCCTTAGCCCAATCACGGCAAAGTTCCTTATCAAACAAACAGGCAAAGGAGCCGTCGGGATTAAGCTCTGCTCTATAATACGGAGTTTCGACCACGCCGTCGGCAAAGCTGTACCAGTCGCACTCGCCTTTTGAAGCTCTGAGTCTTTTTGATTCAAGGGCGGGAATATTAGGACAAATCCAATTACCCTTTTTACCGAAACGCACCGAGCTTCCGTTTTTGGAAGGAACAAAGGTAAGCGAGGTTCTGTCAAAATTAAGAGTATTAAAATAGAAATCACCTGTGCCGATAAGGCTGTCGAGCTGTGATTCTATATATTCATAATCCTTAACAGCATCCTCATATACGGGATGAATATGCGAGCCGGGGATAATATCGTGAAACTGATTAACCAAAAATCTTTTATAAAGTTCCGTGATTTTATCCTGATTATTTTCATTTTTCATCACACCGAGCATTTCTGCGGTGCGGAATTTATATTCAAGGCGTCTGTTTATCTTTTTAAGTTCAGCCTTTGTAGTGAATGTGCCACGGTGCATTTCGAGATAAAGTTCACCGTCCCAAACCTGAAGATTTTTATTATTCTTTAGGTTTTTCTCCAAAAATTCGGCAGCGCCCATATGCTCACATTTCGGCATAACGGAGAGCTTTTCAAAGCGGTGCATAAGCTCAATCATTTCGTCGGTGCAGCCTGAGCCGCCGTCACCGTAGCCAAACATATTCATAGTTTGACCGCCTAAATCCTTATCTATGTACGCTTCCCAATTTTCCTGAATTTGAGACGGAGCATTCCAAGTGATAAAATGAGTGGGCGGAACGCAGGCAAGAAGCTCGCTTCCGTCAATACCTCGCCAAATGAAGTTATTATGCGGAAAACGATTTGTGTCATTCCATGTTGACATCTTATTAGATACGAAATAATCCACACCGCACTTTTTGAAAATCTGCGGCAAAATCCAACTATTACCGAAAACATCGGGAAGCCAAGCATTATTTACGAAAGAGCCGAACATTCTCTTATAAGTCATCTGACCGTAAAGGCATTGACGAATGAGGCTTTCGGCAGACGGAATGTTACAGTCAGGTTCTACATACATAGCTCCGACAGGTTCAAACTGACCGTTCTTAACCTTTTGCTGAAGTTCGCTGAAAACATCGGGATAGTATTTTTCCAATGTTTCATAAATATACGGTTGAGTATGGGTATACTTAAAGTCAGAGTACCTATCCATAAGGCGAAGCTGAATTAACACGGTACGCAAATTCTTTTGAACAGCGTGAATTCTGCGCCAATAGTAGGCTATATCAAGATGAGAATGGGCAATAAAAGCGACATCACCGCTACCCTTATATGTATCGTTTGCATAAATTACTTCGTCCACATATTTCTTTGCATCAGCCAAGCCGTCAAGGTCGTCGGATTCAAAGTCGATAAGAGACATCGCCTTATCAAGCTCACGATTAAGAAAAGCTCTGTAATCCTCATTAAAAAGCTCTGATTTTGCCACATCCAAAAGAAGTTCAAAGTCCCACACAAGCTCCTGCACGCTGTGATTAACGGTGCAAAGATAAGCGCCCTCAAAAATTTGGCGGCAGCCTCTTACGCGCAGGCTTTCGGGATTACGCTCATCATCGGGTTTTGAGCGATTATAACCCATCATTTCGATATGAAGCGTATCTGCGGTATCAACATACGGCGACAAAAGCATACGCTCTCTGTTTGGGTCAACTCCGCCGACATATTTACCGTTAATCTTAACACAGATTTCAGCGGCGGTTTTCAGCGACAGCCAAAGTTCCTTATCTCTAAGCTCGGCAGGCACGTCAACATCAGCCTTAATGAATGCCGTGCCGTCGGGAGTAAAATACATATCTCCCCTATTTAGAGGGCGGTAATCGTCGCTGTAATATTCAAATTCCATTTCGGATACCTGACGGGCATCCCTAATCATTAAATTTTTAATTTCCCATTTTGAGGAATAAATATGCCTTTTAAGCCAGCCAAAGCGTAAGTCTGTCCATTCTTCGGGACGCATTGAGCGTCTGACAACCTTAATATGAGCCATCGTTTTTTCTCCTTAAATATCCTGAAAATACGGTTTCTTGCGAATAGGATTAACTGTCAAAGATTTATGACAATCATTTTTAATTTGCTCCTCAATCCAAGCAACGCACCTATCCAAAATCAAGCATTTTGAACATTCGCCACGAAAAATCAGGCTAAGCTCATTCCCGTCAAGCGAGGAAAACTCTACCCATCCCCCGTCACCTTGAATTTTAGGTTGTAAAACATTTTCTACATAGGTTTTAATATCATTCATACTAAGCCTCACGCATTAATTACAGAAGAAATAATATTCCTCAAGGCATCAAGACGAGTTTTCGCCTGAGCCTTGTTTTCATCAACGATTGAATAGTAAACCTTTATCTTTGGCTCGGTGCCACTTGGTCTGACAGCCATCCAAGAGCCGTCGGTAAAAATATACTTTAGCACATTTTCTTTTGGCAAATCGCCTACACCGACAGAATAATCAATAACTCTCTCGACTCCGTCAAAAGCATTGTTCCCCTTTGCACGAAATTCGCTCATAAGGCGAGAAATCTTTTCAGCACCGTCTTTACCCTTTAGGACAAAGGAATCGAGGTAATCGAGATAATAACCGTATTCATCATAAATTTCGTTAATTCCGTCAACAAGCGTCTTGCCCTGATTTTTATACCAAGCTGCCATTTCGCAAATAAGCAGAGAGGAAACAACTGCATCCTTATCACGAGTATGAGTGCCGATAAGATAACCGTAGCTTTCCTCATAGCCGATAACAAATTCCTGCTCGCCTGTTCTTTCGTACTTATTAATCTTATCGCCGATATACTTAAAGCCTGTAAGCGTTTCATCGACACGCAAGCCGTATTTTCTTCCTATATTTGCACCCAAATCCGATGTTACGATAGTCTTAACAAGTGTAGATTTAGAATTAAGGCTGTCCTTTCTCATAGTCAAGACAAAATTAACAAGCAACGCACCCGTTTGATTTCCCGTGAGTAAAATATATTCACCGTTTTTATCTCTGACAGCAACACCCACTCTGTCGCAATCGGGGTCTGTGCCGAGTACAATATCCGCATTTTTCTTTTTAGCAATCTCTATGCCCAAAGTAAGAGCCTGTCTGTCCTCGGGATTAGGCGATTTAACCGTCGGGAAATTACCGTCAGGGTCTTCCTGCTCCTTTACAACATAAACAATCTTACCCTCAAGTACCTTTCTGACAGGGACATTACCCGTGCCGTGAAGCGGAGTATATACAATTTTAAGCTCGCTGTGGTTATCATAGACGGACTGAGTTTTTACAGCCTTGATGAATTCTTCAAAAAGTTCCTCGTAAACCCCAACAATCATTCCGTTTTTAATATATTCTTCTACATTCAACACGCCGTCATAAATCTTTGAGTAATCGTCTACGGCTTCGATATATGACATTGCTTCTTTTGCGTCATCGGTACAAAGCTGGCAACCTGTATTATCATAAACCTTATATCCGTTATATTCCTTTGGATTATGAGACGCCGTAATCATAACGCCTGCATTACAATGCAAATATCTCGTTGCAAAGGAAAGCATAGGAACAGGAACTTTTTGAAGATAAGCAAAAACTTTAATGCCTTGAGAAGCAAACACTCTTGCAGCATCCCACTCAAAGCCGTCAGAATTAAGCCTTGTATCGCAAGCAATAGCAACGCTTATCTCGCCGTCGTATTTATTTTTCAAATATTTTGCAAGCCCGAGGGTTGCCTTACCCACGGTGTACTCATTCATACGATTTGTACCTGCACCCATAATGCCACGCAAGCCGCCTGTTCCGAATGCCAAATCCTTATAAAATCTATCCTCAATTTCCTTTTCGTCAGTTAGAGACGAAAGTTCATTTCGTGTGTTTTCGTCAAAAGTCAGCCAATGGCTGTATTTTTCATTTACTGTCATACCGCACCTCCGAGAAATATATTTCATTATATAACAAAAGAGGTGAAAAAATCCACCTCTTTTACTTAAAAATTATATTTTTTTCAATTATTTCTTAGAAGCTTTCTTAGCAGCCTTTTCTGCCTTGCGGCGTTCAAGCTCTGCCTTTTCTTCCTCAACAAGTCTTGCTTCCTCTTCAGCCTCTTTTGCTTCAGTTATGGCAACATTTTCCTTAGCCTGCTCATAGAGAGCCTCGATTTCGTCGAAGTGCTTGAAGTTTTCATTCTGATTAAGAAGCTTCTTAGCGTCAACATAAGGCTTAGCTGCACGGTTAAACTGTGCGTGCTTATCCATTTCGTCCTTAGAAAGCTTACGAACCTGCTTACGCTCCTCGCTGTACTTCTTAATCTCTGCCTTGAGTCTCTTGTACTCTTCGGTGTCTTTGTCCTTCTTAGCGATGTGGCTAAGCTTTGCAAGCTCTGCAATCTTATCGTCAAGCTCGTCCTCTTGATTAAAGTACTGCTCGATTGTGTCGAAGCTAAGTTCCTCAAATGTATTTGTTGAGCCAAAGAACTTGATATATGACTTAACAGCAGAAATCTGTGATTTAGCAAGCTCGATATAGAACTTTCTGATTTCCTTTTCTTCCTCTGTATGGTTAGGCATAGCCTTTGACTTAGCAAGCTGAGCCTTTGCCTCATCGAGAGAAGTGTTCTTAATTCCGTCAAGACCTGCCTCAAAAATCTTTGTGTAAGCCTCAAGCTTATGCTTACCTAAGTTAGAATCGAACTTATTAAGCTCGTCAACAACAAACTTTGAAACTTCGATTTCTTCGTTATATTCGAGAGCCTCTCTGTAAGCCTTTTTAGCTTCCTTGCGTTCCTTCTTGTCGGAAACGTTTTTATACATAGCCTTGCTTACTTCTTTAGGAGTAGCAACAGCCATTTCTTTAGCATTATTAACAAGGTCAATCATCTCTACGATGTCCTTGTCCTTCATAGCGTTATTACCGTAGTCCTCGAATACTGCACGAACCTTGAGTACACGAACATAAGACTTTTGCTTCTTCTCTGTCAAGTCATAGAAGAAGAACGGAATAACATTAAGAGTAGCACCGAGAGCTGCAACAAGTACCAATACCTTGAGCAACGGAAGCAAGATTCCGTTTACATCATAAAGAGCAGATGAAGCATTGGTAAAGTTATTCTGACCGTTTGCAAGCTGGTCGGTAAGCATCTGGGAAATTGTCTGATTTGAACCCGGGAGCATTCTTGACATCAAAGCCGGGTTGCTTGTAACCTCAGCGGCTCTTGCAGCTGTCATACCGTACTTCTCCTGAAGTGCAGGAAGAACACCTGCTGTGATAAGAGTGATAACGCTGCCGATAGCTGCCACAGCGGCAAACATACCGTCGATACGCTCGCCTGTCTTATACTGCTGATAGTCACGAATATCTGCCTGAATAGACGGGTTAAGAATATGAGCAAATGCACCGACGATACCGTTAAGGTAAAGACAAGCAAGAACTGCCCAAATTACATAGTTTTTAATGTTTCCGGCTTCGTTGGCAGAACCCATAAAGAACGGATACATACAAAGAATAAATGCGATGTTAAAGAGGTTTGTAACAATCTGTACCTTTTTCTTACCCCATTTTCTGATACAGAACGGAGCAAGAAGCATACCCCAAAGGGAAGCGTTACCGTATACGGTAGTAATGATAGCGTATGTACCCTGTGAGCAAGCACCGCCATAGTTACAAATCCAATAAAGAATATTAGAATAGGCTGTTTCAAGGAAGCCGATCCAAGAAGCAAGAGAAATAATCCAGAAATACTTATTCTTAGCTACTTCTCTGAGCGCGTCTGTAAACTTAATTTGAATAACGTGAGTCTTTGCCTGAATAATCTTCTCCTGTGTATTTGCATAAACGATAAATACAAGCAATGAGCCGATTACACCGATAACAGGGAATGCAATTCTGTAAACCTTAATATCGGTTTGGTTAGTGTGAAGTAAACCTGCAATAATAGGAATAATGAGGTTATACACTGTTGGGCCGAAAGAATAAACAACGCTCTTGATAGAAGCAACATCGGCACGCTCCTGTGAGTTAGGAGAAAGTACATGGATAAGATTTTCGTAAGCGTCATAGAAGAAGTTATAGAAGAACTGAAGTGCGATATTAAATGCAAGAATTACTACGCACTTAGCAACATACTGAGCTTCTCTGCCGAAAATCTGTCCGTCGCCAACGATGAGATGAAGCTTATCGTACGGGAACCATACCATCGTTACAAAAATAACGGCACAAGGAATACCCATCCTTAAAAGATACGGTCTGTACTTACCTGCTTTATTTCGGGTGTTATCGACAATGTTTGCACGAACACCTGTAAGCGGGATACCCGAAAGAATTGCGATAACATACAAAATGTACATATCTGTGAGACCGATACCAATAGTACCGGACAAGAATACGTTTGTTGCACCCAAGATACAAGGGTAACTCATACAAACGATTAAATAAGCGCCTATACCGCCAAAAGCGTATGAGGCAATTTCCTTAAAGGACATATATCTGCCCTTTGCCGGCTTTTTCCAATAGTACTTAACATTATTAATTAATGTTGAAGCCTTTTCGGAAAGCCCTGATTTTTCAGCCATAAAATCTACTCCTTTATAAATGCTTTGATAATCATAACACAAATTGTTATTAATTACAAGAAAATTAGCAAAAATTACAAGATTTTATATCATTTGACATATCAATGTAATTTTTGCCGTTAAAATTCCCGATTTTGCACAGGCAAGAGTCGGGACAGAACAAAGCTGATTTCACAAGAAATGCGAAACCAGCCTTTTATTTAATTACATTTTATCAGCCGTAGAAGCCGATTGATTTGATATGAGGATTTGAACGGCTCTGACGAATTACAAACACAGCGCCTGTGTAAGTACCTCTGAGTTTAACAATCTTCTTAGCTCCGATAACAGTACCGGAATAAACTTTTTTGTATCTTCCGCTTGCCTTTTTAAGGTAAAGGTCAAACTTTTCAACTCTCTGAGACTTACTGATGTCCTCTTGAACAATGAAGTATTTAAGCTTTGACGGATTTGCAAACTTAAATTCAAGGTATCCCTGATCATCCTTCAGTTCGCCGAACGATTGCTCGATAATCGGATTTGCTGTAATTGATTCAATCTGCTGACCGAGCGCCTTGAGCCTTGACACATCCTTAGAGCAGATAACGCCCTTATCTGTTGGCGGAACATTAAGGAGCAATGTGCAGTTATTGCCGACCGACTTCAAGTAAATATTGAAAAGCTTTCTTACGCTCTTAACTGTTTTATCGTCTTTTTTATGATAAAACCAACCCTTACGGATAGAAACATCGACCTCAGCAGGATACCAAGCAAGATAAGCATTTTTCTCAAGTACATTACGAGAACCCAAATCCTCATCCATAGTATCAACCTTTTGGAGTCTGCCTGCGTCGCCCTCTGAGGACTGACTGTTTTTCTCGGTGGATTCACATTCCCTGAGAGATGCCGGAACGACGCTGTATTCATTTTTACGAGCCTTACCCGCCTCATTGCCTACCCAGCGAATATCCTCACCGCAGATAGCGATATTTGCATTTGGCTGAAGCCTATGAATAGTCTCATAATATCTTTTCCAATCATATGTAAAGGCTTTTGCGTTAGCTCCTTTTGCACCGTCGAACCAAACCTCGAAAATCTTGCCGTAGTTTGTTAAAAGTTCGGTAAGTTGATTAACGAAATAATCATTATACTCCGGCGTTGCGTAACACGGCTCGTGCATATCCCACGGAGAAAGATAAACGCCGAAATCAATATCGTTTACATAGCAGGCATCGGAAACAGCCTTAACAATATCGGTATGAAGTTTAGTATTCATAACATTAAAATCGGTATACTTAGTATCCCAGAGACAGAAACCGTCGTGATGCTTACATGTAAGAATAACGCCCGTAACACCTGCCGCTTTAACAGCCTTAACCCACTGCTCGGGATTAATCTTTGTAATATCGAAATCCTTAACAGTTTCGGTTGCTGCACCCCACTCACGGTCGTTAGCGGTATTCATGCCGAAATGGAAGAATGCGTAAAATGGTTTTTCCTGAAGGGTGAGTTGATGTTCGTTAGGCACAATAGAGATATATCTCTGTACCTCCGCATCATTAAGAGGAAAACCGTTATTATCGGTTGTCCAATTCTTTTCAAGTTTCATTCTCATAAAAATTCACCTGTGTTCCTTATGACAAATTATGATATGATAATACCATATATTTGAAATTTAATCAACAAAAAAATACCCTCGCCATAATCTGACGAGGGTATCTGCATTTATTCAGAGTAAAAATCTACTGATTATCTATATTAGTACATACCGCCCTGTGAAGCTGCCGCCATAGCTGCTGCCTGTGCCGCATCTGCCTGAGGGTCTTTAATATCGGTAACAAGTGATTCGGTTGTAAGCACCATTGCAGCAACAGAAGCCGCATTTTGAAGTGCCGAACGGGTTACCTTTGCAGGGTCAACAATTCCCTCCTCGAGCATATCAACATACTCACCGGTAGCAAAGTTATATCCCTTACCTGCTTCGCTGTTCTTAATCTTGTCGATAATAACCGAGCCTTCCTGACCGGCATTAGCGGCAATCTGGCGAACAGGCTCTTCAAGTGCCTTGAGAACGATATTAACGCCTGTTTTATAATCTGCGTCATCGGTATCAAGAAGTGCCTGAACAGCAGGAATTGCATTAATGAGAGCAACACCGCCGCCCGGTACGATACCCTCTTCAACAGCTGCCTTTGTAGCTGCAAGAGCGTCCTCAATACGAAGCTTCTTTTCTTTCATTTCTGTTTCGGTAGCTGCACCGACTTTAACGACTGCTACGCCGCCTGCCATCTTTGCGAGTCTTTCCTGAAGCTTTTCTCTGTCGAAATCAGAGGTTGAAGCCTCGATAGCAGTTTTAATCTGTGATGTTCTGGCTTTGATTGCCTCGCTGTCGCCTGCGCCGTCAACTATAATGGTATTTTCCTTAGTAACCTTAACCTGACGAGCCTGACCGAGCATAGCCATTGTTGTATCCTTCAACTCAAGACCGAGATCCGATGTAATAACCTGACCGCCTGTAAGAATAGCGATATCCTGAAGCATATCCTTTCTTCTGTCGCCGAAGCCCGGAGCCTTAACGCAAACGCAGGTAAAGGTACCACGGAGCTTATTAAGAAGAATGGTCTGGAGAGCCTCACCCTCTACATCCTCGGCGATAATTACAAGCTTCTTGCCTGATTTAAGAACAGACTCGAGAAGCGGAAGAATGTCCTGAACGGTGGAAATCTTCTTATCGGTAATAAGAAGCATAGCATCGTCGATAACAGCCTCCATCTTATCGGTATCGGTAACCATATAAGGTGAAATATATCCACGGTCAAACTGCATACCGTCTACAACCTCGCAAACTGTATCGGCTGTCTTTGATTCCTCGATAGTGATAACGCCGTCTGCCGTTACCTTATCCATAGCCTCTGCGATAAGTGAACCTACATATTCATCAGCGGCTGAAACAGTTGCTACACGAGCAATGTCCTTATTATCCGAAACAGCAACGCTCTGCTTTTTGATTGACTCAACAACTGCATCCACGGCACCCTTGATACCGTTTTTAACGGTCATCGGGTTTGCACCTGCGGCAACATTCTTCATACCCTCTCTTACAAGAGCCTGTGCAAGAAGTGTTGCGGTTGTTGTGCCGTCACCTGCATCGTCATTAGTCTTTGACGATACTTCCTTAACGAGCTGAGCGCCCATATTTTCAAATGCGTTATCAAGCTCGATTTCCTTAGCGATTGTAACACCGTCATTTGTAATAAGCGGTGAACCGTATTTTTTATCCAAAACTACATTTCTGCCCTTAGGGCCGAGTGTAATTTTAACTGTGTTTGCAAGCTTATCAATACCTGCCTGAAGAGCCTTGCGGGCTTCCTCGCCATAAATAATATCCTTAGCCATAATCTAAATTCCTCCCATTACTCTACTACTGCAAGAATTTCTTTAACATCGGTAATAGTGTATTCTACACCGTCAAGCTTAACCTGTGTACCCGAATACTTACTGATAATAACCTTATCGCCTACCGATACGGTCATTGGATTTTCGTCTGTGCCGGGTCCTACGGCAACTACCTCGCTGATTTCAGGCTTTTCCTGTGCGGAAGCCGCAAGAATAAGTCCCGATGCTGTTGTTTCCTCTGCCTCGACAGCTTTCAATAATACTCTGTCTGCAAGTGGTTTAATAGTCATAATATCACCTCGTAATAAATTAACAAATTTAATATTAGCACTCTGCATACCTAAGTGCTAATTACTATTTTAGCAATTTTTCCCTAAAAGTCAATACCTTTAATAAATTATTCAAAAAATATACATAAAAAACGAATATCGGGAGAATGAAACAATCGCACTCTCCCGATAAGTATATGTAATTAATATTAAGATTTATACATAATAAATTCCGTTCTAAAAATCATAGTCGGAAACCATATCGTATGATTCATACACGCTGTCGTCACTGCTGTAAGCAGGTCTTGTATTATCGAGGGTAAGCTCCTCATCCAAGCCGTAAATCTGTAAATTGCCGTCCTTATCCCACGAGCAATTATAATCGTGATAATAAACGCTTCCATCTGCTCCGAAATACAAATCCAGATAAAGGTTATCCTTTTCATACACTCTGTTTTCGTATTCATTCTCGTTAAAATCTCTGACTGCATATCCGTCGGAATTGACAAAAGCGCCAAGCTCCTCGACAATCTTACCATCCTGATAATATGTAGGAACATAAATTCTGTCGGTAGGTATTCCGAAATAGCTCACCCATCTGCGAGTGTCGAATTTCACAACGCTGTATGCCTTACCCTTTTTATCGTATACAACATATTTAACAGGATTAATCTTATACACAACAGTACTCGAATATAAAGAATAGTCATTTGCGACCTCTTTTGCCCTAAGCGGAACGAATACTACGCAGAGGCAAAGAATAAAAACAAACATAACGGAAAGCGCCGTTTTGCGTTTTGAATCAGTCTCAGTCTGTTTACCCTGACGGGCATTAATTGCAAAGAACATAAGAAACGCAGGCAAGCCGAACAAAACAGAGAAAACCGTCCAAAACACAGGATTGTCCAAGTCTCTTCTTTTAGCATTAGAGTTTACTGCAAGAGCATAAAACACTCTCAGCAAAATAATTATAACAAAAAGAAGAATAAGCGAAACATAAACTCCGTTACCGATAATCATTTCAAGCATAACCGTTCCTCCTTACACAATAATACCATATACAAACGAAATTACGCCAACCAGCCACACAACGGCAGGAACAATTCTAAAGCGTTCATAACCGAGCATAATCTGTGTGCGATTAGTCCCTTTTTCAACACTCTTACAATATGAGACAAAGGCAATTTGCACAAAGCACATAAAGAGCATAAACAGCAGTACAAAAATCACAAATATTCTATACGGTGCAGAAAACGAAATTGCGTATGCTCTGTCAGCCGACGGACACAAAGCGTCGGTATAATCCCTCGCGTAGTAAATATTATAAAATGAGCTGAGTGGAATATAGGTTATTATATATGCCAATGCAGAAGCAAAGCCCAAAACGGCAGACGAAACAAGATGTGCCGTTTTATGAGATTTACAAAAAGCGTTATATATCACGAACATTAAACCGACGCAAAGGATAGGAAACAGATTAAGACAGCCAAGATAAAGTCCGTAAAACAACAAATCATTTTCAAGTTCGGCATTAATGTAAACAGCTCCGCCGTCACACACCATCATAAGAAAATTCAATGTCACATACAAAGCAAGAATCAAGCCGAAAAGGATATTTCCGACCAAGCCCAAAGCATTGGCAGTTCTTAACGATTTCTCCGTCTTGGGTTTCATACAATCTCCTCCTTACTTAAAATACATATAATATTGGCATTTAATCATACCGTTGTAGAGTTTACGGCGCTTGTCCGCTTTTCTGCCGAAGCATTTTTCAAATTCCTCATCGGGTGAAATAATACCGTAAGACCAACCTCTCTTTGATACAAATTTTTCGCCCATAATGCGATAAATCTTTTCTGCGGTACGAATATCGAGAAGTCGCTCACCGTAAGGCGGATTTGTAATCAGAGTGCCTCTCTCGGTAGTAGGATTAAAGCGAGCAATGTCACGAACGGATGCGTGAATGAATTTATCCACATTGATATTTTTCGCATTTTTCATTGTAAGTTCAATAGCGTTAGGGTCAATGTCAGAGCCGAAAGCAACAAAATCAACATCGGTTTTAATAAGGTCACGGCAGCGTTGTCTCTCGCTCATCCAAACCGATTCGGGAACAAAGCCCCAACGGTCAACATCAAAGTTTCTGTTAATGCCGGGGGCGATATTATTTGCAAGCATTGCGCCCTCGATAAGTACCGTTCCGCTTCCGCAGCAAGGGTCATACATAGTGTGATAGTGGCGAAGCTGAGAAAGTCGGCACATAGCGGCGGCAAGCGTTTCTCTTATAGGTGCGTCATTACCCACCGGGCGATAACCTCTCTTATGAAGCCCTCTGCCCGAAGTGTCAAGCATTATCGTAACTTCGTCTTTCATTATGGAAAATTGCACCTGATGAATAGGTCCTGTTTCTTCAAACCACGAAATATTGTAATCATCCTTTAAAGATTCAACGATTGCTTTTTTAATGATTTTTTGGCAATCGGGAACGGAATGCAAGGTTGAATTTATTGAGAAGCCTTTAACGGGAAATTCGTCACGAGAGCCGATAAATTCACTCCAAGGCAGCGCTCTGACCCCCTGAAACAGTTCCTCAAATGTTACTGCGTTGAACACATCAAGCACTATCAAAATTCTTTCGCTGTACCTTGACCAAATGTTTGCACGGGCAAGAATAGTCTCATCACCCTCGAAAAACACTCGTCCGTTTTCGGCAGAAACATTCTGTGCTTCCATAAACCTAAGTTCCTCAGCCACAAGTCCCTCCAAGCCAAAAAGGCAAGTGGCAACCATTTTCATCATCATATATTTATACTCCTTAAATTCATACTAACGAAAAAGAGGGCGTATTTGCGCCCTCATCAACACAAGACATCAATCAATTCACATCATAGAAATCTATCTCGTTTTCATTTACATAATTGTTTTCACGAGCTTTTTGCTCAAGATAATCTTTTTTATCATCCGAATCCAAAATTGATTTCAACTGACTGTTATCCTCTATTTGCTGTTCATACTGTGACTCAAGTTCCTGCTTTTGTGTACGCAGACGGCTGATGTCCGCCGCATTATCAGCGATACAATAGGAGCAGTAAATCAGTAAAGCAAGCGCAAGAATGCCTAAAACAATCATAGTAATTGTTTTTTTATTTGCCGTCTTTTCGGCTTTTACCTTCACGGCTTACACCTCTTAACATTTTATTTTTCACCTTTATTATATTATATCCAACATAAGTATTGCAAGCGTTTTTTATTTCTTTTTTGTAAGATAGGATATGAATGTTAAATTTTCTTAGTACGGCTACGATTTTTGTCTCGACTTTTGAGAACAACAGCGACGAAACAAGCATATAAAGACCGACGCCAAGAGCAAAAGAAAGCAGAAAATAATATCGCACATAGCCGTCGGAATAACCGACATAAAGGCAGAAAAAAGCAAGAGTGCAAGCCAAAACGCAAAGCACATCATTAATAAAAGTAAACAAATGAGACAACGAAGCCGTGGAAAAAATGCCTGCCAAACGGAGATAAAAGCCGCACGCAACACCGCAAAGAAAGAACGCAACAATCCCCTGCATTACGAAAAGAGCCTCTTGAAAAAGCCCTTGCCCTGAATATCCTCGGAATACACCAGGGCGGATATTTTTCCGTTAAGCACAAGCTCGCCCAGAGAAAGGTCGAGAGTTTTAATATTAAGATTCTCGCCTTTAATGAGCAAACGACCGCAGATTGTCAAAGCATTAATTTCATTTTCGTTATAATCGTCAACAGCCTTGACGCCGCAAATTTTAAGACATTTTCTATCCTCAAGCGATAGACAATGCCTTTTATTATCAATGTTTTCAGTCATAAAGCATCCCTCAAAAATATCTATGCAACCGTGAAAAAATTATGACAAAATAAGGTCCTGAAATTTTTTTCAAAAAAATTGTAAATAATTCTTGACAAAGTGCGAATGATTTGATATACTCATATGCGTTGAGCGAGAGTGGCGGAATCGGCAGACGCGCACGTTTGAGGGGCGTGTGGGGCGACTCGTACGGGTTCAAGTCCCGTCTCTCGCACCAAAAATAAGCAGTAACCATTTGGTTGCTGCTTATTTTTTATGTACGTACAGATGTGGACTTGAATCCGTCTTTATTTTCGGGGTCCCCGCAAAGCCCATAAGGCTTTGTGGGGAAAGGAGAAGCATACGCAGTGATTGTTGCATTATCACCTGTGATAATGTTTAATCACGAAGTGTGCTTCGACGCAGTCCCGTCTCTCGCACCAAAAATAGGCAGTAACCATTTGGTTGCTGCTTATTTTTTTGTGCAATGACATAATGTTTTCAACAAAAAAGCAAACACGCAAAGCCTCGATGTAATGACTTTTATCAATATAAAAATAAAATTTGGCAATATGTAATATTTGTCTGTTGAAATTATTGTTATAATATGTTAAATTATTATTAGCATTTAATGCAATTTGGAGAGGATGTTGGACTTATGAAGAAAAAGAAGTCTCTAAAAAAAGGATTGCATCTTTATGAAGGCAAGGAGCTTTCTAAGGACTTTCCTATCACGACAATCAAAGCTTCTTCGCAAATGATTTATCCTTTATCTCAGCACATCGGAAAACCGGCAAAGCCTATTGTTGCCGTTGGAGACGGGGTGCTTAAAGGACAGGTTATTGCAGAGGCTGACGGATTTGTCAGTGCACCTGTTCACAGCAGCGTGTCAGGTACCGTTAAGGGTATCAAAAAATGTCTCACGGCTCGAAGCGAAAAGGTAATGTCAATCATTATCGAAAACGACTTTGAGTACAGAGAGGTTGAGGGCTTGGGCGTAAAGAGCGACCCGAGCGAACTTACAAACGAGCAAATCATCGAAAAAATCAGAGATGCGGGTATCGTCGGATTAGGCGGTGCAGGCTTCCCTACTGCCGTAAAGCTTTCGCCGAAGAATGCCGATGAAATCGACACGGTTATCGTAAACGGTTGTGAATGTGAGCCTTATCTCACCGTCGATTACAGAGTTATGCTCGAAAAAGGTGAGCAAATCGTAAAGGCAATGCGTATGGTATCAAGACTGTTCCCGAATGCTAAAATAGTATTTGGCATTGAGGACAACAAGTCGGACTCCATCAAAGTTATCAAAGGTTTTATCAAGCCTGACGACAAGATGGACATTTGCCAGCTCAAAACGAAGTATCCGCAGGGCGGCGAGCGCTCTTTGATTTATGCTGTTACAGGCAGAAAAATCAATTCGCATATGCTTCCTGCCGACGCTAAGTGCATCGTGCTTAACGCTTCTACCGCTTACGCAATTTATAATGCACTTTATGAAAACCTGCCGCTTATTCACAGATATATGACTGTTACGGGCGAAGGCGTAAACAACTGCAACAACTTCAAAGTGCCTATCGGTATGTCACAAAAAGATGTAATTGAGGCAGCGGGCGGATTAAAGCCTGAGGTATGCAAGGTTATTGCAGGCGGACCTATGACAGGTTCTGCAATGAGTGACCTTGATGTTCCTGTTCAAAAGACATCATCGGGCATTTTGGCATTTACATTTGACGATGTGGCTGCAATGAAGCAGTCAAACTGTATTCACTGCGGCAAGTGTATGAGCGTTTGTCCGTCAAACCTCGTTCCGCAGATGTTATGCAAGGCGGTTAAGGAAAACAACACAGACAAATTCGAGGAGCTTGGCGGTATGGAATGTGTACAATGCGGTTGCTGTTCATATATTTGTCCTGCAAAGATTTCTCTTACAAGCCTCATTGTTATGGGTAAGGCTGATGTAAGAAGCAGGTCTATGAGAAACGGAGGAGCAAAATAATGTATAATGTATCGGTTGCACCTCATTTAAGGTCGCAAAACACAACCAAGTCGATTATGGGCGATGTCGCAATCGCACTTATGCCGATAATCGCATTCGGAATTTATCATTTCGGACTTCCTGCGCTGACCGTTACGGCACTATGCGTAATTTCATCGGTAGTTTTTGAACTGCTGTTTAACTTAATCACCAAGAGGCCGATTACGATTTTTGACAATTCGGCATTGGTAACAGGACTTATCCTTGCAGTAAACCTGCCTGCCAGCGTTCCGTGGTACATTCCCGTACTCGGAAGCGGATTTGCTATAATCATAGTAAAAATGCTTTTCGGCGGATTAGGTCAAAACTTTATGAACCCTGCACTTGCGGCAAGATGCTTCCTGCTTATTTCATTTGCAGGCAAGATGAGCGATTTCGCTATGTATAAGGTTTATAGTGCTACCCCGTCCGAACTTTTCAAGGGCGGTAAGATTAAAGACGTACTTACATTGCTTGCAGGAAAAGATTTAGCCGGTGTTGACGCTGTTGCCGGTGCTACTCCGCTTGCACAGCTTGCTGAGGGAAAAGACCTTGATTTAGCGTCATTGTTCCTCGGAATGCACGGCGGTACAATCGGTGAGGTTTCTGCGCTTGCTATATTGGTAGGTGGTGCATACCTTCTCATAAAGAAGGTTATTTCACCGAGAATTCCTTTCACCTACATCATTTCTACGGTTGCATTTATCGCAATAATCAGACTTGTAAACGGTGACGGCGTTACCGTATCATATCTTTTGGGCGAGGCTCTTTCGGGCGGTCTGCTTGTCGGTGCATTCTTTATGGCAACAGACTATGTAACCAGTCCAATCACTTCTAAGGGACAGATTCTTTACGGAATCATTCTTGGCTTTGTAACCGCTATGTTCAGAGTGGTAGGTTCTTCAGCCGAGGGCGTTTCATATGCAATCATCATCTGCAACCTCTTAGTTCCTATGATTGAAAAGATTACAGTTCCAAGGCCTTTCGGCTCAGTCAAGGCGAAGGGAGGAGCAAAATAATGGATAAGAAAAAATCAAGCACCCTGCTTAACACGTTGGTTTTGGTTCTAATTTCGGTAGTTGCGGTTGCACTTCTTGCAATCGTAAATCAGGTTACGGCAGAGCCTATTGCTCAGGCAGAGGTTAATCAAAAGGCAGCAATATACAAAGTTGTATATTCAGACTGCGACAGCTTTTCGGAGTTTGACAATACAGAAGAAATGATAAACAATTCTGCTGCACTCTTAGAAGAAAACGGACTTAGCACTTGCAAAATCGTTGATGTACTCGGTGCAAACGACGCTTCGGGCAAAACCGAGGGCTACATCATTGCCGCAAGCTCATCATCGGGATACGGCGGAGATGTAGAAATCGCAGTAGGTATCAAAAACGGCAAGATTACGGGCTTTTCGTCAATCAAGAACAGCGAGACGGCAGGCTTAGGCTCTAAATGTGCTGACCCTGAATTTACAGAGCAGTTCAAGAACAAAGCCGCTTCACCGTTGACATTTACAAAAACAGGCGCCACATCCGACACGGAGATTGATGCAATCAGCGGTGCTACAATCACAACAAACGCAGTTACGCAGGCTGTTAATGCGGCAATCGTTTTCTATCAGGAAAATTTTGCCGATACAGCCAATGTGAATAATTAAGGAAGGGGGAGATTTTTTTGAAAGGTATTTTAGAAAGACTTTATAACGGTATCGTAAAAGAGAATCCCACCTTCGTACTTATGCTCGGTATGTGTCCTACTCTTGCGGTTACAACCAGCGCATTAAACGGTTTAGGTATGGGTGTTGCCACAATGGCGGTGCTTATTATGTCAAACCTCATCATTTCCTTACTCAGAAAGGTAATCCCTGCCGGAGTAAGAATGCCTGTATACATTGTAATTATTGCTTCATTCGTAACAATAGTTGAAATGCTTATGCACGCTTATCTGACTGCTCTTTACAGCAACCTCGGAATTTTCATTCCTCTTATCGTTGTAAACTGCATCATCCTCGGCAGAGCTGAGGCTTACGCTTCTAAGAACGGTCCTTTACTTTCTATTTTTGATGGTATCGGAATCGGTATCGGCTTCACAATCGGTCTTACAAGCATCGGTATTGTAAGAGAGCTTCTCGGAAACGGAAGCATCTTCGGTTTAAGAGTTATGCCTGAATCTTACGAGCCTATCTCAATTTTCATTCTTGCACCGGGTGCATTCCTTGTTCTTTCACTCCTCTGTGCGTTTATGAACAAAATCACAAAGGGCAAGAAGAAAGAGGCAAAGACAAAGTGCAGCGGCGACTGTATGAACTGTCCTCAGGCAGAAAAGGAGGGTAAATAATGGCAGGAAAATTATTTTTGGTATTGATTACAACTGCTCTTATTAACAACGTTGTACTCAGTCAGTTCCTCGGAATTTGCCCGTTCCTCGGTGTTTCCAAATCGACAAAGACCGCAGCAGGTATGGGCGGAGCAGTAGTATTCGTTATCACAATTTCATCCTTGGTATCAAGCTTGCTTTACAAATTTGTAATTGAAAAGCTACATATTGAATATCTTAAAACTATTGTATTTATAATAGTAATTGCATTTCTTGTTCAGCTCGTAGAGGTTTTCTTAAAGAAGGCTTCTCCGTCCTTATACAAGAGCTTAGGCGTTTATCTTCCGCTTATCACAACTAACTGTGCGGTTCTCGGTACTGCACTTACCAATGTTCAGCAGTCAAACGATGTTATCACCAGCGTTGTGACAGGCTTTGGTACGGCAGTAGGATTTACTATCGCAATAGTTATTATGGCAGGCGTTAGAGAAAAAACAGAAAACAACGATTATCTCGGATGCTTTAAGGGTACTCCCGCAGTGCTTATGACCGCATGCTTGATGTCCATTGCCTTCTATGGCTTTAACGCATTTGCATAAGGAGGGCTTGAAATGGATTTTAATGCAGTATTAATCGCTGTTGCTGTAATTGCAGTAATCAGCATAATAATCGGTATAGTTCTCGGAGTTGCAGAAAAAATCTTTAAGGTAGAGGTTGACGAAAAGGAAATCGCTGTCAGAGATGCACTTCCGGGAAGCAACTGCGGCGGTTGCGGATATGCAGGTTGTGACGCTATGGCTGCCGCAATCGCAAAGGGTGAAGCACCTGTTTCGGGTTGTCCGGTAGGAGGCAAGCCTGTTGCTGAGAAAATCGCTGCTATTATGGGTGCTGAGCTTGGCGAGGTTGAAAGAATGGTCGCTTATGTCAAGTGTGACGGAAGCGGCGACAAGAAAAGCATTGACTACAATTACATCGGAATTGAAACCTGTGAGGCTGCGGCTCTTATGCCCGGCTCAAGCCCATATTCCTGTAAATACGGCTGCTTAGGCTTCGGTTCTTGTGCTAAGGTTTGTCCGCAAAACGCAATCAGAATTATTAACAAAAAAGCTGTTGTTGACGAATCACTTTGTATCGCTTGCGGAAAGTGTGTAAAGGTATGTCCGCATGATTTAATCGAGCTTGTTCCGGAAAGCGCAACATACAGAGTTCAATGTTCATCACACGTAATGGGCAAGGATGTAAGAGACGCTTGCACGGCAGGATGTATCTCTTGCAAAATCTGTGAAAAGAACTGCCCTTCCGATGCAGTTCATGTAATTGACTCAATCGCAATGATTGATTACGACAAATGCACGCGATGCGGAATTTGCTTTAACAAGTGTCCTCGAAAGATTATCAAAAGATATTGATTAAAAATTGATTAAAATCACAAAAAAATCTTTGATAATATATTGACAAACTCGATGTTTTATCTTAATATAATGTATGGCGTTGAGCCACATTAGTCCAAACGGGCTAAATTATTTACGAAGCTATGCGAGAGGTCATTTGTAACTTACAGGTGACTGCCTCGTTTGCTTAAAAGTCATAAACATTTTATAAATGTAAAGGAGAGGAACTTTTATGACTAAAATGAAAAAGGTTCTCGCTCTCGGTCTTGCAGGTGTTTTGGCATTAGGCTTTGCCGCTTGCTCAAACAGCGCATCCGACGACAAGAACACAGACACTAAGTCAGGCACTGCTAAGACAGGTTTGGCAATCATTTCTCAAATTAAGGATGACGAATATAACAAGTCGGCTACCGCGCTTGAGATTGACTCAGTTGCTGCTGCTGTATTAGTTGACGCTGACGGAAAAATCATCGATGTTAAAATCGACGAGGCTCAGACAAAGCCTGACCTTACTAAGGACAACGGCGATGTAGCTGACCTCAGAACAAAGCTTGCTAAAAAAGAGGATTATGCTATGAAGGCTGCTTCCCCTATCGGCAAGGAATGGTACGAGCAGGCTGCTGCATTTGAAGCTTGGTGTAAGGGCAAGACCGCTGACGAGGTTAAGGCAGGCGTAGACGAAACAGGCTACCCAACAGACGCAGACCTCAAGGCAGGTTGCACAATTTACTCAGGCGGATTTACCGCAGTAGTTGCTAAGGCTATCGCTAACGCAACAGAGTGTGGCGCTTCTGCTACCGACACTCTCAACCTTTCTCTTACTACTCAGAAGTACTATGAGAGCAACGAGACAAACCTTCAGTACGATACAGACTATGCTGCTGTAACACTCAACGCTGACGGCAAGGTTACTTCTTGCATCATCGATGCTTCTCAGGCTAAATGCTCAATCGCTAACGGTGAGTTCACTGTTGAAAAGGGCGAGTACAAGTCAAAGAAGGAACTCAAGGAAGAGTACGGTATGAAGGGTGCTTCTCCAATCGGCAAGGAATGGTACGAGCAGGCTGCTGCATTTGAAAACTGGTGCAAGGGCAAGACTGCTGACGAAATCAAGGCTTGCTACGGTGACGATATGGCTCCGTCTGACGCAGACCTCAAGGCAGGCTGCACAATTACAATCAGCGGTATCGCAGAAAACACTGCAAAGGCTGCTACAAAGTAATTTAACTATAACATAAAAGAAGGTGTCGCAAGACATCTTCTTTTTTATTATATAATAGGTATTAATTATATATTGATAAAATGAGACAAATCTGTTATAATTTCATTATGAAAAAAATTATATCAATTTTAACGGTTATTGCTTTAATGATTTGTGCTTCTTCCTGCACAAAAATGGGTAATAATACTAAAGCGGAGAAGTACACGTCGTCTTTTGTCGACCTGTTTGATACTGCCTCTACCATTGTTGCTTACGATGAAAGCCAAGAAAAGTACAACGAGCATTACGAGCAGTTTTACAACGAACTCAAAAGGTACGACAATCTTTACGATATTTACAATCATTACGACGGAATTACTAATCTGTATGATGTAAATAAAAGGGCGGCTGACTCCCCTGTTAAGGTAAGCAGCGAGATAATCAACCTGCTTGAATACGGTAAAAAGGCATACGAAATCACAAACGGCAAAACAAACATTTGCTTTGGCTCTGTGCTGAAGCTTTGGCACGCCGAACGGGAATGGGCAAAGGAAAATCCCGACGAGGCAAAATTACCTGACGCCGAAATGTTAAAGAGTGCAAGCGAGCATACGAGCATAGATGATTTAATCATCGACAAGCAAGCATCGACAGTCTATTTCAACGACAAGGATATGCAGCTGGATGTGGGTGCTATCGCAAAAGGATATGCAGTCAGCAAAGTTGCAGAATATGCACAAAATAATTTATGGTCATCTGCGGCAATCAGCATAGGAGGCAATGTTGCCACCTTCGGCTACAAGGGAAACGACGGCTCTACGCTGTGGAAAATCGGAATTGAAAATCCCAACGCAGAGGCTACGGATTATCTGTTGACTGTGCAAATAACAGGACTTTCTGTTGTGACAAGCGGTAATTACCAGCGATATTACACGGTTGACAAAAAGAAATACTGCCACATAATAAACCCCGACACCCTTATGCCTGCGGAATATATGACGAGCGTATCGGTTATATGCGACGATTCGGCACTTGGCGACGCACTTTCAACAGGGCTGTTCAATATGAGCATTGAGGACGGCAAAAGTTTTGTTGAATCAATGCAAGGCGTTGAGGCAGTATGGGTAGACAAGGATTATAACAAAACCTATTCAAGCGGTTTTGAAAAATATATAAGTGAACAATAGGAGTAAAAAAATGAACAATAAAGCACATTTTAATCCAAAATCAAAGAAGCAACTTATTACATTCGTTATTATGGCTGTGGTAAGCATTGCGCTTGTATTCGCATCATCAATGCTTGCAAAGTCAATTAACGAAAAAAACAAGCAGTCGGTAGCATTAAACGATTTCGTTGTAAGCGACACAACACCGCTTACACTTGAGGACAACGACTTTAATGTAACGGCAGTTGAGTCTGCTCTTGATGCAAGCGGCAGCGTTATCGGTTATGTAATCACAACCGCTACAATCGGATACAATGCAGAAGTTCCGATAGAAACCGCAACAACATTGACCAAGGACGGCAAGTATGTTGTAGGTATCGACATTCTCAAACAAAAGGAGACCGAATACCTCGGTGTAAGAATTCAGCAAGACGCTTTCAAAAATCAGTTTGCAGGCAGAAAGCTTCCTCTTTCAAGCTCAAACACTATTGAAAAAGGCTCAAAGGTTGACATAATCGCAAAGAGTACAATTTCCTCAGACGCTGTTATTCAGGCAGTAAACGATGCGAGCGAATATGCACGCACCTATTTGGTAAAGGACTAATATGAAAAAGGCTGATTTAATCATTATCGTCTCGGTTGCCGTAATAGTAGGTGTGCTGTCATTCTTTCTTTACTATGTAAACTCGGGCAGCGGAAACACCGTTACGGTAGAAAAAGACGGAGAGATTATTCAAACGCTCAGCTTAGACGAGGATTTTGAAAAGCAATATGATTTCGACGGAGAGACAAACACCCTGATTATCAAAGACGGCAAAGCAATGGTGACAGAGGCTAACTGCCCCGACGGAATTTGTGCAAATCACAAGCCGATAAGCAGAGCAGGAGAGTCAATAATTTGTCTGCCGCACAAGCTGGTAATAACCGTCAGCAACGACAAAACAGAGGATAATGAAATTGATGCCGTGGCGTAATTAATATGAATAAGAATAAAGCAAAAAATGTTGCATTCTACGGAGTAATGATTGCGCTTGCGTTCATTTTCAGCTATCTTGAAAGTTTCATTCCGATTAATGCGATTATTCCGATACCGGGTGTCAAGCTCGGCTTTGCAAACATCGTTGTACTGTTTGCGCTATACACGCTTAAAATCCAAGATGCAATCATTATTGCAATAATAAGAGTATTTCTCTCGGGGCTTCTGTTTGGAAATCCGATGACAATAGCATACAGTCTTTGCGGTTGTACGCTCAGCCTTACGGTAATGTATTTTGCAAAGAAAACAAAGCTTTCTATCATCGGCGTGAGTATGCTGGGCGGTATATTTCACAACATAGGTCAGCTTATTATGGCTGTTATTTTAACGCACACATCAAGAATTGCTTATTACCTACCCGTACTGCTTATATCGGGAACGGTAACCGGTCTTTTGATGGGATTTGCGGCAAAGATGGCAATTGATAGAATAAACAAAATCGAAAAAAAGAACAAGAAAAAATAAACTGCTTGAATTAAATCAAGCAGTTTTTTCATTTACAAAAATCTTAAATTCAAATTAAAATAGCTTTGATATGTATTTCGGCTCATCAATGATAACAGAGGGATGTTCTGCAAAGAGTGTTTCAAAGCTTCTAAAGCCCCACGAGCAACCCACAGCCTCTATTCCCGCATTTTTAGCGGTACGCATATCAACCTCGCTGTCGCCGAAAAAGATAGCTTCGCTTGGCTTACAGCCGACCTTTTTAAGAGCATTGAACGTGCTAGTCGGGTCGGGCTTTGTAGGAACGCCGTCAATGCATCCGATAATGCAATCAAAGAAGTCCTTGCCGAAAATATGCTCCACCATTCCAACGGCGGCAACATTCGGCTTATTTGTAACCACGCAAAGCTTAACTCCCATTTCTTTAAGAATTGTGAGTTGCTCTTTAATGCCGTCATAAGCGTGAGCGTGGTCAAGCTTAATGCTGTCGTAAAGAGGCTTAAACTCTTCATATCTTGCATTAAGAGTATCCTCGTCAAGAGAATTACCAAACGCACGCTCAACAAGCTTTTTTGCTCCGTTTCCGACAAAATTAAGATAATCCTCTTTTGTCCAATGAGCGTCAAAACTATATTTTTTAATAAGAATTTCGCAAGCGCCCGCAAGGTCATCAATGGTATTTACAAGCGTACCGTCCAAATCAAAAACCGCACATTTAATCTTACTCATACAAATCACCCAAATCCTGTTCTTTATTTTTACGCTTCTTTCTTACAAAGGAAGTGCAAACAAGACACACAACAACTACACCGAGTACGGCAGAATAGGTATACACCTTTCTGTCCTGAGCCTCGCTGTTTATGCTCAAACTTCCGCTTTTAACCTTAGACCAAAGGTTATTTTGAAGTTCTAAAATATTCTGGGGCAAGTTTGAGAAAACTTCGCTTTTAGGCTCTTCCTCGGGATAGACCGCCTCATTTTCGAACAAGGACGAATCCTCGTTTTCCATAACGCTTGCATTTGCGGAAGCATAATAAATATACTCCTCATTTTGAAAAGCAACCTGCGGCTCGTGCATAAAGTTTATAAAAGCCTCTGCACCCTTTTTATTCTGAGTGCATTTAGGAATACAAAATGCGTCATAAAAGGAGTTTACGCCCTCCTTAGGAAATACAAAGCCGAGATTTTCATTATTCTCATTCATAAGAACATAGTCGCCCGCATAATAGGTTGCAAGCGCATATTCGCCCGACTCCATAAGGTTAAACACCTCGTCCATTACATAAACGGGATTAACCTTATCCTTTTGCTGAGCAAGAAGCTCGGCAGCAGCATTCCAATCCTCCTCATCGGTTGTATTAAGGCTTTGACCTAAAATCGCCTGAGCAATGGCAAACGCATCACGGCTGTTATTAAACATCAGTACCTTATCCCTGTATTTTTCATCCCACAAAGCAGTCCACGAATCAGGTACTTCGTCAACGAGTTCCTTATTATAAATAAGCACGGTATGTCCCGTATTAAAGCAAACGCTGTATTTCTGCTCGGGGTCAAACGGAAGATTAAGACAATCCTCACGGATATATTTCATATTAGGAATATTATCATAATCAATCTCGTCGAGAAGTTCCTCGTCAATAAGTCGCTCAACCATATAGTCGGACGGAGTAATGACATCGTAAGAAACTCCGCCGCCGGAAAGCTTTGAATACATATTTTCGTTAGATTCAAAATTTGTATAATTAACCTTTGCACCCGTTAATCTTTCAAACTCTCCGACAACATCCATCGAACCCTCAGCACCGTCCGAAATATATTCGCCCCAGTTATAAACATTAACCGTAGTTCCCTGCAAGCCGAGAGAAGCGTAATACTGTTTCTGCTCATCGGTGAAATAATCCTCAGAGGCAAAAGCAAGCACAGACGAAAACGAAACGGCAACTGTAAAGCTAAGCACAAACGCGACAAATTTCTTAATCCTGCTCATTTTCTCGCCTCCCTTTTTTCGCTTCTTGACTGTGCAACATTCATAAGAACAAGCAGAGCAAGAATTACTACAAACATAAGGGTTGAAAGAGCAAACATATCAGGCTTAACTCTCTTCTTTGTAAGTGAAAAAATATAAATCGGAAGCGTTTGGAAAGACGGTCCGTTAGTGAAATATGAGATTATGAAATCATCAAGCGAAAGAGTAAAAGACATTACACAGCCTGTTATGATTCCACTCATTATATCGGGAAGAACGACCTTACAAAACGCCTTAAACGGTTTACAGCCCAAATCAACGGCAGCTTCATATATATTCATATCAAACTGTCTTAGCTTTGGCATTACATTAAGAACAACATAAGGCAGGCAGAAGGTGACATGAGCGATAAGCAAAGTTGAAAAGCCAAGCACCTGACTTTTATTAACAAGCGCACCTGCAAAGACAAAAAGGAGCATCATTGAGATACCTGTTACAATTTCGGGATTCATCATAGGAATATTTGTAACATTCATCAAAGCACGCTTATAAATCTTATTCTTAGACAAAAATAGTCCGACTGCGGCTGTAATACCAAGCACGAGAGAAATCGCCGAGGTTGCCAAAGCAAGAAGCACGGTATTTTCAAGTGCTTTCATAGCGGCAGAATTATGGAACATTTCCATCCACCAATGAGTAGAAAAGCCATCCATAATATAGGTAGACGAGCCGCTGTTAAAGCTGAACACCATCATAACGGCAATGGGTGCATACAGAAATACGAAAATAAGCGCCATATAAATCTTTGACAATGGAGAAAGCTTTTTCTTCATATTACAACACCTCCGTCCTCTGTGCCGTCGTCAAAATAATTCATTACTCCGAGGCAAATGAATATCAGCAACATCAAAACAAGGCTCAGCGCAGCGCCCAAATTATAATTATTTGCGGACTGGAACTGACTTTCAATAACATCTCCGATAAGCACAATCTGTCCGCCGCCGAGCTTTTGGGTAATATAGAAGGTGGAAACACAAGGAACAAACACCATTGTAATTCCGGAAAGAAGTCCCGGCAAAGAAAGCGGAAGAACAACTCTTCTAAAGGTATGAATACCGCTTGAGCCGAGGTCATTGGCAGCCTCAATAAGAGAGCCGTCAAGCTTTGACAAAACGGAATAAATAGGCAAAATCATATACGGCAGGAAATTATATACCATACCCAAAATAACTGCACCCGAGGTGTTAATCATATGAATCGGATTCAAACCTATTGACGACAAAAATGTATTAATCACACCGCTGTCGCCCATAATCGTCATAAGGCTGTATGTGCGAATAAGAAAATTCATCCACATAGGAAGCATTACCAAAAGCACCATTGTACGCTGAGTACGAACGGTGTGACGGCTTAGAATATACGCAAACGGGTATCCTATCAAAATACAAATAGCTGTTGCGACTACGCCGTACAAAACAGAAAGCAAAACGGTGGAAATATACGATTTAATTTCTGCCATATTTGAAAGTGTGAATGCTCCCGATTTATCGGTGAACGCATAATACGCAACCATAATCAAAGGAACTACGATAAACAATACGGACCAAAGCGCATACGGCTTATCGAGCAATCTTGCAGTGGTACTATTCTTCTTCATTTTCTTCCTCCCAATTATAAGAGGCATCTGAAATATGGTCCATTTCATCCGAGAACGATGAATAGTCACCGAACTCACCCGAATACTCGCTGCGTTTCATAATATGAATAGCGTCAGGCTCGATGTGCATACCGATAACATCTCCGACCTTAATATCGTCACGAATAGTCTGAATCATCCATATAAAGCCACCAACATCAACAAGAATTTCAAAATGAACGCCCTTAAATGTAACGCCCGTAACAGTACCTGTAAGAGACGCATTAGTTCCCGGTTCTTTAATAACAATATCTTCGGGACGAACGACAGCCTCAACAAATTCATTCTTATCAAAGCCGCTGTCAAGGCACTTAAATTTAACGCCGCCGAATGTAACAAGGTAATCTTCAAGCATAATAGCGTCTACAATATTCGACTCGCCGATAAAGTCTGCAACAAAAGCATTTACAGGCTCGTTATAAATATCCTCGGGAGTACCGATTTGCTGAATCTTACCCTTGTCCATAACAACGACGGTATCGCTCATAGAAAGGGCCTCCTCCTGGTCGTGGGTAACATAGATGAAGGTTATGCCAAGCTCCTGCTGAATATTTTTAAGCTCTCGCTGCATATCCTTACGAAGCTTCAAATCGAGCGCACCGAGAGGCTCATCAAGCAAAAGAACATGCGGTCTGTTTGCAAGCGCACGGGCAATGGCAACTCTTTGCTGTTGACCGCCCGAAAGAGAGTCGATTGAGCGTTTTTCAAAGCCTTTTAGGTTTACAAGGCTGAGCATTTCCGCAACTGTCTTGCGGATTTCCTGCTTAGACTTCTTTTGTAGCATAGGTCCAAACGCTATATTTTCATATACATTAAGATGAGAAAAAAGAGCATAACGCTGAAAGATAGTATTGACTCTTCTCTTATGCGGCGGCAAATCATTAATTCGCTCACCCTCAAAAATAATATCTCCGCTATCCGGCTTAACAAATCCTGCGATTGCACGCAGAGTGGTGGTTTTACCACAACCGGAAGGCCCAAGCAGCGTTATAAACTCTTTTTGGTTTATATACAAATTCAAATTTTCCAGTACCGTATTATCACCATAGCTTACGGTGATATTCTTCAAGTCAATAATCTTCTTCAATTATGCACTTCCTCTTTATTGCAGGCGTTGGAAAGAAGAGCCGTATTCGGCAAAAACCAACCCCCTCACGATTTACGACCTATCAAAAAGCCGCATTAAAATAAATATATATTCTTTATAGATAAATGTCAACAAAAAAATTATATTTTTGCCTCGATTTTACAATATTCTTATTTGCTCCTCGTGATAAGCAAGCTCGACGGTTTGCTTGATTTTATCAAAATCACAAACCATAGACCTCGGCTTTTTAATCGGGTCGTCCATAGACATAGGAACAAAGTACATATTTCGCATATTCATAAGCAAGCCGATATTTTTTGCACCGCCCGACAGAGCGTCATTTGTTGAAACACCGATAACAACGGGACGATTGTTTCTTATATGCGATTTAACAGCCATTGTAACGGGTGTGTCATTGATTCCGTATGCAAGCTTTGCCAAAGTGTTTGAGGTGCAAGGTGCAACCACTACAACATCCACAAGTTTTTTAGGACCAATCGGCTCGGCGTCTTCTATGGTGTGTATAATATCATTATGGCAAATTGAGATGATTTTATTTCTGAAATCCTCCGCTTTGCCAAAGCGAGTATCCGTATTATATGCATTAAACGACATAATCGGCAATATTCTGTGTCCGTCGGACGCCAAGGCTTTGAGTGCGCTCAGGCTCTTGGAAAAAGTGCAAAACGAGCCTGTAAAGCAATAAGCGATATTCATTGAGCTATCCCCTCCCTTTTTAATATTTTTATAACGGATTCGGCTACAAGTCTACCCGAGGTTTTTGGAAAATATTTCCCGGGAAGTCCTCTTGCAACCACCAAATTAACGCCCAAAACAGAGGCAAAATGGTTATCTGCGCCACCGGGAAATGACGCAAGGTCAATTATAGTACATTCCTTATTAATCATCTCAAGTTCTTTTCTGCAAAGCACGGGATGAGCAACTGTATTAAAAATAAAGTCAAAGCTGTCAAGTCTCCGGAAAAGCTCGTCAAAATCAAAAGCTTCTCCACCGAGAAGTTCCGCCTGCTTGCGCTGCAACGGATTTCTTGCACAAACGGATATTTTATTAGTTATCGGAGACAAAAAAGACAAAAGCGCTTTTGAAATTCTGCCAAAGCCGAGAAGCAAAACACGAGAGCCTACAAGCGAAAAATCGCTGCATTGCGACGCTTCGGCGATTGCGCCCTGTGCAGTCAAGTATGCATTTTGGAGTGCAAAGCTTTCGTCTGCGGTATAGTCAAACACATTATCCTTTTCCTCGACATTTCCCGCAAGTACGGGCAAGGGATAGAAATAATCCAAATTTTTAGGGTTAATCGGACAGAGAATAAAATCGGCATTTTCTATTTTTCCGACAGCCTGCGCACCGTTATTTTCAAGATATTTTGAGGCATAAAGCATACGCTTATCATCATTTAAGTACGGATAAAATTTTATCATAAATTATCACCCTTTATATTTTATGAAATAAAGCAAAAAGGGTGTTTATTTTTTGTCTGAAAAGTAGTATAATAAAATGTAAAATAAAATTCATTCAGGGGGATTTACTTTGAAGGATATAGATACCTTGCTAAAGCAAAGCAAGAAAATACATTTTATAGGAATCGGCGGTGCGGGAATGTGTCCGATAGCCGAAATACTTTTATCACTCGGATATGAGCTTACAGGCTCTGACAACAACGACACGGAAACCTTCAGAAGAATAGAAAAAGAGGGAGCAAAGGTTTTTCTCGGTCAAAAGCCGTCAAACATAAGCGACGACACTCAGCTTGTAATTTATACTAATGCAATATTAAAGGGCAACGAGGAGCTTGAATACGCAAAAAGCCATTTTCCGTGCTTTGAAAGAGCAGAGGCGCTCGGTGCGTTGAGCCGTGTTTTTTCAAACTGCATCGGTGTATGCGGTACTCACGGAAAGACAACCACCTCGTCTATGATTACCCAAATTCTTATGCAAGCAGGTCTTGACCCGTCGGCTGTTATCGGAGGAAAGCTTCCGCTTATTAACGCTTACGGACGATACGGACACAGTCAAAACTTCGTATGCGAAAGCTGTGAATTTAACAACACATTTTTGCATATGAATCCGGATATGGCTGTAATTCTCAACATTGACGAGGACCACTTGGACTTTTTCGGCAATCTTGAAAACATCAAAAAATCGTTTAGAAAATTTGCCGAGAAAACCACAAAAACAATCATCTATAACGGAGACGACAAAAATACCCTCGACACCTTAAAAGGCATTGAGGGCAAAAAGCTGATTAGTGTAGGCAGAGGCGAGCATAACGAATGGGTTGCAAAAAATGTTTGCGTACCGGGCGGATTTCACAGCGAATACGACGCATACCACAACGGCGAAAAGATTGCAAGGGTTGTACTCTCTGTTCCGGGTGAGCATAACATATTAAATTCCCTGCTTGCATTCGTGGCATCGTACGAAAGCGGTGCGGATGTTGACAAAATACTTGAGGGATTAAAGTCGTTCGGCGGAGCTTCAAGACGATTTGAAAAGCTCGGAACATACTGCGGAGTTACCTTTGCGGACGATTACGCTCACCATCCGGCAGAAATCAAGGTAACGCTTGAGGCGGCAAAAAAAATGGGCTACAAGCATGTATGGGCAGTTCATCAGCCTTTCACCTATACGAGAACAAGCTTACTGCTTAACGATTTTGCACAGGTACTTCAAATCGCCGACAAATGCGTTATCAGCGAGATTATGGGCAGCCGAGAGGTAAATGAAATCGGAATAAAGGCAACCGACCTTTCCGACAAAATCCCGGGTGCTGTTCAGCTTGACACATTTGAGGAAATTTGCGACTATGTGTGCGACCATGTTCAAAGCGGCGATTTGGTAATCACTCTCGGATGCGGCGATGTATACAAAGTTGCAAGAATGATGTGCAAAAAAATGCAAGAGAGAGAAAACGCAAATGACTGAATTTAAGATATTCGACAACGCGACCGACGAATCAAAAGGCATAAGATTCACCGTTTTCTGCGACGAGCAGGGTGTAGAAAAAAGTCACGAGATTGACGGTATGGACGATAATTCAAACGCAAAACATATTGTTATGTATATCGACTCAAAGCCCGTTGCGACTGCACGCTTTTACAAGGAGGACGGTGACACCTGGCACGCAGGCAGAATAGCCGTACTAAAGGAAATGCGTGGCAAAGGCTGTGGCAGGCAAGTGCTTGAAAAAGCCGAGGAGGAAATGAAGCTGCTCGGAGCAAAAAAGTCATTTATATCGGCTCAAACGCAGGCACAGGGCTTTTACGAATCGTTGGGATACAAGGCGTACGGTGATGTTTACCCTGAGGAAAACATCCCGCACATTGCGATGTATAAGGAATTGTAAACCGTCAGATATTATCCGACAAGGTTTTCAAGTCATCATCACTCAGCATAATTCTGTTTTCGCAAATATCGCAGTCGATTTTCAAAATGTTGATAAGATTAGGGTTATAGACAATAACGCAATCGGAGTCTATCTTTTCTATATTTTCCTTGCCTCCCAATGCATCAACAAGCTTTTTTACGCAAGGCGCAATCGGCTTATAGGAATCGAAATCGTATTTTTCGACAGCATATTTGGACGCAAAGAAAACAAGCACGGTACAAACAAATCCGACAGCAAGAAAATAGCCGACATCGTTAATGTTTTTAACCATTTCAAAAGCGGACGGAGCGACTGTAAATCCTACTCTTGCATCGGTAAGCGAAGCACCGAGTGAGGCGATTGCGTCGCAAAGCGAAAATGCTATAAAAACGAACGGATTATAAAACAAAACAAAGATTAAAAACAGAATATTATTTCCTAAGAGGACAGATACAAGCAAAGCTAAAAACAGCGGCGTGGTAAATCTGTCCTTTAATTTTTTATAAAGCGAAGCATATATTCCAATGGGGAGAAAAATCGTAGCGTAATATCTGCCGGTAAGAAAAGTCGAAGTCACTGACGCAGGATTTGATGTGTCCTGAGAAAAGACATTGACTGCCCCTGTTATCAAGCGTTCGTTTATAATACTTGCCGTTGAGAAGTCCTTATAGTAAAACAAATCCGAAAACAGACTGCCGAAAAGAACGGTATAAGTTTCATTAAGCGCACCAAAGGCAAACGCATTATCTCCGATTAACGAAGCAAGTGCCTTTACTCCCCTTTCAAACAGCGGATTAACCGCGCCCAAGAGAACGCCCAAAACAAAGCCGCAACCGACACCGACGAACAACAAATATTTCATTTCAAGCTCCGACAGATACTTTGCGGCAAAATAAGCACTTATACAAATAACGCCAAAGCCGAGAGCCTTACCGATGAGCAAATAATAAGCAAAGCACTCACACAGCACACCACAAAGCGTAACGACCGTAGGCACAGAATCTCTGCTTACCTTTGAGGCGAAAAAGCCGCCGCATACCGCACACCACAAAAGAGACTCGACTACCTCACCGTTTTCAAGCTCGACAAGCCCGGGCAATCCGAGCAGAGCAACGGCAAAAAGATAAAGCGACATAATCATAATAGGAATCGGAAAAGAATTAACTATTCTTTTTTTAGATGTAAAAATATTCATAATAAAACTATGCCCCCGATAAGCAAAGTCTATACAAAAAAGCAAAACAGAAATTTATGAATATTATAAAATAGATGATTAAAACAAAAGGAATGAGGTAAATATATTAGTGAACAAATAATTCTAAAAGGGTGTGTCAAAAATGACAATTAAACGAGGCGACATCTACTACGCAGATTTAAGTCCCGTAATAGGCAGTGAGCAAGGCGGAGTAAGACCCGTTCTCATTGTTCAAAACGATATAGGAAACAAGTATTCACCGACAGTAATCGCAGCGGCTATAACAAGTCAACAGGGCAAAACGGATTTACCCACCCACATAGAGGTAAACGCAAACGACTGCGGACTTGCCAAAGACAGCGTTGTTTTGCTGGAGCAGGTGCGTACAATAGACAAACGAAGATTAAAGGAAAAAATGGGTGCATTGCCAAACAGCGATATGAGCAAAATCGACAATGCCATTTCAATATCAATGGGATTATAAAATAAAGGAATACATTAAAAAAATAAGCCTCCGATTGCTCGGAGGCTTTAACTATAATCATTTGATTTCTGCATGATATTTGCCGTAAACCCAGCAGCTGCTGTTAGAAACGGTAATCTTAACCGGATACTTATTATCCTTTGACCTTGTGCTGACATCGCACTTCATAGACAAGTCGGCAGAGGTTATCTGAGTACCCTTAGGGACAAGCACAGTAACCGTTGCATCGTCAAGATAGGTTACGCTAAGATTTTCGCCCGACTTAGCGCCCTCAATGGCAATATCGCTTCTCTTAACCCTTACAACCTGCTCAACATAATCGGAGCTTACTGTAACGGTTGCTGTAATCTTATCTATATTATCAAGCACAGCCACACCGTTAATTGTATCGGTTGGGAAATCGAATTTTTGAGTTCCGACTGTAAGGTCGCTAAAATCGATAGTGCCGATATTAGCAGTAGAAATATCCGCAGTTGCAAGAACACCTGCTTTAATATTATTAACGGAATACGACACGCTGAACACAGAATCGTCAATACCCTCCGGCTTATCCTCAAAGGTTGCCGAAACAGGGAGAGTTACCACCTTCAAAACAGGAAGCGTTACGCTTACATTTTGAATATGCTTAGAAGGGTCGTTTCGTGATGTCATTGTGAGGTAATTAGTAATTATTCCGTCACCGTCAATTCTGATGTCACAATCCTGACTGAACTGCTCTGTCAAATCCTTCTTGTCGCCGAAATTGAGCTGACAATAAAGCTTTTCAATCTTATCGACATAGGTTTTAGGTCCTGAAACGGTAATCTTATCCTCACTCAATACAGGGTCGCCAAACACATAGCCGTCGGCAACAACGCTTTTATCATAATCAACATTTACATCAAAGGTCTTGCTTTGGTCTACATCGTAATAGCAGTCGATAGTTGACGGATAAATGCCGTCAATAGAATAATCCAAGGTCTTAGATTTATTCTTAACCACGATAGGAACTCTTTGGTCGCCGGTTTTGCTTACAGACGAGGTATCAAAGGTGATTTCCAAATCGTTTTCGCTTACCTGTCCGACAATATATTTTGCACCCGACACGCTTACGCTGACCTCAACAGTATCCTGCAAGGTGTAATAGTGCATACCAAGCTGCTCGCTTACCTGTCCCGAAAGCTTAATAGGAACATCAACCTTAACGGTTCGTGTTTCCTCTGAGCCGACGCTCAACGAGCTTGTTATCCAAACAATGACAGCAAGAAACAGCGACAGCACGAACAAATACTTATCGTTATATATAAGGGTTGAAAAGGAAAATCCGCCCTTTTTCTTTTTCTTACTGTTTTTAGGAGATTTTTCGGTATTTTTACTCATTACTTTTTGAACCTCCTTGTAATCTTTGAGATAATCTTATCATCGGCAGAGGTTCCGTCAGGGATATACTGATTAGTAAGAATATCACGCATATCGCCGGTTGAAATATCGTGATGAAGCGTACCGTTTACGGCATAGCTGATTGCACCCGTTTCCTCACTTACAACAAATGCGATAGCATCGCTCTGTTCGGATATTCCGATAGCCGCCCTATGTCTTGTACCCAGGGCAGACGATACGGAATTATTATTTTTAGTAAGCGGAAGAATACAACCTGCGGCATAAACGCTGTCCCGTCTGATAACCATAGCGCCGTCGTGAAGCGGTGACTTAGGATAAAAGACATTGCAAATCAAATCCCTTGAGCATCTTCCGTCGATAATAGTTCCGGTTGAAATGACATCACCGAGAAGCGAGTCGTTTTCAAACACTATAAGAGCGCCGATTTTATCATCTGACATATCGGCACAAGCCTTACAAACGGCGTCAACGGTCTTTTTCATTTCGGCAACATCGACACCGACGCCCGAATTAAACACGTTCTTAAACGCTTTTCGTGTAGTTCCCTTACCCATTTGCTCGAGTATATTACGAATTTCGGGGCTAAAGAGAATAACCAAAATCAAAAGTATATTTGTAAAAATCATTCTCAGAATATAGCTTGAAGCTCCCATTCCGAAAAATGTTACAAGAAAATAAACCACTACGAGAAACAGCAATCCTTTGATAAGCTGCATCGCTCTGGTTTCACGAATCACACGAATAACAAGAAAGAGTATAATGGCAACGAAAACTATATCAATGAAGTCAATCGCACGAAAGGTACTGAAAAGTCCCTTAACCTGTGAAAAGAAATCTATGATAGAGTTGCCCAAATTCTTTATATATCTAAATCTAAATTGTATATTCAAATCAGTTAAAGGCATATTTCTTCATTCCTAAGTTTTAATTATATTTATAATAACACAAAACGGTCAATAAATAAAGGGTATTCACAACTTTTTTACAACATCAACTAAAGTTATACATTCTTTCTTAACATTAAATGCACCTACGCTTATTCTGACAGTTCCGCCTTGTAGGGTATCAAAATGCTTATGAGCCAGAGGAGAGCAATGATAACCCGACCTGACACAAATGCCTCTTGCACCAAGCACCGACGCTGTCCTTTCGCTCGGCATTGAATTAACATTAAAGGATAAAATCGGCATTGTTTTGTTCTTTCGTGGTGCGGGAGTATAAAGAGTGACATTGTCCATATTTGAAAAAGCGTCATACATATACTCACAAAGAGAAAGCTCTGCTTCATAGATTTTTTCTCTGCCGACGCTTCTAATAAAATCTATACCCCTGCCGAGCGAAATTATACCGACATTATTAAGCGTTCCCGCCTCGTATCTGTCGGGCGAAAATTCGGGTTGTGTAAGCAAAAGAGAACTGCTGCCCGTACCGCCCTGAATTAAGGTATCAAGCTTTATACCGTCAGCGATTGCCATAAACCCCGTACCCATCAAGCCGTAAAGGCATTTATGACCCGGAGCGCAAAGAATATCAATATTGTCTCTCTTTGCGTTAATATCCGCAACGCCTGCACCCTGTGCGCCGTCTACAATAAATCTTATACCGTTTTTTCTGCAAAGACTGCCGATTTTTGCTATCGGTAAAGAAACTCCGAAAGCGTTTGACGAATGGGTACAAACCACGAGAGAGGTATTCGGTTTAATCAAAGACGAAAAATTATTCAAAGTAATCTCATCATCAAAAGAAAAATCTGCCACATCATAAGTGCAAACACCGTCAAGCTGAAGCTTATTCACTACCCTGCTGACGCTGTTATGCTCAAGAGAAGAAATTATTATATGCTCGCCTTTTTTTACGCTCCCCTTTATTGCCATATTGAGAGCTTCGGTGCAATTCTTTGTAAACACAATATTTTCGGGAGAAAAGCCGAAAAAATCCGCCACTTTTTCTCTGACATCATATATCATTTCGGCACACGCAAGGCTTTGTTTATAGCCTCCCCTGCCGCTGTTAAAGGAATACTTAGCGACAGACGGCATAACCGACGAGATTACATTTCTCGGCTTTGGGTATGAGGTGGCTGCATTGTCAAAATATATCACCCTGCATCACCGTCAATCACCCTGATTTTATATTCCAGCAAAAGCGTTATTGCACGATTATAATTTGAGGCGTCAACCCCTAAAGCGAATCCGCAACCGTCGGAGGCGGAGGGTCTTTCAAGACGGTACACAACAGCCCTAATGCCGTTATTTCTCAGTATTTTTGCTCCACGCTGTGCATTTGTCACAGAGCCTACCTTTATTTCCTGCTGCATAATATCACCTCGTTTCCGCAGAAAACGACACTTATGCCTTTTCTGCCTACAATTCATACTATGCAAAGGAAATGGCATTTGATATAAAAAGGTCGCCTGCAAGCAAGCGACCGTAATCCGTCAATAATTAAACTATCATTCCGCCCTCTATCCACGACATAACAGACGGATATTCCTCCATATAAGCCTCCAGCCTTTCGCTGTTTGATTCGACAAATGCCGTAAATTCATCCACATCCTCAAAATCAAAAGTGAAATCCTGAATAAAATCATATGTAGCAGTAAAGAAATAGTCAAACAAATCGTCACAAGAGTAGCATTCAAGCAGCTTGTCCGCAACTATTTCGGTATAGTAATCAAGTGCGTTTTTAAGCTTCAATCCCTCGTCATCGTCGAATGTATCAATATTTTCTTCGTTATCGCAAAAATCGACTGCCTCCTGAGTTGAAATGCCAAGCCTTGCAAGATAATCCAAAAAATCCTCATAACCTGTTTCATTGACCTCATCATAAAGACGATATTCAAACTCGCCGATAAGATTTTGAATTGCGACAGCCTTTAACACGCTGTCAATCTCGTGTCCCGGCTCATCGGTAATTACAAAGCCGTCCTGCTCAAGCTCGCCCCAAAGAAGCTCATAAAGTCGGGTATATTTGTCCTTTTCCTCAAAAATTGCTTCGTGAATAAACGAATACAAATCCATTACACATATCCTCCGTGAAATAATCTGGTATACATTATATCATTGATTGTATAACATAGCGAACGAATTTTCAATATTGCATTATGAATTTATTTAATATATAATAAAATTATGTATATACAAGTATGTGGTCAAGCCGATGTGCTTGTCACGATATGAGAGGTAAATATGAATTACTCAATGATTAGGGTTGCCTGTGCTTCACCCAAGATGAAGGTTGCAAACTCAAGCTACAATAAAGAAGAAATAAAAGCCGTAATTGACGAGGCAGTAGAAAAGGGCGTCAAGATACTTGTTTTGCCCGAGCTTTCTGTTACGGGTTACACCTGTGCAGACCTGTTTTTCTCGTCTGCATTACAAGCAGAGGCTGAAAAGGCGCTTGCTCAAATAACAAAGCACACTGAGGGCAAAGGAATTTGCGTAATTATCGGTGCTGCGATTGCGTACAGAAGCAGTCTTTATAACTGTGCAGTTATTATTGCAGACGGTAAAATCATCGGTGCGGTACCAAAGCAACACATTGCAAACTACAACGAGTTTTATGAAAAAAGGTGGTTTGCTTCAGGCAAGGATATGAAAACTCCTCAGCCAATAAAAATTTGTGGCTTTGATACAAAAATCGGAAGTCAAATATTCGATTTGGGCGACGGTGTAATTCTCGGCACAGAAATATGCGAGGATTTATGGGCAGTAAATCCTCCGAGCAACGAACTTGCCTGCAACGGTGCAAACATCATAGTAAACCTATCGGCAAGCGACGAATATGTATCAAAAGCGCAATACAGAAAAAATCTTGTTTCAAGTCAATCCGCCCATTGTATTTGTGCATATCTTTATTCTTCGTCGGGCGTATACGAAAGCTCTACCGACCTTGTGTTCAGCGGTGCTACTCTTATTGCGGAAAACGGAAGTTTGCTATCTCAGGGCAAGAGATTTTGCAGAGAAAATGTATTAACAATAGCCGACATTGACATAGAAAAACTTAATGCACAAAGGCGATGCAATATGTCGTTTGAAAATCAAATCGGTTCTGTTGAATGCAGAGAAGTCGAGGGAATCGTAAATGATGAAAACGATTTAGCCTATCGCTTTGTTGACGCTCATCCGTTTGTTCCGAGCGACAAGCAACAAATAAAAGAAAGATGCGAGGAAATATTTGCCATTCAGGCAAGCGGTCTTGCAAAGAGAATCGAGCATATCGGCTCTCAGGGCTGTATTATCGGAATCAGCGGAGGACTTGACAGCACTCTTGCACTGCTCGTCAGCGTTGAGGCAATGAAACTGCTTAACAAGAGAAACAGCGACATTCTCGGTATAACAATGCCGGGCTTCGGTACGACAGACAGAACATATACAAACGCGCTTGAGCTGATGAAATCACTCGGCGTAGAAATTAAGGAAATCAGCATTAAAGACGCTTGTATCGGGCATATGAGGGACATAGAGCATAACGAGAGCGTAAAAGACATCACCTATGAAAACACCCAAGCCCGTGAAAGAACACAAATCCTGTTTGATATGGCAAACAAGCACAACAGACTGCTTGTCGGAACAGGCGATTTATCCGAGCTTGCAATGGGATGGTGTACCTACAATGGCGACCATATGAGTATGTACGGAGTAAATGCGTCCGTGCCGAAAACGCTTGTGAGATACCTTGTTGAATATGTAGCGTCACAAAGCAACGAAAAGACAAGGGATATTCTTCTCGATATTTTGGACACTCCGGTATCGCCTGAGCTTTTACCGCCTGACGAAAACGGAAAGATAGCGCAAAAAACGGAGGACAACATCGGACCTTACGAATTACACGACTTCTTTTTATACAATTTTGTTCGTTTCGGATTCGGCAAGGAGAAGCTTCAAAAGCTGGCTGAAAAAGCATTTGACGGAGTATATGACAGCCAAACAATAGAAAAGTGGTTGAATGTATTTTTGAGAAGATTTTTCATTTCGCAGTTCAAGCGCAGCTGTATTCCCGACGGACCTAAGGTCGGCTCAGTTTCGCTTTCTCCTCGTGGAGACTGGAGGATGCCGAGCGACGCATCATATACAGATTTTATATAGAAAAGCAAAGCACCACAGCTTTCATAGCTGTGGTGCTGTTTTTATAAGGTCTTTTAGAATTAATATTCCTCAACTTCAATATCAAGCATTTTTGCAAGTGCTTTGAGTTCTTTTGAAATATCGGTCATAGCAACGACAAAATGCTGTTCCCAGCCGGAAGCGACCGACTTTTCGACAACCTTTCTTACATTGCTCTGTGTCTGAATGACGGACGAAACACCCGTAAACTGCTTAAATCTGTCAAGAGCCTCTCCCCTGCAAATGAAGAATCTGAATGTTCCGTCAGGCTTGCGACCGATTCTGAAAACGGTTGCGTGGCGGGCTGCACGGCAGGCAAAGTCCATAGCCGGACCTATTCCGCTGAAGCAATGCGGTCCGACCTGCGCTCTTGTGTCCTCTCTTGCAAGAGAGGTAGGAGCCATGCCGCAATGCCAATATGTAACAGAATTATACTCCTCGTCCATATTAATAGGGTCACCGAAGAATGCGGGTACCTTTGACAAATAAGAGCAGATAAACACAGACAAAGCTCCATACACATCAGCCTCGCAAGCACACGGTATACCCAAATCATTCAATATAGAAAGTACGGCACATACAGGAGTTCCGTATTTTTTAACAAATTCGGGATAACAGCACGATGCGACTACGCCAATGTCGTTTTCGTTACAGTAATCAAAATATGCCTTGAAAAGCTTACCTGCATCAAACAGGTTTTCTCTGTCTGTATTGAGTACATTAGGCACCATATTTCTTGCATCAAAAATGAAATCACGCACATCATCGTCATCAAATGAGCGTGCTTTTTTCATAAGCTCCTCAGCCTCGACATTATATAGTTTAACGCCGAAGGCTCTCATAAGCTCGCCCTCATATGCATTGGCAAAGCCCATACCCTTAGCCGGACTTCCGACCTGTAAAAGGTTAAGTCTTGAGAGCGATTTTTTCAGCTTTGCGGCAAGCACAACCGCCTTGATTTCCGCCTCTGTTTCATCGGCAAAGGTTGAGCCGACAACATAATTATAAGGCTTACCGAGATTGAGCATTGCGTTAGCCTGTGAATATGCACCCGCAAGAGAATTAAGTCTAATTTTAAGTCCGTCAATAACAGGCTCGGGAATTGACCACAGCAAAATCGGACAATTTATTTTTCTCATTATTTCGGTAATATACGAAGCGTCGGCATATGTAAGAGTTTCAACTATAACGAAATCGGGCGTCTTATCCCCCAAGAAGCCGTCAATGTCGTCGGTTGAATACAAGATTCCGTTTGGAATAACAATATTTTTATCAATTCTTTTTAACAGCTGGATTGAATCATTCAGCTTCATCTGTGCCTGCTCCACATCATAAATCTGCTTACCGACAGGCAAATACAGAATTTCAAAAGCCATTTATTTCTCCTCTTAAAAGGGACGAAGAGGTCGCCCCTCAGTTCAAAAAGCGGTAATTACTGCTTTAATTCCTTTGTTTCACTTATTGCTCTGAACAACGAATACTGATTATCATACGGCAAGTCACAGGTGTAGTGCCAAATCATAAGACCGCCAAGTCCTGCATCTATTGCAAAAGCGGTTTTATCGCTTACCATTTGATACGAGTTGACATACTGAGGAGCAGTCATCGGATTTCCCTCGTGGTCGAAATCGTTAAACAGATAAAGATTTGTGTACTTATCGTTTACATCATACTGATTATAATTGCCCCAGTATGGTTTTTTGTCGGTAGGACGAGAATAAAACGGAAGTCCCAAATCTATCTGTTCAGGCTTAAATCCGCCCTTAATAGCCTTTCTGACACCGTTTACGGTAGTTGAGAATATAGCGTGATAGTTATGGGTGGTAAACATATCGTAAAGCATAACTTCTACTCTGTCGATTATCTCGATTACATCATCATCAAATCTCAAATCCCAAGGAGCTATTGCAAGAGAAATGATTTTATCGGGCATAGCCTTATCAAGCTTACGCAGGAAATTATTAAATGCTTTCCACTCAGCCTTACTGTTGGGAAATTCATAGTCCATATCGTAGCCGTCAAAGCCGTATTTATCAACAAAGCTTACAATGCTTGAAACAAGATTATCGACATTTTCGTCATTCATCATTGATTTAATATCGAGGTTATCATCACCGTAAGGCATTGCAATGTCACAAATAAGATTAATTTTTTTGTCGCCCACGTTCTTTTTCAAAATGTCAAGCTTGTCGGAATAATATTTTTCGTCAACCTCATTGCCCTGACCGTCAACAAAAATGATATTACCCTTTGAATCAAACTTAGCCGTACCGAAAGCGATAAGGTCTGTCACAGCTTCAAGCATACTGAAATCGGTCTGCTCGCTCACTCCGTCCATAACAATATAGGAATTAACTCTGAGTGATTTTGCGTTGTCCTTTTTGATGTTATATGCAGAAAATGAATTAACATTATATCTGCCGCTTGAACCGTTTACAAATATTCTCAAATATCTGTAATTAACATCACCAAGGTAGCAAGTATGTCCGCCCTCTATACAGTCGCTTTGATAAAGAAACTTATAATTTGCGTCCTGCTCATTTGAACCGTAGATTTCATAAAGGGTTACGGCCTTTGTGCTTTCGCCGAGAACAACGGTGTTGTATTCAACCTCTTTACCCATATCGACTGTAACATACTTAACTTCCTCCTCTTTTCCTTTAAGAGAAAAACTGCCCTTAGTCTTGCCGTCCTGAGTGATAAAGGAAGCGGAGGACGCCACATTTTCATACTGAGAATATGTATCGTCCATTATGCTCTTGCCCACATTTGAGCAAGAACAAAGGGTTACTCCGAGTATGGCAACGGTTAATGTAAGTGCGATAAATCTTTGTAATTTTTTCATAAGTCTGCCTTTCTGTCATTTAATTGACGGGAATTGAGAATTGTAAAGATTTGTATAAAATCCGTTAAGCGCCAAAAGCTCCTTATGCGTACCCTGCTCAACTATCCTGCCGTTATTCATTACAAGAATAACATCAGCCTCTTTGATAGTTGCCAGACGGTGAGCAACGATAAATGTTGTTCTGCCCTGCATAAGTGCGCCGAACGCCTTTTGAATTTTAATTTCTGTTCTTGTATCAATAGACGAGGTCGCCTCGTCCAAAATAAGCATAGGCGGTTTGCACAGCATAAGTCTTGTGATACAAAGAAACTGTTTTTGTCCTTGCGACAACGAGCCTCCGTCCTCACCTATCACGGTATCATAGCCGTTTGCAAGCCTTTTGATAAACGAGTGGGAATGCGCTTTCTTGGCAGCCTCGACAACTTCTTCGTCCGTTGCGTCAAAAGCGCCCATTTTTATATTATCTTTTACAGTACCTGATTTAAGCCAGGTGTCCTGAAGCACCATACCGAAATTTTGTCTGAGTGATTTTCGTGTGACATTGTCATAGTCGTTATCATCTATAATAATGTTACCGCTGTTCACATCATAAAAACGCATCAAAAGATTTATCAGCGTTGTTTTTCCGCAACCGGTAGGTCCGACAATGGCAACCCTCTGTCCCGCCTTAACACTCAGGTTAAAATCCTCAATTAGCTTTTTATTTTCCACATAAGAAAATGATACATTCCTAAGTTCAAGCCTGCCGTCTACATTTTTTAATTCAACGGCGTTTTCTTTATCCGGCGGAACTTCTTTTTCCTCAAGAAGTTCAAACAATCTGCCTGCACAGGCAAAGGCGTTTTGAAGCTCGGTAACAACTCCGCTGATTTCGTTAAACGGTTTAGTATACTGATTTGCATAGGATAAAAAGCAAGCAAGCACACCGACCGTAATAGCCTGCTGTTGTGTTTTTACAGCCAAAAAAGCACCAAACAGAGCAACTGATGCATAAACTATCGAATTAACAAAGCGTGTAGCCGGGTTAGTTATGGAAGAAAAGAACACAGCCTTTAAGGAGTATCCCTTTAATCTTTCGTTAATTTCGTCAAAAGTCTTTAGATTTTCGTCATAGTGAGAATATGCGTCAACGGTTTTTGCATTACCTATCATCTCGTCAATAAATGCCGTCTGCTCACCTCTTGTTTCGGACTGAAGAGTGAACATCTTATGCGTTTTCTTAGCCACAAATGAAGCAATGACAAACGAAAGAGGCGTAACAACAACCACAACTGCTGTAATCCACGGATTAATTGAAAGCATAAACACAAGCGTTCCGACAATGGTAATGATACCCGTGAAAAACTGTGTAAAGCCCATCAAAAGTCCGTCGGCGAATTGGTCAACATCGGCGATAACTCTCGATACGATTTCGCCGTTAGGGTGAGTATCAATATACGACACGGGTAGTCTTTCAAGCTTTGAAAACGCTTTATCACGCATATTCATTACAACGCCAAATGTTATCTTATTATTCAGCACATTCATCAGCCATTGTGCAATCGCTGAAACGCCGACTATCGCACAGACCTGAACAAGGATAGGAATTATTCCGTTAAAATCAACCTTGCCCTTATCGACAATAAAATCAATCACTCTGCCCAATAAAACAGGAACATAAAGTGAACCTGCAACGCTTACGACAGCCAAAAACATAGACAGCACCAAATGAATTTTATATCTGCCGACATATGCAAAAACCCTTTTAAGTATCTGCTTATTATTCATTTACAGCCACCTCCTCATCGCTGAACTGAGAAAGGTAGATTTCTCTGTAAACCTCGCAAGATTTCAAAAGCTCGTCGCTTGTTCCGATGCCGACAGCATAGCCGTCATCCAAAACCACTATCTTATCAGCAGAAAGAATTGAGGATGCACGCTGAGAAACAATAAACAGCGTAGGCTTATAATCAAGAGAGAGTATCGCCTCTCTAAGTGCCTTTTCCGTTGCAAAATCCAGAGCTGAGGCACTGTCGTCGAGAACGATTATTTCAGGCTTAGAGACAATGGCTCTCGCAATGGAAAGCCTCTGCTTTTGTCCGCCCGAAAGGTTTGCGGCATTCTGCTCGATTAGGGTATCCAAGCCGTCCTTTTCGTAAATGCTGTCATAAATTTGGGCAATTTTGAGTGCCTCGTCTATTTCCTCATCTGTTGCATCAGCCTTGCCCCAACGAATATTATCTCTTACCGTTCCCGAGAAAAGCACAGCCTTTTGCATAACAAAGCCGATTTTATTTCTCAACTCGGTTTTATCATATGATTTAACATCTCTGCCAAGCACGGTAACCCTGCCCTCGGTAGAATCATAGTAATGAGGAATCAAGTCAACAAGGCTTGATTTACCGCTTCCCGTTGAGCCGATAATTCCGACAACATCTCCACTATCGGCATAAAACGAAATATCGCTGAGGCTTTCCTCCTCACTCTGACTATATTTAAGCGAAACATTATCAAATGTCACGGTGTGATTGTCGTAACAAGTATCGTCATCAATAAATTCGAGTGTATTATCTACATCAAGCACAGAGGAAATTCTTGTGCAAGAGGCAAAACCCTTTGTAATTGTTACTATAAGGGTTGCGAATTTTACAAGTTCTACCAAAATTTGGCTCATATAATTATAAAGAGCAACAACCTCACCCTGGTTAAGAGTGCCGTCATCAACCTTCAAGCCGCCGACATAGATAAGAAATACAATGCCGAGATTGATTATAACATAGGTAACAGGATTCATAAGAGCAGAAATCCTGCCGACAACTCTCTGAAAATGAGCGAGCAAGGAGTTCTTTTCGCTAAAGCGTTCGTAATTATTTTCTTCCTCGGTAAACGCTCTGATAACTCTTGCACCGGTAAGGCTCTCTCTCGTCATAAGAGTAACATCGTCTAAAGTGTTTTGCACATTACGGTACATAGGAACGGTAACTTTCATTATGACTGTTACCACAACGCTCAAAAGTGCGATTACAAGCAGAAAAATAAGACTTATCTTAGCATTAATCAGCATTGCCATAACAAGCGCACCGACAACTATAAACGGTGAACGCAAAAACAGTCTCAGTACCATATTGACCGTACTTTGCGCTTGGTTTACATCATTCGTCATACGGGTAATGAGGGTAGATGTACCGAGACGGTCAAATTCGTTAAACGAAAAAGTTTGAATTTTGTCAAACAGAGCATGTCTGACATTGGTGGCAAAGCCTGTGGCTGCCTTTGCGGCAAAATACTGAGCAATAATTGACGCAGTCATACCGACAACGGCAAGTATTACCAAAATTGCACAACGGCTCAGCACGAAAGTCATATTGCCTTGGCGTATTCCGTCATTAATTATTGACGCAACAACAAGCGGAACAATGAGTTCAAATACAGCCTCAAGCATCTTAAACAACGGAGCGAGAAAGGACTCAAGCCTATACTCTCTCAAAAACGGCAGAAGCTTCTTCATTAATTTCTCCTATATAAATACAATTCTTTAATTATTATACCAATCAAGGAAAATATGTCAAATAAAAACTTGAATTATAGGGTCAAAGTGGTATAATTTATCTATAAAATTCAATATCAAGAGGCAGAAAATATGAACGACAGACCAATTACAGCAATAATCGTAGGCGCAGGACACCGTGCCTTTGTTTACAGCGAGCTTGCAAAGACCAATCCGGATATGCTAAAGATAGTGGGAGTAGCCGACCCTAATCCTATCAGGAGAAAAAAGGCAATGGACTACTTTGGCTTTGGCGAGGATATGTGCTTTGAAAATGCGGAGGAGCTTGCATCTAAGGGCAGGCTTGCGGACACCGTCATTAACGGCACAATGGACGAACAGCATTTACAAACGGCGACTGTGCTGCTTGACGCAGGATATGATATGCTGCTCGAAAAACCGTTTGCCACCAATGAGGACGAAATGTGGCAAATTGTTGAGTGCGCAAAAAAGAACAATGCAAAGGTTATGATATGCCATGTGCTGAGATACACTCCGTTTTATTATTCAATCAAGGAGAGAATAGCAAACGGTGAAATAGGTGAGATAATAAACATACAGACAAACGAGCACGTTTCATATCATCATCTTTCAACCTCATATGTAAGAGGAAAATGGGCTAACAGCAAAAAATGTCACACCTCTATGCTTCTTGCAAAGTGCTGTCACGACCTTGACATAATGATGTGGATGATGGCAGACACAAAGCCGAAGCAAATATCATCATTCGGCGGGAAATTCCAATTTAAGCCTGAGAACGCTCCAAAGGGTGCGGGTACAATTTGTATGAAAGACTGTCCCTTGGTTGATACCTGCGTATACAGCACAAAAAGGCTATATATAGACCACCCGGACAGATGGGCATTTTATGTTTGGGATGCGTTGGAGGGTAAGGAAAATATCACCCTTGACGACAAAATCGCATTAATGCAGAGCGACAGTCCATATGCAAGATGTATATATAAATGCGACAACGATGTTGTTGACCATCAAAGCGTTATGGTAAGTTTTGAAAACGGTGCGACAGGCACGCATAATATGGTAGGCGGTTCGGCAGAGCCAAGAAGAAGCATTCATATTATCGGCACAAAGGGCGAAATATTCGGCAACTTTGAAGAAAGCAAATTTACCGTACTTAAAATCAATCCGTCTCCTGACGCACATAATGAGGAGTGCGATGTTGAGGAAGTTGACCTCAGAGTTACGGGAGATATGGTCGGCGCATATGGAGGACACGGAGGCGGCGACGAGAGGCTTGCCGAGGACTTTGTAAAATACATAAGGGGTGAAGCACCGAGCCTTGCCTGCACTTCGATTTTTGACAGCGTGGCAGGACATTTAAGCGTTTATCGAGCAGACAAGAGCAGAGAAAATGATGGTCAGGTGCAAAATATTAATATATAGGAGCTGTTTATGAAGATAAAATCAGGATTTGTAACAAGAAAAATAGGCGATAAAATAGTGGCTGTCGCTGTCGGCGAGCGCATCAAAAGCTTTAACGGTATGATTACGATTAACGAGACCGGAGAGTTTATATGGAAATGCTTAGAAAAGGAAACCGACATTGACGGTATCGTGAATAAAGTAATCAAGCATTATGACACGGACGAAGATTTTGCAAGACAGGCTGTCAGCAGTTTCATAGACGAGCTTAGAAAAAATAATCTACTTGACGAATGATAAAAAATAGAGTACAATAGGCAGGCAAGCAAAAAGCAGGCTTGCCTATTAATCTATACGCAGAAGTGGCGGAATCGGCAGACGCGCTAGATTCAGGTTCTAGTGAATGCAAATTCATGAGGGTTCAAGTCCCTTCTTCTGCACCAAAAGAGAGCGATAACCTTTAGGTTGTCGCTCTCTTTTTATGTATTGGACTTGAACCCTCAATTTATCGGGGTCCCCGAAAAGTCGGAGACTTTTTGGGGAGAGGAGGAACATATGAAGTGATTTTTGTGCCGTTGCTTGCAACGGTATTTAATCACGCAGAATGTTCCGACGAAAGTCCCTTGTTCTGCACCAAAAAGGCCTACTCAAATGAGTAGGTCTTTTTTGGTGCAACAATATGGTATGCTTTAATTCTGTATTATAATTATAGCAAAATTACTTCGATGTAATTTTGCTAAGAGGAGGAATATATGAAGTGATTGCTATGCCATTGCTTGCAATGGTATTTAATCACGCAGAATGTTCCGACGAAAGTTCCTTCTTCTGCGCATACTATATCATAACCGACCTTGTCGTAGCCTGCGTGTCCTACGACCGATAGGCGGTTAGGTTCTATGGTTATAACAGTCATATACTGCACCTTTGTAAACTGTATCTATCTTCATTACTTGTCGCCCTCATTGTTGTTATTGATTATGTATTCAGTAATCATTTTTAACACATTTTCATCAAAAGGCTTGTCAAGTTCTAGATTCAATATTTCATCTTCGATAGATTTTATATCCGTATTTTTCTGCATATTTTTAAGCCTTTCTATACTCAACCTTACTACCTTTTCCTGCAAAGACTTGTGTGTCTTGAACTTTACTACTTTCAAGTTTACTATACATTTTGGCTGTTTGCAAGTCCATAACTTTATAATTTTTCGCTTTTACTCCAAAAGACTTACCAATTTCAAAATCATAAGCACCTTTTAGATTTTCAACAACCTTTTCCACTCTTGTCTTATTTGGCTGAGCCTTTAACCACTCGTTCCAATCATCTACATGTATCTTGAAAGTGCAACGACACCATGGGTGCATAGGCAGAAAGTTTATGCCCGGTACGTGGTATAGCGACAATGCGTACTTCAAATTCACAGTAAGGAAAGCGAATAACCTATATACACAAAAAGCCTCGGCGAAATTAATCGTCGAGGCTTAAACAATACTGTTAAAGCTTAATCTTTATCGCAATATGCGCCGTCAAATGTTGTAACTATCGCAAATCTGCCAAATCTGTAATAACCTGTAATATCGGTATACAATCTATTGACATCTGTTACAGCGAAAGTAGATTTATCAATTTTTCTGACGGAATTATGGTTGCAACAAACATACACATATTTATCATCGGCAGACACAAAATGAGGTCTGTCAAATGTCGGCTGATTTTTGCCGCCGATACGAATATCCATTTTTGCGCCATCTGCGAAATAACGGATTACCGCATTTTCGCCCTCACACACCGACCAAAAGCAGTTACCATCCTCTGCAATACAACAAACAGGAGAATCATTATAGCTGAGCAAGCCGTCACGAACAAGCTCGCCGTCTGCGTTAAACAATCCCATTTCGCCGTTAGGATAAATCACAAGCACCGACCTATCCTCCAAAATCATTGCCGACGGCATAACGAAATTACCGAGTTTTTCGCTGATTTCCTTACGCTTTGAGCCGTATTTTTTAAGAAGATATGCGTCCTTTGTGACGATTTCCTTTTCGCCTGTTGAAAAATTAAGGATGAAATAATTAACGCCGTAGCCGGTTGAATTAAGATTAGGCTTTTTTTCGACAAGTACAGCCTTGTCATCAGAAAATCTGAGGACATCGACAATTTGTCTGTTACTGATTTTAATCAAAGCAATTCATTCCAATCCGTTTTATTTTTAATCTGCTTCGGCAATCTTTTCAAGCTTTTCCTTTCCGTTTCCGGTAAGAAAGCTCAATGTCATAAGGCTGTCGGTAAGGTGAACATTCTCAACAAGTGCCTCGGGATGAGCCATAGCAATGTCATAATTTGAGAAATTCCAAAAGCTCTTAACGCCGAGTCTGCAAAGCATATCGGTAAGCTCTCTCATATCATTAGACGGAATGCAGATAACCGCACAAACAGGCTGATTATCAATGCAGAAATTCTCTAAATAATTAATATGTCTTACAGGGATGCCCTGAATGATTTTGCCCGATATAGCCTCATTCTTATCAAATATTCCGACAAGCTTAAAGCCTGACTGACGGGTAAAAATCTTTGAAGCAACGGCTTTTCCGAGGTTTCCCGCACCGATAAGAATTGTTTTCACACCTGCATCTACGCACAGGATTTCGCCGATTTTAGCATAAAGCTCAGGAACATTATAGCCATAACCCTGCTGACCGAATCCGCCAAAGCAGTTGAAATCGTGTCTGATTTGGGAGGCTGTAAGTCCCATACGCTCAGCAAGCTCCTTTGAGCTGATACGAACTATTCCGTTGTCCTTCAAGGTTTCCAAAAAGCGATAGTATCTCGGAAGCCTTTTAATTACGGAGATTGATATATCTTGTGCCATTAAATAACCCTCTCTAACAAATAGGTTTTACAAATAATTTCTGTATGTTACTCGGTCATTGAAGTAATGGTTTGCATTACATAATCACCGAATTCATCACAGGTACAGCCTGTATCTCTGCCGGTAATAATAAGCTTCTTTTCCTCAAACATACACTTATCAAGTGCTGCTTCGAGTGCGTCTGCCTGCTTTTGGTAACCGATATGAGAAAGAAGCATAACGGTAGCTCTGAGCATTGAGCAAGGGTCTGCATACTGTCCTCTGCCCTCTGTAATCATACGGGGAGCTGAGCCGTGAATAGCCTCAAACATAGCATATCTCTTGCCGATATTTGCACTTCCCGCAGTTCCTACGCCGCCCTGGAACTCGGCAGCCTCGTCGGTAATAATATCGCCGTAAAGGTTAGGAAGAACGAAAACCTTAAAGTCTTTTCTTCTTGCAGGGTCGATAAGCTTAGCGGTAGTGATGTCAATGTACCAGTCATCTGTTACGATGTCGGGATACTGCTCACCGATTTTCTTTGCGGTATTAAGGAATTTACCGTCGGTAGTCTTAATAATATTAGCCTTTGTAATGATAGAAACCTTACCCTTATGGTTACGCTCGGCATAATCATAAGCAAGCTTTGCGATTCTGTCACAACCTTCCTGAGTTGCAACGGTAAAATCAACTGCAAGGTCGTCGGTAATATTAACACCGTAAGAACCGACTGCATAGCCACCCTCGGTATTTTCTCTAAAGAAAGTCCAGTCTATGCCCTGCTCCGGAACCTTTACCGGTCTCATATTTGCAAAGAGGTCAAGTTCCTTACGCATAGCAACATTGGCGCTCTCTACATTCGGCCACGGGTCTCCCTGACGGGGTGTCGTTGTAGGGCCTTTAAGAATAACATGGCAAGCCTTTAATTCTTCAAGAACATCATCGGGGATAGCCTTATTATGTGCGGCACGGTTTTCAATAGTAAGTCCGTCAATCATCTTGAACTCTACCTTACCGCTTGCAACTTCGTCTTTAAGGAGAAATTCGATAACTCTCTGTGATTCCTTAGTAATGATAGGGCCGATACCGTCACCGCCGCAAATGCCGATAACGATTTTATCAAGCGACTGATAATCGGTAAATTCCTTATCCTCTTTAATTTTCTTTGCTCTTTCAAGCTGCTTTTCCATTAAAGCACGGAACTGTTCGCATGCAGCGTCAAGAGCCTTGTTTTCTTCAATATTCATTTCAATTACCTCTTATTTATTCATTTCTCTTGTGTAATTAAGAAGTCCTCCGCAAAGAAGCATAGCTCTTTGTCTGTCCGAAAGGTGGGAGGAATCAAGAGCGTACTCTTCATTCTTTGTAAGGTTTTTAAGTACAATATCGTTCTTGTTTTCGATACAGGAACGAATATCGGCAAGCTCAAGCTCGTCCATTTGGTCTATTCTGTCATAATCAGCCTCATTTGCAAAGGTGAACGGAAGAATGCCTGCATTTACAAGGTTTGCAATATGAATACGAGCAAAACTCTTACAAATTACAGCCTTAACACCGAGATAAAGCGGAACTAACGCTGCATGCTCACGAGACGAGCCTTGACCGTAATTTGCACCGCCGATGATAAAGCCCTTGCCGAGTTGCTTAATTCTTTCAGGGAAGCTTTCGTCACACACAGCAAAGCAATACTGTGAAAGATGAGGAATGTTTGAACGGTAAGGCAAAATCTTAGCGCCTGCCGGCATAATGTGGTCGGTTGTAATATTATCGCCGACCTTTAACACAGCCTTAGCTTCAATGCTTTCAGGCAAAGCCTCTGTCTTTGGGAAAGGCTTAATATTAGGTCCTCTGAGAACTTCAACCGAATCTGCCTCTTCAACAGAAGCGGGAGCGATAATCATATTATCATCAACAATGAAATGCTCAGGCATAGAAATATCGGGAGCTTCGCCCAAATCTCTCGGGTCTGTAAGATAACCTGTAAGAGCAGAAGCGGCGGCAACCTCGGGTGACACAAGATAAATCTTTGCGTCCTTAGTACCTGAGCGTCCCTCGAAATTACGATTAAAGGTACGAAGCGAAACACCTGCACTGTTAGGGCTTTGTCCCATACCGATACAAGGTCCGCACGCACTTTCAAGGATTCTTGCACCGGCTGAAATCATATCGGAAAGCGCACCGTTAAGAGCAAGCATATTAAGCACCTGCTTTGAGCCTGGAGCAATACAAAGGGAAACATTAGGATTAACGGTTTTGCCCTTGAGGATAGAAGCAACCTTCATCATATCAACGAATGATGAATTTGTGCAAGAGCCGATTGCAACCTGGTCAACCTTAATTTTGCCGATTTCCTCGGTTGTTTTTACTTTATCCGGCATATGAGGACAAGCAGCCATTGGTGTAAGAGAGCAAAGGTCAATATCTATAACCTCGTCATATACAGCGTCCTCATCAGGGAGAATTTCTGTCCAATCCTGTTCTCTGCCCTGCGCTTTAAGGAAAGCAAGAGTAATCTCATCGGACGGGAAAATCGAAGTTGTGGCACCAAGCTCTGCGCCCATATTTGTTATGGTAGCACGCTCGGGAACAGAAAGAGTTTTAACGCCCTCTCCGCCGTATTCGATAATCTTACCTACGCCGCCCTTAACGCTCATAATGCGAAGCACCTCGAGGATTACATCTTTAGCGGAAACCCACGGCTTAAGGTAGCCTGTAAGATTAATTCTGGTCATTTTAGGCATTGGGATATAGTAAGTACCGCCACCCATAGCAACGGCAACATCCATTCCGCCTGCGCCCATAGCAAGCATACCGATACCGCCACCGGTAGGAGTATGGCTGTCAGAGCCGATAAGAGTTTTTCCCGGAATGCCGAATCTTTCAAGATGAACTTGATGGCAAATACCGTTGCCCGGACGGGAATAGTAGATACCGTGCTTTTTGGTAACGGTTTGGATAAATCTATGGTCGTCGGCATTTTCAAAGCCTGTTTGCAGAGTATTATGGTCTATGTAAGCAACAGAGCGTTCCGTTTTAACTCTATCTACTCCCATAGCTTCAAATTCAAGGTATGCCATAGTACCTGTTGCGTCCTGTGTAAGGGTTTGGTCTATGCGAAGTCCGATTTCGGTTCCGACCTTCATTTCACCCTCAACGAGATGCGATTTGATGAGTTTTTGTGCTAAAGTAAGTCCCATCAGCAAATCCTCCTATGAATAAATAATAAACAAACTTGTATAGTCTTTTGTCAATCTTATAATAGAACATTAACAATAATTTGTCAATATAATATAGGTATAGAAATTAAATTATAACAAAAATATAGCATATTATAATTGTCAACACATAAACATAGTGATATAATGTAAAAAAACAAGTTACAAAGCAAACGGAAGGACAAATAAGATGAGGCTGAACGAGCTAAAGCCGGGCGAAACTGCGGTAATAAAATCCGTGTCCGGTGAGGGTGCGCTGAGACAGCATTTCCTTGATATGGGCGTAATACCAACGGTGGAAATAACCCTTGTAAAATACGCTCCGATGGGCGACCCGATAGAATTTAGAATACACGACTATGAGCTAACTCTGAGACTTGACGATGCAAAGAAAATCGAGGTTGACAAGGAAGCATTGTCAAAGAAAAGACAAGCCTCCAAAAGGTTAAGCACGATAGAGCATCCGGGACTCGGAGAGGGCGGTCGCTACCACTCAAAGGAACACGAAAATCCGCTTCCTGCGGACACGGTATTATCCTTTGCGCTGGCAGGAAACCAAAACTGCGGAAAGACCACATTGTTTAATCAGCTCACAGGCTCTAATCAGCACGTGGGAAATTTTCCGGGTGTGACGGTTGACAGGAAAAGCGGCATTATTAAAGGCTACCCGAACACAGAGGTAGTTGACCTGCCGGGAATATATTCCCTCTCTCCTTACACAAGCGAGGAAATTGTATCAAGGCAGTACATACTTGACGAAAAGCCTACGGGCATAATAAATATAGTTGACGCAACAAACATTGAGCGAAACCTTTATTTGACAATGCAGCTGATGGAACTTGAAATACCGATGGTGCTTGCGCTGAATATGATGGACGAGGTAAAGGGCAACGGCGGAGCAATACACATCAACGAAACAGAAGAACTGCTCGGAATACCGGTTGTTCCCATTTCGGCATCAAAGAACGAGGGCGTTGAGGAACTTGTGCGTCACGCAGTCCATGTGGCAAAATACAGAGAAAAGCCGAGCAGATGCGATTTCTGCGAGGACAACGAAAGCACGGGTGCGGTGCACAGATGCATACACGCAATAATGCACCTGATTGAGGACCATGCAAGAGCCGCACAAATTCCTGTGAGATTTGCGGCGACAAAACTCGTTGAGGGCGATGAAATGGTTATGAACGCCCTGAAACTCGACGAAAACGAAAAGCAATTTGTTGAAGCGATAATCGTTCAAATGGAAGAAGAGCGAGGACTTGACAGAGCCGCCGCAATAGCGGATATGCGTTTTTCTTTTATTACAAAACTTGTTGAACAATGCGTTGTAAAGCCTAAGGAGAGCAAGGAGAGCGTACGAAGCAGAAACATCGACAAAATTCTCACGGGTAAATATACTGCACTTCCCTCTTTTGCTGTTATTATGGCGCTGATTTTTTGGCTTACATTCGGCGTAATCGGTGCAAAGCTTCAGCAATTACTCGAATACCTGATTACTCTTGTGACCAACGGAGTTGACGCAGGACTTACAAAACTTAATGTAAACGAGGTACTTCATTCGCTGATAATAGACGGTGTTTTTGAGGGCGTGGGAAGCGTATTGAGTTTTTTGCCGATAATCGTTACGCTGTTTTTATTCCTGTCACTGCTTGAGGACACGGGATATATGGCAAGAGTTGCGTTCGTTATGGATAAACTCCTCAGAAAAATAGGCTTATCGGGCAGAAGTATCGTGCCTATGCTTATCGGTTTCGGATGCAGCGTTCCTGCTGTTATGTCGAGCCGAACACTTCCGTCGGAGCGAGACAGAAAAATGACAATAATGCTCATACCGTTTATGAGCTGTACGGCAAAACTGCCTATTTACAGCTATTTTACGAGCGTATTTTTCCCCGACAAAAAGGTTCTTGTAATGGTGCTTTTATACTTCGGCGGAATTTTGACCGGTTTAATCGTGGCCTCCGTCGCAAAAAAGACGGCATTCAGAGGAGAGGCTGTACCGTTTGTTATGGAACTGCCAAACTACCGTTTGCCGAGTGCAAAGACCACTTTGCAACTTCTGTGGGAAAAGGCAAAGGACTTTTTGACAAGAGCGTTTACCGTAATATTCATTGCAACAATAGTAATTTGGTTCTTGAAAACCTTTAACTTCCACCTTGAGCTTGTCGACTCCTCAAAGGACAGCATGCTTGCTTCCATCGCAGGCTTTATTGCTCCGATATTTGCGCCTCTCGGCTTCGGCGATTGGAGAATGTCAACATCGCTCATTACAGGCTTTATTGCAAAGGAAAGCGTTATTTCAACTCTTTCTGTACTGTTTACAGGCACAGGCGAACTGACAAGCATAATGTCAACCAAAGCAGCGGCGTCATTCCTTACATTCTGTCTGCTTTACACCCCTTGTGTTGCGGCTGTCACATCCGTTAAGAGAGAACTTGGCAGAAAATGGGCAATAGGTGTTGTCGCACTTCAATGCACAGTAGCGTGGCTTATGGCAGGAGCTGTATATTTGGTGGGCGGATTAGTGTAACGATTTTACATTGTCTTAATAAATAATGTAAACCCAACCGTCACACCTACTGCGTGCCACCTCACTTGATAAGGGCGGCATTAGGCATTAAAAGAAATATTAGGTAAATACCGTCTTGCTTGATAAGTAAGGCGGTATTTTTATGTTTACATAAATAATGTATTATGTTATAATTAGATGATATTATAATACAGGTGAAAGATATGATTGAAAGAGTAAACGACAAAAATTTAGCCGAATATGAGGCTTTTATAAAAAGACATCCAAAGGGACTTTTCCAGCACAGCTCAAAGTGGGCTAAGGTAAAATCTGCTTGGAAATGGGAAGCAGTTATGCTAAAGGGAGACGACGGAGAAATAATCGGTGCGGCTGATGTTCTCATCAGAAGCATACCTGTTATCGGATACTCGCTTATGTACGCTTGCAGAGGCTTTGTGTGCGATGAAAATGACTTTGACACCTTTGACAAGCTGTTTAACGCATTGCTTGAAATAGGCAAGGAGTACAAGGCTTATTGCCTTAAAATCGACCCTGAAATTGTTATCCAAAACACAGCATACACAAAGCACCTTATCGACAAGGGATTTGTTGAATTAAATCACGGATGTATGGACTTTGAGAATGTTCAGCCGAGATTTGTATACTGCTTTGATTACAACAATATGACAGAGGACGAGCTTATGCTCACCTTTAAGGCAGATTACAGAAACCGTATCAGAAAAGCACCGAAAAAGGGTGTTGAGGTTAAGATTTGCGGAAAAGAAGCACTCGACGATTTCGTAAGAATAATGGCAGAAACGGGAGAGCGAGACGGATTTTCCACAAGACCGAAAGAATACTTTGAGCAAATTCTCGACTGTATGACGGACGACGCAAGGCTTTATATGGCATACTATCAGGGACAAGCCATTGCAGGTACTCTTGCCATAAAATGGGGCGAAAATGTTATGAAGTACCAGTACGGTGCTTCGTCAAACGCACACAGAAATGTTTACCCGAACTATGCACTTCAATGGGCTATGATTAAATGGGGAATGGAGTGCAACTGCAAGGTGTATGACTTTGGCGGAATCAGCGGAGACTGCCAAAACCCGGACAATCCGCACTACGGACTTTGGAGATTTAAGCACGGTTTCGGCGGATATATGAAAGAATTTGTGGGCGAGTTTGATTATGTAATTAACAAGCCGATTTATAAGCTGTATAACATTGCAACAAAGGTATTGGAAAAAGTAAGATAATGAGCAGATATGTAATTGACGGCAAAAAGCTGGACGAAAACATTGAGACAATAAAGAAAAAAGCAGGCACCGAGATAATAGGCGTTGTTAAAGGCAACGGCTATGGCTTTGGAATAACGGAACTTGCGTTGATTTTGGCAAGGCACGGTATAAAACGCTTTGCTGTTACTGAGATAAGCGATATTTCCGAGCTGAGACAGGTTTTGCCCGAACAGGATATTTTGGTTATGAGAAGCACCTGCGTTAAGGCTGAATGCGAGGAGATTGCAAAGCACAACGCCACGGCGTGCATAGGCTCTCTTGAAGGCGCAAGGGTGATGAACGAGGTTGCTAAAGAACTTGACACAAAGGTAAAATGCAATCTTAAAATAGACACGGGAATGGGCAGATACGGCTTTTTGCCGAGCGAAATCATCAAAGCCGTAAAATGCTACGAATACGAAAATTTAGAATTCGCGGGAGCGTATACACATTTTCCGACTGCGTTTTTGAACAACGGTGCTACCAAGGCACAACTTGAAGTGTTCAAGGACACTATGAAAAAAATCAGCGAAAAGGTCGGCGATGTTGGCACTCTGCATTGCGCCAACTCCCCTGCTCTGTTCAACTTTGACGGAGTGAGCCTTGACGCAGTCAGAATCGGCTCGGCATTTACAGGCAGACTTATTGCTTATAAAAGCACAGGGTTGAATCGAATCGGCAGACTTGAGGCGGAAATCGTTGACACAAAAGCCGTACCAAAAGGCTACACAATCAGTTACGGCGGTGCGTACACAACAAAAAGAGAAACGAAAATTGCGGTTATTCCGTTCGGTCATTACGACGGTTTCGGCATTACGCAAGAGGACGAAGTACACGACTTTGCGAGTGTTCTCAGAGCGATTAAGCGAATGCTCAAAAAAGAGCGTTTAACCGTGACGGTGAACGGCAAGCAGTATCCGATTATCGGACACATAGGACTTGACCACTGCACGATTGACATAACCGACAGCGATGTAAAAGCAGGCGACACAGCAGTCGCCGACATATCCCCTCTCCTTGTAAACCCGAGAATTGAAAGAGTGTTTGAATAAAACATAAATTTAATAACATATAAAAATGCATCAAGCTTATTTTCGCTTGATGCATTATTTTTTATCTTTAACATATGTGGCAATATCCTCAAGTTTGCAATCTAAAATTGCGCAAAGAGTATCTAAGGTAAAAACATTTACATTACCGTTTTTTCTGAGCCTGTCAAGTTGACCCGTACTTATGCCGTACTCTTTAATAAGTTTATATTGCGAAATGCCTTTTTCTTTCATAGTATCCCATAATTTGTCAAATACAATCACATTATCACTCCCAGTGATTTAATTGTAAAATGTTATACATATATTGACAATTACCCATAAACGGGCTATAATTATATTACCCGTTATCGGACTATATAATTATCAACGAGAAAGGTATTAGTTATGAAAAGAAAAACAAAAATAATTATCGCTGTTATTGCAGTTTTGCTGGTTATAGGCATTACAATCGGAATAATCGCCGCAAAAAGCGGAAAAGAAAAGAACAAAGAAATTACAGAAACAACAATAAGCACGACAGAATCTACAACAGAAAATACAACTGAAACGGCAGAAGATATTTTAACAACTGCCGAGTCCGAAACAGAAACAGAAGCAACAAGCGCAAGTCAAACTAAAACCGCTCCGGCAAAAACGAACAGTAATTCTTCAAATAAATCAAGTGCAAGCAACAACAATAAAAGCGCAAGTAGCAATTCTAACAAATCTTATAATTCGTCAAATTCAACGCCGAAACCTGAAACAACCACAAAGCAACAGACAGATAACAGAGAACATCCTGCTAATGGTACTGTAATTTATTCTAGACCTAATGCTAGTGATTATTATGATTATGGTAAAAATTGGCAATATGCTGAAAACACTTATGAATGGAAAGTTGACGAATATGGTGGTTATTGGTCTTGCAGTACAACATCTAAAATGTCATATGAAAATCTTGTAAAATATGTTGATAATAATTTACAAGAACCTGATAGAGAAGGATCTTATGCTGGTGAAAAAGTGTTAAACGAATTTGGGTTTGGATAGAATAAGCCATAAGTGAAAATAAAACAAGCCGAGGGATTTAGAAAAATCTCTTAGCTTGTTTTTTTATTAAATCTATTTTATTTATCGAAAAAGGATTTAAGTCTTTGGCGGTAGTCGGGGGCTTCGTCATAAACGGCGTGGCCGTAATCATCATAGACGAAAAGTTCTGCTCCTGTTTGCTCGGCTATTTCATACGAGCCGTCTACACCGATAACCCTATCCTGCCCTGCACCCAAAACGAGTGTGGGGCATTTAATATTTTTAATCTCGTTATATAAATCAAAGCCGATACTTGCCATATCCAAACGCTCAAAGCGTTGAAGTTCCGAATCTGTGCAATGCGGTGCCTGAGCGACAAGATATTCGCCGAGTTTTTCAAGCGTTTTTTCGCTATATACTCTATAAACAAAATCGTGATTAAGAGCGTGCAAATCTCTTTTTGAGGCAAGGCTTCCCCATTGTCTGACAGTATTTTCAAACAACTCGTTCACACGGCAGCAAGACGAGCCGAGAGCAAGTTTTGACACAAGTTCGGGATATTTAACGGCGATACACTGAGCAATCATTCCGCCTTGTGACGCACCGAAAATACAGCAATCGGAAAGTCCGAGAAATCTCATAGCCTCGGCGGTATCATCAGCCATAGCGTAAACGGTATAATCTGAATCCGGCTCGCTTAATCTATCAAAAACATAGACGGTGTAATCGTTGCAAAACAACGAAAACGCAGACTCGACAGCCTCGGCATAAGTATCGAGACTTTTGAGCGAAAGTCCTGGCAAAATAACCAAGGTTTTGGCACCGCTTCCGAATTTTGAATACAGGATTTTTCCGTTTTTTACTTCAACAAACGGCATAATTAAGCCTTTGGCAAGAAGCCGACCTTTTTCATAACCTTTGAGAGTGTACGGTTTGCGATGCGTGACGCAGTATCTGCGCCCTCGCTCCAGCACTGCTGAAGATATTTCTTATCTTCAAGGAGTTCCTTATATCTCTTCTGCACAGGCTCAAGTTCGGCAACAACAGCCTCGCCGACAGCCTTTTTGAAATCGCCGTAACCCTTACCCGAAAAGTCATGTTCGATAGTTTCTATGCTGTCGCCAGTAACAGCAGAATAAATTGTCATAAGGTTATTAATTCCGTCCTTACCCTCTGCATAATGCACGGACATTTCGCTGTCGGTAATTGCGGACTTAAACTTTTTCATAATAACATTAGGCTCATCGGTGAGATAAACCGTACCCTTTGGATTAGGGTCTGACTTAGACATCTTAGAACTTGGATTTTGAAGTGACATAATTCTTGCGCCTGCCTTAGGAATATAAGGCTCGGGAACGGTAAACACATTACCGTAAATTCCGTTAAAACGCTCTGCAATATCACGAGTGATTTCAAGATGCTGTTTTTGGTCTGCACCGACAGGTACGACATCAGCCTGATAAAGCAAAATATCGGCAGCCATAAGCGACGGATAAGTAAAGAGTCCTGCGTTTACATTATCTGCGTGCTGTGCAGACTTATCCTTAAACTGAGTCATTCTGCTAAGCTCGCCGAACTGAGTATAACAATTCAAAACCCACGCAAGTTGGCTGTGTGCCGGAACATGAGACTGAACAAACAAAATGCTCTTTTTCGGGTCAAGTCCGACAGCCATAAGCATAGCGTAAAGTTGAGTTGTCTGCTGTCTTAATTTTGCAGGCTCCTGACGAACCGTAATAGAATGCAAATCGGCAATGCCGAAAATCGTATCAAAATCATCCTGAAAAGAAGCCCAGCCCCTCATTGCGCCAAGGTAGTTACCGAGAGTCGGTACGGAAGTCGGCTGAATGAGAGAGAGGGATTTCTTTTTTCTTTCTGTTTTAATTTCTTCTGACATTATATTTCTCTTTTCAATTAATATTGTTTAAGCACCTCGCCCATAATCTGCACGCCCTTAACAATGCTTTCGTCATCGGGGGTGGAGAAATTCAGGCGAATATACGAACACGGTGCATTTTCATCCGTTAAAAACGCTGTGCCGGGAACAACTGCAACACCCTTTTGCAAAAGGCACTTACAATATTCCTGCATAGGCACATTATCGGGAAGCTTAACCCAAATAAACAATCCGCCCTGCGGTCTGACATATGATACGCCCTGACAATATTTATCAAGGCAATCGCACATCAAATTGAGCTTTCTGCAATAGATTTTTCTGATTTCATCAATATGCTCATCAACATCATATTCCTTAAACCATCTGTCAACAATCATTTGATTAAGCACTGCGGTATGAACATCAGACACCTGCTTACCGATAGTAAATGCCTGAGCAATTTTATCAGGCACTACTGCGTATGCGACACGAAGTCCGGGTGCCAATATCTTAGAAAACGAGCCTGCATAAACAACTATTCCGTCCTCGTCAAGTGTTTTTATTGCAGGGACATCCTCGCCGTCACATCTAAGATTTCCGTACGGGTCATCCTCAAGAATGAGAAGGTTATTTTCCTTTGCAACACGATACATTTGCTTACGCTTTTGCATAGAAAGCGTGGTGCCTCCCGGATTTTGAAAATTCGGAATAGTGTAAATAAACTTTGCATTATGGGTTTCTTTAACCGTTTTTTCGAGCGCAACAACATCCATACCGTCCGACTCAATCGGCACACCTTTAAGTTTACAGCCATGTGAGCGAAAACAGTTAAGCGAGCCGATAAACGACGGATTCTCACAAATAACGGTATCGCCCTCATTAGTCATAACACGAGTAACAATATCCATTACTTGAGTACCGCCAGAGGTTATAATAACCGTATCGTCCGAAGTGCCTATATTATTTCTTTTTTTGAGCCAAGCCTTAACCGTTTGTCTCAAAGGCTCATAGCCCTCGCTTATTCCGTAAACGAGAGCTGAAACGGGGTTTTCTTCCAAAATCTCCGCCGAAAGTTTTTTTACCTCGTCGCACGGAAAAGCCTCAACAGCGGGAGAGCCTCCGGCAAACGCAATGACATTGGGGTCAGAGGTTGCTTTGAGGATTTCCCTTGTTGCGCTTGGTTTCATAGCCGCAAATTTTTCAGAAACCGTATAACTCATTTATATTCCTTCTTTATTCGTAAAGCGGGTATTTAGCACAAATTGCTGCAACACCGTCCAAAATGTACTGCTTATTAGCGTCGTAATCCTTAACTGCAAGAGCGATAAATTCTGCAATCTTGTCAAAATCTTCTGCGTTAAGTCCTCTTGTTGTAGCGGCAGGAGTACCGATACGAACACCGGATGTAACAAACGGTGAAAGAGGCTCGTTAGGAACGGTATTCTTATTAAGAGTGATATGAACATCGTCAAGTCTCTTTTCAAGTTCCTTACCAGTTACGCCCGTACCTCTCAGGTCAAGAAGGCAAAGGTGGTTATCTGTGCCGCCCGAAACAAGGTTAAGTCCACGAGATGTAAGACCGTTTGCAAGAGCCTTTGCATTCTCTACAACTCTCTTTTGATATTCCTTAAACTCAGGCTCTAATGCCTCACCGAAGCATACAGCCTTACCTGCGATAACATGCATAAGAGGACCGCCCTGTGAACCCGGAAATACGGCAGAATTAAGCTTCTTTGCAAGATATGGATTATTGCAAAGAATAAGACCGCCTCTCGGACCTCTGAGAGTTTTATGTGTAGTTGTTGTAACAACATCAGCGTAAGGAATAGGACTTTGGTGCAAGCCTGCTGCAACAAGTCCTGCAATATGAGCCATATCGACCATAAACATAGCTCCGTTAGCGTGAGCAATGTCAGCCATTGTAGCAAAATCAATCTCTCTCGGATAAGCAGAAGCACCTGCAACAACGAGTTTAGGCTTTACCTTATTAACCTGCTTAGCAAAAGCGTCAAGGTCAATATATCCCTCGTCGTTTACACCGTAAGGTACGAAGTTAAAATACTTACCTGAAATGTTTGCAGGTGAGCCGTGAGTAA
>UQAZ01000003.1 GCA_900539165.1 uncultured Oscillospiraceae bacterium
GCTGAATGTTTCGGTTCTTGATGCTGTTGCAATTACGGTTTCGCTTATAAGAGGTAATCGAAAGTGCATATAATCAAAATCTTTGCACCGCAAAATATTTTGGCATAAAATCACGAAACAATCGTATAGCGAAGCACACGAAGTGTCATTGCGTAGTGCGGTTACCGCCATCTCCACCAAAAAAAGACACCGTGCAGGTGTCTTTTCATTTTACCATAATTTTTTAAGGAACGGTTCCTAAGTTATTGCAATTTCACATCAACACGGATAAACCGTCCTATTGTGTTTCAAAATTGTCAATTTAGCAAATAGTTCAAATCATCTTCATATAATTGTTCTTCAAAGCTATAATTATTATAGTAAATATAACATTCAAATGCACCTGAATCCTTTGTGCTATGATTTGAAATAAAGCCTTGATAATTTGCCAGAAAAGAATCTATTTCTTTTGTATCAGTAATTGTAGTTATTGGAATAGTTTTGCTCTCATCGGTTTCGTCATAAATAAAAATATCCAATTTATTAATATTGTCAGATGAAATCTCGGGTAATGAAAAATCGGGAGGTACATAAAAATTATTACCACATTCTTTGTATTCATTTTCCTTGTAACTTAAAATATTACAATAAATATTACTTTCATCATTTATTTTTATTTTAGCGAATTTATGGAAAGGGGAAAACCCTCTTATTACTTCTATACTATCAAAATCATATACGAGTGTATTGGTTAATCTATAATATATTTTTTCATCAAAATGTTCGTTTGTTGCAGAATTGCTGTCTAACAACAAATAATCGCTACTTTCTAAATTGACATATTTCATTTCATCATTATGTTTTAATGGTATATCGGCAGAAATTTTGTCAAAATTTATCACTAAAAATATAGTTGTAACTAAAAATAAAACAAACAACACAAAGATAATTATTCTTTTCTTTTTCTTCATAAAATAATACTCCTTAAAAAGATTATTTTTTCAAATTAGAGATAGGACACAGAGAAACCGTCCTTTGTGTTTATTTAACTATCTTAATATTCTCATATTCCTTACCTATTGAGGAGCAGACAATATATTTTCTGTTCGTGTTTTTATTTATAATTTTTGTATGCAGAAATGCGCTTTTGTTATCTGTTAATGTACTGCCGAACTTGCTTGCAATAATATATTTTCCGTCAGTATCGAATATCGGAACATAATCTATCAGCGAATAGTTTGAAACATTAACGCTGAAACCCGCTTCTTTAATTTCATTGTCGGACAAATTATACATAAACACCTTATCATCCGATTTATCCAAATCGTTAAAATACAAGTTGTTTTCATAAATCATAACTATATTAAAATTACCGTTCAAAATCTTTGCCTGCTCTCCGTTCTCATAGGAATATATTCCATCATCAAACGATGAGGCGTAAAGTGCTGTTCCGTCGGTTATTGTTGAATATGAAAACATTTGCGGCAGGGCGGTTTTTGAATATTTATCGGCTGTAAAATCAACAGTAATCAGCAATTCTTCTTCTACACCCTCTGTCGGATTGTCGGCATTGGTTATATTTCCAAGCACTAAAGAGTATTGACCGTTACATTCAAAGAAATTGTAGCAGTTACAATCGCTGATATTTATATCGCTTTTAACTGCACCCGTGACCTTTTCGTTTGAAACGCATATATAATATTCACCGTTATCATTGCTCGCACACGCATAATATCCGTTGTCAGACGGTAGGACATTCCAAATTTTATCGTACCCGTCCAACGAAATTTTGCTTCGCTTTATACTTGCGGTATTTTGCATAAATGCTTCGCCGTTCATATTGTAAACGATTTTAACACCGGGAGTATATAAACAAAAAGCAACAGCCGTCAATACCAATATAATTAAGATTAACTTGTAATATTTTTTCATCTGCTTACCTCTGCTAACCATTTACAAAATTCTTAAACACGGAGGGACAGTTCCCTTGTGTTACCTCATTAGAGTTTTTTTGCGAATTTTAGATTTATTATCCTGATTATATTATACATAAACAAAGCGGAGAGGTCAATATTTTCCTGTTTAACCGTTTAGCTGTCTTTAGTGGCGCAAAGCATAGGAAATAAGCGATTGCTTAATTTCTTATGTCCTGTCGTAATGAGGCGGCTTTTTTATTTACCCGTTTAGGCGGGGTATATGCATAAAAGGTGAATAAATGGGTGTAAAAAATTTTTTTTCGTTGAAATTTGGGCGAAATATGCACAAAAGGTGAATAAAAATGCCGTTTCGAGCCTAAGGGTGAGGGGACTTGTGAAGCTGACACGATAACCTCGTTCAAATCGACAGGAAAGGAATGAGAAAAACGGCAAGACGAAAAAAGACATTACAGGAGCAGGTTGAGCAAGGATTACTTGAAATTGCATTAGGCTCCGTAAGCGATGCGGTTTCGCTTTTGTTTATGACAGAGGAGGAGACGGTTGAGCGATTACCAAAGCTGAAGCTGATTAATGTCAGCGAGATTAAGCGACCTAAGGGCGGAGGAATGGAGATAAAATTCTTTGACAGAATAAAGGCTCTTGAAAGGCTGGGCGCAGGCGAGGCGAGGGAGTCAGACAGCTCGCTGAGTTTTTATGAGGCGCTGGAAAAGAGTGCTGTCAGGGCAGAGGAGCAGAGAAATGATTAAGTTTTCTCCGTTTTCGCAAAAACAGCTTGAGGTTTTGAATTGGTGGTGTTCCTCAAACGACAGACACACTAAAAACGGCATTATTTGTGACGGTGCGGTGCGTTCGGGAAAGACGCTGTGTATGTCGATGTCGTTTGTATTTTGGGCATTTTACAGATTCAGCGACACCTCATTTGCGCTGTGCGGAAAAACAATCAGCAGTCTAAGGCGAAATGTTACAACTCCTATTATTCCGATACTTGAGTCGCTTGGCTTTTCGGTCAAGGAGAGGCTCAGCCAAAATCTAATAGAAATCGAAAAGGGCAGTATCAAAAACAGATTTTATCTTTTTGGCGGACGAGACGAAAGCTCCGCCGGGTTAATCCAGGGTATGACCTTGGGTGGTGTTCTTTTCGACGAGGTTGCGCTTATGCCACGCTCGTTTGTTGAGCAGGCGATAGCAAGATGCTCGCTGGAGGGGTCGAAGTTTTGGTTTAACTGCAATCCAGAGCATCCGTTTCATTGGTTTTATAATGAGTGGATAAAGAAAGCCGATGAAAAAAATATGCTCTACTTGCATTTTACCATGCAGGACAATCCCTCTCTTTCTTATGAGATTAGATGTCGATACGAACAATTATACACGGGCGCATTTTATCAGCGATTTATCGAGGGCAAATGGGTTGCCGCAGACGGCTTGGTTTATCCGATGTTTTCTGTGGAGAAAAATGTAAGGCGGGCGCAGGAATGCAGTGAATATTATTTATCCTGTGACTACGGCACGGTTAATCCCTTTTCGCTTGGATTATGGGGAAAGGGAGAAGACGGATGGTACAGAATAAGGGAGTATTATCACTCATCCCGTGAGAAGGGCATACAGCTCACGGACGAGGAATACTATGCTCAGCTAAAGGAGCTTGCGGGAGACAAAAAAATAAAGGCTCTGATAGTTGACCCCTCTGCCGCCTCTTTCATAGAAACCGTAAAAAGGCACAACGAATATCGTGTGATAAAGGCACAAAACGATGTGCTTACGGGTATAAACCGAGTGTGTCAGGCACTCAAGGAGAGAGAAATTTTCATCTCGCCCGACTGTACGGACACAATCAGGGAGTTCTCCGTTTACAGATGGGACAACGATATTAAAAGAGATGCACCCAGAAAAGAAAACGATCACGCAATGGATGACATACGCTATTTTGTAAACACGGTTTTGAGCGTATGCGAGGATGATTATTCATTTTCCGTTGCAGTAGAAAGGAAGTGAAGCCTTGGGCATATTCAACAGACAAAAGGGCAGTAGCGGTAAGCCGAGCGTTGAGTCGTCGGTCAGCGTACAGACGGCAGACGAATGCAGTCATCCGTTTACATATCTTAATTCCTATACTCCGCTTTCGTCACCGGACGACAGGCTTTATAGGTCGGTCAGAGAGGGATTGCCGATAATCGACAGTGCTATCACGAAAATTATTCGTCTTATGGGCGGATTTGAGTTTTCGTGTTCAGATGAGTCTGCGAATAAGGCGATGAAAGAATTTTTTTCAAAGATAAATGTAGGCGGTAATCAGCGTGGCATACAGGCATTTGTGGATAATTTTATGTCACAGCTTTTGACATACGGCTCTGCCATAGGCGAAATGGTTGCGGACAGCGACGGATTTTATGCGCTGTATAATGCGTGCTTATCATCTGTGGAGGTTAAGCGTGCAGAAAACGGTATTGATTTGGTGTTTTATCCTAATTCTGCGAGTGGCTCTAAGCCGTTTGAGCATCAGGAAAGAATACTTTACTGTGTGCTTAATCCCGAGCCGGGCGAAATTAAGGGTACAAGTCTGCTTAAAGGACTGCCGTTCATATCGGATATATTGCTGAAAATATACAACACGATAGGAACTAATTGGCAGAGAGTGGGCAACCTCAGATATGCTGTTACATACAAGCCGCAGAGCGACGGTATGGACAAAGCTTTTGCAAAGGAAAGAGCGCAACAGATGGCGAGTGCGTGGCGAGACGCAATGAGCAGCGGCGAATCGGTTAAAGATTTCGTTGCCGTGGGCGATGTTAAGGTGAGCGTAATCGGTGCGGACAATCAAATTTTGGACAGCGATGTGCCTGTTCGTCAAATGCTCGAGCAGATAGTTGCCAAAACGGGACTTATGCCGTATATGTTTGGACTTTCGTGGTCCACATCGGAGCGAATGAGCCAGCAACAGGCGGACATACTCACAACCGAGCTGAAGTCATACAGAAGAATCATTACGCCGATGCTTGAAAGAATAGCAGAAGCGTATCTTCAAACGCTGGGTATTTATAAAAATGTTGAGGTTGTGTGGAACGATATTACGCTTCAGGACGAAACAGAAACCGCACAGGCGAGATACTTGAATGCACAGGCTGACAAAATGATTAAGGAGGCACAGCTATGACAAACGGTTATGTAACCAAAAGTGTTGCGACGGCTGAGGATTTGCAAAAAATTCATAGCTTTAGCAGACGAGAGCTGAGCGAGGACGAGCTTTATGTTTTTGATGTTACCCTATGCAACAATGACATAGACAGGGATTTTGAACGCTTCAGCGTAAAGGCACTTAACGAGATGGCACCGATGTTTGTCGGCAAGACGGGCATATTTGATCATTCTATGAGAAGTGCCGACCAAAAGGCGAGAATTTTTGAGACGAGAGTTGAAAAGGAGCCGGGTAGAAAAACGCTCGACAATAAGGAACTTTATTCTCTAAAGGCAAGGGCTTATATGCTCAACAACGAGGAAAACAGAGCGCTTATTGACGAAATTGATGCGGGTATTAAGAAGGAAGTGTCGGTTTCGTGCAGTCTTGCAAGCAGCGTATGTTCTATTTGCTCGGCAGACAAAAAGCTTCGCAGATGTGAGCATATACCGGGCAAAACCTATGGAGACAAGCTTTGTTTTTGCACTCTTGACGACGCACAGGACGCTTATGAATTTTCGTTTGTTGCAGTTCCTGCTCAGAGAGAGGCGGGAGTGACAAAATCGTTTGATATTAAGGAGGACGATATTATGACTGATGTTGTAAAGCAGATAGGTGAGGGCAGAGAAATCACTCTTACCAAGGCGCAGAGCAACGAACTTTATTCGTATATTGAGGAGCTGAAGCAGGACGCACAGCTTGCTCAAAGCTATAAAAAGGAGCTTGCAAAGCAGGTCGTTGAGCTGTTTAAGCAGGCTTTCCCTAAAATGGACGCAAAGCTTTTTGATTCCGTGGCATCCGTGATGACCGTAAATGAGCTTCTCGGCTTTTGCAACGGAATGAAGGCAAGCAATAAGGCTAAGCAGGCATTGCCTCAGCTTGTTGAAAAAACAGGGGCAAAAAAGATTAACTATTCAGAATTTCAAATTTAGGAGGAATAAATATGTCAGTATCATATTTGGGTTACGATGCGAAATACATCACAATGGAAAAGAGACCGGACGACACTATGAGAGTCGGTTGCTTCGTTTGTCTTGACAGCGACGGCTACTATGTTAAGAAATGCCTTGACGGCGCTTCGTTTATCGGTTTGGCAAAATGTATAAGAGGTAATTATGTAACTGTTCAGGTGGGCGGTTACTGCGAGGTTAAGTACTCAGGTCTTAAAGACCCGACAACAGGTCACATTAAGCTTAACAGCGGTATAGAGGGTACCGTCGTTTATGACGGCTCGGATATGCCTAACCAGTACAGAACTGTTTTGAAGCTTGACACAAAGAACAAAATTATCGGATTTATAATGTAATTAAGGGAGGAAAAACATATGTCATTTGATACATTAAAGCTTGACAAGGGACTTTACACCTCAGGCAAGGGATTTACTAAGGCACTTGAGGAAATTGACTCCAGCGAAAATTATAAAGGCACAGAGCTTGACGGCCTTGATGCCTACGAAAGACAGCTTAAAAGATACAATATTAAGGTCAGCGGTCCTAATTCGGATACCGTTTCTAAGTTCTTTCAAAATTCAAACTCTGCAACTCTTTTTCCGGAATATGTTTCAAGAGCCGTAAAACTCGGTTTAAACAATAATATTCTTGAAGATATTGTTGCTACAACAACGGTGGTTGATTCGTTGGATTATCGTTCAATCGCATGCGAGGACGCAGAAATTGCAACTCCGGATTCGGCTGTTATCAACGAAGGAACATACATTCCGGAAACTACCATTAAAACAAAGGATACACTTACTAAACTTTATAAGCACGGTAAGTCAATCAGTGCTTCATATGAGGCACTTAAAAACCAGAGACTCGATGTGTTTACCATTGCGTTAAAGCAGATTGGTACTTATATTACAAACTGCGATATGCAAAATGCACTCGACCTTCTTTACAGAACATCAAGCAAGGTAGATCTTATTTCAAAAGCAATTATTAATTATGATGACTTTATTAATGCGTGGAAAACACTTGCTCCTTACGAGATGAACACAATTATTGCCGAAAAGTCAATGGTTGGCGATATTCTCAAAATTCAGGAATTTAAGGACGCAAACGCAGGCTTGACATTCCACGGCACAGGTAAGCTTGTTACACCGCTTGGTGCAAATCTTGTTTATCCTATTACCGATGTTATTACCAACTGCGTTATTGCTCTTGATAAGAGATATGCTCTTGAGAGAGTACAGTGCGGTGATATTGTAACCGATTTTGATAAGCTTATCGACCGTCAGCTTGAAATGGCTACCGTAACTTGCATAAGCGGTTATAACAGACTTATGGACAGCGCAAGCATTGTATTGAGATGATGAGCGTAGAGGAAATTATTGGTGTGCTGAAGGTGATTTCGGATTTGAGCGAAAAGGAAATTGAGTATTACAAGGCACTTATCGAAATGTACGCTTCGCCATATCTTGATACCGAATACGGTGACAAGGACAAGAAGCGAATGATGCTTTTTGTTGCGGCAAAGATTTACTACGAAATTTCAAAAATGAGAATTTCAAGCGAAATCACATCATTTAAGGCAGGAGAGGTAAGCATTTCCTCTGCGGACAGGATAGACCCTTGCGAAAAAGCAAGGTTGATTTATCAGTCTGCATTGGAGGGCGTTACCGATTTGATTGAGGATAACGGATTTGAATTTTTAGGGGTGTAGATATGAAGTGTGAAAATATTTACAGCTTAATTAAAAACAACATTTATCTTTACGGTCAGGCATGCGTAATAAATTATAAAAACGGCGAGACTACCGAGGCGTATACGGTAACTCGCCGCCTTTGGAAAACGAATAAAACGAGGCTTCAGCCGAGAGCGACAATGCTGGGTATGAGCGAAAAGAATTATATGGTTGCGATTTTTGCCTATGACGAGCCGATAGCAAATTGCACGCAGGACGACACCGTTACCATTGAGGACAAGTGCTTTTATTTTGTAAGAGTTGATAAAATTATGGCGGGCGGAGCTTTGCAGTATTATTCGGTTGTGCTTAGAGAGGTGGAAAGTGAGGAAGACGATGTATTTGGATAATCAAACAGACGCTTTAATTAAACGGCTTAGACTGTGTGCAGAACTTGGTGACATTAAATTTATTCTTGCTTTTCCGTACAGCAGGCGGCCGTGTATGCTTCGCAGCAAGGTGGCAGTCATTGTACCCGAGCATATGGAACTTGAAAGCGCAGGCGTTGACGGCCTTGATTACATAGGTAAGGCTTCGGTAGGAATACATCTTTTTTCGCCGTTCCGTCTCGGCTCTCCTTTAGCGTTTGATACTATGCAGAGAATTGTGGAGCAGGCGGTAACTCCGCTTGTCAGCAAAATCAGCATTTCTCCCATAGAAACGGACGAATCGACCGAATGCTATCGCCTGAAGGCTGTTCTGACCTTTGATGTGGATATGAGTAAGGAGGCAGAAAATGAGTGACGAGAGTACACCTGTTTTTGCTTATGATGTTGAGCCTGTCAGCGATTATATTATGCTGGATTCTAAACGGTATGACAACAACATAAGGAGTGATTGATATGACGATGACCAAGATGCGATATAAAAATCTTGAGTTTAATGTTAATCCGTGTGATGTAAAGGTTTCGCTTAAAAAGAAGCTGGCAAAGACGGATGTTATGGACTCTCAGCAGGTATGCACCGAAGTGGGCGAAAATGCCGCCGTAATCAGCGGTAAGGGCTGTTTTGTCGGTGCGGATGCTGTGAGAAAGGCTTATGAGCTGATTAGAATTTATAATAAAAAGGGTGCGGATTTTCTCTTTACTCCGTATGCTTCTCCTATGCTTGCGGTATTTAATAAGCTGGAGGTTTCGTATTCGGGTGACAACAGGAGAGTAGAGTACAGTTTTGAATTTACCGAGCAGGGCAAGCGAAAAGGACAAAAATTTGATTTCGGATTTACCTATGCAGAAAAGGGAGAAAATCTTTTTGATATTGCACACAGGACACAAACTACTGTGGAAAAAATAGTTGAGCTAAATGATTTTTGCGGACTGTTTTCCGTTAAGGAGGGCGATAAGGTATGGCTGATGTAGTCTTTGAACTTTACGGAATGGACGACGGTAAAATCAATGTTGAAAAAATAAAGGCGTTTGAGCTTACCCGTGAGACGGATGCGGCAAGCGACGGACTTCGTCTGTGGTTTACCTCCGACAGGGCAACGGATGAAGTGTATAGAGTGAGAATGTCGGTTGACGGCAAAGTTGTTTTTAACGGCTATGCGGATGCTCAAAGAGAGCTTGTCGGCTCAAACGGACTTGAGGGCTTTGTCTATGCACGCTCATCGGCTTGTATTTTAACGGATATTGAGGCTATGCCCGATTCATTTTATCATCCTTGCTCTCAGGCAGTTTACGATAAATATATAAGCGATTACGGATTTTCGTATGGACTTGACGATTTGTTTTATGCAGGACAGTACACCGTAGGAAAGGGATGTTCACTTTTCGGTGCGCTTGACGGCTTCGTGTTTGGCGTTACGGGCAAGCATATTTATGTTAATGCCTCTAACGAAATAAGACTGCTTGAGTCAAACAAAACGGTTAAGCTCAGCGGTGACATTATCAGCGAAAAGAGGATTATCAATCGTGGGGATTTGCTTTGCGGTATTGATTATAAGCTTAGCAGCGATGAAAATTATGTTCACCACAGAGAAAGCGAGCTTATGAAAAAGCGTGGGGTCAAGGCGAGAATTATGAAAAATCTGTCTGCCCTGACCCCGCTTCAAAGGGAAAATGCTCTTTTAACGGCTATGGCACGGGCGAACGACGGATATATCGGGTTTGAAATTGATGTATGCGGAATTTTTCTTGCCGAGCTGTGTGACAAAATCGAGTACGAAAGCGTTGCTTTTGACACCTCTAAGCAAATGTGTTTGAGAGGTATATCCTATGCTTTCGATTCAAAGGGTTATCATACAAGGCTGAGACTTGCGGTTATTAATGATTTGGAGGAGCTTAGCTATGTGGATGAGTAAAAATCTTGCACGACAAAAATATACAGAGAATGACAAGGCTGAAAAAGGGTGCGTTACTATGTCGAGCAATGAGCTTGAGGCGGGCGCAACCGTTATTAACAGAGGCGTCGAAAACTATGTGCCATATGGCTATCAATGCTCTATGCCTGTCGGCGAGGAGGTAATGCTTATCCCCTCTGACAACGGACAGGCTGTAATCGGCACGCTCAGCAAACCGTCGAACAGACTGTCACCGGGCGAGATAAAGATTTCGTCACGAGGCGGTGCTTGCATTATTTTAAGAAATGACGGCAGCATAGAGCTTAATTCTCTGGTTATAGACAGAAACGGAGTGATTTTAGATGATTAGCAGTATTGATTATACAGACGGACTTGTAAGGGCTGCGGCGCTTGCTTTAATTATTCCGAGAGGGAAATTTTATCCCGATAAAAATTTTGGCAGTAATGTTAAATATACAGAGCCGATTGCTCTTACTCTTGCTCGTGCAAGGCAGGCGGTGGAGCATCTGGACGGCGTGTATGTTAAATCTGTCGAAAGGCGAGACGACGGACTTCTCGTTTTTAATTTAAGCGTTAATGATATTCAAAGGCAGGTGGAAGCAAAGTATGGCTGATTATAATTCTATATTGGACTCAATGAAAAATGCGTATTTTGACGAATGCGGTGCGCTTCCCGATATGCTCGGCAATGACGGACTTTGTATAAAGGCTGCCGCCTCGGAGCTTTATAATTTGGCTCTCGAGGCAGAGTATGCACTCAAGCAGAGCAGCTATAAAACCGCAACGGGTGAGCATTTGGAGCGTATTGCCTGCGAGTGCGGATTGCACCGTAAGCAGGGTAATTTTGCAACGGGTGTTTTGCGTTTTAGCATTGATGAGCCGTTGGGCGAGGATGTTACTGTTAATAAGGGTATAATTTGCGCTCAAAAGGGCAAAAAATTCATTCAGTATAAAACGACCTCGGCTTGTGTTATCAAGGCGGGCGAACTTAGCGCAGAGGCACCGTGCGTTGCACTTAAAAAAGGCGTTGAATATAACGCTCGACCTGACGAGATTACCGTAATGGTAAATCCTCCGCAGAGGGTGCAAAGGGTTAGCAATCCGTTTCGTATATCCAACGGATTTGCCGTTGAGGACGATGTTAATTTAAGGCGAAGAATAGACGAGGCGATTAAATGTCCGTCGAATGCACTCAGCGAAGAACATTTAATATCTATGATGTGCGATATTGACGATGTTCTTGATGTAAAGGTAATGGATCAGGAATATACGGTGGGCGTTATGGTTAAAACTTACAGCGGTATGCTTGGAGAAGAAACAAGGCACAAGCTTCACAGCATAATGGCATTTGTCGAGCTTATGGGCGCGTATCTTTGTATCGAGGCGGCTGAACCGCTGACGGTGGATATTAAGCTTGAATATTTCGGAATCGGTGACGAGGAAGAAATTAAAAAGAAATGCTGTGCATATATGGAGGCGCTGTCGCTCGGTGCAAGACCAAACGAAAGAGCTTTGGCAAATTACATCTGTGCAAATGTGGCGGGTGTTCAGTATGTAGATGTTACATTCGGCGATTGTGATTACATAATGCCCAGAAACTACTATGTTGTAGGAAATTTGGAGGTCGGAGCGTATGAGGGCTGAGGAAAGATTGCTTAAACTGATTTCCATGGCTGACGGCAACGAGCCTTCTAAAGAAAGCAGGGCAATGGCGGCTTCGTTGGCTGCCGGTATAGGATATGTTGAGAATATTATTTCCAAGGTTTGCTCGGCAACGGCTATGAAGCTGTTTACTCATCCCGACGAGGAATACTTAAAAAATGCACTCGGCGGTGTGAAGTTTAAGGCGAGCAGAGGAAATGTTACCGTCAGCGAATATGACAGCAAGACGATAGGCGAAATAATCAGCAAGTGTTTTTATTATCGCTGTAATATAAACCTGTCGGGTAATGGCTTGAGCTGGACGCAGATTAAACAAATCGGTGCTTCCTTCTCGCAGATTAAGAAATTAAAATACCGATGGGATATGATAGAAAGCAGGTGAGTCTATGAGCAGTACAAACAAAACCGATAATTATATGCTTAATCAGTGGATTTCGAGCGACATTCCTACTATGGAGGATTTTAATGCCGACAATATGAAGGTTGACCAAACACTTTATAAGCATATTTCAAACGATATGATTCATTTGACCGAGGAGGAAAAACAGAGTGTTATAAGACCGATTGAAATGTGTACCTATCACGGTGACGGAAAGGCGGACAGAGATGTTGAACTTACATTCAGCTTTGAGCCGAGCTTGTGTCTTATACTTGTTGTTTCCGCACCGCTGAGTATTATTGATATTCAGAATCAGGTGCATTATAATTATTTCGGAATTGCAACAAAGGCGGGAAGCTCTGTCGGCTTAAAGCTAAGAGGTAAAACGCTGAGCGTTGTTCAAAGCACACAACTTATTAATAAGTACGAAATGAGAAGCTATAATGAACTTGGCAGAGGCTATCTTGTAATCGGATTCAGATAAATTATATATAAGGTTTACAAAAACGGTTAATGGGAGTATAATGCTCCTATTGACCGTTTTTCGGTAAAGGAGAAATAGTGTGAAAAATCACACTATCAAATTATATTGCCTTCAAAATTTGCCTGCGGCATAATTTTGAAATGGCTGAAATCACCATTTACGCCTGTTCAGGCAACGCAGGTCGATCAAGTGATTTTTAATTAAACTATTTGTTGCCTGAAAGACTATGGTGATTAATATGGCAGTATTCAGACCGTTTAGGGCTTTTCGTCCGGCTACCAAAAATCAAAGATTGATTCCTGCACTACCTTATGATGTTATGAGCAGTCAGGAAGCAAGAAAAATTGTTCAGGGCAATCCGCTGTCGTTCTTGCATATCGACAGGGCAGAGATTGATTTTCCTGTTGGCACAGACCAGTACAGCAGACAGGTGTACGAAAAGGCAAGAGATAATTTGCTCAAGCTTGAAGAAAACGGAGATTTGATTCAGGACGATTCGCCGTGCCTTTATATTTACCGTCAGATAATGAACGGCAGAATGCAAACGGGTATTGTCGGCTGTGCATCTATTGACGATTATAAAAATAATGTTATTAAAAAGCACGAGCATACCCTTGCAAAAAAGGAACAGGACAGAATTAATCATGTTAATATCTGCGATGCGAACACGGGTCCGATTTTCCTTACATACAGAAAAAGAGAGGATATTGAGGAACTTGTTTCTGCTTGGGTGTCATCTCACGAGCCTGTTTATGATTTTGATTTTGATTCTGTAAGGCAGACTGTTTGGGTTATTGATGATGTTGCTCTTTCAAATAAGCTTCAAACGCTGTTTTATAATGTTGAATCATTATATATAGCAGACGGCCACCACAGATGCGCTTCGGCTGTTAAGGTCGGAGAAATTCGCAGAGAGGAAAAGGGCAATTATACAGGCGAGGAAGAGTTTAACTTCTTCTTGGCAGTTGCGTTTAATGACGAGGACTTGGAAATTATGGACTATAACCGAGTTGTCAGGGACTTAAACGGCTACACCTTTGACGAATTTGTAAACGCTCTTTCGGATAAATTCGAGGTGAGCGAGCTTGATTCACGCCGTCATCCAAAGGAAAAGCACAGCTTTTGTATGTACTATGACGGAAAGTGGTATCTGCTCAAGGCTAAAGAGGGGACATTTGACGAGACTGACCCTGTGGCAAGACTCGATGTGAGCATCTTGCAGAATAATCTGCTTGCTCCGATTTTGAATATTACAAATCCAAAAAATGATGACAGAATTGACTTTATAGGCGGAATCAGAGGTCTTGAGGAGCTTGAAAGACGAGCAAATACGGATATGAAAATCGCATTTGCCATGTATCCTACAACCGTTGACGATTTGATGTCTATTGCTGACGCAGGAAAGATTATGCCTCCTAAGTCAACATGGTTTGAACCTAAGCTTTTGTCGGGACTTTTCATTCATCATCTCAAATAATTGTGTATTTTTGGTATAAATATCTATGAAAACTTGCAAAATCTGTATAATAATGATAAAATAAATACAGTTTTTCCAAGGAGGATTTAATATGAACGAAAAGAACAGAAAATACGCTCACGAGGCTATGGATATTGTTGAGCATGCGGCTTTGAAAATCGGCTCAAGACTTCCCGGCACAGACGGCGAGATTAAACTTCACGAGTATATGGGCGAAAAGCTCAGAGAAATCGGAATTGAGCCACAGACTGAGGAGTTTGCGGTATCTCCCCGTTCGTCGATTGGCGGACTTTCGTATGCGGGCTGGAGTGGAGTTATTATAAGCATACTTGCGATTTTCGCAATCTCGTTTAACGCAACAGGACTTTGGTACGCTCTCGGTGCGTTGGGATTGATTACGATTGTATGGCTTGTGATGAGTTGCTTTTTCTACAAAACTTGGTTTGATATGTTCTTTCCTCAGGAAATCAGCCGTAATACCTTGGGCGTTTTAGAGCCTGAGGACGGAAAATATGATTACACTATCATTCTTTCGGGTCATACGGACACTTCTTGGACATGGCGACACAGCGAACACGCATATAAGTATAAGGACACTAAACCGGTTATGGGACTTATTGCTACATACGGTAAGGTTGGCTTCGGTGCAGTTTGCTTCTTTGTAATTGCTTTGTTTTCTGTTTTTATGGCGATTGTAAATATTTGCGGCTTTGCGGGTGCAGATTGGGTTAAGACTATGCTTGCATCGAATGCGTGGAACAATATTATGTTTGCTATGAATTTTGTTCCGATTGTAACTGCTTTTGGCTGTCTTTTCGTTGTTATGTGGGGCGACCCTAATCCACGCAACGCATCAAGAGGTGCTATGGATAACGCAACCGGTATCGGTTTAAGCTATGCGGTAATTAAGTATTTTAAGGAAAATCCTGATAAGATGCCTAAAAACTGCCGTATTATTGACGCTAATATCGGCTCAGAGGAAGCAGGTCTCAGAGGCTCAATGCACTTTGCACAGGAGCATCGCTTTGACGATATGACGAAAAATGCTTGGAATATCAATATCGACTCGGTTGCCGATAAGGAGTATTTTGAGGTTGTTGTAAAGGACGATTGGCAGGGCGTACGATTTGATACCGATATGGAAAAGATGTTTAAGGATACATTTAACGAGATGGGTATCGAGTCTAAGACGAACGGTTGTATTCATAACCCTGTCGGCGGATGTGACTCAACCCCTATGACAAGGGCGGGCATTAAGTCTGTTACCTTTGCTGCGCAAAATCCTATGCTGACATGGTATTATCATACATGGCGTGATATGCCTCAGCGTTTCGAGGAGGACACAGTCGGTCTTGGCTTTGATGTGGTTTTGTCTGTAATTGATAAGATTGCAAAATTCCAGGAGGAAAACGGTTATAACGGACCTCAGAAAAAGTAAACAGTCAGTTTTGAACGGTGTTTAACGGACAACACCGTTCTTTTTAATTTTTTTGAAAAAATATTAAAAAATGTCTTGACATTCATCTCTTATTCTGCTATTATATACAAGCATTAAGCGAGAGACATTCCTCCTTAGCTCAGTCGGTAGAGCACTCGGCTGTTAACCGAGTTGTCGTTGGTTCAAGTCCAACAGGGGGAGCCACAAATAAAAAAGACAGGTCATCGACCTGTCTTTTTTATTTGTGTTTTTTCTTTTTGTCTTGTGCAACGCCCTGCGAGGTTGTCGTTTGCTACTTGTTATTACTGATAACAAATCATATAATTACTGTATTTTTAATTGTTATACTTTTTGTGACAGTTCAACGAATCAGATTACATATTTTCAGTATCTGTACGCTCAAAAACAGCACCGTCAGGCACACAAACTTCTGCCTTTGCACCGGACGAATAAGCGTAGCTCGGCAGTTCGGACGATTTATCTGCCACAAAAATTATATTATGATTGTCTTTCTTAAAGGTATATAGCTTGCCGTCGTCAGAATGTGCTATGATAAACTCATCGTCCTCTTCGTAAGTTCCTGTGGCAAAATAACTGCTTAATAATGAATATGTAAAGGTAAAGCTTTTACTTTGCGGTTCAAGGGAAAGAGCTGCTTTATCTTTCTCAGATGAACAATGATATACTAAGGAATGCCCTGAAGAATCTATAATAGCATTATTTGGCTCATCATCGCCGACTTTTGATTCGGAAATTCCGTAGTACTCCATAGCTGATTTCAAACAAGCTGAATTTTGTTTGTCTATATATCGTTGACTGTCTAATGCTTCGTTCCACAGTTGTCTCGGAAACTTTGCTTTAATATCACTTGCATAGAACGAACCGTCTCTTGGCTCCCAATATTCCAATGGCTCATAAGACGCTATTCCGTTCTTGTTTGCCGAGATGTTCTTTTTCGCAGTAATCACAGTAGGTATGTGTGCTCCTGCTTCCTCGTTCAATTCGCCGTTTTTATTACTGTATTCCGTATAGAGAACCCACATATAAACTTTGGTCTCGGAAAATGATTCGTCGATTTTCAAAATTTCGTAATTGACGGCAACAAAATTATCTTTTGTATGTTCTGAACTGTGATGCTCGACTATTTGCGAATCAATAAGCGTTTGAAGTGAATCGTCTAAATCGGTCACATTATATGATTTCGGATTTGTCAGCAAGCATACCGCTGTTATGATACAGGCAATTACTGCTACAAGTATAATCCAAAACGCAGGCTTCTTATAATTTAACACGCTTTTCACCCTCTCTTTTACACCTGTTTCGCCAAAAGCAAGCGGACAGGCAGAAATCATTTTGCGTGGCATACTGCAACTTATAAGTGCATCGGAATAAGGCTTCTTAATTTGAGTACCGAATTGTCGTATTACTTTTTCGTCACAGGCAAGCTCAATATCCTTGCACAGCAGAATATAAGCCAACCATATAATCGGATTAAACCAATAAACCGAAAGAAGCAAAAAACCAAGCGGTTTCCAAATGTGGTCTTTTCGTTTTAGGTGTGCCTTTTCGTGAAATATTACATATTCCATATGCGTTTCATTTATTGAAGAGGGAATATAGATACGGGGGCGAAAAATACCGAGAATAAACGGGGTTGGGATGTGGTCGCACACCCATATATTTTCTTTTAACGGCACAGCTTCTTCTACTTTTTTGCGAACACGGATGTAACTTACGACCGTATAAATACCCATTGCGATTATGCCGATAATCCATATCACCGAAGCAATGAAAATAACGACTTGTATAGGATTTACGCTGTACTCAACATTCGGAGTAAGGGCGTCCGTAATAATCGGATTAACTGCTTGGTTTAATACTTCAAAACCGCTGTTGACAGTCGGGCTTTCTGAAATAAGAATATTCTGCGGTATTGTTTCGGTACTCGGAATAAGGCTGAACGCACTCTCCAATGAAAACGGAAAAATCAGACGAAAGGCTACAAATCCCCACAGAATGCTCATAATCCATTTTGGGGCTTTTTTCAGAAGAAAACGAAGCAGAATAACAGCGAGAATAAGCCAGCTTGCCGTTATGCTCATATTCAGAAGTTTAATAAAAACAGCGTCCATCAGTTTTACTCCTCATATTCTTCAACCATACGGCGTAAAAGTTCAAGATCCTTTGGTGTTAGATTTTTTCGTGTGGTAAATGCAGCTAAAAATGCTGGAAGTGAGCCGTTAAAAGTTTCTTCCACAAATTCTTCGCTTTGTAATGAGCGAAATTCATCACGGGATATTAACGAAGTAACCGTTCCTTTTTGATTTTGAAAAATCCCCTTGTAACACAGCCTTTTCAGTACGGTAAAGGAGGTACTCTTCTTCCATTGTAGCAATGCCTCGCTTTGCTTTGCGAGTTCTGTTGACGAAATCGGTTCATTATCCCAAATAATATCTGCAAATCGGGACTCGACAGGCCCTAAATTTAAGTTCGCCATTTGAATCATCTCCTTGGTCTACACTTTGTAGCTCGATTATATTCTACATTATGTAAACCAAATTGTCAATGGGATATTTTGTAGAATAAAAATGCGTTGGGGAATTTCCCCAACGCATTAGTTGTTTTATTTGATTTCAATGTATTTTGCGGAATCAATTTCCTTTTTTGGCTGTTCCTTAGGAATTGTCAATTTAAGAATACCGTGCTTGAATTCGCCCTTGATGTCAGCCTCGTTAATGTTGCCTACATAAAAGCTTCTCTCACATGTTCCGGCATAACGCTCCCTGCGGATGTATTTTGCGGATTTTTCATCCTTTTGCTCCTCGTCAAGACCTTTTTCAGCCCTGATTGTAAGATAGCCGTCCTTGAGCGAAACCTTAACCTCGTCCTTAGAAAATCCCGGCAAATCCATTTCCATCAAATAACTGTCGTCATTTTCCTGAACATCAGTCTTCATAAGGTTCTTACTTCTGTGACCGTACAGCTTCTTTTGCATCTTTTCCATATCTCTGTCGTCATAGAACGGAAAATCAAAGAAATCATCGAACAAATCTTTACCAAATACATTAGGCATCAACATAAGTCATCGCTCCTTTCATAAAAAACACCATATTGAATACCTGCTTTTTATGAACTCGGGATGAGAAAATAAAGTGGAGTTACCGGAGATTAACCCCGTTTTGCTTCTCCTTAACTTCCTTTCCTTTTGTTCTGTCTATACTATATCACGCAATATTAGCACTGTCAATAGGAGAGTGCTAATGTTCATATATAATTAATGTTTTTATCCGACTTGTACTTAATCATTTGTGTTTTATTTGCTTTGAATATTTTCTTGATACATTTTGTATAAAATTAAAAGGAATTCAATAAATTTGAATTCCTTAAAACCTTGGTCGGAGTGACAAGACTTGAACTTGCGACCCCCAGACCCCCAGTCTGGTGCGCTACCACCTGCGCTACACCCCGATACTTCTTTTTAGCAAACGACTCACGAACTGTTAAATCCGTGAGTCAATGGTCGAGGTGACAAGACTTGAACTTGCGGCCTCTGCGTCCCGAACGCAGCGCTCTACCAAACTGAGCCACACCTCGAAATATATACATTGCACCAATGCAACATAAAGATTATATATTATTACCCATAAAATGTCAAGAAAAAATACGCACAAAATAAAAAGCCCTTTTCAAAGAGCTTTATACTGTCGATAAAGCCTCTAAAGCTCGCTGACAAAATCAAGCCTCCCTTGAAAAGGGAGGCATAGGCTGTCGAAAATACTTTTTCGACGCACCAATTAAAATCAACAATGATGCGTCGGTGTATTATTCGTCCAAAACATTGTTTTCTCTGAGCGTTGCAAGAAAAGCCTCAATGTCCTTTCGTGCTGTTGCCTCGTCAATTTCATATTCCGAAAGCGTGCTTGCAACCATTTCGTCAACGGTGGTGTCCTTTTTCAAAAGAGACCAAAAGAAAGCGGCACTTTCATTTAATGTAATCATACCGTTGAAGCTGTCGCTCGCTTTAGCTAACGGAACAACGATGTCACAGCCTGCGATGTTACGCAGAGCAAATCCGTCCTTGATTTTCATTAGCCTTTGAGACCTCTTTCCTGTCTGTCCATATCTTCGATTACGATGTCGTAAATCTCACCGAGTGTTCTGCAATACTGCAAAACAAGCCACGGCTCGTTTGTATGATAATGGATTTTGATTAAATCCTCGTCGCCTACTGCGATAAGGCAGTCTCCCTTAAAATTCTCAACGAAGTAGTCGTTGATTTCGTCTTCGTCCAAATCGTGACCGTCAATGAGAAGCTGTGTGTCGTATCTGTATTCAAGCATAGCTTTTTCCTTTCGTGTTTAATTATACCTGTGCCAACGCCTGTTCGATGTCGGCAATTATATCCTCGGCAGCCTCAATACCGCAGCTGAATCTTACAAGGTCAGGGCTGACTCCGCATTCGATAAGCTGTTCGTCTGTAAGCTGGCGATGAGTTGTTGAAGCAGGGTGCAGACAGCAGGTTCTTGCGTCTGCAACATGGGTTACGATAGCGGCAAGTCTAAGGCTGTCCATAAATTTGGTAGCAGCCTCTCTGCCACCCTTAATGCCAAAGCTTACAACACCGCAAGTGCCGTTTGGCATATATTTTTTTGCAAGCTCGTACTGGCTGTCGCTTTCAAGCATAGCACATTTAACCCAGCTGATTTTGTCATGCTTTTCAAGATATTCGGCAACTGCTTTTGCGTTTTCACAATGACGCTGAATTCTTAAATGCAGACTTTCAAGGCCTACATTAAGAAGGAATGCTTCGTTTGGCGACTGAACAGAGCCGAGGTCTCTCATAAGCTGTACGGTAGCTTTTGTGATGTAAGCTCCCTTGCCGAATGCTTCTGAATAAACAATTCCGTGATAGCTGTCATCAGGTGTTGTGAGTCCCGGGAATTTGTCGTTTTGAGTCCAGTCGAAATTACCGCTGTCAACGATTGCTCCGCCGATAGTGGATGCGTGTCCCTCCATATATTTAGTTGTTGAATGAGTTACAATGTCTACTCCGTAATCGAAAACTCGGCAGTTTATCGGGGTTGCAAAAGTGTTATCAACGATAAGCGGAATGCCGTTTTTATGTGCCACGCTTGCAAATGTTTCAATATCGAGAATATCAAGGCTCGGATTTGATATTGTTTCACCGAAAATTGCCTTAGTGTTCGGTTTGATTGCTTCTTGGATTTCCTCTGCCGAAGCGGTAGGGGAAACGAATGTGAAATCAATACCGAGCTTACGCATTGTTACATTAAAAAGATTGAATGTGCCGCCGTAAACTGCAGAAGATGACACAATATGGTCGCCTGCCTGGGCAATGTTGAATACAGCATAGAAGTTTGCTGCCTGACCTGAGCCTGTAAGCATTCCCGCAACGCCACCCTCAAGCGCACAAATCTTTGACGCTACATTGTCACAGGTTGGGTTTTGCAGTCTTGAGTAGAAATATCCGCTTGCCTTTAGGTCGAAAAGGTCACCCATTTCAACGCTGCTGTCGTATTTGTATGTTGTTGATTGAATAATCGGAATAACTCTCGGTTCTCCGTTTTTTGGCTTATATGTTCCCTGAACACAAATTGTATCAAGCTTCATTTTTTATCTCCTATCTCCTATTGCTTGGTTTTTATCGTAAATTATTTTTAGTCCGTCAAGCAATAAATTGTTATCAATAATCATTTCGTGTGAGCATTGCTCTGCGATTACCTGACCTAAGCCGCCTGTAACAACTACCGTTGCCTTTTCGCCAAGCTCGCCCTCAAATTTATCAATAAGCCCGTCAAGCATACACGCCGTACCGATTACACATCCCGATTTCATACAGTCTATGGAATTGGTACCGATAAAGCGTTTCGGAGCAGAAATGTCTATCTGCGGAAGCAATGCCGCCCCTGCCGTCAGTGCGTTAATTGATGTCTTTAGTCCTGTTGTGATTATACCGCCGATGAAATTGGCGTCCTTGTCTAATACAAAGCCTGTCGTTGCAGTCCCCATATCAAATATAATGGTGGGCTGAGGATATTTTTCCTTTGCCGCAACAGCACCTACAACAAGGTCTGCACCAAGCTGACCGGGATCGTCAATTTTTATCGAAAGCCCTGTTTTTATTCCGGGGCCGACAACCAATGCGTCAACGCCGCATACGATTTTTATTGCATTAACGAGAGTTCCCACAAGCGCAGGAACAACAGATGAAATTATCGCACCGTCAATTTCGAGCGCATTATTCAACCGGAGGAATGAATACATATCCATAGCGTATTCGTCCTCTGTTTGATATATGTCGGTTGAAATTCTGCCGGATTTGATTAATTTGTCACCGTCGAGTATTCCGATTACTATGTTAGTGTTGCCTATATCAACCGCAAGAAGCATACCGTCACCTCGTTTATTAATATTACCTCATATATATTAACATCATTGAGGTGAAAACGCAACCAAAAATTACATCGCAGATATATATTTACAGGGCAGAACAGTAATACTTAAAACGCCATTAATAACGGCTTTTAATATAAAAACCCCTGCCGAATTGAACTGCCCAAAGTTGTACGGACAGTACAAAAAGAGCCTATTTGAAGTAGAAAATTAAAATTTAAGCAACAACTCTGCACCTTTTTAACATGAATTTTAATCATTCCCAGATAAACTCGATTTCTTTTGTATTAAGTTCTAAATTACACATTGAATAAATTACTCCCTCATACTTGGCATAAATACTTAGTTCAATTACTGCTTCATTAATATTGGGAGACGCATAAGTATAGAGATATTCCCACGAATTACATTTCTTTCCTTTTTGTTTTTGAATTTCGGAATTTGCTAAATCAACAAATTCTGCAATGGATATTGATTTCACTTTATACATATTCTTTCGGTTAAAAGAAGTTTTAAGCTCTGCATTGCAAAAATATTCATCTTCAAGCCTGCACTTTATATGGCATTTTGTGAAATTCTTATATTTCTCACAAAATTCATTTCCTTTTTGGTCTGAAAATAAATGTGTTTCAAAGCTCAAGGTCAGCACATTGTCATCTATTGAAACATTGTATAAATCATGGTCGTGAAGAATACCATCGGGAATATAATTTTCTCTCATAATATACTTTTCCGTCATTATAATTCTCCTAAAATAGTTTTTACAATTTGGTTTTATTATATATTAATCTGTTACTTACATCAACATTAAGTTTACGGTGTAGTTGATTTTGTAATGCTTGTTATGTTGGGCAGTTGTTTTATCAAATTAAAACAGCCGCTACTGTTTTTGCAGATCACGGCTGTTGGAATTTATTTAATTTCAAGTGGGAAAACTACTGTTAAAAGCATTTTGAAATCAGTTGGAGCATAGACTGCGTGAGGCTTTTTAGCAGGCATAACAATAGCTTCTCCTGCGTTGCAGAGATACACCTTACCGTCAACAGTGAACTGTCCTGTTCCCTCCAAAACGGTTACCATTGCATCACCTGTTGAGTCGTGTGTGCCGATTTCCTCACCCTGTGAAAAGGCGAACAGCGTTACGCTGACAGCACTGTTTTGTGCCAAGGTTTTGCTGACCACTTGCCCTGGCTGTACCTCTACCTGTTGCGCAAGAGCAAATACTTCCTCGTGATTTACATTTTTGATAAATGCCATTGATTTATCCTCCTATGATAATATTTTTCCGTCGGTTGAGATTGTTACTACCTGCCATGGAATGAATTTTCCGCTGTTTTGAAGCGCTGTCTTAACTGCGTGTTCGATACCTCCGCAGCAGGGCACCTCCATTCTTACAACGGTTACGCTTTTGATATTATTATTTTCGATAATTGCAGTTAATTTATCTGTGTAGTCAACATCATCAAGCTTCGGACAGCCTATAAGAGTAACCTTGTTTTTGATGAAATCGTTGTGGAAATTGCCGTAGGCATAAGCCGAGCAATCAGCGGCAATAAGGAGGTTTGCACTGTCAAAATAAGGTGCATTAATCGGCACAAGCTTAATTTGAACAGGCCATTGAGAAAGCTGACTTGATACGAAAAGATCGGTATTATCTACTTCCTTTTCGTGATTTATACTCATTGAGCGTGAACCGGGACAACCTGAATGCGCGTGATTTTTAGTCCTTTGACTTGCTTTAACCGCCTCCTCGTTATAAGCCGGAGCCTCACGCATTTCAAAGGAAATTGCGTCAACAGGACAGGCGGGTAAGCAATCGCCCAAGCCATCGCAATAATCCTCTCTTGTGAGAACGGCTTTGCCGTTTACCATTTCTATTGCGCCCTCATGGCAGGCAGATGCACATGCACCGCAACCGTTACATTTTTCTTTATCTATCTTAATGATTTTTCTAATCATTTTAATCTTCCTTTCTTAATTTGGTAGCCTTATTATACTATAAATCATACTGATTTTCTACCGATTTTCGATAAAAAATACGAGGTATGTTATGGGAAGAAAGCAATATAAAATAAGTATTATTCAGCACACAAATGTTTACAAAAAAGTAAATTTAATGAAAAATCACTCAATGATTTCACTTTCCTTTGCGTGAAACCTGATACCGTTACAACACGCCCAACAGTAACATTTCAATAGTGTAAATTTTCAATCTTTACATTATTGTATATTACTTAAAATTTATTGTCAATTGTAGAATAAAAGCGTTGGAGATTTTGTTTCTCCAACGCTTAATTTTTGCGGATATGTAGTACAATTTTCGTTAATTTTATGTTTTTAATGTGTTTGACCGCCCACTATGCAAATTTTTCGAGTCTTAAAACCGGCTTAAATAGGGTTCTTTTTTCTATTGTCCATTTTTTACGGACTTGTTCAGACAGGGGAGCAGCTTATGAATTTTAGGGGATTATAAAACCTTTGAGAGAAATTCTACCAAACGGGCATCCTTAGGATGATTAAAAATCTCGTCGGGAGTGCCTTGCTCGAGAATTTTGCCCTCGTCCATAAAGATAATACGGGTGGCAACCTCTTTTGCAAAGCCCATTTCGTGAGTAACGATAGCCATTGTCATACCGTTGTTTGCAAGGTCTTTCATTACCTGAAGCACTTCGCCTACCATTTCGGGGTCGAGTGCGGAGGTCGGCTCGTCAAAGAGCATTACCTCAGGCTCCATACACAGCGCGCGAACTATTGCAACTCTTTGCTTTTGTCCGCCTGAAAGCTGTGACGGATAAGCGTCTGCTCTGTCCTCCAAACCTACGGTCTTTAACAGTCCCATTGCCTTTGCCTCAGCCTCTTCCTTGCTCTTTCCGAGAAGCTTCATCGGTGCAATGGTCATATTTTTAAGTACAGTCATATTAGGGAAAAGATTGAAGTGCTGAAACACCATTCCCATTTTTTGTCTGTGCTGATTTATGTTAAGCTTTGGGTTGGTTAAGTCCTCACCGTCAAATACAATGTGTCCCTCGGTAGGAATTTCCAAAAGATTAAGCGAACGCAGGAAAGTTGATTTACCCGAGCCTGACGGACCGATGATTACAACAACCTCGCCCTGATTGATTTCCAAATCAATTCCGTCGAGAGCCTTAACCGTTCCGGAAAGATAGTGCTTTTTAATGCCGTTTACCTTAATCAATGTGTTATCGCTCATTCTTTCTCATCCTCCTTTCAAGAATGCCCATAAGCTTTGAGAGAAGCATTACTATTACAAGATAAATAAGTGCAACCGTAAGCAAAGGCATATAGTATGAATATGTCGAAGCGGAAATTGACGAACCTGCTTTTGTAAGGTCGTTTACTGCGACATAGCCTGCAACAGAAGTTTCCTTCAAAAGAGCTATGAACTCGTTAAGAAGTGTAGGCAATACAGTCTTGAACATCTGTGGCAAAATTATATATCTCATTGTTTGAACATAGTTGAAGCCGATTGAACGACCTGCCTCAAACTGTCCTTGGTCGATTGACATAATTCCGCCTCTGAATATTTCGGCAACATATGCACCCGAGTTGATACCGAATGCAAATATGGCAACCGCAACACCGTTAGACGAGGACTTGAAGATTATGAAGTAACAGATAAGAAGCTGAACTACTACCGGTGTACCTCTGATAACGGTGAGATAGATTTTGCAAATGCTGTTGAAAAATTTTAACAGATGAAAGCTGAAACCACCCTTGAGCTTGAGCGATTCTTCGTTTTTGTCATAAGATGTACGAACAGCGGCAACGATTACACCGAGTGCAATTCCTATCAAAGCCGCAATGGCTGTAATAAGCAGGGTGTTGCCTAAGCCTTGAAACATAAATTTCCATCTGTCTTTTTGGATAAAGTTAAGGTCAAATTGACTCTTGAAATTATCTATGGCAGAGGAAATGCTTAACAGATAAAATGTATTTAACATACTAATCTCCTAAAATCAAACTAAAAGGCGAACTCGGGAATGGTTCCTTACAGTCCGCCTTAAATTTTTAATGCTTGAATTATTTTGCGTTGATGTACTTGTCTACGATTTTCTGAAGAGTACCGTCAGCGATTAATTCTTTAAGTGCTGTGTTTACCTTTTCTTTAAGCTCTGTGTTTTCCTTAGCAAAGCAGATTGCGTAATCCTCTTGTGCATAAGCTGTATCAAGGATTTTTAAGCCCGGGTTAGCCTCAACGAATGATTTAGCCGGTTCGTTGTCGATGATAACACAGTCAATCTTGCCTGCAAGAAGAGCCTGAACTGCATCGGCGCCCTTGTCCATTTCTACAACAGCGTCTGCACCAAAGTCGTCTTTAGCATAGATGTCGCCGGTTGTGCCGAGCTGAACACCGATTTTTGTGCTTGATGAAAGGTCGTCAACAGATTTGATTTCGCTGTCCTCTTTAACTATGATTGACTGAATACCTGTTGCATATGGATCAGAGAATGCAACATTTTGCTCACGCTCAGGAGTAACTGTCAAGCCTGCCATACCCATATCGTACTTACCGCTTTGTACGCCCGGGATGATTGAGTCGAATTTTGTGTCAACGATTTCAAGCTTCATTCCAAGCTTGTCGGCGATTGCCTTAGCAACCTCAGCGTCGATACCTACAACCTCGCCGCCCTCGGTGTACTCGTATGGAGGGAACTCTGCGTTTGTTACCATTGTAAGTGTTTTGGTTTCTTCGTTTGTGTTTGTGTCGTTTGTCTTACTTGAGCATGCAGCGAAAGCTACGCATATTGTTACTGCCGCAAGAACTAATGCTAAAAACTTTTTCATAGTGATTCTCCTTTACAATTTGTTGAAATGTTTTCAGTAAATACAAGATAGCACAAAACGAATATTTTTGCAACATTTATACCAAAATTGAATAAATATACACAAAATATGCAATAAATATACATTTGGTGCATAAAAAACGAGAAAATTTCGCACTTTTTCAAATTAGCACTTTACAACGCTAAAGAAATGAAGTATAATAAGCACATTCCAAAAGAAACGAAAGAGGTAGCTTATTATGAAAATGGTAAAAAGAGTATTGGCTATTATATTAGCTTGTATTACAGTAGGTGCTTGCTTTGCAGGATGCTCCGCTAAGGATTCGTCCAAGTCGGACAGCGAGATGATTAAGGAAAAGGGCGAACTTGTTGTTGCAGTTACTAACTTTGCTCCTATGGATTATAAGGATAAGGACGGTAATTGGATTGGCTTTGATGCGGACCTTGCAAATATGGTAGGCGAAAAGCTTGGCGTAAAGGTAAAGTTTGTTGAGGTTGATTGGGATAATAAGTTTATTGAGCTTCAAACTAATTCTATTGACTGCATTTGGAACGGTATGACCATTACAGATGAGGTAAAAAATAATTCATCTGTTACTAATGCTTATGCTATGAATCAGCAGATTGTTGTTACAAAGAAAGAGCTTGCTTCCACGCTCAAAACCGTTGACGACCTTAAAGGCCTTAAATTTGCGGTAGAAAACGGCTCGGCAGGACAGGATGCGGCAAATGAAAATCAGTTTAACGCTACTGCCGTAACAGCACAGAGCGACGCACTTCTCGAAGTTGCTTCAGGCTCGGCAGACGCTTGCATTATCGACTCGACTATGGCTTCGGCAATGATTGGCGAGGGTACGGACTATGCAGACCTTGCTACATCTGTTGTATTGGTTGACGAGCAGTACGGTATCAGCTTCCGTAAGGGCAGCGACATGGTGGAGAAGGTAAATGCTTATCTTCAGGAGTTTGAAACAGACGGAACACTTAAAAAGCTCAGCGAGAAATACAATGTTCAGCTTGCAGAGTAATATATAATGTTATAATACTTAAAATAATATATGCACGAGGCTGCTACCAAAAGGTGACAGCCTCATTGTGTCGTAATAAAGCATTGATTTCGATTGCTAATATAAAGGAAGAAAATAGATTATTATGTTTTTAGAAGTTACATTTGAATTATTAAGGGGCTTTACGGAAACACTGAAGATTTTTGTTCTTACTCTCGTGTTTTCCTTGCCGCTTGGGCTTGTGCTTAGCTTTTTTTCAATGTCAAAATTTAAGCCTCTTAAAGTTTTAACCAAGGTGTTTATTTGGATTATCCGAGGAACACCGCTTATGCTTCAGCTTATCGTTGTGTATTACGGTCCGGGTCTTGTTTTAGGCTGGGATTTGATGGAGAGATTCACGGCGGTTTTGGTTGCGTTTGTAATTAATTATTCCTGCTATTTCAGCGAGATTTACAGAGGCGGAATAGAATCCGTGCCAAAGGGACAGCAGGAGGCGGGACTTGTTCTCGGAATGAGCAAGAGCCAAATTTTCTTTAAGGTTACTCTTTTGCAGGTGATTAAAAGAATAGTACCGCCTATGAGCAACGAGATAATAACTCTTGTAAAGGATACATCGCTTGCAAGAATTATTGCCGTATATGAGATTATATTTATGGGACAGAGCTTTATTAAGTCGGCAGGACTTATTTGGCCGTTGTTCTACACAGCCGTTTTCTATCTTGTGTTCTGCGGAATACTTACTCTCATTTTCAGATGGGCAGAAAAGAAGATGTCGTATTTTAACTAAGGAGGCTCGTTATGGCGTTATTGGAAGTAAAAGATATAAAAAAATCCTTTGGCAAAACCGAGGTTCTTAAAGGCATTGACTTTGATTTGGAAAAGGGCGAGGTGCTGTCGATTATCGGTTCGTCGGGTTCGGGAAAGACCACCCTTTTGCGTTGTATTAATTTTCTTGAATTTGCAAACGAGGGTACGATTACCGTTGACGGCGAGCTTATCTATGACGGAAAAAGGGACAAAAAAATCAAGGACAGCGAGCTTGGAGCAAAGCGTATGCATTTCGGCTTGGTGTTTCAGGATTTTAACCTATTTCCGCAGTATACCGTGCTTAAAAATCTGACGCTTGCACCGTCGCTGTTAAAGCTTGACAGCAAGGCCGAGCTTGAAAACAGGGCGAGTGAGATAATCAAACGAGTAGGACTTGAGGAAAAAATCGACTTCTATCCGTGTCAGCTTTCGGGCGGACAAAAGCAGAGGGTTGCCATAGCAAGAGCGCTTATGCTCAATCCGGATATTCTGTGTTTTGACGAGCCTACTTCTGCACTTGACCCGGAGCTTACGGGCGAGGTACTGAAGGTTATTAAAAACCTGAAGGACGAGGGAAGCACGATGATTGTGGTAACTCACGAAATGGAGTTTGCCAAGAATGTGTCGGACAAGATTATGTTTATGGCTGACGGTGTTGTTGAGGAAATTGGAACTCCCGAGCAGATTTACTCATCCCCGAGAAGTGAAAAAACAAAAGCTTTCCTTGCAAATTCGCTGGAAAAATTTTAATTACTGTGTTATATTAAGTAGTGGATGTATTTTCCGCTACTTTTTATATTTAAGGAGCAACAGTATGCAGCGTTACAGCGTTAATTTCACTTATAAGGTATTTGGTAAAATAAAGCACACTTCGGATTTCAATGAGGATATTGCGTGGAGGCTTGAGCAAAATGAACAAACTTTGAGGCTTATCCTCTTGCCTAAAACAGAGATTTCGTCGGTAAGCTTTGAGGTAAAGAGAAATTACGATTTTGCAAGCGACAGCAGATTTTTTGCAAACGGTTTTCAGTCGTGGAGCGATACACGAGAGTTTACCGTAAACGACAAAATGTCGGGCTTGGGTTTGGTCGGCAAGTCGATTGTGGGCAAGAAATTCGGCTTGAAATATGTCGGTGATTATACTTTTTGCAAGCAGGCGGAAACCACGGGCGAGTTCCATTCTCACGGCTTGGCATATGTCAGAAACGGCAGCCGACTTGATTTCTTCGGCTCACTTGATGAAAGAACCGGCTTTACGGTCATTTATGCCGATATGAATAAAAACAGTCTCTGTTTTACAAAGGACTTGGAGGGCATTACGATTTCTAAGCCGTACGATGTGCTTAATCTGTATTTTGCACAGGGCGAATACGATGAGGTTTTCGATTTGTATTTTGACACTCTCGGCGTTAAGTGCCTGACGAATGAAAAAATCAAAGGCTATACCTCTTGGTATAATTATTATCAAAAAATCAGCGAGGATATTATTCTGCGTGATTTGAGGTCGATGTCGGCGGAGAAAAAATATGTAAACACCTTCCAAATCGACGACGGTTATCAAACGGCGGTCGGTGACTGGCTTAGCATTGATAGCAAAAAATTCCCTCACGGTATGAAACCGATTGCAGATGAAATTCATAACGACGGCTTTAAGGCGGGCATTTGGCTTGCACCATTTGGCGCACAGTTTAATTCCGCTGTTGCAAAGGAACATCCCGATTGGCTCATTAAAGACGAAAAGGGCAAGCCTATTCCTGTCGGAGCAAATTGGGGCGGATTTTACGCTCTTGATATTTATAACGAGGAAGCGGCTTCGTATATCCGCAGAGTTTTTGATACAATCATTAACGACTGGGGATTTGATATGGTTAAATTGGATTTCCTTTATGCTTGCTCAATCGTGCCTATGTATAATAAAACGAGGGGTCAAATTGCCTGTGAGGCTATGGATTTTCTCAGAGAATGTGTGGGGGATAAGCTGATTTTAGGCTGTGGCGTTTGGATGCTTCCGTGCTTCGGTAAGGTGGATTATATGCGTATCGGTGCGGATATGGCGCTTAGCTGGAAGCATACGCTTTTGCGTAAAATGATGCACAGAGAGGATGTTTCAACACCGAATGCAATTCATAACAGCGTGTATCGCAGGTGCTTTAACGGCAGAGCCTTTTTGTGTGACCCGGATGTATTCTTGCTCAGGCGTACAAATATCGGATTTAGTGTTGAACAGCAGGAGCTTCTTGCAAAATTCATCAAGCTTTTCGGAGGCGTTCTTTTTATGAGCGATAATTTGGGCGATTATGATGAAAGACAGCTTGGGACTTTCCGTGATACCCTGACGGATGACGCAGAACTTTTGGCAGTCAACGAGGGCGGAGATACGATTTTTGTCGATTATGTGCAGAATGGTGAGGAGCATACTCTTAAATTTTGCGTGACCGACGGAACGATTTATTAATTAATATAGACTTTTATACATTATAATGTTATAATATTTTGAATTTATATATGGTAGGTGCGCTTATGGATATTATGATTTCGCCGTCAATATTGGCGTGTGATTATGCAAATCTTCAATCGGAGCTTGATAGAATTTCTGCTTCCGATTTAATCCACATTGATGTAATGGACGGACATTTTGTGCCGAATATTTCTATTGGTGTGCCTGTGGTTGAAGCCGCTAAAAGAGTGTGCGACATTCCGTTTGATGTGCATTTGATGATTAGCAATCCGATAGATTATGTTCAGCAGTTTGCGGATGCGGGAGCAGATATTATATGCTTCCACGCAGAAAGCAACAGCGACATCGGAGAAACGATTGATAAGATTATTTCGCTCGGCAAAAAGGCAGCTGTTGCCGTTAAGCCCAATACCGATATTGATGTTGTGCTTCCTTATCTCGATAAATTGTGGATGGTGCTTGTTATGACTGTTGAGCCGGGCTTCGGCGGTCAAAGTTTTATGCAAAGCACTATGCCTAAGATTGAAAAGCTCAGAGCAATTGCTCCCGATATTAACATAGAAGTTGACGGCGGAATAAATGCCGAAACAATTAAAATTGCCGCTAAGGCAGGCGCAAACATTTTTGTTGCGGGTTCGGCTGTGTTCAAGAGTGAATGCCCGTCGGAAACCATTGCCCTTCTTAAACAAAACGCAGAGGTTTGATTTGCTTAAATGAAAGACAAGAAAAAGGATAAACGGTTTTATAATAATAAAAACCGTAACGCTCATTGGACTGAAGAACCTGTCGGCAGATATATTGATTTTGCCGATAAGTACGCTCAGGGTGACGGATTAAATAAGTACAGCGATGTTGCAAACAGTGCGCATCGTGTTGCGCTAAAACAGATTGAAAAAAAGAATAAGCAAAAAAGAGCGATTATTTCTATCTTGCTTGCCGCATTGCTTATCGGCTGCGGCTATATAGGTATGCAGGTGCATATGATAAGAAACGCTAAGCCGCTTGAAAATTTTTTGAGCAGCAGCGCTTCAAACGATAATGCTATTTCTCAGATTTCATTGTCGCTTCAGGCGGAAAAAATCGAAAGTATCAGCTTGGACAATTCCGCTATGCTTAATTCTGTTATTTCCTCAACTCATGATGTGGGAAGCAATGCTGTTGTTTTTGATGCAAAGAGGGCAGACGGAACGGTGGGCTATCATTCCTCACTTGCCGCAGTAGATACCTATTCGGCTATGAGCAGCGTCGGTAACGACAGCACAGGTTCTATTAAAAAGCTTATTAAAAACGATATTCTTCCCGTTGCCCGAATTTCCTGCTATGTGGATAATGTAGCGCCGATACAAAATCCGTCTATGGCTGTCAGCGACACCAACGGAGTTTATAAGGATAAAGGCGGAGACAGCTATCTTAATCCCGACAGCGAAGAGGCTTACGGCTATATCCGTGATATTATCAGAGAGCTTAGCGACATCGGCGTAAAGGTGTTTATTCTTTACGGCTGTGATTTGCCCGAGTCAATTTCGTCAAATTATAACGACGGCTTTGACGCTTTGGCAAAAAGGCTAAATGAGGAGTTTGACGGCGGTGTTAAGCTTATTCAAGAAAGCTCGGTAAAAATCGACGGCGTCGATACCGAAAGCGAAAAGGTAACGGATAATAAAATAATTGAAGAAATAAAGGCATTTTCGCCTCTTGACGAAAATAAGATATATGCCGTTTATTCCTCTGTTGAGCATAAAAGACTTTATGAACTGCTCACGGAAAACGGAGTAGAGAACTTTATATTGGAGTAAGGGATTATGAAAAAGTTATTTTGTACGGCTTCGTGCTTGCTTATAGCCTTGATAATGCTTCTTCCGCTGAGTGCTTTTGCCTCACAGGGCGGTGTGGAGGTGCCGGTGCTTAAATCGGTGTCGTTTAATAATGCCGAGCTTGAGGGCGAGTTTTCCGGCGAACGCTTTGATTACAAAATCAGACTTGATTCCTCACAAAAAACACCTACCCTTAAATCTTATGAAGTGACGCAGGGGGCTTCTCTTATTTTTAAGCAGAAGTCTGAAGACGGCAAAAAGGGCATAAGCATTGAGGTTAAAAAGGACAGCATAGGCTCTACATACTTTTTTGAGTATGATTATTCAAACAATGAGCCGGTTGTTAATTCAAATAATAATTTATTAGCGCTTAATTGCGAACTTGGAGAGGTGTATCCCGAGATTAATTCCCGTGACACGGCATACAGCCTTTACATTCCCGATGATATGACACAGATAAGCCTTGAGGCGGTCAGCGAGGATATCAACGCGGTGTGCAGTTTGCCCGGAATTATAACTCTCAGCGCACAGCAAACCCCTGTTATTCCTGTTACGGTTACTGCTTCCGACGGGAGCGTTAAGGAGTACACCTTTACCGTTAAACGACTGAATAAGTCCTCGGAGCAGGTGAAGCAGGAAATGCAAAGCGACGACTTTTCCTCCCTTGTTAATGGTGAGCTTTTTCACCAAAAGCCCGAGTTTAAGATTATAGTTGTCTGCTCTGTTGCAGGCGTGCTTATTATAATTGTTGCGGTAATATTGCTTAAAAGAGTTACGGTTAAAACCAAGGATGACGACGAGACTGAGTTTTTCGAGCTTTTTGACGGTGATGATAACATTGAGCAATAAAGCGTAAGATATAATGAAAATTAAAGGCGGTGACAGTATGGATTTGGATTTCATGGATTTTGACGAGATAATCGACGAAATAAGAAATGCTTATGACAAGAAGGAATACGCAAAGATTAAGGCTCTTTTATCGGAACTTAACCCGGCGGATATAGCGGCGGTGTTTGATGAGTTTCCCGAAAATCAGCGATTGTTATTCTTCCGATTGCTTTCTAAGGAAGAAGCGGCGGATACCTTTGTCGAGCTTGATTCCGACAGTCAGGAGTCGCTTATTCATGCTTTCTCCGATGCTGAGCTTAAAGAAGTTGTAGACGAGCTTTACCTCGACGATGCCGTTGATGTTATTGAAGAAATGCCCGCCAGCGTAGTAAAGCGTATACTTAGGAATACCGATACGCATACAAGAGATTCTATTAATGCACTTTTGAAATATCCTCAGGATTCGGCAGGTTCTATTATGACGCCCGAGTTCGTTGACCTAAAAAGGGATATGACTGTTGAGGATGCGTTTAAGCGTATTAGAAGAACAGGTCTTGATAAGGAAACTATTTATACCTGTTATGTTTGCGACAGCTCAAGGCATTTGATTGGTGTTACAACGGTTAAGGAGCTTTTGCTTCACGAATACGATGATGTTATTGAAACCTTTATGGAAACTAACACCATTTCGCTTAACACTCTTGATGACCAGGAGCTTGCGGCACAGCTCTTTGATAAGTATGACTTTTTGGCACTTCCGGTAGTTGATATGGAAAACAGACTTGTCGGAATTATCACGGTCGATGACGCTATTGATGTCATTCAGGAGGAAAATACAGAGGATATTCAAAAGATGAACGCTATGCTCCCGACGGAGAAAAGCTATCTTAAAACCTCTGTTTTTGAGGGCTGGAAGTCAAGATTTCCGTGGCTTCTTTTGCTTATGGTGTCCGCAACTTTTACAGGCTCGATAATTACAAGCTTTGAAGATAAGCTTGCAAGCCTTACCATTCTTACCGCATTTATCCCTATGCTTATGGATACGGGCGGTAATTCGGGCGGACAGGCAAGTGTTACCATTATTCGTGCAATGAGCCTCGGAGAAGTGCAGTTCAGAGACTATTTTAAGGTTGTATGGAAGGAACTCAGAATAGGTCTTTTCTGTGGTTTGTCGCTTGCGGGAGTTAATTTTGTTAAGATTTTGCTTGTTGATAAGCTGCTGTTTCATAACGATGAAATTACGCTGCTTGTCGACTTGGCAATTTGTTTGACCCTTGTAATTGAAATAGTGTTTGCTAAATTTATAGGCTGTACGTTGCCTATGCTTGCTAAAAAGGTTGGCTTTGACCCTGCCGTTATGAGTTCGCCGTTCATCACCACGATAGTTGATGCGGTATCGTTGCTTATTTATTTCGCTATGGCAACTGCTTTAATTCCCGGTTTGCATTGACAAATTGTGAATTGCGGTTTATAATGTAGCTAACTTAATAAGTCAGGGGTGCAAGGTCTGTGACCGACGCTGAGATTATACCCTTCTAACCTGTTCGGTAATGCGAGTGTAGGAAGACGAGATATAAAGTATTATTTATGCACCGACTGTTTTTATGTCGGTGCTTTTTTCTTGCCTTATTAAGATTATTCAGCCGGGGTGGGCTTAGACCTGTCGAGGGTTGAGGAAAGGAAGTATAAAAGATGAAAGCAAGTGTTGCAATTCAGGTTTTGCCACAGGTAAATGACGAGGACGAGCTTATCAGAATAGTTGATGAGGTTATTGATTATATCAAATCAACAGGTCTTAATTATTATGTAGGTCCTTTTGAAACTGCTATTGAGGGCGAAAGCTATGATGAGCTTATGGAGATTGTTGCAAACTGTCAAAAGGTTGCTGTTAATGCAGGTTGTGCAAGCGTAAGCGCATATGTTAGGATAGTTTATAATCCTGAGGGCGAGGTACTTACCATTGACAAAAAAGTTACAAAACATCACAAATAAATCGGCACCGTTTATCGCAGTTGCGGTAATTCTGCTGTTATGGCTTGTGTGCTGTGATGCCGAATTGGTACCGGCATATATGCTCCCTTCGCCCGTTAAGGTTGTAAAGGCATTTGCAGAAAATTTTGATGTTATGATGAAGCAGGCGAGAGTAACGCTTCAGGAAACGCTGTATGGATTGCTCATAGGTGTAGGGCTTGCGTTTGTTATAGCTGTTATTATGGATAGGTTCCAATGGCTTTATAAGGCTATATATCCTATACTTGTCGTAACTCAAACCATACCGACTATCGCTATCGCACCGCTTTTGGTGCTGTGGATGGGCTTTGGTATGGCGCCTAAGATTACTCTTGTTGTAATTACAACCTTTTTTCCTATTGTTATAGGCTTGCTCACGGGGTTTGAAAGCATTGATAAGGATGCCATAAATCTTATGAGAGCAATGGGCGCAAACAGATACCAAATATTCAGATATGTCAAGCTTCCTAATGCGACCGCATCGTTTTTCAGCGGTTTACGCATATCGTCTGCCTATGCCGTTGTCGGTGCAGTAGTCAGCGAATGGCTTGGCGGATTTGAGGGACTCGGAGTGTATATGACGAGGGTAAAAAAGGCTTATGCCTTTGATAAAATGTTTGCCGTTATTGTATTTATTTCGGTCATCAGTTTGGTGCTTATGGGTATAGTATCATTGCTTGAAAAAGTGTCTATGCCGTGGGTGAAAAAGCATAGCGATAAAAAACAAAATGATTAATAATCAGAAAAGAGAAAAAATATGAAAAGCTTTAAGAAAATTTCAGCATTCTTGCTTGCACTTGCATTAGTGTTTAGCTTTGCTGCTTGTTCTAAAACATCGTCTGATGATAAGACAAAGGATAATACAGAGCTTAAAGATATTACCGTATGTCTTGATTGGACACCTAATACAAACCACACCGGTCTTTATGTAGCTCTTAAAAACGGCTATTATAAGGACGCAGGACTTAATGTATCAATCGTTCAGCCGCCTGAAAACGGTGCAACAGAGGCTTGCTCCGCAGGTCAGGCACAGTTCGCAATCGATGCACAGGATACTCTTGCTGCAGCATTCACTTCCGATACTCCTATGCAGGTTACGGCAGTCGCAGCTCTTATCCAGCACAACACCTCGGGTATTATTTCATACAAGGGCGAGGGTATGGACAGACCAAAGGGTCTTGAGGGCAAGACTTATCTTACTTGGGATTCACCAATCGAGCTTGCTATGATGAAGAATGTTGTTGAAAAGGACGGCGGTAATTGGGACAGCGTTACAAAAATCCCTAATACCGTTACCGACGAGGCACAGGATGTAAATCAAAACCACAACCACGCTATTTGGGTATTCTACGGCTGGGGCGGTATCAATGGTGAGGTAAACGGAATCGACACAGATTTCTTCTACTTCAAGGACCTCAATCCTACATTTGACTACTACACACCTATCCTTATCGCAAACAACGACTTTTTGAAGTCAAATCCTGATGAAGCTAAGGCATTCCTTGAAGCAACAAGAAAGGGTTATGAGTACGCAGTTGAAAATCCTGATGAGGCTGCTCAGATTCTTATCGACAGCGACGAGACAAAGTCACTCGTAGGCAGCGAGGAGCTTGTTAAGGCAAGCCAGAGCTGGCTTTCAAAGCAGTATATTGCCGACGCATCAAAGTGGGGCTATATTGAGCCTTCTCGTTGGGACGGCTTCTATGCTTGGCTTTATGAAGAAAAGCTTATCGCAAAAGAGCTTCCGGCAGGCACAGGATATTCAAACGATTATTTGGCATAAGATATGGAAATATTAAAGGCAGAAAAAATTTATAAGAGCTTTGACGATAACGAGGTGCTTAAAGATGTGTCGATTACGCTTAACGAGGGCGAAATAGTAGGTTTGCTCGGTGTAAGCGGAAGCGGTAAAAGTACATTGCTCAATATTCTTTCGGGTATCATTTCTCCCGACAGCGGCCGTGTGTTGCTAAAGGGCGAGGATATTACATCAAAGCCGGGCGAGGTGAGCTATATGCTCCAAAAGGACCTGCTTTTTGAGTATAGGAGAGTTATTGATAATGTTGCGTTGCCACTTATTCTTAACGGAATGTCTAAGAAAGAGGCTCGCAAAAAGGCTGACCCGCTTTTTTCCACTTTTGGAATTGACGGCACACAGATGCAGTATCCCGGAGAGCTTTCGGGAGGTATGCGTCAGCGTGCGGCACTTTTGAGAACTTATTTATCGTCACACGGCGTAGCTTTGCTTGACGAACCGTTCAGCGCACTTGATACCATAACTAAGTCTAAGATACATAAATGGTATTTGGATGTAATGCAGAACATTAATTTGTCCACCGTGTTTGTTACTCACGATATTGACGAGGCTATTCTTTTGTCCGACAGGATATATATTCTTGCGTCGGATTACAAGCTTTGCGAAATTGTGATTGACGAGCCTAAGCCACGCTCTGCCGATTTCGACTTGACCGAAAAATTTCTTTCTTATAAAAGAAAAATTGTTGAAATACTTAAATAAATTCTTACAGCTCCCTATAAAACAGGGGGCTGTATTTTTATGATTGCTGCTATTGAATTTTGAAACGCAAGTGTATATAATAGTTATGCACTTTTTATTGTCTTGTATTTTTGCGGCGGTGCGGATATTATCGGCTTTGCGGAATTTGCGAGACTTATTACAAAAAAGGTGAAATTACAGCCTGTAAGGGCTATATGGAGTAAGTAATGAATAATATGCCAATAGGCTTTTTGGACAGCGGAATAGGCGGCTCTACCGTTTTGACTCAGGCACTCAGACTGATGAAAAGCGAAAGCTACTTTTTCTTCAGCGATTCCGCTAATTGCCCCTATGGGGATAAAAGCGATGATGAAATAATAAGCAGATGTGACGAAATAGTTTCATATATGATTACGCAAAAGCATTGCAAGGCTGTTGTGCTTGCGTGCAATACCGCTTCGGCAAAGGCTGTGGATTTTTTGCGTAAAAAGTATAAGGATTTTCCGATAATCGCCATTGAGCCTGCATATAAGATGGTACACGATAACTCGCCCGAGGGCTTTACTCTCGTTATGGCAACCCGTGGCACTATTGAAAGCGAGAAGTTTCATCGCCTTTATTCAAAATATGATAACGGTAACACAGAGCTTCTTTCTTGTGTGGGAATGGCAGACTTGATTGAGCAGGAAAGCTTTGACAAACTTGACGGTTATTTGCAGGATTTGCTCGGAAAATATGCGGGCGTAGCCGAAAATGTTGTGCTTGGCTGTACGCATTATCCGCTTGCTAAGGAAAATATTAAAAAAGTTCTCGGAGAAGTTAAGTTTTTTGACGGTGCGTCGGGTGTGGCAAGACAGCTTCATCGTGTGCTGGAAAAGAATGATATGCTTTGTGACGGCACGGCAGACGGTGCAATCGAGTTTGAGGACTCGTCAAAATCCGAGGCTGAGCGTGAGGAAAAGAGAAAGAGATTTTATCATATTCTTTCTGTTTATAAGGGCTGATGTCGTGCTTGGAATTTTGAATAATTGAGCTTTTGTATACCTAAAAATATACCGAATGTAAAAAAACGAGGGCGTTCCGACGGAATGTCCTCGCTTTTTGCAAAAAGATGATTTGCTTAAAATACTAAATTTACAATTTGTTATTTGATTAAAGCCCCATTTTTATGTTAAAATATGGAAAAGAACGGAAAGGATGACTTATGAAATTTATTAAGCAACTAAGTATCAAAAACTTTCTCATGCTCTTCGTTGCAGGTGTAATTAACTCGATTGGGGTTACAATGTTTTTACAGCCTGTAAGTCTTTATGACAGCGGTATTTCGGGAACGGCAATGCTTTTGTCGCAGATGACTCCGGAATGGATGTCTCTGTCGCTTTTCTTGGCGGTATTGAACATACCGATTTTTCTTTTCGGTGCAAAAAAGCAGGGGTGGGTGTTCACCGTTTACGCATTGTTTGTCGTAACGATTTACTCCTTGAGTGCGTGGCTGATAACGGATGTTTTGCCTGTTGATGTTACAACGCTTTCGCCGCTTGCACGAAATGATTTGTTTTTGTGTGCCGTGTTCGGCGGCTTTCTTTCGGGCGTTGGCAGCGGTATTGCCATTCGTTTCGGCGGAGCAATGGACGGAATTGAGGTACTCTCCGTCATATTTGCAAAGCGACTTTCTATGTCGGTCGGCACATTCGTTATGATATACAATGTTATACTGTATGTTATATGCGGAATTTTGCTGAGCAGTTGGATTTTGCCGCTGTATTCGATAGTTACATATGTTGTAGCCTTAAAGGTTATCGACTATATTGTGGAGGGTTTTGACCGTTCTAAGTCGGCAATGATTATTACCACAAAGCACGACGAAATATGCCAAAAGCTTTCGGAGGAATTTGGCAACGGCATTACATTTTTTGACGCCAGAGGATATTATTCGGACGAAAGCAGAACGGTGATTTACTTTGTTCTTAACAGGTTTCAGATAGGCAGAATGAAGGATATTGTTCATTCGATAGATAAAAATGCCTTTATATCAATCACCGAGGTTGCAGATGTTTTTGGCTCGTCGCTGAAGTCTGACGGTAAAAAATAGTATAAGACAAGCAAAAAATAAGCAGTGTATTTTTGAAGTACACTGCTTTTCTTGTTATTCGTTGCTTTTTTACGGCTTTGCAAAATAATGCTTTGCTTAGTCTGTCAGATAACTTTTTGCACTTTCGCTCATTGAATATTCTGTTTCGCTTCCGATTATTATGTGGTCTATCAGCTTAAAGCCTACCGAATTAAGAGTTTCCTTTGTGCTTACGGTAAAGCTGAAGTCTTGAAGCGATGGGCTTGAATTTCCGTCGGGGTGATTGTGCATAATTATAATGTATTCCGGCTGGTCGTACATTACCGCCTTTATCAGCTCGACAGGGTTTACCTGAGAAAAATTGGCAGTACCCTCGGATATGATGTGAGAGCCGATAATATCCATATATTTATTAAGATTTACTATTGCGATAGCTTCGAGCTTTTTGCCTCTGAGCAGGTTTGCACCGTATTTCTTTCGCATTGATATGGACGAAAGATTGGTGATTTTCGCATTCTGCTCTGTCATTACCCTTTGTCTTATAGGATGAAGCATAGATATGAAAACAGCCATCTGCTCGTTTATCCCCTCAACCTTCAAAAGCGAGTGTGCGTCGGCTTTGAGTATATTGCTTAGATTGTCGTATTTGTCAAACAGCGATTTTGTTATCTTGTCTGCCTCAGAGCTTGAAAAGGCGAGTGCGATAACGCTTTTCAGCAGTTCTGCGTCGTCGATATTGTCGTAGCCTTGATTTAATATTTCTTGTTTAATTTTTTCTTTATCAACCTTGATTTGAGCGCCCATAGTTTTTCCTTAAATAATCCGTGTCATTTGTGCGACACCTTTTATCACATAAGGAAGTTTAGCATTGAGTGTTTGTTTTGTCAAGACGGCAGGTATTTATAACGGCTTTTTGTATTCGCACGCTTTCCGAATTAAAGGTATTGAACACCGCCTTTTCTTATGCTAAAATATATGAAGGGAGGCGACTATGGAAAGGTTTAGCAGATATGGCCACAGAGGCAGAATGCGACAGGCTTATCTTAATAACGGAATAGACTCGTTTGATAGCTGTAATGTGCTTGAACTGTATTTATCGCTGATTATTCCGCAAAGAGATGTAAAACCTCTTGCATACACTCTTATGAATAAGTTTGGTTCTCTGAAAGGTATTTTTGATGCGGGAGTTGATGATTTGACTTCTGTAAACGGTGTGGGAGAAAACACAGCATTTTTGATTAAATCCAGCCGTGAACTTATGTTTAGGACAGTAAGCGACGGTAATTATGAAAGTCGTATACTTGATAACGGCAGAGTGCGTGCGACTTTTGCCTGCTCTGTTTTGAGAGATGACGGCTATGCTGTGATTTTTTTGAATAATAACAGCGAATGTATTTCCAGACTGTATTTTGACAAAAATATTGATATGCAGGATATTCGTACGGCAATTATTAAAAAAGCCGTGGCAGTTCACGCTCCGATGTGCTATATGGTTAAGCGTGATTCAAGCACTTGTGCCGAATTGCTGGATACGGACATAAATATTTTGATTGACTTGAAAATGTTTTTGCTCAAATTCAGCGTGAAAATTTGCGATTATATTGTAATCGGAAAGAGCGACGCATACATTGTTTCGCAAAGTCCGAATAAAAAGCTCCTGTATTGCTGATATTATGTGAGGATGATTTTATGAGAAATATAAAGAATATAAACGAAAATTGGAAGTTTATTAAAAAAGGCGATGAGTTAATCGTCAATCTTCCACACACTTGGAACGGTGTTGACGGACAGGATGGGGGCAATGACTACTATCGTGGAAAATGCACTTATATAAAGGAAATTTCTGCGCAGGATATGCCTCAGGGTGACGAGGTGTATTTACAGTTTGACGGCGTCAATTCCTCTGCGTTTGTTTATTTTAATTCAAAGCCGATTTGCACTCATCACGGCGGATATTCAACATTCAGAGTCAGACTTGACGATGTTCATGAAGTAAATGAAATTAAGGTTGAGGTTGATAATTCTCCTAATGATTTTGTTTACCCTCAACAGGCGGATTTTACTTTTTACGGCGGTATTTATCGTGATGTGACTTTAATCGGTGTTGAAAAAAATCACTTTGATTTGGACTATTACGGCGCACCGGGCATACAGGTCACACCCATTGTAGACGGTGACTGTGCAAGAGTTAATGTAAAAACCTTTGTAACAGGTGACGGAGAGGTTAAGGTTAGCGTTGACGGAGCTGTAATGGTGGGCAAGGATGTTGATTTTGTTATCGAAAATCCTCATCTTTGGAACGGTGTGAGCGACCCGTTTTTGTATACGGCAAAGGCAGAGCTTGTTGTTGACGGTGTGACCGTTGACAGCGTAAGCACTCGCTTTGGTATTCGCTCATTTGAAATTGACGCACAAAAGGGCTTTATTCTTAACGGAAAACCGTATCCGCTAAGAGGTGTGTCACGACATCAGGACAGACCGCAAATCGGTAATGCGCTTCTTTCGGAGCATCATAAAGAGGATATTGACTTAATCTGTGAGATGGGAGCAAACACAATTCGCCTTGCACATTATCAGCACGCACAGTATTTTTATGATTTGTGTGACGAGAGAGGATTGGTTGTCTGGGCTGAAATCCCGTATATATCATCGCACCTTGAAAATGGTGTCGAGAATACAAAAACTCAAATGACCGAACTTATCGCACAAAATTACAATCACCCTTGTATCGTTGTTTGGGGCTTGTCGAATGAAATTACCATGAGTGGCGCAACACCTGCCGTTGTAAGCAATCATAAAATGCTCAACGACCTTGCACATTCCATGGATAAAACAAGACCTACCACCGTTGCTGTCGTTACTATGTGCAATATGGATAACGAGTATGTTCACATAAGCGATGTCGTTTCGTACAATCATTATTTCGGCTGGTATGGCGGTCATGTGGATATGTACGGACCGTGGTTTGATAAATTCCACCAAAAGTATCCCGATAAGGCTATCGGCATAAGCGAGTACGGTTGCGAGGCACTTAATTGGCACGCAACGGATATTGCCCAGGGAGATTATACCGAGGAGTATCAGGCATATTATCACGAGGAGCTTATTAAGCAGATTTCAGCTCGTCCGTATCTTTGGGCAACCCATGTGTGGAATATGTTTGATTTTGCCGCAGACGCAAGAGCAGAGGGCGGTGAAAACGGTATGAATCATAAGGGACTTGTTACCTTTGACAGAAAATATAAGAAGGACAGTTTTTACGCTTATCAGGCTTGGTTGTCGGATAAGCCGGTGCTTCATATCTGCTCAAAGAGATATGTTGACAGGGTAGAAGATGTTGTAAAAATTAAGGTGTATTCAAATCAAGACGAGGTTGAGCTTTTTGTAAACGGAGAGAGTGTCGCAAAACAGAAAAAAGGCGAATTCCCGTTCTTTGAATTTGAGATTAAAAACGAGGGTGAGTCTGTTATTACCGCAAGGGCAGGCGACCTTAGCGATGAGAGCAAAATAAAAAAGGTCGATTCCTTCAACGAGGCATATCGTATGAAGGAGGAGGGCGCTGTAATTAATTGGTTTGAGATTAACACTCCGGTCGGCTACTTTTCGGTGAACGACACCATCGGTGATATTATGCAGTCGTTCAGAGGAAAGCTTGCTATGCTCAAAATCGGAGCAATGCTTTTGAAAGCGTTAAAGGGCGATTCTCAGCCGTCCGATGAACCTAAGAAAAAGAAATCAAAGGGTGCAAGCGTTATGGGCTTTAAGCCAAGCAAGGAAATGCTTCAGCTCGGATACGGCTTTACCGTAAAGCGTGTGATTTCAATGCTCGGCGGAAAATTTACTAAGGAGCAAATTCTTAAAATAAACGCTATATTGAACAAGGTTAAAAAACCGAGAAAATAGTAATCATTGCCGTGTTGGGCAGGTATAATGCCCGATACCGGGCTTTGAAAAAGGTTCACGCAGGGACATTACGGGTTTTCAAGGAGGCTTGATTTATGGCTGACGCTTTAGAAAAAATCAGGCAAAAATTTAATATTGATAACGCTGTAAAAGGCTGTGGTATAACGGCTGTCGCTTTGATGAGCCTGTTTACTTATGCGTTTTTGGGTACGGAATTTTTGTTCGTTAATTTGGTTTCGTCTGTTGTTTCCGACACGAAATCGGTGGTCGCACAAAATTGTGCGCTGGGCATAAGTGCGTTGGGCTTTTTCATATATCCGTTGCTTTGTCGATTTTTTAAGAGCAGGGGTCAAGCCTCTGTATTGATAGGTGCAACGGCTGTGCTTATGGTATGCCTTTTTGTTGCCTGCCGTCAATATTCGTATTTGATTACGCTCGTTTCGGGGTTGTTGATGTTCTTGGCATTGGGCTTGTTGGGCAGCGCTACGCACTTCAAATGCCTTTGCCTGTTTGAGAAGAACACACATATCGCACGGCTTGTCGGCATTTCTTATATGCTCGGCACTCTGCTTCAGGTTGCTGTAAATAATTTGATACATACGGATATGTCGGAGGCTGTCGTTCTTTGCATTTTTATAGTTGTGCTTACTTTTTTGTTAGTGGGAGCAAAAACCGATACCGCCGTCACTTCGCTGAAAGATATAAGTGCTGCCGACGGCAATAAATTAAATGACGGACTTGGAATTTGCCTGCTTCTCGTTTCTTTTGTCGGCTTGATGACCTGTATTTTCAGCACGCTTGATAATGCCGTCACTCTCTATCACGCAAACGGAACGGTAAATATCGGTCAGGCACCGAGAATACTGCTTGCGTTAAGCGGTCTTTTGGCAGGATTTTTGTTTGATATTGCAGACAGAAAACTTATGAGTGTGATAATGTACTGCGTTATGATTTTATCTACCGCCTGTTTGGTTGTGCTTCAGTTTGCAGGACCGTTTATGATAGGCTTGATTATTTTTTATTTGTCCGCAGGATTTTTTGCCGTTTTCTTTACATCATCGTTTATGGAAATGGCTCGTTATACAAAATCACCCGAGCTGTGGGCAGGTCTCGGCAGAGCGATAAATAATATCGTTGCCGTGATAATTACGGGAGGCTCGCTTGCACTTTTGGACTCGGGCAATAACATTGCGATAATCACCATTGAACTTCTGTTGTTCGTGCTGACGAGTGTTGCGGCTCTTGCATATACAAATAAGCGTAAGGCTTTCTTTGACGGAATTGAGGCAGAGGCAGAAAACAGTATCAGCGAAAGCGAAAGACTTGAAAAAATCGCCGAAAAATTTTCTCTCACTCCGAGAGAGACGGAAGTGCTTAACCGACTTGTCAATACAGAGGATGCCTTGCAGGTGATTGCAGACAGCCTGTATATTTCAAAACGAACGCTCGAAAGACATATTTCTTCTATTTATGAAAAGACGGGCGTGAAATCCCGTATCGCATTAATTTCGATATATATGAACGCTTGATCTTTATAAGTAAATTTTATAATAAAATGCTCTTGCAGGAAAAATCGCCTTTGTCGATAGTTTTGTGCAAGGGCTTTTTATTTTGCCTCAAAGCCTCTGTTTTAGTGCTTTTTTGCATTTTGGCGGACTTCCCTTATATACAAACTGACGCATTTCTCAGTATAATTAAAGAAAAAAACTCTGCGAAATTTCGGCGTTGCAGATTTCACAGGGCAAAGAAAGGAAATGATATTTATGAAAAACGCTAAAACAAAATCAAGGAGGAAAATCAATACGAAATTCAAGACCGTCTTGCTTACGCTCCTTGTGGCAATGCTTGCCGTTTCGGGTATCGTAACTGCAAATGCCGCCACAATCAAGGATGACGGAGAATACACATTGGTGATGTATTCACCTTTTGAGGCAAGAAGCGGTTGTATAGACGGTGAATATGGTAAGGTTATAAAGTTTAATGTTGCTCCGGGCGAAACGACAGTTAAATTATCCGAATTGACAAAAGATGTTACAGATGTTACTCTTTTTAACGGAGAAAACGAATTTTCGCATTGGGAAACAGCGGATAATGTAAAGGTCGGCGAAGAGCTGGCATTGTCGGATTTTAACAGAAGCGGAAATTTTTATACATCATCCGGTGAAGAAATCAAGTATAATAAAGGCTTGATTATTACCGCAAGGTTTGAGGGAAAGGCATTAAAGGATACAGGTAATTATTATGTTAATCTCGACGGCTTTGCCGGTAAGGTAAACGGCAAGGCAAAAATGCTCTTGCAGGGTAAGCTCTCAGAATTTAAGACCATTGATTTAACACAATATGTTGCCGTAAGACCGGGCTTTAATTTCATAGGCTGGGATTTAGGCGGAAAACTCGTCACCTCTGTGGACGCAAGTGCCTTTGCCGATGGTGCTGTGACTGAAGTTACCGCAACATATACCTGTGATACTTATGTTGATGATGTCTTGACTTTGGTTTTGCACGCAAACGGCGGTACTATTGACGGCAAGGATACTAATAAATATAATTATTTACCCGGTGGAGATTCGGGTACTTCAATGTCGCTTTTGCCGTATGTTCCCGTAAGAGAGGGTTACACCTTTAACGGCTGGAACACAAGACCTGACGGCAGCGGAAATAATTGTAAGTATATGTATTGGAGAGAATGGGATAAGGACGAAAAAACCGATAAGAAATATGTAAAGGACACCTTGATTTCGGACAACGGTTACGAGCGTTATAAAAATATCAATCTCTATGCGGTATGGACTGCCGAGCCTAACGGAAAAATTAAGTCAATCCAAAGCACGGACAAAACAAAAACATCCATCGAATTTACAAACGGAATAAGCAACACCTGTACTTTGCAAATTCAAGAGGTAGAGGTTAAAAAGAGCCTTGCAGAGCAGAATGTAAAATTTATCGCAGATATTAATGTTACGGACGGAGATACCGTTGTAAGAATCAGTAATAACAAAATGAGAATTAAGCTTGCTCTGCCGGAACAGTTAAAGGGATATGACAAGTACGAAATTGTATATATTTCGAACGATGAAATTAAGGAAAGAATCCCTGCCGTTATAGAGGACGGCTACATTGTTTTTGAAACAAATCATTTGAGCCAATACGGAATTGTTGCCACAAATAACGGTGCGATTACAGGTACAGGAACTCAGGCAAACGGCAATAATCAGCAGACCGACAGCAACGCAGGCACTGCTGAGAGCAATCGCAAAACTGTTCAAAAGAACAGTCCTGACACAGGATGCGATAACGCTTTTTTGTGGGAGGCATTTGCATTAATCGGAGCAGGCTTATTGCTTTTTGCCCCAACGGTATTCAAAAGAAAAAGATTTAACGGATAAATAATTTAATTACGGTGGCTGTCAAGCGGCAGCCGCCGTTTTGCATATTCCAAAACAAAAAGCACCGCCGCAGCAGTTTTGTCTGCCGTGTCGGTGCTTTGTAATATTATGTTATGCTTTTATGAATCGTAGAAAATCTGTCCCTTTTCGGTTTGGATTCTCTGAGAGGTCGGGTATTCAAAGCACGGATTTGTTTTAAGTATATCCGCAAATAAGCGAGCCTCGTATTTCGCCATATTCAAATCGTGCAGAATATAGTTTCCGCAATTTTGGGGATTAGCTCCCGGAACCTCTCCCTCGTAATCTGCACAAAATTCATATGCTCTGATGAGAAGCGGCAGGATTTCCTGTGCAGTCGGGTGACCCTTTACGATAAGATAACAGCCTGTGAGACAGCCCATCGGTCCCCAATAAATTATGCGCTCTTTCCATTCCTCATCGTTGCGTAAAAAGGTTGCAATGATATGCTCAATGGTGTGCATTGCATTAGGGTGAATGGCAGGCTCGATATTTGGTTTCTTCATTCTTATGTCAAAGGTTGTTGCATATTCGTTTGCAATCGTATCAAGCCTTGATTCGTAAATTCCCGGTAAAATTTTGTTGTGGTCTACCTGAAAGCTTGGTATTAAATCCATACTGTTTTTCTCCTTGATTTTTGTCGCTTAGATTTCTACAATCCAGCCCTGTGGAGCTTCGATTTCGCCCATTTGGATGCCTGTGAGTGTATCATAAAGCTTTTTGGTGTATTCTCCCATTTCGTCCATACCTGACGGGAAGCAGATTTCTTCACCATGGTCAACGATTTTTCCGACAGGTGAAATTACTGCCGCAGTACCGCAAAGACCGCATTCTGCAAAGTCTTTAAGCTCGTCTTTATAAACCTCTCTGTGTTCAACTGTCATACCGAGGTAATGCTCGGCAACATAACACAGAGAACGACGAGTAATTGACGGGAGAATTGAACTTGATTTAGGTGTTACAAGCTTGCCGTCCTTAGTGATGAAGATGAAGTTTGCACCGCCTGTTTCCTCAACCTTTGTGCGGGTTTGCGGGTCAAGGTACATATTCTCGTCGAAGCCTTTTTCGTGAGCGTCAACGATGTTGTAAAGTGACATGGCGTAGTTAAGACCTGCTTTGATGTCGCCTGTGCCGTGAGGAGCTGCTCTGTCCACATCGGATACTCTGATTGTGATAGGCTTTGCGCCGCCCTTGAAGTAAGGACCTACCGGAGTACAGAAAATTCTGAATTGAAATTCGTTTGCAGGCTTTACGCCGATGATTGAATCATATCCGAAAACAAACGGTCTGAGGTAAAGGGTTGCGCCGCTGCCGAACGGAGGCACATATGCCTCATTGGCTTTTACAACCTTCTTTACAGCGTCAATAAACTGCTCCTCTGAAACAGGCGGAATTTGCAATCTCTTGCAGGACTCTGCCAAACGCTTTGCGTTAAGGTCGGGACGAAAACAAACTGTTTTGCCGTCCTTTGTCGTGTAGGCTTTCAGACCCTCAAATACAGTTTGAGCGTACTGAAGCACGCAGGCGCATTCGCTCATTGTGATGTTAGCGTCTGTGGTAAGTTCGCCGCTATCCCATTCGCCGTTCTTGTTCCACGATACATAGCGGTAATCGGTCGGCATATATGCAAAGCCGAGAGATGACCAGTCAATGTTTTTCTTTTCCATAATAACATCTCCTACTTTATTTTTAGTTTGTTATAAAAAATATTATAGCACTTTGAAAAATAATATCAATACCCAACCTAAACAAACCGTCAAAAGTGTTTTCACAAGAAATAAATGCTTAAAAATCGAAACACGGTCAATTATTTTCTTAATGCAGAGTGCCACAATATCGCTTCTTTACAGGATAATTGACAAAACGCAGGCAATAATTTGTCATTTTTTGCATAATAGTTTACTAATTTTTAATTTAATATTGAATATTATGTGATTTTGTGCAATAATAATTTGATACTACTTAATTTTAGGGAGATACTATGGCTGATTATAAAGAATTAAGCGAATTACTTTTTCCGAATATTGATAAAACACCCGAGTATTACGAGCAGGTTTACCCTCAACGCAGTCTCAAGGAGGGTGCAAGGGTAACACGATTTGCACCCAGTCCGACCGGCTATCTTCATTTCGGCAACCTGTATACCTGTATGGCGGCGTATGTCACGGCTAAGGCAACAGACGGCGTTTTCTATGTAAGGGTTGAGGACACCGACCAAAAGAGAAAGGTTGACGGTGCTGTCAGCACTATGCTCAAGGGACTTTCCGTTTACGGTATTTGTGCAGACGAGGGAGTTGTGGGCGAGAATGAGGAAAAGGGCGAGTACGGTCCTTATCATCAGAGCGCAAGAAAGGATATTTATCAGGCTTATGCAAAAAGGCTTGTAGAGCAGGGACTTGCTTATCCGTGCTTTTGCTCGGCTGATGAGCTTAACGAAATCAGAGCGCAGCAGGAGAACGAGGACACTAAGGGATATTACGGAAAGTATGCAAAATGTCGCAATCTTTCCCTTGATGATATTAAAAGCAGGATTGCCGACGGTGCAGAGTGGACGCTCCGTCTTAAATCTCCCGGTGACGCAGAGAAAAAATGTTATTTTGACGATATGATAAAGGGCAAGATTGAAATGCCCGAGAATGTTCAGGATATTGTGCTTCTTAAAAGTGACGGTATTCCGACTTATCACTTTGCTCACGCAATAGACGACCACCTTATGAGAACAACTCATGTTGTAAGAGGTGACGAGTGGATAGCATCCGTTCCTGTTCATCTTCAGCTCTTTAAGGTGCTTGGCTTTAAGCCGGTTAAGTACGCACATGTTGCTCCGATTATGAAAGAGGATAACGGCGGTAAGCGTAAGCTTTCAAAGCGTAAGGACCCGGAGGCTGCCGTAAGCTATTATGCACAGGCAGGTTATCCGTCAGAATCGGTAAACGAATATCTTATGACTATTCTTAACTCAAACTTTGAGGATTGGAGAAGAGCCAATAAGGATGCAGATATTCTTTCGTTCCCGTTTAATTTTAAGAAAATGAGTGCGTCGGGTGCATTGTTTGATTATGCAAAGCTTACCGATGTATCTAAAAATGTAATCAGCAAAATGAATGCCGAAAAGGTATTCGATTTGACATATAAATGGGCTGAGGAATATCAGCCTGAGCTTTATGAGCTGTTCTCACAGGATAAGCAAAGAGCTACTGCAATTTTGAATATTGACAGAGAAAATAAAAAGCCTCGTAAGGATATTGCCAAGTGGAGCGATGTTTACGATTACATCAGCTATATGTATGACGAAACATTTATTCCGTGCTACGAGCTTACGGGCAATGCAACTGCTCAGCTTGCTGTCAGAGTGATTGAGGAATATCTGAAAGCTTTTGACATTAATGACGACAAGGACGCTTGGTTTGGCAGAATGAAGGAGATTTGTCCTTTGGTGGACTGTACTCCTAATGTTAAGGAATATAAGGCAGAGCCTGAAAAGTTTGCAGGTCATGTGGGCGATGTTTCAACCGTGATTCGTGTTGCACTTACAGGCAGAACTAATACCCCAGACCTTTTCTCAATTACCGCATTGCTCGGTGAGGAGAGGGTAAAAGAAAGACTTAATTCGGCACTTAAATATTACAAGGAGGAAGCATAATGGCTATTGATGAAGCAAAAGAGGAATGCACCGTAGCGTCAAATTTTATTCATGATTTCATTGATGAGGATTTGAAGGAGGGCGTTTACAGCCGTGTTCAAACTCGTTTTCCGCCCGAACCTAACGGTTATCTTCACATCGGACACGCAAAGGCGATTTGCATTAATTTCGGTGTTAAGGAAAAATACAACGGCGTATGTAATCTTCGTATGGACGATACGAACCCAACTAAAGAGGACACCGAATATGTTGACGCAATCAAAGAGGATATTGAGTGGCTCGGTTTTAAGTGGGATAATGTTTATTTTGCTTCCGATTATTTCGACTTCCTTTACGAGTGTGCAATTAAGCTCATCAAAAAGGGAAAGGCTTATGTAGATGACCTTTCGGGTGATGAAATCAGAGCATACAGAGGAACGCTTACCGAGCCGGGTAAAAATAGCCCGTATCGTGACAGAAGCGTTGAGGAAAATCTTGATTTGTTTGCTCGTATGACAGCGGGCGAATTTAAGACAGGCGAAAAGGTTTTGCGTGCAAAAATCGATATGGCTTCACCAAACCTTAATATGCGTGATCCGATTATTTATCGTATACTTTTTGCACATCACCACAGAACAGGCGATAAGTGGTGCGTATATCCTATGTACGACTTTGCTCACCCGCTTTCGGATGCGTGCGAAAAGGTAACTCATTCGCTTTGCTCGCTTGAATTTGAAAATCACAGACCGCTTTACGATTGGGTTTGTAACGAGTGTATCGACGGTGAAAAGCCGAGACAGATTGAGTTTGCAAGAATGAACTTGAACTATACTCTTACATCAAAGCGTAAGTGCCTGAAACTTGTTCAAGACGGTATCGTTGACGGTTGGAACGACCCTCGTATGGCTACCATCAGCGGTATGAGAAGACGAGGCTATCCGGCAGAGGCTATCCGTGATTTCTGCGAAAAAATCGGCGTTTCTAAGGCGTACAGCGTAATTGATTTTGCAATGCTTGAAAGCTGTGTGCGTGACAATCTTAATAAAAATGCAAAAAGAGCTATGGCTGTTGTTGACCCGATTAAGCTTATTATTGACAATTATCCCGATGATAAGGTTGAGGAGCTTGAGGTCGCATATCATCCCGACCACGACGAGTTTGGAAGTCGTACCATTCCGTTCGGTAAGGAGCTTTGGATTGAGCGTGATGACTTTATGGTTGAGCCTATCAGCAAGTACCGTCGTCTTTTTGTAGGCAACGAGGTTAGACTTTATAAAGCTTACTGCGTAACCTGCACAGGCTATGATACAGACGAAAACGGCGAGGTTGTTGCCGTTCACGCAAGCTATGACCCTGAAACCTTCGGCGGTGACACCCCTGACGGAAGAAAGGTCAGAGGCACTATCCATTGGGTATATGCAGGCGACAATAACGAGGCTGAGGTAAGACTTTACGACAGGCTCTTTAATGTTGAAAATCCGAGCGATGAGGAGGGTGTAGGCTCATTTGAGGATAACCTTAACCCTGATTCGTTGGAAGTCAGAACGGCTTATGTTGAGCATGCTCTTGCAGACACTCAGCCGGGTGACAGATTCCAATTTATGAGAATCGGATATTTTTGTACGGATTTAGACAGCAGCTCAAACAAGCTTGTGTTTAACAGAACTGTTCAGCTTAGAGACAGCTTTAATAAGAAAAGATAAAAGAGGCGAATTTTTGTGGCAATTACAGAAAGAAAAGACATTAAAAATATAGCTATTATTGCTCACGTTGACCACGGAAAGACAACTTTGGTTGATGAGATGCTTCATCAAAGCGGTATCTTCCGTGATAATGAGGTGGTAGAGGAAAGAGTTATGGACTCCAATGATTTGGAGAGAGAAAGAGGAATCACCATTCTCTCAAAGAATACCTCTATACATTATAAGGATACAAAAATAAATATAGTAGATACTCCGGGACACGCCGACTTCGGCGGAGAGGTTGAGCGTATTCTCACCATGGTTGACGGTGTATTGCTTCTTGTTGACGCATTTGAGGGCTGTATGCCTCAAACTCGCTTCGTGCTAAAAAAAGCGTTGGGACTTCACAAAACTCCGCTTGTTGTTGTAAACAAGGTTGACCGTGACGGAGCAAGACCCGAGGAAGTAATCGACGAGGTGCTTGACCTGTTTATCGAACTCGGCGCAGATGACGACCAGATTGATTTTCCGGTTGTTTACGCTTCTGCAAGAGATGGTTATTCATCTCTTGACCCCAATGTCAGAGAGGGCGATATGCGTCCGCTTCTCGACGCTATTCTTGAGTACATTCCGTCTCCTAAGGGAGACCTTGACGGACCGGCTCAGATTCTGTTTTCTTCACTCGAATATGACGAATATGTCGGCAGAATAGGTGTCGGCAGAGTAGAAAGGGGCGAGATTAAAGCTAATACTCCTTATGTTCTTTGCCGCCAGGACGGAACTACGGAAAATGTTAAGTTCTCAAAGATTTATCAGTTTGAGGGACTTAAAAGAGTAGAAACCCCGATTGCAAAATTCGGCGATTTGGTATCCGTTGCGGGTATTGCCGACCTTAATATCGGTGAGACTGCGTGCGACCCTGACTGCATCGAGCCGCTTCCGTTCGTTAAAATTGACGAACCTACCATCAGTATGAATTTTATGGTAAATGATTCTCCGTTTGCAGGCAGAGAGGGTAAATATGTCACCTCCCGTAATCTCCGTGAGAGACTGTTCAAAGAAGTTGAAACCAATGTTTCCATGAGAGTTGAGGAGACCGATTCTATGGATACCTTTAAGGTCAGCGGCAGAGGCGAACTTCATCTGTCTATTTTGATTGAGACGATGCGTAGGGAAAATTACGAATTTCAGGTTTCTCGTCCGCAGGTTATCGTAAAGCACGACGCAGACGGCAGAACTCTTGAGCCTATGGAAACAGCTATTATAGAAGTTCCCGAGGAATATGTCGGTGCCGTTATGACAAAGCTTTGCTCTCGTAAGGGCGAAATGGTTAATATGGATACTCGCTCAACCGGTATGACACATATGGAAATTAAGATTCCGTCAAGAGGTCTTATCGGTTACAGAAGCGAATTTCTTACCGATACAAACGGCAACGGTATTATGAATCAACTTTTCTCAGGATATGAGGAATGGAAAGGTGATATTGAAACCAGAAGCCGTGGCTCAATCGTCGTTCATGAAACCGGTACAACCACAGGTTACGGTCTTTGGAACACTCAGGACAGAGGTAAACTTTTCGTAGGTCCGGGCGTTGAAGTTTACGAGGGTATGATTGTAGGCGAGTGCGCTAAGGACGAGGATATTGTATGTAATGTCTGCAAGAAAAAGCATGTTACAAATACCCGTGCAAGCGGTTCAGACGAAGCACTTAAACTCGTTCCTCCTACCACTCTTTCGCTTGAGCAGAGTATGGAATTTCTTGCAGATGACGAGCTTTTGGAAATTACTCCAAAGAGTATCAGACTTCGTAAAACTATTTTGAGCAAGGAACTCAGACTCAAGGCAGAAAGCAGAGCGAGAAAAGGCTGATTATGCAAAACGAAAAATCGGGACTTTATATACATATCCCATTTTGCAAAAATAAATGCCCGTACTGCGATTTTTACAGCGTTAAATACTGTGAGAGTGCGGGCAGAGAATATGTTACTCGCTTAGAGGAAATTATTAAACAGTATCAAGGCTCCTTTGATACTGTTTATTTCGGTGGGGGAACTCCGAGCATTTTGCCTGCCGAATTAATTGGCGAAATTCTTTGTTGCGTGAGGGCGCAGTTCGATATTTCGGATAATGCGGAAATTACTGTTGAATGTAATCCGAGTAAGGATTTGTCCGAGGATTTCAAAAAATATGCGGATTACGGCATTAACCGTGTGAGCCTCGGTATGCAGAGCGCCGTTGATAAAGAACGCTTTGCACTCGGCAGGGCGGCGGGCAGAAAAGAGGTCGAGCGCACAATTTCCTATGCACGAAACGCAGGGATAAACAATATCAGCCTTGATTTAATGCTCGGCACACCAAAGCAGACGATTGACTCTCTCGATTGCTCGTTTGATTTTATCGAGAGTATGGGCGTTCCTCATGTTTCGGCATATATGTTGAAAGTTGAGGAAGGTACAAAATTTTATGAAATGCGTGACAGGCTTGATTTGCCGAACGAGGATACAGTAGCGCAGATGTATCTTAAAACGGTGGACAGAATGAATACGGCAGGCTTGAAGCAATATGAAATAAGCAATTTTGCAAGGCGAGGCTTTGAAAGCAGACATAATACAAAATATTGGACATTGACCCCGTATCTCGGACTGGGAAAGTCGGCTCACAGTTTTTGGCATGGCGAAAGGTTTTACTGTGACAACGAGTGGAATATAATTTCCGACGGCACAGGCGGAGATGACGAGGAAAAAATTATGCTCGGACTTCGACTTACGCAAGGCATAGATAAAGGTCTGATAAAAAAGGACATCTCGGCTCTTATAAAAGCGGGGTTGATGACACAGCAGGGAGACAGACTTGCACTTACTCCCGAGGGAATGCTTGTGTCGAATACAATAATTTTATCTTTGATTTGACAATATTGACAAAAATGAACACAAGTTTTTGGATAAATTGAATAGTGATTGATAAAACTGTCACAATTTCAACATAACTATACATTCTTTTTGTATAATCTGTAAAATTTGTATTTTTTTCTTGATTATTTGAGCTGAAAAGTATAAAATAATAGTGCAAAAATAAAAAGCAATATGCAATTTATTAAATTATTTTCGGAGGTAATTTCCAATGGTAAAAGTTGCTATTAACGGTTTTGGCCGTATCGGTCGTCTTGCTTTCCGCCAGATGTTCGGTGCAGAAGGTTATGAAGTAGTTGCAATCAACGATCTTACAAGTGCAAAGATGCTTGCTCATCTTCTCAAGTATGACTCATCACAGGGTAACTATGTTGCTCAGGGTCACACTGTTGATTTCCACGAGGGTGAAGGCGAGGATAACTATATCGTAGTTGACGGTAAGAAAATCGTTATCTACAAAATGCCTAACGCTGCCGATCTTCCTTGGGGCGAACTTGGCGTAGACGTAGTTCTCGAGTGCACAGGTTTCTATACTTCAAAGGAGAAGGCTTCTGCTCATATTCAGGCAGGCGCTCGTAAGGTTGTTATTTCTGCTCCTGCAGGAAACGATCTTCCTACCATCGTATATAATGTAAACCACGATACACTTACAGCAGACGATACAGTTATTTCTGCTGCTTCATGCACAACTAACTGCCTTGCTCCTATGGCAAAGGCTCTTAACGATTTCGCTCCTATCCAGAGTGGTATCATGTGCACAATTCACGCTTACACAGGCGATCAGATGATTCTTGACGGTCCTCAGAGAAAGGGTGATCTTCGTCGCGCTCGTGCAGGTGCTGTTAATATCGTTCCTAACTCAACAGGTGCTGCTAAGGCTATCGGTCTTGTAATCCCTGAACTCAACGGCAAACTTATCGGTTCTGCACAGAGAGTTCCTACCCCGACAGGTTCAACAACTATCCTTACTGCTGTTATTAAGACAGATAAGGAAGTTACAGTTGACGCTATCAACGCAGCTATGAAGGCTGAGGAAACAGAGTCCTTCGGTTATAACGAGGATCTCATCGTTTCTTCCGATATCGTTGGTATGAGATACGGTTCACTCTTCGATTCAACTCAGACAATGGTTCTCAAGGTTGCTGACGATACTTATGAGGTTCAGGTTGTTTCTTGGTATGATAACGAGAACTCTTATACTTCTCAGATGGTTAGAACAATCAAGTACTTCTCAGAGCTTGGCTAATCACTAATTAAAAAATTTTGGGGCAATGGGGCATATTGCATAAGGATTAATTGATTTAATACTTTCGAGCTTTGCCCATTGCGCTATAAAAAATACACCAATACGCAAGTGTTGGTGTATTTTTGTTTTAGTATTTGTTTTTATGAACTATGCTTTATATTGTAACGCTTTTGCGATTCTTCTAATCAAGCACTTGATAGTAGCTTGATTTTTTATTTATTTTCTCCTCGAATTTGTCCTTTGGCTGTTCCTTTGGAACTTCGATTGGATAGTTGCCCGTAAAGCAGCCGTCACAGCAACCCTCGCCGGATTTTTCTGTCAGCATATGCGTTGCGTTTATTGATAAATATGCAAGACTGTCAACACCGATTTCTTTTGCTATTTCTTCGACGGTGTTGTATCGGCAAGCTATGAGGTTTTCCTCGCTGTCTACATCCGTTCCGAAATAGCACGGGTGCCTGAACGGCGGAGACGACACTCGCATATGCACCTCTTTTGCGCCCGCTTCCCTGAGTAGTTTTACTATTCTTGCACAGGTTGTACCTCGAACAATCGAGTCGTCTATCATAATAACTCGCTTGCCTTTTATGTTTTCCTTGATAACATTCAGCTTGATTTTAACGGCATCCTCACGCTGAGCTTGATTTGGCTGAATGAAACTTCTGCCGATATACCTGTTTTTGATAAAGCCTATGCCGTAAGGTATTCCGCTTTCGTTTGCATAGCCGAGAGCAGCCTCAAGTCCGCTGTCGGGTACACCGATTACAATATCGGCATCAACAGGGCTTTCCTTTGCAAGAAATTTGCCTGCCCTCATTCGTGCGTGCTCAACCGAAGCGCCGTCAATAACGCTGTCCGGTCTTGCAAAATATATGTATTCAAATACGCAAATCGTGCCTTTTTTCTTGCAGTGAGTTTTGTCCGAGTGAATGCCGTTTGAATCGACGGTTATTATTTCGCCCGGCATTACATCACGAATGAATTTTGCGCCGACGGAGTCGAGCGCACAACTTTCGCTGCTTATACAAATCGCACCGTCCTCGGTTTGACCGAAACAAAGCGGTCTGAAACCGTTTGGGTCACGAAAGGCAATCAGCTTTGTTGCAGTCATTACAACACAGGAGTAAGCACCCTTTAGTTTGGGCATAGCTTTCTTTATGGCTTCCTCCGTGCTTTTGCCGGTAAGTCGATTTGAAACGATTTCGTAAGCCATTGATTCTGTATCGCTTGTGCCGTGAAATATTCCGCCGTTTAGCTCAAAGCTTTTGCGAATATCCATAGCGTTTACAAGGTTTCCGTTGTGCGCCAGTGCAAGGTTGCCCTTTATGTGACGGATAACAAGAGGCTGAACATTGTTGATGTTCTTTCCGCCTGTTGTTGAATAACGAACATGACCGATAGCCATATTTCCCATACCTAAATGCTCAAGCTTTTCTCTTGTAAACACATCCGGCACAAGTCCGTTGCCCTTGTGATGAGCAAACACACCGTCGTCGTTGACTGCTATGCCGCAGCTTTCCTGACCCCTGTGCTGAAGCGCATAAAGTGCCGAGTAAACCGTTTGTGCAACATAAGCGGTTTTTGTCTCGTATATACCGAAAACACCGCATTCCTCGTGTAGATTATTAAACATTAAAAACACCTCTGAAAATACTAAGTCAAATATGCCGAACTCGATTTAATTCGGTGTATACAGGTTTGCGTACGGTCTTGAAGTCGCCGGCACAAGTTTTTTGAACGGCTTTGCCATAATTTCGTCAAAATCCGCACCAAAGTATTTGCAGTATTTTTTTATGTAGGCTTTCAGCTCTTTTTCATCCTCGGCGTTTAATGCCTCGACCTTGATGTTTTCGCTCAAATTTTCTTTTGGGAATGTGCCTCTGACAATAATTTTTCCGCCGTGCATACCGCTTGCGCAATGCGTGCCGAACAGCTTTTCTCCGTGCTTGATGTTCAGCCCTAAAAGTACTATCGTTCCTCCTGCCATATATTCGCCGAGAAACGAGCCTGCGTTTTGACCTATAACAAGAACGGGACGCATTTCTCTAAATTCTTTCATATGAATACCGCCACGGCACGCAACATTGTCGCGAATGTAAATTTGACCGTCACGCATACCGTAACCCATAGCGTCTCCGCTGTGACCATGAACGACAATTTCGCCTCCGTTCATTGTGTTGCCGACAGCGTCCTGACAGCTTCCGTATACAATCACTCTTCCGCCGTTGAGATAGCAAGCCATATCGTTGCCGGGAGTGCCGTATATTTCAATGGTCTTTCCCTCGTCTAAAGCACAACCGATGTATCGCTGACCGTTTACATCCTTTACGGTACATTTGCTGTGACACGAAAGTGCCGCCTTGATTTCATCATTTATTTCCTCGTATCTTCTGAGTCCTGCTTCTATCATCTCAACACCTCCTATTCGCCTGCGTGCTTGATTCCGAGGATTTCAAGCTCTTTTTCAGACAGTCCTATGCCACGAAGCATAAGCCTGTTTCCGCGTAATGAGTCAACCGAGTTGATACCCATACCGCCCATAATTTCTTTGATTTCGTGATTCCAAGCGGTGATTAGATTTTCTACTCTTTTGTGTGCCTGCTCTGGGTTGAGCCTTTTTGTAAGCTCCGGTCTTTGGGTTGCAATGCCCCAATTACATTTGCCCGTGTTGCAGGTCTGACACATATGACAACCCATTGCAATAAGCACAGCAGAAGCAACATAACAAGCGTCTGCACCTAACGCAATGGCTTTGACAATATCGCTTGAGCATCTGAATGAACCGCTTGCAACAAGCGAAACGGTTGAGCGTATTCCCTCATCTCTTAACCTTTGGTCGGCTGAGGCAAGCGCAAGCTCAATCGGAATACCGACATTGTCACGGATTCGTGTGGGAGCAGCACCTGTGCCTCCTCTGAAGCCGTCGATTACGATAATATCCGCACCTGCTCTTGCACAACCCGAAGCAATGGCAGCAACATTGTGTACTGCTGCGATTTTTACGGCAACAGGCTTTTGGTTATCAGTAGCTTGCTTCAAGCTCCAAATCAGCTGTCGCAAATCCTCAATGGAATAAATATCGTGGTGTGGGGCAGGGGAAATCGCATCACTGCCCTCGGGAATCATACGGGCATTTGAAACCTCGACATTTACCTTTTCACCCGGCAAATGACCGCCGATACCCGGTTTTGCACCTTGACCGATTTTGATTTCTATAAATTTGCAATTATTCAAATAATCCTTATGCACTCCGAATCTTCCCGATGCAACCTGAACAACCGTCCAATCACAAAAGCTTTTTAGGTCGGGATGCAAACCGCCCTCGCCTGTGTTAAAGAGCGTTCCGAGATTTTGTGCAGCTATGGCAAGCGATTTTTGAGCGTTGAGCGATATTGAGCCAAAGCTCATTGCCGAAAACATAATAGGTGTTTCAATCATTACCTGCGGAGGCATTTTAGTTATTGATTTGCCTTTTTTCTCTACTTCTATTTTGTTGGGCTTGCGACCTAAAATCGTTCTGATTTCCATAGGCTCACGCAACGGGTCGATGGATGGGTTGGTAACCTGAGAAGCGTTGAGCAAAATTTTGTCCCAATAAATCGGATAAGGCTTTGGATTGCCCATAGCGGACAGCAGGGTAGAACCTGTGTTCGCCTGCCTTACAATTTCCTGCTGATATTGAGGCGTCCAGTTTGCATTGTCACGGTAATCGCAAACATATTTTTCTATTCTCAATGCGCTGCTTGGACACATATCAACGCATCTGTGACAGGCAACACAGTTGTTTGAATTTGACAGAACCGTTTTGCCGTCATCTGCTAAAAAGTGGCATTCGTTTATACATTGAGTGACACAGCCGCCGCAATTTGTGCATAAATTCTTGTCACGGATTAAGGTAAATCTTCTTGGGATATATCCAATCATTATTCGTCATCCTCCTTTTCGTCAATTTCAAGAGGGATGAAAACAGGCTCTGCGCCCGAAACAGACCATACCTTGTCAGGCTCAGGGCAAATAATCCTGATAGCCGACTCCTCACTTGCGAAATAAGCTCTGTCGCCCTTTGTTGCGGCGGTCAGAGAACGAAGCTTCAGCCTGTCGTTTATTGCAAGCAAGCCTTTGTTTGAGCCGAGAATAACAGAAAACGGACCGTTTACCAAAGCTCCGCTGTAAATGGCACGAAGATTTGTGAAATATTCTTTTTTGTCCTTATCCATTCTGTCGATTTCGCTCCATTCGGGTGCTGTTAAAACATCTGCGGCAACCTCGATGGGTAAGTTGTGATGACGCAACAGGTGGTCAAATAAATATGTGATAACCTCCGTGTCCGTTTGCATTGTGCATATGTAGCCGAATTGCTCGATGTATCTTCTGTTTGCATCATATGACGATATTTCACCGTTGTGAACTATTGACCAATCAAGAATGTTGAACGGATGTGAGCCGCCCCACCAGCCGGGAGTGTTCGTCGGAAATCTGCCGTGCGCTGTCCAAATGTAAGCGTCATATTGCTCCAGCATATAAAATTTGCCGACATCCTCAGGATAGCCGACAGCCTTAAAACAGCCCATATTCTTTCCGCTTGAAAAGATATATGCGCCTTTGATTGAGTTGTTTACATTTGTTACGCATTGAGCAACATATTCAAGCTCGTCGAGACGGGCATTGTTCATTCTTACTCTGTTTGCTCTGCCGAAATATCGCCAAATGTCAGGTCCGTTTTCTATGCTCTCTACCTTTCGTGTAGGGATTCTTTCCGCAACATCTATATTGAAGTGCCTAAATAAAAAATCCTCGCATTGCTTTTTAGCTTCTGCGTTGTCATAAAATACATGAATGGCATATTCGTTCTTATGCTCCGGGTAAATTCCGTATGCGGCAAAACCGCCTCCGAGTCCGTTTGACCTGTCGTGCATAAGTGCAATGGATTTAATGATTTCAGAGCCGTTTATTTTATTGCCCTTTCTGTCAATAATCGCCGCAATCGCACACCCACTCGGAATTCTAACTTGTCCTTCCTTTAACATAGATAACCTCCGATAGTTTATATACGGCAATCGGGCAAGCTTTCGCTCGCCCTGTTACCGTGTAATTTTTTATTCACCGTCAATGTCCTGAAGTGCATCGTAGCCGTGTTCGCCGGTACGAACCTTCATAACATCCTCTACATCGTAGACGAAGATTTTTCCGTCACCGATGTTTCCGGTGTAAAGTACCTTTCTTGCTGTTTCCACAACAGTTTTAACAGGAACTGCCGAAACAACCATTTCCAGCTTCATTTTTGGATGTAGGCTCATTTCTTCAATTTCTACACCACGGTACTTTTTGATGTGTCCCTTTTGGACACCGCAACCCATAACATTTGTGGCTGTCATACCTGTAACGCCGATGCTGTTCATAGCTTCCTTTAATTCTTCAAATTTTGAAGGGTTGAAAATCATAACAACCTTTGAAAGCACTGCATCGGTCTTTGTTGTAAAGGTTTCGACAGGGATAGCTTTTTCAACCGATTGTGCAGGCACAGCCGAATTGATAAGCACGCTTGTCGGAACAAAATCAGCATACGCTGACGGTAAATTATGCTCTGTTGAATCAAGACCCTTGATTTCTTCTTCTGCCGTAACACGAAGGCCGTTTGTCTTTTTGATAAGAGTAAATACAATAATCATTGTAACTACAGCCCAAGCGGCAACTGATACAAAGCCGATAAGCTGTATTCCCAACTGCTTGAAACCGCCGCCGTAGAATAAACCTTTTCCTACGCCGTCATATCCTGTTGAAAATAAACCTACTGCAATAGTACCCCAAACGCCGTTTGCCAGATGAACACCGATTGCGCCGACAGGGTCGTCTATGTGAAGCTTTTTGTCGAGTCCCTCAACAACTACTACAACAAGTATACCCGAAACAGCACCGATGATGATTGAACCCAAAGCGTCAACGCAGTCACATGGGGCGGTTATTGCAACCAAACCTGCAAGCGAAGCATTAAGCAACATTGAAACATCGGGTTTTCCGTCCTTGAGCCAAGTGAATATCATGGTTACGCAGGTGGCAGTCGCCGGTGCAAGTGTTGTTGTGAGAAAGATAGAGGCAAGCGTGTCAACATCCTTTGCGGCTGCACCGTTGAAGCCGTACCATCCAAACCAAAGAATGAATACACCTAATGCGCCCAAAGTCAATGAATGACCGGGGATAGCCTTTGCCTTTTTCTTTCCGGTTTTTTTATCAATGACATATTTTCCGATACGAGGGCCGAGAAAAATTGCTCCGACAAGTGCAGCAATACCGCCGACCATATGAATTGCGGTTGAGCCTGCGTAATCGTGAAATCCCATTTTTGCAAGCCAACCGTTTGAATTCCAAATCCAGCCCGCCTCAATCGGATATACAACTGCCGAAATAACAGCGGAATAAATACAGTATGAACTAAATTTTGTTCGTTCTGCCATGGCACCCGAAACAATGGTTGCCGCCGTTGCACAGAACACAAGATTGAATACGAAATTTGACCAATCTGCACTTGATGAAGCGTAATTTGTCAACAATTTAAGTGTAGGTAAACCAAAGAGTCCGGCTATATAATCTTCGCCAAACATTAAACCATAGCCGATGAGAATAAACATCAAAGCACCGATGCAGAAATCCATAAGATTTTTCATTATAATATTTCCTGCATTTTTTGCTCTGGTAAATCCGCTTTCAACCATAGCAAATCCACATTGCATAAAAAATACAAGGGCAGCACCGATTAAAAACCAGACTCCAAAAACACTATCCGAGATAGCAGTTAAAAATGAATCGTTCATATTAAGTTCTCCCATAGTTTGTTATAGACATAGAATTGCTTTTGATTTGCCGAGACACGAAACCGCAATGTGTCGGGCAAATAATGTTCATCGGTATCCCTGAGAAAAATCTCAAGGATGCCGACTATAAAACGACCCGTTAGGGCCATAAGAGAGGGTTAATTAATAATTAATCATATAGCGATCAATTTCCCATTGTGATACGGAGGTTTTGTAGCTGTCCCATTCAGCCTTTTTGCCTGCAATATAATTAGAAAATACATGATCGCCGAGTGTTTCTTTAATAAACGGGTCAGCCTCAGCAGCCGCAATAGCTTCGGCAAGAGAACCCGGCAAGCATTTGATTCCGTTTGCATTAAGCTCCTCATCGCTTAGCGCAAATACATTTTTATCATAAGCAGGAGCAGGCTTTAAGCCATTTTTGATTCCGTCAAGACCTGCCGCAAGGCAAAGAGCCATTTCAAGATACGGATTGCAGGTCGGGTCGGGACATCTCAGCTCGACTCTTGTACCCTTGCCTCTGGCAGCAGGAATACGAACAAGACAGCTTCTGTTTGATGTTGACCATACTAAATATGACGGAGCTTCATAACCCGGTACTAATCTCTTGTATGAGTTGACGGTAGGGTTTGAAACTACTGCCATACCTTGGATATGCTCCATAATGCCTGCAATAAAGCTGTAAGCCTTTTCGCTCAAGCCAAGCTTGCCGTTAGGGTCGTCAAAAATGTTTTCGCCTGTTTTTAGGTCGTAGAGTGACATATTTGTGTGCATACCCGAGCCGTTGATACCCTCAATCGGCTTAGGCATAAATGTTGCGTGCAAGCCGTGCTTTGTAGCGTAAGTTTTTACAACATGCTTGAAGGTCATTACTCTGTCGGCTGTTGTCATTACATCGCCAAACTGAAAATCAATCTCGTGCTGACCTTCGGCAACCTCGTGGTGCGAAGCCTCAATAGTGTATCCCATTTCTTCAAGAGCAAGGCAAATGTCTCTTCTGCAATTAGAACCCGTGTCAATCGGGTTAAGGTCAAAATAGCCTGCCTTGTCGTTGGTGTCAAGAGTCGGAATACCGTTCTCGTTTGTGTTAAACAGGAAGAACTCGCATTCAGGTCCGACATTAAAGCCGTAACCCATTTGAGCCGCTTGGTCGATAACCTTTTGCAACACATTTCTCGGGTCGCCCTCAAACGGTGTAACATTATCAGCCTTGTAAACGGAACAAATCAAACGAGCAGTCTGTGCATTTTGATGCTTGCGCCAAGGGAAAATTGCCCAAGTGCTGTAATCCGGATGCAAATACATATCGCTTTCGTCTATGCGAACAAAACCGTCGATTGATGAGCCGTCGAACATACAGTCGTTGTCGAGTGCTTTCTCAAGCTGTGACACTGTAATTGCAACATTTTTCATAATGCCGAATAAATCAGTGAATTGTAGGCGGATAAATTCAACGCCGTTTTTCTTAGCCTCGGCTAAGATTTTTTCCTTTGTGTACTTACTCATAATATATGCCCTCCTATAATTTTTTATAAACTGCATTAAGCCGCAGAGCAGTCTATAAAATGAGAACAGGGCGCTCCACTAACTGTGGAACGCCCTTGTTCTTTCTATGTTTTCATCATACGCTACTGATTTTTATTTGTCAACAAAAAAATGTATATTTGTGCAATTTCTATATATGCTTTCGTGTTTTTATGCTCTCTGTTCGTGTAAAATATGGATATTTTGCACAAGATTTCAGCTTTTTAAGCGGGTAAATGAGCAGAAGCTTGTACCGATTTTCGTTGTTCGTAATTTTTGTGTATTATGTTGCACTATTGTCTGCCTTGTGCAAGAAAATCGGTATTTGGATAATAAATAAGACCTTAGGAAGCATTTGCTTTCTAAGGTCAAATGGTCGAGGTGACAGGACTTGAACCTGCGGCATCCTGCTCCCAAAGCAGGCACTCTAGCCAAACTGAGTTACACCTCGGTATATGTAAAACTCCCGTGGGAGTGTTACTGCGTAATTACCAACGCTTAGAAATTATACAATAAAGATTATTATTTGTCAAGGATTTTTTTAGATTTATTTACATAATTTTCTGTATTATATTTTTACTTGTCAAATTTTATTTGTTCCAATCGTTATTATAAATCAGTCGTCGCAGGTGCTGAGGAGGGTGCGTATTTTAGTTCGGCAAGAAGGCTATATGCGTTTTACACAACAAGTCGCTAACTTATTTGTGCAAAACCACGAACGGCAAAAAATAATTGCATTTCGGGGCGTAAGTATTAAGAAAAAAGCTTGCAATATGGTTGAATTTGAGATTTTACAATGATATAATTAAGGATAGTATTAACGGTGTTATATTATGCCGATTACGGTACTATCTTTTACGGAGGTAAATTAAAATGGCAAGAAAAAAGAAAACTATGGATGGTAACAGCGCTGCTGCTCATGTAAGCTATGCGTTTACAGAAGTTGCTGCTATCTATCCTATCACACCTTCTTCACCGATGGCTGAAGAAACAGATGCTATGGCGGCAAGAGGGGTGAAGAACTTATTTGGACAGACTGTTAAGGTTGCAGAGCTTGAATCAGAAGCAGGTGCAGCCGGTGCAGTTCACGGCTCTTTGTCGGCAGGTGCGTTGACCACAACATATACTGCTTCACAGGGTCTCCTTCTCATGATTCCTAATATGTATAAGATTGCGGGCGAGCTTATTCCGAGTGTTATTCATGTATCTGCTCGTTGCGTATCTACTCACGCATTGAACATTTTCGGCGACCATTCCGATGTTATGGCTTGTCGTCAAACAGGCTATGCTATGCTTTGCTCTGCTAATGTTCAGGAAGTTATGGACCTTGGCGCAGTTGCTCACCTTGCAACTCTCAAGTCAAGAGTACCGTTCCTTCATTTCTTTGACGGTTTCCGTACATCTCACGAAGTACAAAAGATTGAGACTTGGGATTATGAAGATCTCAGAGATATGCTCGATATGCAGGATGTTACAGACTTCAGAGCAAGAGCATTAAATCCTGAACACCCTGTTCTCCGTGGCTCGGCAGAAAATTCAGATATTTTCTTCCAGCACAGAGAGGCTTGTAATAAGTATTATGCCGACGCAGTTTCTGCCACAGAGGCATATATGAATAAGGTAAACGAAAAAATCGGTACAAATTATCAGCTCTTTAATTATTACGGCGCAGAGGATGCAGAGCGTGTTATTATCGCTATGGGTTCTGTTTGTGATACAATTAAGGAGACAGTTGATTTCTTAAACGCAAGAGGCGAAAAGGTTGGTATGGTAAGCGTACACCTTTACAGACCTTTCTCTGCTAAGCATCTTGTAAATGCTATTCCTAAGAGCGTTAAGCACATTTCTGTTATCGACAGAACTAAGGAGCCGGGCGCACTCGGCGAGCCTCTTTATCTTGATGTTGTTGCTGCCCTCAAGGGTACAGAGCTTGATTCTGTTCCTGTTTACGGCGGTCGTTACGGTCTCGGCTCAAAGGATACACTTCCTGCTCATATCATTGCAGTATTTGCTAATATGAATGCACCTGAGCCTAAAAAGACATTCGTTCTTTCAATCAACGATGACGTTACAGACCTTTCGCTTCCTATCACAGAAACTCCTGACACAACTCCAAAGGGTACAACCTCTTGTAAGTTCTGGGGTCTTGGTTCAGACGGTACAGTGGGTGCAAATAAGGACTCTATTAAGATTATCGGTGACCATACAGATATGTATGCTCAGGGTTACTTCTTCTATGACAGTAAGAAGTCGGGCGGTATTACTGTATCTCACCTTCGTTTTGGTTCATCACCTATTACTTCAACATACCTTATTAATAAGGCAAACTTTGTAGCTTGTCACAACCCGTCTTATGTTACTAAGTACGATATGGTTCAGGACCTTGTTCCGGGCGGAACATTCCTTCTCAACTGTATTTGGTCACCTGACGAGCTTGATGCTCAGCTTCCTGCATCAATGAAGAGATATATTGCAGAGAACGATATTAACCTCTATACAATTAACGGTATTAAGATTGCCGAGGAGGTTGGACTTCCTGGCAGAGCTTCAACAATTCTTCAGTCCGCATTCTTTACAATCAGCGGAATTCTTCCTGTTGACGAGGCTATCGGATATATGAAGGAAAAGGTTGTTGCTAAGTTCTCTAAGAAGGGCGAGGCTATCGTAAACGCTAACTGCAACGGTATTGACAGAGGCTCTAAGGAAGTTGTTAAGATTGATGTTCCCGCTTCTTGGAAGGACGCTGTTGATGAGGACAGAAACCTTCACGTTGATACAGACAGACCTGAAATGAAGAAGTTTGTTAAGGACATTCTTGATCCTGTCGGCAGACTTCACGGCGACGACCTTCCTGTTTCTGCATTTGTTGACAGCGCTGACGGTGTATATCCACAAGGCTCTGCCGCATTTGAAAAGAGAGGTATTGCTATCTCTGTTCCTGAGTGGGATGCTTCTAAGTGCGCTCAGTGTAACCTTTGCTCAATGGTTTGTCCTCACGCAGTAATCAGACCTATTGTTATGACCGCAGAGGAGGCTGCTGCCGCACCTGAGGGAACAACAATGATTAAGCATAAAAAGACAGATTATCAGTATGCTCTTATTGTTTCTGCTCTTGACTGTACCGGATGTGGCTCTTGTGCAAATGTTTGTCCTACAAAGTCACTCACTATGAAGCCAATCGCTTCACAGCTTCATGTTCAAAAGTCATTTGACGCACTTGTAAATACACCTGTTAAGCCTGAAGTTCTTACACCTAACACAATCGGCGTTCAGTTCAGAAAGCCTTATCTTGAATTCTCGGGTGCTTGCGCAGGCTGTGGTGAGACACCGTACGCTAAACTTGTTACTCAGCTTTATGGTGATAAAATGTATATCGCTAACGCAACAGGCTGTTCTTCAATTTGGGGTGGCTCTGCTCCGTCAACTCCTTATACAGTAGACGAGAACGGACACGGACCTGCTTGGTCTAACTCATTGTTTGAGGACAACGCTGAGTTCGGTTACGGTATGTATCTTGCTCAAAAGCAGATTAGAGAAAGACTTGCAGGCGATGCAGAGGTTCTTTCTAATGCAGGCATTAAAGAGGCTGACGCTTGGCTTGCTTCATATGAGGACGCTTCTAAGAACGATGTAGACGCTAAGGCTCTCATCGAGGCTGTTAAGAACGCTTCTCTTGACGGTGAGGCTGCTGACGCTGCCGCTGATTTCCTCAAGGATGCAGATTATGCCGCTAAGAAATATCAGTTCATCTTCGGTGGTGACGGTTGGGCTTACGATATCGGATTCGGCGGTCTTGACCATGTTATCGCTTCTCACGAGGATGTAAACATTGTAGTATTCGATACAGAGGTTTACTCAAATACAGGCGGACAGGCTTCTAAGGCTACTCCTACCGGTGCGGTTGCTAAGTTTGCTGCTTCGGGTAAGGTAGTTAAGAAGAAGGACCTTGCTCAAATCGCTATGTCATACGGCTATGTATATGTTGCTCAGGTTGCTATGGGTGCTAATGCAAATCAGTGCTTAAAGGCATTCCAGGAGGCTGCTGCTTATAACGGTCCTTCAATCGTTATCTGCTACGCTCCTTGTATCAACCATGGTATCAAGATGCCGTTTAACCAGATGGAGCAGAAGAAGGCTGTTGCCGCAGGTTATTGGAATCTTTTCCGTTACAATCCTGCTCTTATCGCAGAGGGTAAGAATCCGTTTAGCCTTGATTCTAAAGCTCCATCGGCTGACTATGTTGAGTTCATTGAGGGTGAAACAAGATATTCTGCTCTCAAGCGTTCATTCCCGGGCAAGGCTGAAAAGCTCTTCGCTATCGCAGCAGAGAACTCAATCGATAAGTACAATAAGCTCGCTAAGCTTGTTGATTACTATGCTCCGGAGAACTAATCAATAAATTCAAACAGATAAAATGCTCGCCTTACGCACAGCGTATGAGCATTTGAAACGAACGAAAATCCTGTTGGTACGAAAGTATCGGCAGGATTTTTTATGTCTAAATAAATAATATTTAGCTTTTCGGATTTATCACTTGTGGACTATTGCTTCTTTGTTGAAGTTCTACAAAAATTATATTATCGTTTCTAAATTTATGTTGAAAAAGCCGACAATTAATAATATAATAGAAGTGCAGAAAAAATATAAAGAGGTATATTATGGAGAAATACTTAGTCTTGTTTACCTTTATCGGCTCGGTGCTTGCATTGGTTTTTGCGTTTTTTACTGCAAAAAAAGTGCTGAAAGCGGATAAGGGTACAGAAAAAATGGCAAAGATTTCGGACTCAATTAAGCAGGGCGCAAATGCTTATCTGAAAAGACAGTATAAGGTTGTGTTTGTTTTCTTTGCTTGTATGTTCGTTGTGCTTTGCATAATGGCTGCGTTTGGATTTTTAACTTGGTTTGTTCCGTTTGCGTTTGTTACGGGCGGATTTTTCTCGGGGCTTTCGGGCTTTATCGGTATGAAAATCGCCACTAATGCAAATTGCAGAACTGCCAATGCGTGTCGAGAGGGACTGAATAAAGGCTTGCGTGTCGCATTTTCGGCAGGCTCAGTTATGGGATTTACCGTTGTCGGCTTGGGCTTGCTTGATATTTCGGTATGGTTTTTCTTGCTTAAATTTGTGTTTAAGCTTGACGCTCCCGATGTAACCGGCGCAATGCTCACTTTCGGTATGGGTGCATCGTCTATGGCATTGTTTGCCCGTGTGGGCGGCGGTATATTTACCAAGGCTGCCGATGTCGGTGCAGACCTTGTGGGCAAGGTTGAGGCAGGTATACCCGAGGACGACCCTCGTAACCCTGCTGTAATAGCCGATAATGTGGGCGATAATGTAGGCGATGTGGCAGGTATGGGTGCAGACCTTTACGAGAGTTATGTAAGCTCGGTAATTTCTGCTTCGGCACTCGGAGTTTCTGCATTTAACGGGGATATTAAGGCTATGGCAGTGCCTATGCTTCTTGCCGCAATCGGAATTATTATGTCAATTATCGGCACATTCTTTGTTCGTACGGGAGAAAGCATAGAGCAAAAGTCATTGCTTAAAGCACTCAGAAGAGGTACTAATCTCAGTGCTGTCGGAATCGGTATAATAGCATTGCCTGTTGTGCTTTTTGTTCTCGGCAAGCAAAATCTCGGCTTGTATTTTGCAATCATTTCGGGACTTATTGCAGGCGTGCTTATCGGATTTTCAACCGAGTTTTTCACCTCCGATACATATAAGCCTACCAGAAAGCTTGCTTCTACAAGTGAAACAGGCTCGGCAACTATTATAATAGGCGGTATCGGGCTTGGTATGAAGTCAACTGCCGTTCCTATTGTGATTGTTTCAATAAGCGTGCTTTGCTCGTATTTTGTTTCGGGTGGAGCAGGCTCAACCGCTGTCGGATTGTACGGTATTGCTTTATCTGCAGTCGGTATGCTGTCTACTCTCGGAATTACTCTTGCAACCGACGCTTACGGCCCTGTTGCGGATAATGCGGGAGGGATTGCTGAAATGGCAGGATTGCCTCCTGAGGTAAGGGAGCGTACGGACGCACTCGATTCGCTTGGAAATACAACAGCCGCAACCGGTAAGGGCTTTGCTATCGGCTCTGCTGCATTGACTGCGCTTGCACTTATTGCTTCATATATTGATAAGGTTCAAACTGTTAAGTCGGGTATTACATTTGACGATTTTAATCTAATGAATCCGGTCGTTTTGATTGGTCTGTTTATCGGTGCGTGTCTGCCGTTCGTTTTTGCGGCATTCACTATGGAATCTGTCGGCAGAGCAGCACAGAGCATTGTTGTTGAGGTGCGCCGTCAGTTTAAGGAAATTAAGGGATTGATGAAGGGCGAAACCGACCCCGATTATGCTTCTTGCGTTGACCTTTGCACACGCTCAAGCTTAAAGGAAATGATTTTGCCGACTGTGATTGCAGTTGCAACTCCTATTGTTGTCGGTTTGATTTTAGGCTATAAGGGTGTTGTCGGTATGCTTGCAGGAGCAACCGTTACAGGATTTTTGATGGCTATATTTATGTCTAATTCGGGCGGCGCTTGGGATAATGCAAAAAAGTATATAGAATCGGGTGCGCACGGCGGAAAGGGAAGCGAACAGCATAAGGCTGCCGTTGTCGGCGATACCGTAGGCGACCCGTTTAAGGACACTTCAGGACCGTCGATAAATATTTTGATTAAGCTGCTTTCAATGGTATCTATCGTTTTTGCGGCAGTTGTAGTAAATTTCAGCATACTATAATGTAGTAAAAAATAATATATAAGCAATATAAGGAATACTGCGATAAAATGCGGTGTTCCTTTTTTGCATTTTTGCCACATTTTTGATTATCAGAATTTTTACCGAATCTTTACTTTGCTTAATTACAAATTTTACCGAACGGTTTTAATATGTGATTGTTCTAAGGAACAAATGAAATTTCAAAAGGAGATTTGAAAATGAAAAAAACAAAGAAAATAATCAGTGTATTGGCAGCAGTATTAATTGTTTGCGTAGCATTTGCGGCTTGCTCGGGAAATAAGGATACAGGTTCTGTTTCTACAGACGGCTCAACCTCTATGAGCAAGGTAATCGGTGCGTTGAGCGAATCATTTGAGCAGAATAACGGTATTTCCGTTACATATAATGCGACGGGTTCAGGCTCGGGCATTCAGGCAGTTGAAGAAGGTCGCTGTGATATCGGTCTTTCAAGCAGAAGCCTCAAAGATGAGGAAAAGGCAAAAGGACTTGAGGAAACCGTTCTTGCTTATGACGGAATTGCAATGATTGTTAATCCTGAAAATCAGGTGAGTGATTTGGATGTTGAAACTATTGCAAAGATTTATAAAGGCGAGATTACTAATTGGAAGGATGTAGGGGGTGCGGATGCCGAAATCGTTTTAATCGGCAGAGAGGCAGGAAGCGGTACAAGAGACGGCTTCGAGTCAATCACAGACACAGAGGATAAGTGTGCATACCGTCAAGAACTCACTTCAACCGGTGATGTTATCACTACTGTTGCAGGCAATCCAAACGCAATCGGCTATGCTTCGCTTGCTTCTGTAAAGGATACCGTTAAGGCACTCAGCGTTTCGGGTGTTACACCGAGTGAGGAAACCGTAAAGAACGGCACATATGTCATTCAGCGTCCGTTCGTTCTTGTTACAAAGAAGGATACAAAGCTTTCATCACAGGCACAAAAATTCTTCGACTATATCACCTCATCAGAGGCTTCCGATATTATCAGCGACGCAGGAGCTGTACCTGTAAAATAATTTCTAATCGGCGGCTTATGTCGTCGATTTTTTGGAGATATTAGTATGAGAAAAAGTAAAATGCTCGAAAATGTCATACACGGTATATTTTTGCTGCTTGGCTTGATTACTGTAGGCTGTGTGCTTTTGATTTCAGCTTATCTTATAATTTCGGGATTGCCCGCTATTAGGGAAATAGGTCTTGTTAAATTCCTTTTTGGCAAGGAGTGGGCGTCAACGGCTTCCGAGCCGAAATACGGAATACTGCCGTTTATACTTACAAGCGTTTACGGTATGGCAGGTGCTTTACTTATCGGTGTTCCTGTCGGTTTTTTCACAGCCGTATATCTTTCAAAGTGTGCAAGCAGTACAGTCAAGAGGTTAATGAGCAATGCCGTGGACTTGCTTGCCGGAATACCGTCGGTTGTATATGGCTTGGTAGGTATGATTGTGCTTGTTCCGCTTATAAGAAAAGTATTTTCCGTGCCTGACGGTGCAACTCTTTTAGCAGCAGTTATCGTGCTTGCGGTTATGATATTGCCTAATATTATTAAGGTTTCCATAACGGCGCTTGATGCCGTGCCAAAGGAATATGAGCAAGCGTCGCTTGCTTTGGGCGCAACAAAGACGGAAACATATTTTAAGGTGTCCGTGCCTGCTGCAAAAAGCGGTATTGCCGCTGCGATTGTGCTTGGCGTAGGAAGAGCGATAGGAGAGGCAATGGCCGTTATGATGGTTGCCGGTAATGTTGCAAATATGCCGTCACTGTTTCAAAGCGTACGATTTTTGACCACAGCTGTTGCAAGTGAGATGGCATATTCCGCACCCGGCAGCTTGCAGAGAAACGCACTTTTTTCAATAGCGCTGGTTCTGTATCTTTTCATAATGTTGATTAACGCAACGCTTAATTATTTTTTGAACAGGCGAAAATAATTCGGGTTAAGGCTGTGTGACAAATTTTTGTTATCGCTTGCAAAGTATGTGTATTATTAAATAGGAGAGAAAATGCTAATGAACAGAAAACGAAAGGCTTACATTCTCTTTATGAGAACGTTGATGATTTTGTCAACGATAATAACAGGCGCTCTTGTTCTGTTTTTGTCGGGCTATGTGCTTATAAAGGGCTTGCCTAATATTACTTGGGAGTTTTTGAGTACAAAGCCAAGCCCGCTTTCAAATAAAATAGGAATTTTGCCCGATATATTAAATACGCTTTATATTGTATTTGCGACCCTGCTTTTGGTGCTTCCGTTGGGAGTAGGCGGTGCCATATATTTGACCGAGTACGCAAAAAGCAAAAGGATTGTTTCTGCGATAGAATATGCGTCGGAAACCCTGTCGGGCATACCGTCTATTATTTACGGCCTTGTCGGTATGCTGTTGTTTTCAAATAATTTCGGCACAAGCCTTTTGGCAGGCTCGCTTACGCTTGTCATTATGAACCTGCCTACTGTACTCAGAACAACTCAGGAGAGCCTTAAAACCGTACCTCAAAGCTATCGTGAGGGCGCTTTTGGCTTAGGCGCGGGAAAATGGAGAGTAATCAGAACGGTTGTTTTGCCCGGATGCGTTGACGGAATAATCACAGGATGTATTTTATCTGTCGGCAGAATTTTGGGCGAATCGGCAGCGTTGCTCTTTACCGCAGGCTTTGCCCACACCGTAAACGGAATTATCAGCGGACTTCAGCGACCGGGTGCAACCCTTACCGTCGCACTTTATGTTTACGCAAAGGAGGACGGAGAATTTGAAGTTGCCTTTGCCATTGCCGCAATTTTGATGATTCTTACATTGTTAATAAGCTTGTCGGCAAGCCTGATAGGCAAATATTTTGCAAAAAGGAAAAGCATATGAATAATATAATTTTGACTCGTGACTTAAACCTGATGTATGGTGAAAATCAGGCATTGAATAATATAAACATAGACATTAAGCAAAAGAGCATAACAGCCCTGATAGGTCCGTCGGGATGTGGTAAATCGACATTTTTAAGAACGCTTAACAGAATGAACGACCTTATTGACGGAGTTAAAATTACAGGAACCGTCGAGTATAACGGCAAAAATATATTTGATAAGGATGTTGATGTAAACGAGCTTAGACGGGATATAGGTATGGTTTTTCAAAAACCTAATCCGTTTCCGATGAGTATTTATGACAATATCGCTTACGGTCCGAGAACGCACGGAATAAAAAATCGTACAAAGCTTGACGAAATCGTGGAGCAAGCATTGAGGGACGCAGCCATTTGGGATGAGGTAAAGGACAGACTGAAAAAGAACGCTCTCGGATTGTCGGGCGGTCAACAACAGCGTATCTGTATCGCCAGAGCGCTTGCGGTGAAGCCTAAGGTTTTGCTTATGGATGAGCCGACCTCTGCACTTGACCCGATTTCAACGATGAAAATTGAGGAGCTGTCGTTGAAACTCAAGGAGCAGTACACGATTATTATGGTTACTCACAATATGCAACAGGCATTGCGTATATCCGATGCAACTGCATTCTTTTTGCTCGGTGAGCTGATTGAATATGCAGATACGGAAAAGATTTTTTCAAATCCTTGTGACAAACGCACAGAGGATTACATTACAGGAAGGTTTGGATAAAATGCGCAGTAGATTTGACAGACAGCTAAAATACTTAAAGCAAGAAATGACAGAAATGGGCTGTGAATGCGAAAGCATAATCGCCTTGTCGGTTAAGGCGTTGCTTGAGGGCAATGTTGATTCTGCAAAGAAGGCTACGGAGCAGGGATATATCATAGACGATATGGAGCATGAAATAGAATCCGTTTGCTTAAAACTTTTGCTTGAGCAACAGCCTGTGGCAACGGATTTGAGAATGGTAACAGCAGCTATGAAGATAATTACGGATATGGAGCGAATAGGTGATCAGGCTGAGGATATTTCCGACATTGTAATCAAAATGAATGGTAAAACCGGATCGGAATGTCACGATATTCGCAGTATGGCTCAAACCGTAAGTCAAATGGTTGTCGATAGCGTTGAGGCATATATTAATAGTGATTTGGCATTGGCTGAATCGGTCAAAAATCGTGACGATGTTGTTGACGACTGTTTTTTGAGCATTAAAAAAAGGCTTGTTAAAATGATTGGAGAAAATGCAGACGAGGGCGAGTATGCCCTTAATCTGCTGATGGTTGCAAAGTATTTTGAAAGAATCGCAGACCACGCAGTCAATATAAGCGAGTGGGTGGAGTATTCCGTTACGGGTGTGTTGAAATGACCTGTCACGCCTTGCTTTGAAAATTATTGCTTTTCGGACATGTATAAAATGCTTGAATAAAATTTCCTCTTAGTATATAATTAATTTAAGTAAGTACAAGCAGGAGGGGTTTTATGAATGATTTGAAGTCTTCTTATATTAAAAAGACTGTAATTTTTCCGCTTGTGACGGTTGCGATTTTGATTGTTGTGGCGGCTTTATCTGTGCCGAAAATCATTGCGTCGTTGCCTGTTGCGACAGACAAAACTCAGGCGGTAAAAACATATAATGCTAAGGATTATGATTATTATCTAAAAGAGTTTGACAGTTTTGAGGAGCTTAGACTTAACAGATTTGTAGGCTGGATAAGCTCGGACGATGTGGCACTCGGCTGTGCGGTGACTTATAACAGCGAGGACGAGGACACAAAGGCGTCTTCCCTTATGCCGGAGTCAACAGAACCGTGGAATAACGGTTGCGTTATGATTGTCGGCGATAATACAGATGATGAATTTCGTAATTTGCACAAGGCGTCCGTCGGTGACGAGGTGACTGTCGATTTTTATGCAAAGGATTCGTATACCTATAAAATAAAGCAGATTGAGGTTAATCTCACCCGTGATGAGATTCTTAAATATAAGAAGGATAACACCCTCATTTTATGCAGACCGTATAAGAATTTTGAAAAAGACGGCTCGTATTTCTACACGATTTATATAGCCGAAGCCGTGCAGAATTGAGGTGTGAAATATGGCTGATAAAAGACACGATTTAACTGTTTCGCTTAGGCGTATTGCCTATTTCTTTCTTGCACTTGTTATGGCTGCCTGTGTGGTCGCAAGTGTATCCGTCAGCATTGCCTCGGGTGTGCTGAGAACAGAAAGCTTTGTTCAAAAACGATATGAAAAGTATAATGCTCAGCTTTTGGAGGAGGTTAATTCCGCCCTGTCGGGAGTTGCCGATGTAACCGGTCTGCCTACTAAGGCATATACGGAGGCTATCCAAGAGGGACATATTAAGACAGCACTTCATCAGGCTGCAAATAATACGGTAAAAGGCTTTGACACGGATTATACCGAGTCTAAATATCTGTACGGCTACTACCGTACGGGCATACTTAATTATTGCAAGGCTAACGGTATACCGATTACCGAGGATGAGCTTGTTCGTGATGCGTGCTTTGCCGTTGATGTTTTTAACGACACGGTCGGTGACGAAAGCACAAAGAGTATAATTATTTTTGCGCTCGCTTACACAAACAAGCCTGTTATGCTTGCTGTATTTTCGATAATCGCCTTTATTGCCTGTGCGTTTATAATTGATTTCACATCATATGGCAGGCATAAAAAATACGATTATATCGCAACGGCGCTTATAACGGCGGGCGAAACTATGATAATTTTGCCAGCGTTTGCAATTATTATGAAGTACACCTCCACTCTTAGATTTATGGATGTCGATGTGTATAATATGGCGCTTGCCGATGTGCTTAACGATATAATGAAGATAATTATGGCGGTGGGCGTTGTTTCGCTTGTAATCGGTATAATTATTGGGGTATATAATTATCGTTATTACAGTAAAAAAACGGAATTTTTAATGACTGAGCATAATATCAGGCAGAAGCTTCTCGGCGAGCAAAGAGAGCAAAATGCAGAAAAAACAGCTCGTGAAGAAATGGCTGCTATCGACAGAGATATTATAATTAATGATAAAGAAAAGCGACAATAAGTAATAAAAAAGCCGATTTGGTACGAGTGTGTATCAAATCGGTTTTGCTTTTATATTTCGTTTTTTGCTTTTATTCCTACGCCTGTACCCATTTTGCCTCCGTCAAGCAAGAATTGCTTTGCACTTTTTTGCAGCGAGGTTTCTTCGGGATAGTGCTTTTTTAACAGCTTACGCTTGCCGAAAATTCTGTCTATTGATTGTCGGTCATCAAGGCTTGATATTACGATTTCAAATAGTGACTGAAATTGCAAAATGTTACAACCCGGACGCATAAATCGCCAGTTTTCATCATACAACAGCCAGCTTTCGCATATGAAAAATCTGTATTCATAATCGGGAAAATGCTCGGCAAAAAACTCCTTTGCCGTCTTAAATGACTTGACACATTCATTAAATTCAAGCCTCTCACCCTGTGGAATATGCACAAAAATCATTCGTTCGCCCTTGTCAAACGGCAACAGCTTATAATCATAAGCAACATTGTTGCAGGTGAATAATTGAAACTGAAGTCTGCCCAGTCTAAACAGCTCGGATTTAAGGTGATTTTGTATCCACGGATAGTTTTTCAGTCCCTTGTTACCGTCGTTTTCGCACCAAATGCGTATGTCGCTCATTGTGGCATAAAATATTTCGTCGCTTATACCAAGCTGCTTGTAGCGCTGCCTTGTATACTCTGTGTATTTTAGGCATACGGCAAGTCGTGTCAAATCGTTTTTGCCTGCCAAAACACCGAACCCGCTTTTTTTGCAACGCTCTGCCAGAACATTTATTTTGTTTTCTTTGTCTTTCATAAGGCTAAGCACAGCATTTGCAAGTTCGCTGTCTAAGCCGATTTTTTTAACTAATTCTTCCATAAAATTAGTTTAACAAATAATAATCATTCTGTCAAATTGCTGATTGTAAACCTTTTGCGATTTTTTGGTTGACAATCATAAAATTTGTGGTACAATAGCCTCAGTGATTTTTAAGGAGGATATTATGGAAAACACAGAAAAAAAGAACGGTAAAATCAAAACAATAGATATGATTTACATTGCACTCGGTGCTGCTCTTATGGCGGTTTGTGCGTGGATTTCGATACCGATAGGCGAAATTCCGATTACATTGCAAACACTTGCTGTTTGTCTTATTGCGGGACTTTTTAAGACTAAGCGTGCCGTTTGCTCAACTCTCATTTATATTTTGCTCGGTGCAATAGGTGTGCCTGTATTTGCCGGATTTAAGTCGGGCTTGGGTGTTCTTGCGGGACCTACGGGCGGATACATAATCGGCTTCATTTTTACAGCCGTAATTGTTGGATTGTTCAGCGATAAATTTAACGGAAAAATTTGGGCGCTTGCTGTTTCTATGGTGCTTGGTATAGCTGTTTGTTACGCATTCGGCAGCGTTTGGTTTTTCGTTTATATGCAGTCAAAGACAGCGGTTACATTCTCTTATATCTTTGGTTTGTGCGTTGCTCCGTACATTGTACCCGACATTGTAAAAATTGTTATTGCCTGCATTTTGTCAAACAGGCTGAAAAAATTTGTAAAATAATCCGAAGGGTGAATTATTTGCCTCTCTCTGTCATAGTATTTTGTGATAGGGAGAGGTTTTTATGTTATCTGCATTGTTTAGCTTTATCGGCGCAAATATTATGTTTTTCATCCTGCATATCCAAAATTCCTCCTGCTTTCCAAAGCCTTTGTCGGCTAAGGAGGAAAGGGAATATCTGCAAAAAATGGCAGACGGTGATGATGGCGCAAGGGCGGTACTGATAGAGCGAAATTTAAGGCTTGTCAGCCATATCTGTAAAAAATATTATTCTAAAACGAATGACAGCGAGGATTTGATTTCGATAGGCACAATCGGTCTTATTAAGGCAGTTGACAGCTTCGATTACACAAAAGGCACTCGACTTTCCACCTATGCCTCAAGGTGCGTGGAAAATGAAATTTTGATGTATTTCAGGTCGCTGAAAAAGCAGAACGGCGAGGTTTTTATGGGCGATACGATAGAAACCGATAAGCAGGGAAATCCGCTGACTGTTGAGGATTTGATAAGTGATGACACGGATATTGTTGAGGAACTGGAAAAGAAGCGTAGAATCGGCGAGATGACCGAACTGATAAAAAATATGAAAAACGAGAGGGAAAAGGAGATTGTTATTTTGCGTTACGGTTTGAATAATCAAAAGCCGCTTACTCAGCGAGAGGTTGCACAGAAGCTGAATATAAGTCGTTCCTATGTTTCCCGAATAGAGAAAAAAGTGCTTGAGGATTTGAGAGGCAAAATCAATTAGCATTTCAGGCTGTCGAAAAAGCCCCTGAAAAAGCACATAATAGGCAGTTATGCAAATCCCTCAGTCAGCTATGCTGACAGCTCCCTTGAAAAGGGAGCCTATGAGATATTGTGCCTCCCTTGTTAAGGGAGGGGGACCACGAAGTGGTGGAGGGATTTGCACGCCGCACTTGATTGCTTCCCTTAATAAGGGAGGTGGCACACCGTTAGGTGTGACGGAGGGATTTGCCTGACTGCTCCAAACAGCACTCTAAGCACTAACGACTATCCCCTCTGTCACCTGCGGTGACGTCTCCCCTTGACAAGGGGAGCGTTGAGAGTTCTCTCCTTGAAAAAGGAATCATAGGCTGATGATAATACTTTTACGACACGCAAAAACGACACCTTAACAATCAGGTGTCGTTTACATGTATTACATATTTCCAAACTATTTTTGTGTTTGATTTTATTTTTTCGGCATCACAGGAACGCCCCGGATATACACCGTTGACGCTGTATTTCCATCCGCTTTCCGAGCCGCAGTCCTTTTGGTCGAGATTGTTAATTCCGTAAACATACTTTCCGAATCCCGAATCGGTTGCGTTGAGAGGTATGTTGTTTTCGTCACAGGCTCTTTTGAGCAGGGAATAAACGGATTCGCCCTGCTTCGCTTTTAGCGAATAATCCTTCAGAATATAACCGCTTGACGGAACATAAGCCTCCTTGCCGTCGGTGAGGTTGCCCATATTATTTAATATTACCGAGCAGTCGATTGTTACGGTACAGTTGTAGGTCTTTTTATCGTCGGTATTCGTACCTTGTTGCGGTTTTTGTGACGGTTTGGCTGTTGCGTTGCCCGACGAGCCGGAGCTTGACGAGCCTGAACTCGATGATGAACCCGAGCCGGAGCCTGATGCAGAGGCGGAATTGCCTTGCTTGTCGGATGCGCCTGAACCTGTCTTGTTAGATGCTGACGGGTTTGTGTTTTTGCCGTTTGAGTTGTCGGCGTCATTGCTTTTGGAATCTGTGGATTTCTGTGCGTTATCGTCCTGTGTTTCGGATTGGGAAGAATCGCTGTTTGATGCCTGTTCTCGGCTTTCCTGCGAAACCGAGGAGGCGTTGTGATTTTCTTCGTATTTTTCAGCGCCGACAATTCCCAATGAGCCACATCCCAAAAGCAGAATGGTAATAATCAGGACTATTACAGCCTGCTTTGTTTTTTTATTCAAAGTCGCTCATTTCCTTTTTCATTGCGTTGTAAGAACACAGCACGGCATCGTCGCTCATATTGCATCCTAAATCGTAAATCGGTACAAGCTTAAATATCTCGTTGAGATTATCCATAAGCATATTCATACGAGCTTCGCCTAAGCGTCTTACGGTTTGGGAGAAAATGTTATATATCGCCTTGCCTGTGTCCGCCTTTTTGATTTGGTTTGTTTCGCTTCTGCTTAAAAAACAAATTCCTGCCAACGGCACAACAGCCGGTGTAGAATAATCGTACTTTCCACTCCACGGAGTACCGCACGCATATGGCTTGCCGTCTATGATTCTGATGGCAGGCTTATCGTCGTTTAATATGTAAGCTCTGTCGCCGAAGTGCTTTAACCAAAGCTGAGTGTGCGTTGACTTTCCCGTACCGCTGTCTGCGCTGAACGCATAAGCAACTCCGTCAACAACAACGCAAGATGAATGAAGCAGTATACCGTTGAATTTGATTAAATCGGTGTAAAAATCACTGCCTGTCAGCATATATTCCCAATCGCCTTGATTAAGCTCGGGATGTTCTTTAATGGCAGCTTCAACTCTGCTGTCGTCTACATTGATAACGATGTTAGCCTTTATGTTCTCGTCCTGATTTTTGCTGAGATAGGGGATAGCTTGCTTTTCGGTTCTGCCTTTCGGCTCGATTATTTCAACTCTAAGCTGTGCAATATCATAAAATGGCATAGTAAATTTCCTTTAACAATATTATTTCATTTTGATTATAAAACAAATAATCGCCTTAGTCAACTTGAAAAATTAAATTAGGTATTGAAATTTTTTTATTTATAATGTATATTATATTAAAATATAATAATTATCAAAAGTATCGTTTGGTGATTTTAGTTAAACGAAAAGCAGATTTGCAAAATTTGGCACAGGAGATGTGTATGGAAAAAATCACAAGCAAAAATAACACTCTAATTAAGGACACCAAAAAACTCTTCACCTCATCTAAAGCAAGAGCAGAAGCAAGACGCTTTGTTTTAGAAGGGGCAAGGCTATGCTTTGATGTCCTTAATTCTGTTTATGAGGGCGAAAGCGTGCTATGCACCGAGGAGATAATGAGTAAATATCCCGATAAGGTAAACGCTCTCGTTAATGCGTGCGATAACGCATATTTGATTACCGACGAAATAGCGCAGAGGCTGACGGATACAAAATCGCCTCAGGGCATATTCCTTGTGGTTAAGATGAAAAGTATAAGTAACGCTGTCGGTGATAAGATTATCGCTCTGGATAATGTTCAGGACCCCAGCAATGTCGGCGCTGTAATTCGCTCGGCAGAGGCTCTCGGAATTGACAGCGTGATTGTCGGCGGAGGCTGTGACATATATAATCCTAAGGCCATCAGAGCCACTATGGGTTCGCTTTTAAGAATGAATATTGTCAAAACGGACAATCTTTTGGAATATATCAAGAGGCTTGAGGCTGACGGCTATAATGCTTACGCTACCGTTCCCGATGCAAATGCATGCAGAATTACCGATGTTGATTTCAGCCAAAAGACGGTTTGCGTTATCGGAAATGAAGCAAACGGAGTAAGTCAGGAGGTTAAGGCTGTGTGTAATTCTCTTATTACAATACCGATGCTCGGCAGGGCGGAGAGCCTAAATGCCGGTGTCGCCGCCTCTATAACTATGTGGGAGATGCTCAGATGAGTGGGTCACTTTATTGGGTTTGGTTTCAGTCCTGTATAGGCTGCGGTAAAAGATTTATAGATGTGCTTGACTATTTCGGCAGTATTGAGGCATTTTATGAAAGTAATTACCTTCAGAAAAAATGCTGTCCCGATGTAAGCGATAAAATTCTGGAGCGTACGGAGAGCTTTACGCTTGATGACGCACAAAAAGTTATTGATGAGTGCAGACGAAATAATTGGCGCATAATTACATATGAGGATAGTGAATATCCTGTTAAGCTAAAGAATATTTATAATCCTCCTGCCGTTCTTTATGTTAGCGGCACGCTCCCCGATATAGATAAATCTTTTACTTTCGGTGCAGTCGGCACAAGACGGGCTTCACCGTATGCATTAAGAGCGTCAAGGGTTATTTCAAAAGGCGTTGCAAGATGCTCGGGTGTGATTATCAGCGGCGGTGCGTTGGGCATAGATACCGCTTCGCACGAGGGCGCTCTTGAGGCAGGCGGAAAAACCATTGCCGTTTTGGGTTGCGGCTTGGGTGCAAATTACCTTATGAGCAATGCCGATTTGAGACGGCGAATCGCTCTTAACGGTGCGCTTGTCACAGAATATCCGCCCAAAACTCAGGCAAGCAAATATACATTCCCTGCAAGAAACAGAATTATCAGCGGATTGACGGATGCCGTTTTTGTGGCAGAAGCAGGGATTAAAAGCGGCTCGCTTATTACCGCTTCTTATGCAATAGACCAAGGCAGAGATATATTTGTTCTTCCTGCAAGTATTTTTGATGCTAAGTTCAACGGAACAAATAAATTAATTGAGGACGGTGCGATACCTGTCACCTCGATGAGTGTTATTTTGTCTCATTATAAGGAGAAGTACAAAACGCTTGACACATCTAAGCTTGCTACCTTTGAGGAGCTGCTTTGCGATGAATATAAGCAAAGGGATATAGAACCTCAGCAGGACGGGCAGCTTTCCTTTGACAGAATAGAGGAACACAGAGACGCTCAGGACGAAATCACGCAGACTGCCATAAAAATTTCGGGTAACGAAAAGGCGGTGTATAGCGCTTTGAGCGACGGCTTTACCGATATAGACAGTATTGCCGCAAAGGCGAATTTGGATATAAAAACAGTCCTTATGTCGCTTACTATGCTGGAACTTGACGGCTTGGCAGAGGCAGGCATAGGAAAAAGATACAGAAAAAAGCAGGCATAAATTTATTTAATACCGCTTGCTTAATAAGATATTAACCGAAAGGATTTTATAATAATGGCAAAATCTAAATTAGTAATTGTGGAGTCACCCGCAAAGGCTAAAAACATAAAAGGCTATTTGGGCGACGGATATGAGGTTATCGCTTCTATGGGACATGTTCGTGACCTTCCGGCAGCAAGGCTCAGCGTGGATATTGAGCATAACTTTGAGCCTAAGTATGCTGTAATTAAGGGCAAGGAAGCATTGGTTGACGAGCTAAAGACAAAGGCTAACAAGGCTGAATATGTTTATCTCGCAACCGACCCCGACCGTGAGGGAGAGGCTATTTCGTGGCACCTTGCAAACATTCTTAACTTGAAGCTCAGCGACAAAAACCGCGTCACATTTAATGAAATCACAAAAACAGGCGTAAAAAACGGTATGTCAAGTCCCAGAGAAATTGACATTGACCTTGTAAATGCACAGCAGGCTCGCCGTATTCTCGACAGACTTATCGGATATAAGCTTTCTCCGTTTGTAAGCCAAAAAATTCGCAGAGGTCTTTCGGCAGGCAGAGTACAGAGCGTAGCTTTGAGACTTGTTGTTGACAGAGAAAACGAAATCCGTGCGTTTAAGCCTGAGGAATATTGGACAATCGACGCAAAATTTACAAATCCGCCTGACAGAAAAAGCTTTGCCGCAGTGCTTGTTCAGGACGCACAAGGCAATAAGGTCGGCACGGATAAGAATAAAATTCCGTCAAAGCAGGAGGCAGACAAAATGCTCTCCGATTTGGAAAATGCGGAATATGTTGTTGAAAGCGTAAAGAAGGGTACAAGAAAGAAAAATCCCGCACCTCCGTTCATTACCTCCACACTTCAGCAGGAGGCTTCTCGCCGTCTCTCGTTCCAAGCAAGAAGAACTATGAAAGCGGCTCAGGAGCTTTACGAGGGTGTTGATGTTAAATCTCTCGGCACAGTCGGTCTTATCACCTATATGAGAACAGACTCGCTTCGTATCTCCGATGAGGCAAGAGCCGCAGGTAATGATTTTATCAAGAACGAGTACGGAGAAAAATATCTTCCGTCTGCTCCGAGATTTTATAAAACAAGAGGAAATGCGCAGGACGGACACGAAGCCATCAGACCATCTATGCCTAATGTTACACCCGAGTCTGTAAAGGATTCGCTTACCTCTGACCAGTATAAGATTTATAAGCTCGTATGGGAGAGATTTATCGCTTCACTTATGGCTTCTTGCGTGCAGGAAACCATGAAGGTTGAGATTAAAGCGAACGGCTACACTTTGTCAGCCAGCGGATATACTGTAAAGTTTGACGGCTTTACAGCGCTTTATGAAGAAAAAACCGATGATGCCCAAAAGAAGGACAGCGAATCTCCGCTTCCTCCTGTTGCAAAGGGCGATGTGCTTAAACTAAAGTCGATTCTCGGCAATCAGCACTTTACTCAGCCACCGGCAAGATATACCGAAGCGTCGCTTACAAAAGCACTTGAGGAAAACGGCGTAGGTCGTCCGTCTACCTATGTTACAATCACATCAACCATTCTTTCAAAAGAGTATGTTGTTCGTGAGGGCAAGCAGTTTGTTCCTACCGAGCTTGGCGAAGCAGTAACAAATCTTCTCAAGGAGAGAATCCCTAATATCGTAAATGTCAAGTATACTTCAAAAATGGAGGATGACCTTGATAAAATCGATTCGGGCGAGAAGAATTATATTGATATGATTAGGCTCTACTATGATGATTTTGTTGAGCCGCTTGAAAAAGCAAAGAAGGATATGCAGGGCGTAAAGATTAAGCTCAAGGAAGAGGAAACCGATGTCGTTTGCGAAAAATGCGGCAGAAAGATGGTCGTTAAGGTGGGCAGATTCGGCAAATTCTTAGCTTGCCCGGGTTATCCGGAATGTAAGAATGCAAAACCGCTTGTGACTAAGACGAATGCAAAATGTCCTGAGTGCGGCGGTGATGTTATAGAAAAAAAGACTAAGAGAGGAACACCGTTTTACGGCTGCTCAAATTATCCTAAGTGTAACTTTATGACATGGGACGCACCTACGGACGAAACCTGTCCGCAGTGCGGAAAGTCCTTGTTCAGAAAGAAAGGCAATATCCTTTACTGTCCCGACACCGAGGGCTGCGGATATTCTAAAACAGCAGAAAAGAAAAAGTAATATGAAAAAATTTACAGTAGTCGGAGCAGGTCTTGCAGGCTGTGAGGCTGCGTGGCAGATTGCCGAAAGCGGTTATCCCGTTACGCTCGTTGAAATGAAGCCGATAAGGTTTTCTCCGGCACATAAAAGTGAGAACTTTGCAGAGCTTGTGTGTTCAAATTCTCTAAAGGCGTCCCGTATAGAAAGTGCGGCAGGTTTGCTCAAAGAGGAAATGGCTCGCCTCGGCTCGCTTACCGTTTCGGTGGCACGCAGATGTGCCGTACCGGCAGGCGGAGCGCTTGCGGTAGACAGAAATGATTTTTCGTCGGCGGTTACCGATATGATAAAAAATCATCCGAATATAACGGTTGAACATAGAGTGTTTGATAAAATTTCGCCTGATGATGACGAGATTTTGATAATTGCAACGGGTCCGTTGACAGACAGCAAGCTTGCAGATGAAATTAAAGGTCTTTGTGGCTACTGCCTTTCGTTTTATGATGCGGCTGCGCCTATCGTTACCGCAGAAAGCGTAGATATGACAAAGGCATTCGGAGCTTCGAGATATGACAGAGGCGGCGACGACGATTATATCAACTGCCCGTTTAATAAGGCAGAGTATGAGGCATTTATAAACGAACTGATTAACGCAGAGGGTGCAGTTGTTCACGACTTTGATGTGTATGAGGGTTGTATGCCGATAGAAAAACTTGCCAAAAGAGGTCTTGATGCTCCACGCTTCGGACCTATGAAGCCTGTCGGATTGGTTGACCCGAACACAGGACACAGACCGTGGGCTTGTGTTCAGCTTCGCCGTGAAAACAGTAAGGGTACTCTGTTTAATTTGGTCGGTTTTCAGACAAATTTGAAATTCGGCGAGCAGAAAAGGGTATTTTCTATGATACCCGGGCTTGAAAATGCCGAATTTATCAGATACGGTGTAATGCACAGAAATTCGTTTTTAGATTCTCCACGGCTTTTGAATCCCGATTTCAGTCTGAGGGCAAATGACCGTATTTTCTTTGCCGGACAGATTACAGGCGTTGAGGGATATATGGAATCGGCGGCTTCGGGAATAATGGCAGGCATAAATGCAGTCAAAAAAGCAAGAGGCGAGGAATCACTTGTGCTTGGCGAATGTAATATGATTGGTGCGCTGAGCCGTTACATAAGCGACGAGAGTGTTAAGAATTTTCAGCCTATGGGTGCAAATTTCGGCATTCTGCCGCCTATTGAGCCAAAGATTAAGGATAAAAAAGAACGCTATGCCGCATTGAGCAGGCGAGCGCTGGACGAGCTTGAAGCATTGGGATGATGAATGTATGAAAATTATAGTTGACGCAATGGGCGGAGATAACGCTCCCGATGAAATCATAAAGGGAAGCGTGCTTGCGCTTGAGGAGTTCGATATTGACGAGATGATTCTTCTCGGTGACGACGGTGCTATGCGAGAGAGTATTGAGCGTTGTAGCGTTCCTCGTGACAGGCTCAGGCTTGTGCATTGCTCACAGGTGATTGATAATTGCGACGAGGCAAAAACGGTGCTTAAAGGGAAGCCGGACAGTTCTATGGCGGTCGGCTTCAAAATGCTTAACGAGGGCAAGGGCGATGCTTTCGTCAGCGCAGGCAACACGGGCGCAATCACGGTGGGTGCGACCTTGATTACTAAGAGGATTAAGGGCGTTAAGCGACCTGCCATAGCTTCGGTTATGCCGAGTGCGGACAAGCCGTTTTTGCTTATGGATTGCGGTGCAAACGCAGAGTGCAAAAGCGAATATTTGTATCAGTTTGGATTGCTCGGCTCTCTGTATATGAAAAACATTATGGGTGTGGTTAATCCTAAAGTCGCACTTGCAAATAACGGAAGCGAGGAAACTAAGGGAACTCCTGTCGTCAAGGAGGCTTACGCTTTGATGAGCAAAGCACCGTATAATTTTATAGGCAATATTGAGGGCAGAAGAATACCGTACGGTGACGCGGATGTTGTTGTTGCCGACGGCTTTACGGGTAATTTGATACTCAAAACCTATGAGGGTGTTGCAAAGGTGCTTATGCAGGGCATAAAGGACGCTTTTTATAAAAATGCGTTTTCTAAGCTGGCATATCTCGGGGTACGCTCGGGCATAAACGATATGAAAACTCAGTTTGATTATAAGGAATACGGCGGAGCAGTTATGCTTGGCGTTAAAAAGCCTGTGGTTAAGGCTCACGGCTCGGCAGACGCACGCACATTTAAGAATGCGATTAAGCAGGCGGTTTGGTTTTTGCAGACCGATTTGATAGAAAAGATAGAAAAGGAATTGGCTAAGGACTGATATGAAAGAGCTTGAAGAAAAAATAAATTATACCTTCAAGAATAAGGAGTTGCTCAAGGAAGCATTGACTCATTCGAGCTATGCAAATGATTGTCAGCTTAAATATAATAATGAGCGTATGGAATTTTTGGGTGATGCGGTGCTGAGCCTTGTGTCGGCACAGTATCTTTACGAGCGTTATCCTAATTGGCCGGAGGGCGACTTGTCAAAGCTTCGCTCGTCGCTTGTATGCACTCAGTCGCTTTCGGATTTTGCAAGAGAAATCGACTTGGGCGATTATCTTATGCTTGGCAAAGGTGAGGAAAAAACAGGCGGTCAAGACAGAAATTCAAATCTTGAAAATGCGTTTGAAGCACTCATTGCCGCTATTTATCTTGACGGCGGTATGGAGCAGGCGAGAAAACACATTCTGCGTTTTTTGTCCAAGGACATAGACACCCACCATATTCCGTTTAAGGATTATAAAACAACCTTGCAGGAGGTTATTCAGCAGAACAAGGACGAAACACTTAATTATGTTATCGTAGGCGAGGACGGACCTCCGCACGACCGTACCTTTAAGGCAGAGGTGCATCTTAATTCAAATGTTGTCGGCACGGGTGTTGGCAAGAGTAAAAAACAGGCAGAGCAGGAGGCGGCGAAGGAGGCTCTTTCGCTGATGGGTATTATATGAAAAAAGGAAATATAAGCTTGTTTATACCGCATTTGGGCTGTCCTCATAAATGCTCGTTTTGCAATCAAAACACTATTACCGGTAAGCAGTCCCAACCCACAGAGGCTGATGTGAGGTTGGCAGTCGAAACCGCACTCAGAAAAAAAGGATATACATATGAAATTGCTTTCTTTGGCGGAAGCTTTACTGCGATAGACAGAGAATATATGCTCTCTCTTTTGCAGGCGGCATATGATTATGTTAAGGACGGCAGAGTTAAGGGTATTCGTATTTCAACCCGACCCGATTGTATCGACACCGAGGTGCTTGATATACTTAAAAAATACGGCGTTACCTCTATTGAACTTGGCGCACAGAGTATGGACGACGAAGTGCTGACGGCGAATTTTAGAGGACACACGGCACAGGATGTTGCCGACGCTTCCCGACTTATTAAGGAGTACGGCTTTGAGCTTGGACTTCAAATGATGACGGGACTTTATCTTGACACTGACGAAAAGGCTGTGCAAACGGCTCAAAAAATAATTGACCTTGCACCCGATACGGTGAGAATTTATCCTACCGTGGTGCTTAAAGGAACGTATCTTGCAAAACTTTATGATGACGAGGTGTATAAACCGCAGACGGTAGATGACGCCGCCGATTTATGCACAAAGCTTGTGCCTATGTTTGAAAATGCGGGTATAAGAGTTATCAGATTAGGACTTCATTCTTCACCCGAATTGAAGAAAAATATGGTTGCGGGTGCATTCCACGACAGCTTTGGCGAGATAGTTAAGAGCAGATATATGCTCAATAAAATACTTAAATATCCTCCGGCAGATTACGAGATTATGGTTAATTCAAAATCCGTATCACAGCTGAAGGGACAGCAAAAGAGAAACATATACTTCCTAATGGAAGAGGGATATAACATAAAGGTTACGGTCAATGATAAGATTGCCGTAGACGATATAAAAATTATAAGACGGTAAAAAATATGCTACTTAGAACACTTGAAATGCAGGGATTTAAGTCATTCCCCGATAAAACTGAATTGAATTTCGGCAAGGGCATAACAGCTGTTGTCGGACCAAACGGCTCAGGAAAAAGTAATATTTCCGACGCTGTTCGCTGGGTGCTTGGAGAAACCAGCACAAAGTCGCTAAGAGGCTCAAAGATGGAGGATGTTATCTTTGGAGGCACTTCGGCTCGTAAGGCTCTCGGCTTTGCTCAGGTTGTGCTTACTCTTGACAATACAGACGGTTCACTTGAGGGACACGGTGATATTGTTACGGTCAGCCGTCGCTACTATCGTTCGGGCGAAAGCGAGTATAAAATTGACGGTGAGATTGTTCGCCGTAAGGATATACACGAGCTGTTTATGGATACCGGTTTGGGTGCAGACGGATATTCTATGGTCGGTCAGGGAAAAATCGCTTCGATAATTTCTGCAAAAAATGAGGACAGACGAGAGCTTTTCGAGGAGGCGGCAGGTATTTCACGCTTCCGTCATAAGAGACGAGACGCCGAAAGAAGATTGGAGCAGGCACAGGAAAATCTTGTGAGATTGCTTGATATTTTGGCAGAGCTTGAGGGCAGAGTCGGTCCGCTTAAAAAACAGAGCGAGAAAGCACAGCAGTTCCTTGTTTTGAGTGATGAAAAGAAGACCTTGGAAATCGGTGTTTGGCTTAATAAAATCAATAAATTCACCGTTGATTTGCGTGAGCAGGAGCATAAGATTAATGCTGCAAATGCTTCATATGAGATTTGCGAGCGTGATTTGCTTGAGCTTGAGGGTAAGCTTGAGGGCATTTCAAATGAAATTACAAGCATAAATCTTGCTATCGAGCAGAGCAGACTGGGTGCTTCGGGCTTCGAGGAGGAGGCTTTGCGTAAGGACGGTGAGGCTTCCGTTCTTAATGCTACAATAGAGCATAATAACGAAACCATTGCAAGGCTTTCGGCAGATATAAACGATGCCGATGATTCGGGAAAAAACATCGACGAGCAGATTGCCGAAAAGCAGGCTGTTATAGATGATAACGAGCGTAAATCGTCAGAAAAAAGGGCAGAGCTTGAGACTGTGGCAGGTGAGCTTTCGAGAGTTCAGGATGAGAATTTGGAAATTTCGGACAAAACTCTTGAACTCAATAAACAGCTTACCTCGCTGACATTGGAGCTTAGCGATTGCAAGGTAAGAGCGTCACAGGCAAGCTCGTCAATAGAGGAAATCAATTCTCGCAGAGACACCCTCGCTTCACAAATTGACAGCGTAGAAAAAGATATTGAATATACAAAGTCTCAAAAGGCAGAGAGTGAGAAAAATCTTGAATTTATCAAGCAACGACTTGACGAGTACGAAAACTCACTCGGCGGCTATCGAATGAAGCTTGAAAGCAAGACAAAGATTGCCGAGCAAATAAAAGATGAGGCTGAAAGGCTCAGAAGAAGCTATGGCGAAAAAATGGACAGAGCCAATATGCTTCTTGACCTTGAAAAAAATATGGAGGGCTTTTCGGGTGCGGTTAAGGCTGTGCTTAAACAAAGTCAAAGTAAATCCCTGTCGGGTATTCACGGCACTTTGTCTCAGCTTATAACAGTAAGCGACGAAAATTCCACCGCTATTGAAATTGCACTCGGTGCGGCAATGCAAAATATAGTTGTCGGCACAGAGGCTGACGCTAAAAGGGCAATTTCTTACTTAAAGCAAAACAATATAGGCAGAGCGACATTTCTTCCTATATCCGCAATTAAACCACGCAAAATGCAGGAGAAAAATTTAGACGATAATTTCGGATTTGTTGACATTGCGTCTAATCTTGTTGACTGTGACGGGCAATATCGTGATATTATAGAAAATCTGCTCGGCAGAGTAATGATAGTTGAGGACATCGACTGTGCCGTTGCAATTTCTAAGAGATATGCAAATAAATATAAGACCGTAACTCTTGACGGTCAGGTTATTAATCCGGGCGGCTCGATGACGGGCGGCTCAAAGGGCAAGGGAAGCGGTGTACTTTCCCGTGCAAATCTTATCGAACAGCTTAAATCAGAGGCAGAAGACATTAAGTTGGAGCTTGATAATGCTCAACAGGAACTTAAAAAAGCGGTTGAGGCTGCAAATCTTGCAGGTGCAGACCTTCAGGGTGCGGATGCCGATTTGAGAAATGCCAAGGAGGAGCTTATCAGAGCAGAGGGCGACGATAAGCTTATAAGCGATAAGTTGAATTCGTTTGAAGCACAGAAAAACGCCATGCTTCGTGAGCAGGAAAACAGCGAGGGCAGAATTTTGCTATTAGAGGAGGCTTGTAAGAGAGCCGAGGAGGACTGCGAGCGTATTAAGCAGGAAACTAAGGAAACGGAAAACCGACTTAATTCGATTACGCAGGGCGCTGATGAGCTTACAAAAAAGCGTGACGATATTCGTCAAAGAACAGAGAATATTAACCTTGAGCTTGTTACCTTGACAAAGGATACAGAGGCGGCTAAGCAGGCTGTTATAGAGCTTGAACTCAGAAAGGCAAATCAGTCGGACAGGGTTAAGACGATTAATGACGAGATTGCGGAAATAAACGCAAAGAACGAAAACTTGATTCTTTCCGTAAATGACATCAAGGCACAGGCTGAGGCACTCAGACAAAGAGCAGCCGAGGCAGGCGTGTCGGTGCAGAATGAAATTCAGCGCAGAAACGAGCTTGAAAAGCAAACTCAGGAGCTTAGAAGTGACGAAAAGGAAAGGCTTCACGATAAAGAGAAGCTTTCATCCGACCTTGTCAGACTTGAGGAACGCAAGAATAATATGAAAAAGGAATATGACGAGCTTGGCGATATGCTGTTTGAACAGTATGAACTTACAAAACCGGAGGCTGAACAGCTCGGTATTGTAATCGAGGATATGACTGCGGCTAAGAAAAGACTTCACGAAATCAAGGTTGCAATCAGAGGTCTCGGCTCAATCAATGTCGGATCAATCGAGGAATATAAGGAAGTCAGCGAAAGATATACCTTCCTTAAAGAACAGATTGGCGATATTGAGGCTTCCAAAAAGGAACTTGGCAACATCATTTCCGATTTAACTGCGTCAATGAGCGAAAAGTTTATTGCTCAGTTTAAGAAAATCAACGAGGAGTTCAAGGTCAGCTTTGCCGATTTCTTTGGCGGAGGAAAGGGAGAGCTTATTCTTGAAGACCCTGATAATTGTCTTGAATCTCCGATTGAAATTAAAATTCAGCCACCGGGAAAATCGGTACAGAATATCAACCTTTTCTCGGGCGGTGAAAAGTCGCTTGCGGCTATGGCATTGTTGTTCAGCGTGTTAAAGGTTCAGCCGTCACCGTTTTGTATTTATGATGAGGTTGAGGCTGCACTTGATGATGTAAATGTAGAAAGATTTGCTAAATATATGCGCCGTATGACAGACAAAACACAGTTTATTTCTATCACTCACCGCAGAGGTACGATGGAGGAAGCCGATGTACTGTACGGTGTAACAATGCAGGAAAAGGGCGTATCAAAATTACTTGAATTGCAGTCAACCGAGCTTGCTGCTCAAATGGGCTTGGACGCATAATAAAGAGGTAAGACTATGGGATTATTTGATAAATTAAGAAAAGGCTTGAAAAAGACGAGAACCGAGGGATTGACTCATCAGGTTGACCGTGTAATCGAGTCGCACGAAAAAATCACAGACGAGCTTTTTGACGAGCTTGAAGAGGTACTTATTATGGGTGATGTCGGATTTCCGACAGCAGAAAGAGTAATAGGTGACTTAAAGGAAAAAATAGCAAACGATAATATTACAAGCGTTCCCGAAGTGCGAGAAACCTTAAAGGATATTGTAGCCGGTGTTGTATGGGGCGGTAGCTATCTTTCACTTCGTACAAAGCCGTCGGTTATTCTTGTAATCGGCGTAAACGGTGTCGGTAAAACAACGACCATAGGAAAGCTTGCAATGAGGCTTAAATCTATGGGTAGAAGCGTTGTGTTGGGTGCTGCGGACACCTTTAGAGCAGGTGCAATCGAGCAGCTTCAGGTATGGGCTGACAGAGCGCAGGTGCCGCTTGTAAAGCACGCAGAGGGCGCAGACCCCGCCGCTGTTGTTTATGATACCATTCAGTCCGGTAAGGCAAAAAATGCGGATGTTATTATAATTGATACCGCAGGCAGACTTCATAATAAGAAGAACCTTATGGACGAGCTTAATAAAATCAGCCGTGTAATCGACCGTGAGCTTCCCGATGCAAGCCGTGAAACTCTGCTTGTGCTTGATGCAACCACCGGACAAAATGCGGTTAATCAGGCAAAGGATTTCAAGGAAGCGGCAGGCATTACGGGCATTATTCTTACAAAGCTTGACGGTACTGCCAGAGGCGGTGTTGTGCTTGCGATAAATAACGAGCTTGATGTTCCCGTTAAATTTGTCGGAGTGGGCGAGCAGATAGACGATCTTCAGCCGTTTGATGCCGAGGCTTTTGCATCTGCTATGTTTGATTTGAAGCCTACTCACGAGGAAGATGATTCCATTAAGGAATTTATGCACAGCAACGATACCGAGGAGGACGAGGAAAAGTAATGGATTTTATTCTTGCAACAAATAATATGAAAAAGCTTGCGGAAATGCAGAGAATACTCTCTCCGCTTGGAATTAATGTGGTGACGGCGAAAATGCTCGGCATTACACTTCCCGAGGTTGTAGAGGACGGCGACACTTTTGAGGCTAATGCCAAAATCAAAGCAGAGAGTGCCTGCAAAATTACAGGTATGCCGGCGATAGCAGATGACAGCGGACTTTGCGTTGATTATCTTGACGGCTATCCGGGTATTTATTCTGCAAGATTTGCAAATATCGAAATGCACGGAGGCGAGTGCGTCGATAATGAAAAAAATGCCGATGACGAGGATAACAATAACCTTTTGCTTAAAAAGCTGGAGGGCGTTGCAGAGGAAAAGCGTACAGCTTATTATGTATGCGCAATTTGCTGTATGTTCCCTGACGGAAAGGAAATTACAGTAAGAGGCGAGTGCCACGGACATATCGGCTTTGAGCGTGACGGTAACGCAGGCTTTGGTTATGACCCGCTTTTCATTATTAACGGTAAATCTTTCGGAAAATACGAGGGCGAGGAAAAGGACAAGATTTCTCACAGAGGCAACGCTCTCAGACTATTAACTAAGGAATTGGAGAAAATTGTATGACATCAAAGGAAAGAGCAGCTTGGCGAGCAAAGGCAAACACCCTTGAGCCTATTATTCAAATCGGCAAGGAGGGTATTACCGATAATTTGATTACACAGATTGACGATACCTTGGATGTGCGTGAGCTGATTAAGATAAGAGTTCATTTAGAGACCGCACCGCAGACCCCGAAAGAGTTTGCCCTTCAGCTTGCCGACGCATTACAGGCGGAGGTTATTCAGGTAATTGGCGGTGTAATCGTGCTTTACCGTAAGGCAGACCCCGATAAAATTGCGGAGAAAAAGAAAAAAAGAGGCTCAGGCTCGGCAAAGGCTAAGGCAAAGAAAAAAGTAAAGATTAAGGGCTTGCGTCAAAGACAGAAAGAAAAGGAAGCAAAAAATCCTTACGCTGTTTATGACAGACTTAATAAGGATAAAAATAAAAAGCAGAGCAGAACAAAGTAATATGAAAACAGGAATTTTCGGCGGTGCATTTAATCCCATACATAATGGGCATATCGCACTTGCAAAAAATTATTTGAACCATCTCGGATTGGACAGAATCGTTTTTGTGCCTACTCATATTCCTCCGCATAAAACGAATGAGGATTTTGCGAGCGAGACTGACAGAATGGCAATGCTGAATTTGGCAATAAAAAATTGCAGCGCCTTTGAAGCGGACGATTGTGAATTTCGCAGAGAGGGCAAAAGCTATACCTATGATACGATTTGTGATTTTAAGAGCAGATGTGAGGATGAACTGTTTTTGATTGTGGGCGAGGATCAGTATTTGTACTTTGATAAATGGTACAAATATGAGCAAATACTTGATATGGTAACCCTGCTTACAGCCTCACGGCACAGCGATAAATATAACGAGCTGATTGAATACAAAAGCACGCATCCGTTTATGAAAAATTCTGTTGTGTCTAATTTTGATGTGATAGAGCTTTCATCGTCACAGATTAGGCAAATGGTAAAGAATAATGAGGATGTTTCCTCTCTTGTGCCTACGGGTGTGGCAGAATATATAAAGGAGCAGGGCTTATATGTATGATTTTGAAAAATATGAGAATATGATTAAGCAAAGCCTTTCCGAGCATAGATATATCCATTCTGTGAATGTCGCAGTCAGAGCAAGAGAATTGGCAGAGCTTAACGGAGTCGATGCCGATAAGGCATATCTTGCGGGTATCCTTCACGATATAACTAAGGAAATGCCGTATGACGAGCAGGAAAAATATATGTCGCTCTCTCCCACGGCTCTTGAAAAAAGCAATAAATTGGTGTATCATCAAATCTCAGGAGCTGAGTATGTTAAATCGGTGCTTAAAATCACCGATGAACAGGTGCTTTCGGGTATCAGGTATCATACCACCGGCAGAGCGGATATGAGCGTTTTTGAAATGGTGATATATTTGGCGGACTTAACGAGTGCTGAGCGTAGCTATCCCGATGTTCAGACGGTAAGGGAACTTGCGAATAAGTCGCTTGAGCAGGCTATGCTTTATGCGGTTAAGTTTTCTATCACCGATTTGGTTAAAAGACAGGTTATAATTCATCCCGACACCCTTAACTGTTATAACTGGGTGCTGGGTAAAATAAAGGCAGAAAGTGAAAGCGTATGAATAAGGATAATTATTTTGACATTGCAAAGATTGCGGTTAAGGCAATCGACAGCAAAAGAGGCGAGGATGTTGAACTTATCAAGGTTTCCGACATCACCGTGCTTACGGATTATTTTGTAATTGCTACGGCAAATTCAAATACTCAGCTGAAGGCTATTGCCGACGAGGTTGAATATAAGCTCAGTCAGGCAGGCTATGAGCCTCATCATATCGAGGGCGAAAGAAGCGAGTGGGTTTGCCTTGACTATATCGGCACCGTTATTCATATTCTCCTCAAACAGCAGCGTGGATTTTATCAAATCGAGCGTCTGTGGGAAGATGGCGAAAAGGTCGATATAGACGATATTATTGTAAAGGAATAAAGAAGATTTTAATGATGCCGAACGGTGAGTGCTTATGCGTTTGTTTATTTTAGTTCGGTGTCGGGAGGAAAAGAAATGGAATATAATTTTAAGCAGATTGAAGCAAAATGGCAGAATGTTTGGTACACGCAAAATACATTTGCGGCAAAGCAGGATTTCACATTGCCAAAGTATTATTGCCTTGTTGAGTTTCCGTACCCGAGTGGACAGGGACTTCATGTAGGTCATCCCCGTTCTTATACGGCACTTGATATTGTTGCCCGTAAAAAGAGACTGGAGGGCTACAATGTTCTTTATCCTATGGGTTGGGACGCATTCGGACTTCCGACAGAAAACTTTGCTATTAAAAACCACATTCATCCTGCCGAAGTAACAAAGAAAAATGTTGCTCACTTTAAGGAGCAGCTTCAGGCACTCGGCTTTAGCTTTGACTGGACGAGAGAAATTAACACAACCGACCCGTCATACTATAAGTGGACACAGTGGATTTTCCTTCAGCTGTTTAAGAAGGGTCTTGCATATAAAACCGAGATGGCTGTAAACTGGTGTACCTCTTGTAAATGCGTTCTTGCAAATGAGGAGGTTGTAAACGGAGTTTGCGAGCGTTGCGGAAGTGAGGTAATTCGTAAAAAGCAGAGCCAATGGATGCTTAAAATTACAGAGTATGCCGACAGACTTGTTAAGGATTTGGACGATGTTAATTTCATCGACAGAGTAAAGACACAGCAGCGTAACTGGATTGGTCGTTCAACAGGTGCAGAGGTTGATTTCTCTACAACTCTCGGCGACACCCTTACTGTATATACTACCCGTCCGGATACTCTTTTCGGCGCAACATATATGGTTATTTCTCCTGAGCATCCGCTGATTGAAAAGTGGGCTGATAAGCTTACAAATCTTGATGCTGTTCGTAAGTATCAGGACAAGGCTGCTCATAAGTCTGACTTTGAGCGTACCGAGCTTAATAAGGAAAAGACAGGCGTTAAACTTGAGGGTGTAATGGGTATTAACCCTGTAAATAATACAGAAATTCCGATTTTCATTTCCGACTATGTTCTTGTTTCCTACGGCACAGGCGCTATTATGGCTGTTCCTGCTCACGATACCCGTGACTGGGCATTTGCTAAGAAATTCGACCTTCCGATTATAGAGGTCGTTAAGGGCAGCGAGGCAGGAGTAGAAAACGAGCCGTTTACGGATTGTGCTACCGGAATTATGACTAATTCGGCATTCCTTGACGGATTGAGTGTAGAGGACGCAAAGAAGGCTATTACCGAGTGGCTTACCGAGCAGGGCAAGGGACACGAAAAGGTAAACTTCAAGCTTCGTGACTGGGTGTTCTCTCGCCAGAGATATTGGGGCGAGCCTATCCCGATTGTTAAGTGCGAAAAGTGCGGATTTGTTCCTCTTGACGAGAGCGAGCTTCCGCTTACTCTTCCGAATGTTGAATCTTACGAGCCGACAGATACAGGCGAATCACCGCTTGCTGCTATGACCGATTGGGTTAATACAACCTGTCCGTGCTGCGGCGGTCCCGCTAAGAGAGAAACAGACACCATGCCTCAGTGGGCAGGCTCATCGTGGTACTTCCTCAGATATTGCGACCCTCATAACGACAAGGAACTTATCTCTAAGGAGGCTGCCGAGTATTGGACACCTGTTGATTGGTACAACGGCGGTATGGAGCATACAACTCTCCACCTGCTTTATTCAAGATTTTGGCATAAATTCCTTTATGACATCGGAGTTGTTCCTACCTCAGAGCCTTATCAAAAGAGAACATCACACGGTATGATTCTCGGCGAGAACGGCGAAAAAATGTCTAAGTCGAGAGGTAATGTAGTTAATCCTGACGAAATCGTTGACGCTTACGGTGCTGACACAATGCGTCTTTATGAGATGTTTATCGGTGACTTTGAAAAGGCTGCTCCGTGGAACCCGGATTCAATTAAGGGCTGTAAGAGATTTATCGAAAAGTTCTGGAATCTTCAGGAAAAGGTTACAGACGGTGAAGAATACTCTGCCGAAAACGAAGCTCTTATTCATAAGACAATTAAAAAGGTTACCTTTGATATTGATAACCTTAAAGCAAATACAGCCATTGCGGCTATGATGTCTCTCGTAAACGAGCTTGCTCAAAAGGGTTGCAACAGAGCCGAGCTTAAAACTCTCACAATTCTTCTTAACCCGTTCGCTCCTCATGTTACTGAGGAAATGTGGCAGGTAATGAATTTCGGCGGAATGGTAAATGAAGCAAAATGGCCTGTATACGACGAGGAAAAGACTAAGGACAACAGCGTTGAGATAGTAATTCAGATTATGGGCAAGGTTCGTTCAAAGCTTACAATCGGCGTTGATATGTCTAAGGACGAGGTGCTTGCTGCAGCAAAGGCAGATGAAAAGATTGCACAGCTTCTTGACGGAAAAGAGATTAAAAAGGAAATCTATGTTCCGGGCAAGCTTGTAAACTTTGTTGCTATGTAATCCGATTAGGTGCATAGCGGAGGACAGTGTAAATATGACAGATAATAGAACGGCAGATTGCTGTGATGAAAACTGCATTCACGAAAATCTGCTTGAAATAGTTAATGAAAAAATGCCTGCGGAAACAGAACTTTATGATTTGTCCGAGTTGTTTAAGATATTCGGCGACTCTACAAGAATCAGAATTTTGTTTGTTCTGTTTGAGGCTGAGGTTTGCGTTTGCGACCTTGCAAATGCGCTTAATATGACGCAGTCTGCAATTTCGCATCAGCTCAGAATTCTAAAGGCTAATAAGCTTGTTAAAAGCAGGCGTGACGGAAAATCGGTTTTCTATTCCTTGTCAGACGACCATGTTCGCAATATCATTGCTATGGGTCTTGAACATATCGAGGAAAACGATTAATCCGATGCACGGAGTTTTTATTTGTAAAATTTATAATTAAGAAAGAGGTGGTTGTAATGAAAAGGATAATGTGCGTGATTTTGTCGCTTGCTTTTTTCGTTGCGACCGCCTTTTGCGTCAGCTTTCCTGCTTCGGCTCAGGATTATAAAGGTACTCAGCTGAAAAACAGTACAACATATTACTACTATGACAGCAGTGACAAAACCTTGTATATAAACGGTTATGGTGCAATGCCGAATTTTTCAAACAGCACCGCCAGCATTCCGTGGCGTGAATGGGACGACAGCAGAATACAAAGAGTTGTTGTGGCAGAGGGTATAACCGCACTTGGAAGTTACGCTTTCTACGGAGTTCAGGCAAAGGAATTTCAGCTTCCTAAAACGCTTCGCAGAATAGGACCGTTTGCGCTTGCACTCACTAACGGTATGACCTCTTGGAACTTGCCGTTCGGTGTTGAAAAGCTTGATTCAAATGCATTTAGCAGTTGTATGAATATGCAGAGTATCGTTTTGCCGAAATCGTTAAAAGCTATCGGTGCAAAAGCGTTTGCGTCTTGTAGCAACCTTAGGGAAATTGTCATTCCGTCGTCTGTTACGACCGTCGGAGCAAGTGCGTTTTACAGATGCACCTCGCTTAAAAGCGTTGAATTCGCTTCGCCTACTCAAAAGGTTGCCGTCGGAAATATGGCTTTTTACGGTTGCGACGCTTTGACCGGCGTTGAAGTCCCGTGCAATGCAACCTGCGATATAAAATCCTTTGGATATAACGCTCTTAATAAGGTTATCGACGGCTTTTCTATGCGTGTTTATTCGGAAAGTCAGGCTTATTATTATGCAAAAAATAACGGTATTTTGTACTCTCTTTTGATGAGCTACGATATTAAACCCTGCGTTGAAAATCCTAATACCGTTACTGCCGATATTGAAAATCAAAGACTGCATTATACCTTTACTCCCGACACAAGCCAGAGATACAGTATTTATTCCTCGGGTGAGTGCGACTTGAAGGCAGAACTTTATGAAAACGGTACTTTGATTGCAAGCGGTGACGATATTGATAAGACCAATACAGGCTTTTGTATAGACGAACTGCTCAAAAAGGATGTCAAGTATGACCTCTATGTATCGAGTGTCAGAATGACGGGCGATTACAGCATTTTTGTATATCCGAGCGAGGTTTCTTCGCTGTCGGTTTATCTCGGCAGTCTTACTTTGTCTGCTTCTGACGGAGTGGCTGACGCAGACAAACGCATTTTCTCAATCAAAGACGATATGCTCAGCGACTTCATTCTTACCGTGGGCTTTGCAGACGGCTCTCGTGAGGAGATGTATTACAGTCGATATATTGCGGGCGATTATGTTAAAAACGCCAATGACCAGAGCAAAAACCCGTTTGCCTGCGGTGAAAATAAGGCTTACCTCTCGCTAAAGGGAAAACTTGCGACTTATCCTCTTACGATAGAACACAGCTATGAGAGCAAGGTTGTAGAGCCTACCGTTGACGATGACGGCTACACTCTGCACACCTGCATTAATTGTGCGAGAAGCTATAAGGACAGCTTTGTTGAAACGACTTCATATAAGGTTACCGGCAGATTTGTTATGGATGAGGACAGCTACGGCGCTCACGATAATAATGTTGGGTACACTCATGCGTACATTACCGTTGACGGAAGAAAATATTACCCTGCCGAGGACGGCTCTTGGTGCGTTCGTACATATGAAACCTGTTATGTTAAGGTGCATAATGAGTTTGGCAGAGACGAGCTTCTCAAGCTTGATGTTTCAAACGGAAGCTATGATTACGGAGCAGTTGCGCTCAAACCGTATGATTTGAACGGTGACGGCATTGTAAATGCAAAGGATTTTGCCATTTTTTACACCCAAAGACGGGCAGAGCTTGGGGAGGATTATTGGCAATTCGGAAATAATTATGTATTAAGATATACGAATTAAAGGTGCAGACAGCGTAAAATACTGTTTGTGCCTTATTCTGCTTTAATATTTATATTATTATGCTTGAAATAGTATGGTAAATAAAGTATAATATTAACACTAATTTCAGAGGTGGTATGATTATGAAAAAGGTTGCAATCATTATGGGTTCGGATAGCGATTTGCCTGTTGTTACATCGGCAATTAAGCAGTTGAAGGACTTGGGAATAGAAACAGAGGTTAGAGTAATGTCTGCTCACCGTACTCCCGAGGCAGCTCACGAATTTTCAAAAAATGCGATTGATAACGGTTTTGGCGTTATTATTGCAGCAGCAGGTATGGCTGCTCATTTAGGCGGTGTGCTTGCCGCATCAACAACACTTCCCGTTATCGGTATTCCTTGCTCTGCAAAGGTGCTGGACGGTATGGATGCTATGCTTGCAACCGTTATGATGCCTCCGGGAATTCCGGTTGCTACGGTTGGCGTGAATGCGGCTAAGAACGCAGCGTTGCTTGCAGCAGAAATTTTGGCTGTCGGTGACGAGGATTTAATGTCAAAGCTTATCCAAATGCGTAAGGATATGGCAGAGCAGGTTGTAAAGAAGGATGCCGACCTTCAAAAGAAATTGCAGGAAATTTAACCTATTTTATACATATTATTAATTGACATCAACTATATAATCTAAAGGAGTTATTTATGGAAAAGAGTTTCAGCGACAGCTATGCGGCAGCAGGCGTAGATGTAACAGCAGGATATGAGTCGGTAGAACTTATTAAGTCTCATGTTAAGCGTACAAACATTCCGGGTGTACTCGGAGGAATCGGAGGCTTCGGCGGTATGTTCGAGCTTCCTATGGCAGGATATAAAAATCCTGTACTCGTTTCGGGAACAGACGGTGTAGGCACAAAGATTAAGCTTGCTTTTCTTATGGACAAGCACGACACAATCGGTATCGACTGTGTTGCTATGTGCGTTAATGATGTTGCTTGCTCAGGCGCAAAGCCGTTGTTCTTCCTTGACTATATTGCTTGCGGAAAGAACTATCCCGAAAAGATTGAGCAAATCGTAAAGGGTGTTGCAGACGGCTGTGTTATGTCGGGTTGCGCTCTTGTAGGCGGTGAAACGGCAGAACATCCGGGTATGATGCCTAACGAGGAGTACGACCTTGCAGGATTTACCGTTGGTATCGGTGAAAAGGATAAGCTTGTATCGGGCAAGCATCTCAAGGCGGGCGACGCTATTATCGGTGTTGCTTCATCGGGTGTTCATTCAAACGGCTTCTCTCTTGTTCGTAAGGTGTTTGATATTAACGAAAAGACTATTGATGTTTATTATGACGAACTTGGTGCAAAGCTTGGCGAAACACTCCTTACCCCGACAAGAATTTATGTAAAACCTTTGCTTGCGCTTATGGACGAGGTTAGAGTAAATGCTATTTCTCATATCACAGGCGGCGGCTTCTATGAGAATGTTCCGAGAATGCTTAACGATAATACTCTTGCAGTAATCGAAAAGGATAAGTGCTTTAAGCTTCCTATCTTTGACTTGATTCAAAAGACAGGCAATATCCCTGAAAGGGATATGTATAACACCTTTAATATGGGTACGGGACTTATGCTTGCAGTAGACAGCGACAAGGCTGACGAGGCTGTGAGAATTCTTCAGGCTAACGGCGAACAGGCATCAATCATCGGTGAGATTAAAGACGGTGAAAAGGGAGTAGAAATATGCTAAATATAGCAGTATTTGTATCCGGCGGAGGAACTAACCTTCAGGCTCTTATTGACGCTCAGGACAGGGGAGAGATTAAAAACGGAAAAATCACCTTCGTTCTTGCTTCAAACGAAAATGCGTACGCTCTTGAGCGTGCAAAAAAAGCAGGTATCGAAGCAGCCGTTGTAAACAGAAAGCAGTACGCTTCAAAAGCTGATTACGATAAGGCTGTTTTGAAGGCGCTTGAGGGCAGAAATATTGACCTGATAGTTCTTGCGGGCTTCCTCTCAATTCTCGGTGAGGAGCTTGTGTCAAAATATAATAATAGGATAATAAATGTTCATCCCAGCCTCATTCCTTTGTTTTGCGGTGACGGCTTTTACGGAAAAAAGGTACATACGGCAGTGCTTAACAGCGGTATGAAGGTTACGGGTGCAACCGTGCATTTTGTAAACGAAATTACGGACGGCGGCGCTATCATTCTCCAAAAGGCTGTTCCTATCGAACAGGGAGACAATGAGGACATTTTGCAGTATCGTGTTATGAGACAGGCAGAATGGGAGATTTTGCCTAAAGCGGTTTCACTTTTCTGCGAGGGCAGAATTAAAATCAACGGTAATAAAACAGAAATTATATGAGGTAGAATATGAAAATCGAATCACTTGCACAAGAGCTTAATACTAATTCATATCCGGGCAGAGGCATCGTTTTGGGTAAGTCTGCCGATGGCAAAAATGCCGTAATAGCATATTTTATTATGGGCAGAAGTGTTAATTCAAGAAACAGAATTTTTGAGGTAAATGACAGAGGCGGTATTCGCACTAAGGCTTTCGATGAAAGCAAGATGGAGGATCCGAGCCTTATCATTTATAATCCTGTGCTTGAATATGAGGATACTACAATCGTTACTAACGGTGACCAAACCGACACCGTTTATGATTTCCTTGCTCAGGGCAAGTCGTTTTGTGAAGCACTTTTTACTCGTGAGTTTGAGCCTGACGAGCCTAACTATACTCCGAGAATTTCGGGTGTGGTAAGAGCAAACGGCGACTACGCAATGTCAATTCTTAAATCGAACAACGGAGTGCCTGAGTGTCTTAGATTTTTCTTTGATTATCCGGCACAGGCAGGTCTCGGACATTTCATTCATACCTATAAGTGTGACGGCAATCCTATTCCGTCATTCGAGGGCGAGCCTACTCCTGTTGAAATTACAGACAGCAGCATTGACGAGTTTACGGATATGATTTGGGAAAACCTTAACGAGGATAATAAGGTGTCGCTCTTTACTCGCTATATCAATCTTGAAACAGGCGAGACCGAAACAAGAATTATTAATAAGAATGAATAATTTGGAGGGGTATCAAAATGAGAGTTTTAGTTGTCGGCTCGGGCGGTCGTGAGCACGCTCTTGTAAGAAAAATCAAGGACTCTGACAGAGTCGATTATATCGCTTGCTGTCCGGGTAACGGCGGTATTTCGTATGATGCAGAATGCTTTGATGTCAGCGCTACCGATATTGACGGAGTTGTGGCTCTTGCAAAGGAAATTAAGGCTGACTTTGTTGTTGTCGCTCCTGATGACCCGCTTGTTATGGGTATGGTTGATGCACTTAACGCAGAGGGCTTTGCTACCTTTGGACCTAAGGCAAATGCCGCAATTATTGAAGGCTCTAAGGTTTTCTCTAAGGAGCTTATGAAAAAATATAATATCCCGACAGCTAAATACAGCGTGTTTGATAATGCCAATGATGCCATTGATTACATCACCGAGGAAAATGAATTTCCTACCGTTATTAAGGCGGACGGTCTGGCACTCGGTAAGGGTGTTCTTATTCCCGAAACTCTCGACGAGGCTGTTGCAGGCGTAAAGGAAATTATGGAGGATAAGATTTTCGGAGAATCAGGCAATAATGTCGTGGTTGAGGAATTTCTTACCGGACCCGAAGTCTCCGTTCTTGCATTCACAGACGGAAAATGCGTTAAGCCTATGGTTACTTCAATGGACCATAAGCGTGCGCTCGACGGAGATAAGGGTCTTAATACAGGCGGTATGGGTACCGTTTCTCCAAACCCTTATTATACCGACGAAATTGCAGAGGAGTGTATGAATACAATTTTTCTCCCCACCATTCAGGCTATGAATAATGAGGGCAGAACCTTTAATGGCTGTCTCTACTTCGGTCTTATGCTTACTCCGAAAGGACCAAAGGTTATAGAATATAACTGCCGCTTCGGCGACCCTGAAACTCAGGTTGTTCTTCCGAGACTTAAAACCGATATAATGGATATTTTTGAAGCAATTAATAATGAAACCCTTTCCGATTTGGAAATTGAGTGGGACGACAGAGCCTGCACCTGCGTAATTATGGCTTCGGGCGGTTATCCTAAATCATATCCTAAGGGAATAGAGATTAACGGACTTACAAATGGTCAGCTTGACGGCGTAACTGTTTATCACGCAGGAACTAAGCTCGACGGTGACAGCCTTGTTACCTCAGGCGGCAGAGTTTTGGGCGTTACTGCACTCGGCGATTCATTGCAGGACGCACTCGCAAAATCTTATACAGGTGTCGAAAAAATCAAGTTTGACGGTGCGCATTATAGAAAAGATATCGGTCAAAAGGCATTAAAAGCCATAAAATAACGAAATAATACAAAAAGTTATTGACACTTATACAAAAAGTGATTATACTTATGCTGTAAGAAATTTAGTGGAGTATTGCGCCATTAAGTAGATTAGGGGATTAAGCTATGGCTACTGTAAAGAAAAGTAAAACAAATAAGATTGTATCGGCTATAATTGCAGTTGTTCTTGTTGTCGCTATTGTTGTAGCAACAATAGTAATCGGTAATAATAAGAATAAGCAGCAGGTAAGCCTTAACACAATCAGTACGGACACTATTGTTCAGACTGTCAGCTCAACCGGTGAGGTTAGCTCAGGCTTGAAGAGGGAATATGCTCCGGGTACTATCGCTACCGTTAAAGAAGTATTTGTTAAGGTTGGCGATTCTGTATCTAAGGGCGATGTTCTTGCTACCTTTGATACATCTAATCTTGATACGCAGGTTAGTAATTTGGCTGTGACATATAATGATGCACAGGCTTCTTATAACGCTGCTCTCAAGAGTCAAAATGAGGCAAAGGCTCAGCTTGCTTCGGTTAATTCGCAGATTGCTTCTCTTGAAAGCAGTATTGATTCCATGGCGTCTGATAATAATAAGAAAAAGACTGCAAGCGCTTCTGCTTCAAACGGCGAAGAGCAGACCTATTCTGTTGATTATAACTCGGGTGTCGTTACATACGCAGACGGTACACTCGGCGGTATTACCGGCGGCACAGACGATATTCAGAAACAGCTCAAAGAGCTTATTGATAATATCAAGGATCTTACCGGCAGTATTGATAAGACAAATCAGCTTGTTCAGGCTCTTTTAGAGGAGCTTTCAAAGCTTGGCGATCATATCGAAAACTTCGACCAAGATGCTTTTGCACAAAAGGTTGCAGAGGCTGTAAAGCAGGGTATTGTTGATGCAATTGAGGAGATTGATTGGAACGCTATCGTTAAGGAAATCGCTTCATCAAATGATGTTAAGCTTGCAACCGCACAGGTACAGCTTTCTGCTCTTCAGGCACAGAAAGAGGTTTACTCGGTTCTTGCTAAGGGTACAACAGTTGACGCTCAAAAGCAGCTCGTTAATACATCAAAGTCGGCTTACGAGTCTGTTCTCAAGGCACAGAAGGCTCTCGACGCAGGTTGGACAGCAGATTTCGACGGCGTTATTACCGAATGTTCAATCAGTGCAGGCACGCAGACTACCGCATTGCAGAGCGCTATCACCCTTGAGAATATGTCTACAAGAGTTGTTACCATCTCTCTCGGTGAATATGATGTGCATAAGGTTAAGGTTGGTATGAAAGCGACTGTTACCACCGCATATGGAAAATATGACGGCGAGGTTGCTTCTATCGCTCCGACTGCTACGGGCGGTTCAAATGGTTCTATGCTTGATTCTGTCGGTTCGATGGCAGGTATCAGCGGTCTTTCTTCTCTCACATCTTCGGGTGCCGGCGTAGAATGCAAAGTAGTTGTAGACCAGCCGGACGAAAATATTATTGTAGGCTTTAATGCTGATGTTGAAATTGTAACAGGCACATTTGATAATGTTCCTTGCGTTCCTATCGAGTCGATTGTACTTGAAAAAGAAGGCACATATGTTTACCTTTATAACGAGGAGGAGCAGACAGTTACAAAGACTCCTATCACAACGGGTGCAACATCGGATACCTCATACGAAATTACATCGGGACTTTCACAGGGACAGAAAATTGTTGCTACTCCGCAGTCTGATTATAAGGAAGATACCTTTAAGGTTAAGGTAGTCGATAAAGTTAAATAAGAGGTAATATAGGTGAATATAACAGAAAGCTTGAAAATCGCTATAAAGTGTATAAAAGCAAATTGGATGCGTTCTGTGCTGACTATGCTCGGTATTATTATCGGTATTACTTCGGTTATTATGATAGTCGGTGCAGGTACAGGTGTCAGGGACTATATCGTCGGCCTTATCGAGGATATGGGTTCTAATGCCGTGTTGGTGTCTTGCGATACAACCCAGGCAACCGACAGCGACTACATCACTCTCGAGGATGTCGATAATATTAAAACGAAGGTCAGCGGTGTTGAGCGTTGCTCACCGATGCTTATGGGATTTGGTAATGCCACCATTGATAAGACCGCTACCGAGGCTACCGTTATGATGGTAGGTGTAAACAGCGATGTTCAGTTTGCTATGACTAATACCTGCGAATACGGCAGATTCTTTACTGACGAGGAATATGCGGCAAATGCGCCGTATGCCGTAATGGGTATCGAATCGGCAAAAAGTGTTTTTGGTTACGAGGATGCGACAGGTGAGAGCATTACCGTTACTTCATCCGGTAAGTCGATGAAGATTAAGGTTTGCGGTGTTGCTAACATTGACTCGCTTACCAGCTCACTTGGCGGCGGAGGCAATATCGGTCAGATGTTCCAAACCGGCTCTGGCAAACCTGTTATTGCTCTGTTTATGCCATGCACAACCCTTACTCAGATAACAGGCGCAAGTGCAAATCTCTCCAATGTTTTCGTAATCGCTAAGGACGGAGCAGACTATGACGCAGTAGGTAACGCAACCGTAAACTACCTGAAGGCTGCTCACGGTAACTACTCTAACGGTATGTATACTGCTCAAAATATGGCTACTTATATCGAAATTGTTGATATTATTATGAAAGTTCTTACTCTCTTTATTGCAGGCGTCGGCGCTATTTCGCTTATCGTAGGCGGTATCGGAGTTATGAACATTATGCTTGTTTCGGTTACCGAGCGTACCAGAGAAATCGGTATTCGTAAATCTCTCGGTGCTAAGACAGGAGTTATTACAATGCAGTTCTTGACGGAATCTGTAATCCTTTGTCTTATAGGCGGTATAATCGGTGTTGCGCTGGGACTTGCGGGAGCGTACGGAGCGTGCGCAATAATTGATATTCAGCCTAAGATAAGTATTTGGCTGATACTTCTTGCACTTCTGTTCTCGTCGGGCGTCGGTTTAGTCTTCGGCGTTTATCCTGCACGAAAGGCGGCTCAGCTCAGCCCAATCGAAGCACTCAGAGCAGACTAAATTTGATACAAAATATAAAACTCGTAGGTTATATCAGACCTACGAGTTTTTTCATTAACACTCAATGGTTTTATACACAAAAAAGAAACCGATTTCTCGATTTCTTTTTCACCTTTAGTTATTATTTATACTTGTAAACTTGTGTTTGTCAAGAAAAATTAGTTTCCATACTTAAAATTGCCACTCCATTTACCACAATTACTACAACTCCAACATTCATAGCCTTCTGGGCAATTTTTTGTAAGTTCTTCAAATGTAATTTTACCATCTGAATATTTGTTGTTCCATTCTTTGCCAATACTCAAATAATAAGAATTAAGTTCGTTTCTACTGTTGAACCACTTGCCAATATTCCCTGTCGGCATTGAATGATTACCACTTGCACAGCCTGAAGTGGTTGTCGCACTACCGCCGTTGTTGTTTGGTTTTGTTGTAGTGTCGCTATTTGGCTTTGAACTTGAAGAAGCATTGCTTGATGTTTTGTTGTTGCCTTTATTGCTATTAGTTTCGGAATTTTTATTTTTTGTTGTATTTTTACTTGATGCTCTGTCTTGCTTTGTGCTTTCTGTCTGTTCTTCTTTCTTTTCAATAACCGTGATTTTAACCTCTGCCTTGTTAATATTACCGTTTTTGTCGGTGGCTGATACATTTACTACTTGTTCACCGACGGTGTTTACATCAAGAGTGCTGTCAGCCTTGATTTCAACCTCTCCGCTTAAATCGCTTGCCTTGAATTTTGAGGCTATATCTATTTCCTCGCCTTTATTGATGGTTATACTGTCTACTTTTTCAGTGAATTCTGGTGGAGTTGTATCAATGACATTGATTTTTACGCTTTTTTGTGTTTTACATAAAGCACCGTTCATATATTTTACAGTTATGCTTTTGTCAGCGGTATAAACGCTGTCTGCCATTACTTCTGTTGAAGTGCTTTTATTATCAAATTGTGCGTTCAACTTATCTTTGCTTTCGTTGCCGATGAAGTCGTATGTACTGATAGTGTGTGCTTGATTATCAAGCTCAATGTTTATGTCCTTGGTGTATATTAAGTTTAATGTGTTGCGTTGAATCGAGTAGCCGACAATAAGTCCTATTACAAGGATTAATAAAACTGTTGCCAAAAATGCAGAACCGATAATTATTTTTGTTTTTTTACTCATTTTTTCTCCTCCTTGAAAATAAAAAGTGCGTAGCCGAAGCTACGCACAAAAAACGCATAACTCCGTTGCTACCACACAAACTTATTACAAACATACGAATATGCTTTTAATAGAGTACGCATTTTTATCTAAAAATAGAATGGTACTCGCATATCTGTAATATTCAGTTCGTGTGGTAAATTTATTTTACCATAATAGTTAAGTATTATCAAGGATTTATGTCCAAACAAAACATTAAAATGAAAAAGCCATTGGGGATTGCTCCTCAGTGGCCTTTTCGTATATGTTAATTTGTTATAGAGTTTATTTCTCAGCGTACTTGTCGTCGCCGTTCCAGCTATACATAGCTCTGATGCCTTCGCCAACATTTTCAAGCTGATGTGAAGCCTCAAGCTCTCTCTTAGCTCTGAAGTGAGCCCAGCCGTTGTTAGCCTCTGTGATGAACTTAGAAGCGAATGTGCCGTCCTGAATTTCCTCAAGAACCTTCTTCATTTCCTTCTTTGTCTCATCTGTGATGAGTCTCTTGCCTGTCTCATAGTCGCCGTACTCAGCAGTATTTGAGATAGAGTATCTCATCTTTGAGAAACCGCCTGAGTAGATAAGGTCTACGATGAGCTTCATTTCGTGAATGCACTCGAAGTAAGCGTTTCTTGGGTCGTAGCCTGCTTCTACAAGTGTCTCGAAGCCAGCCTTCATAAGAGCTGTTACACCGCCGCAAAGCACAGCTTGCTCACCAAAGAGGTCAGTCTCGGTTTCGCATTTGAAGGTGGTTTCGAGAATTGCAGCTCTTGCGCCGCCGATACCTGCACCGTAAGCGAGTGCTGTATCAAGACAATGACCTGTTGCATCCTGATATACTGCAACGAGACAAGGTGTACCCTTGCCCTCCTTGTACTCGGATCTTACTGTGTGACCCGGAGCCTTAGGAGCAATCATAAATACATCAACATTTGACGGAGGTACGATTTGCTTATAATGAATATTAAAGCCATGTGCAAATGCAAGTGCCTTGCCCTCTGTAAGATAAGGAGCGATGTCGTTCTTATAGATAGCTGCCTGCTTCTCGTCAGGAGTAAGTATCATAATTACATCTGCTGCCTTAACTGCCTCAGCAGTTGTCATAACCTTTAAGCCAAGGCTTTCAACATGCTCCCATGATTTTGAGCCTTTGTAAAGACCGACAATTACATTAACACCGCTTTCGTGAAGATTAAGTGCGTGTGCGTGTCCCTGTGAACCAAAGCCGATGATAGCAACTGTTTTACCGTCAAGAAAGCTGAGGTTACAATCTGATTCGTAGAAGATTTTTGCTTCTGCCATTTTTAGTTCCTCCTAAAAATAATAATTAATTCTGCTTCGTCAGTTGTAAGACAAGTTGTCAAATAACTGATTTGTTCTATCTTTTAATCACATTATATATTGTATGATGTCTTATGTCAAGAATTATTTTAGATTTTTTAATCCTTCCATAGCGTGAAGTATGTGCAGACGCATTGCCGTTCTTGCACCGTCTGCGTTTCTTGACTTTAGAAAATCCATAATTAAGCGGTCGTCGTTGAGGTTGTCGCTGCTTACGATTTTATCTTTTTGCATAACGATTACGCCTTTTTTGATTGCGTTGAAAATAATCGGCATAAACTGCTCGACAAATGCATTGTGCGTTGCACTCGCAATGCTTTCGTGGAACTTCTGCTCCTCGTAGGTTCTGTCCTCTTTACTTTTTATCTTTTGCTCGACTGCTTCGCCGTACTTGCAAATGATTGCTATTTCCTCATCTGTGGCTCTTAAAGCAGCGTAATAAGCGCATTCCGGCTCAAACATAAGTCGCATTTCAAACAGGTCGTCAAGCCCTGAATTGATTTCGCCCAAATCGCCGCTTTCTATCATAGTCGAGTCGGTGACGAATGTACCTTTTCCTCGCTTGATTTCAAGTATTCCCAAAGAGGTCAGGGATTTAATAGCCTCTCTCAGCGTGCTTCGGCTTATGCCCAGCTCGTTTGCAAAATCGTTTTCGTTAGGGAGCTTGTCGCCTACCTTGAAACGGTTTTCCGCTTCTATCATAGTTCGTATTTTTTGCGCTGTCACATCGGATAACTTTTCATTATTCATATTTTACCCTCGCTTTCTTAGTTGATAATACCATAAAGCAGACCAAAAGTCAATGCGTTGTCAGACATCATACATCAAAATATTTTTTCAAAAAACATTTGCCGTTCCTCTTGTAAATTGTGAACAAATAGTATATTATGTAATTAATTATTAGACAAACTATATATAAGACAGGTGATTTGTTGTGAATAAGGCGGTAAAAATCAGATATTATATCGAATCTCTTTGCGTTTATGATTTGAAGAACGATGAGATAATCAATGCTCTTTATGAGTTGCTTGCATCTCTTGACAGCGAGGCTGTGTTGATGAAGCAGAGTAAGTTTTTCAAACTTGTATCGGAGCATCATTCGTTTAGGCATTATGTGTCAAAATTGATTTTGACTGATGATAATGTGTTTACAAAGGCTGCCGCCGCAGGTAAATGTGACGAGCTTGACGCTTCTGTAATCGAGGGAGTTAAGTCGGACTTGATGAAACTTGAGGTTATCGCAGGGGTTTGTGCCGATGATATTGTGCGTGCTGAGCAGAACGAGGATATTGCTCAGGTGCTTTCCACTATGCCCGCTTGGTGCAGCGACGGCAGGGCAATGCTTCCGCTAAAAGAAAATTGGGCAGAGCAGATTGACGAGCTTATGGCATTTCATAAATGTAACGGTTACGGTGTATTTGCAAAATTTGTTGCGTTCACATGGCGAAATGAGGAGTTCGTTCCCATCACTGCGATTGACCCGATTACTCTGGGTGATTTGAAAAACTACGAGCTTCAGCGAAACAAGGTGGTTGATAATACCACGGCATTCATTAACGGTTTGCCTGCAAACAATGTTTTGCTGTACGGCGACAGGGGAACGGGAAAAAGCTCAACCGTTCACGCTATACTTAATGAGTATAAGTCGCAAGGCTTGCGTATGATAGAAATATCAAAGGGCGATATTAATGATTTGACTATGATTAGAGAACGCATAGCGGACAGTCCTATGAAATTTATTATTTTCATTGACGACCTCAGCTTTGACAGCCACGATGATTCGTTCGGCGAGCTGAAGGCTGCTTTGGAAGGTTCACTTTCGGGCAGGCAGAGCAACACCTTGATTTATGCAACATCAAATCGTCGTCATTTGATTAAAGAAAACTTCTCCGACAGGGAAAATGATGTAAACCGTTCCGACACGCTTCAGGAGGAACTTAGTCTTTCGGACAGATTCGGTTTATCGGTTACATTCATTAATCCGGATAAGGCGCAGTTTTTCGATATTGTAGAAAAAATTGCCACGGACAGAGAGCTTAAATCGGATATGCAAGAGCTTCTTGCCGCTGCCGATACTTGGGCGCTCAGGCGAGGCGGTCGTTCTCCACGATGTGCAAAGCAGTTTATAGACTATGTCGAGGGTTGTGAGCGACGCAATATAAAATGGTAAAAATTTGATTAATTTATATTAATTAATTGTTCAAAAAATTAATTCTTTGTTTACTCAAAATACAAATTGTGAACAAAAAAGGATTGTATTATGGGTGCATAGGAAAAACAAACAAACGAAAGGAAACTTAATTATGGCTAACAAAATTCTTGTTGTAGACGATGACCTTAACATTTGCGAGCTTTTGAAGCTTTACCTTGAAAACGACGGTTATGTGGTATATACCGCCAATGACGGAAAGCAAGCTGTTGATGTGTTTAAGAATAAAACACCCGACCTTGTTCTTCTTGACATTATGCTTCCTAAAATGGACGGCTGGCAGGTATGCCGTGAAATCAGAAAGACATCGAGCGTGCCTATTATTATGCTTACCGCTAAGGGCGAGACTTTTGATAAGGTGCTTGGTCTTGAGCTTGGCGCAGACGACTATGTTGTAAAGCCGTTTGACACAAAAGAGGTTATGGCAAGGGTTAAGGCTGTGCTTCGCAGAACAAAGGGAGAAACTGACGGTGCAGAGGATAAGAAAAAGACTGTAATCTATGATAATCTTGAGATTAATATTCAAAATTACGAGATGAAGGTTAAGGGTGTTCCTGTTGATACTCCTCCTAAAGAACTTGAACTTATCTATCATTTTGCTTCTAATCCTAATAGGGTTTACACCCGTGACCAGCTTCTTGATGAGGTTTGGGGCTTTGATTATTACGGTGACAGCAGAACAGTAGACGTTCATGTTAAAAGACTTCGTGAAAAGCTTGAGGGCGTTTCTGATAAATGGTGCCTTAAAACCGTTTGGGGTGTAGGCTATAAGTTTGAAACGAAGGATTAATTTATGATAGGTGCTGTAAAAAGAGGAAAAAGGCAGAATATTTTTACAAAGTATTTTGTCTTGTTTATAACTATCTATTTAATATCTTTTATGGTTTTGGGAACGGCATTGGTTGCTATCGTAAACGGCTATTCCCTAAAGGACAAGACAGCATTGCTTAGGGAAAACACCGAATCCATTGCCGATTATATATCGCAAAATATGATAGTCAACGATATGAACAGCTTGTATTCATTCGATAAGGAAACTATCTGCGAAAATCTTAATATGGTATCTAATTGTATTGATTCCGATATTTTTGTATGCGATTCCGGCGGAACGGTGATAATGTGTAAGGACCAAATAGGTATTAGTGCTATGCGTTCCGGCTCTCTTGTGTGTGAAAATCACAAGGCTCTTTCGGTTGGCGATAAGCAAATCCAAAGGGTTTATGAGGGTTCGTCGGCGTCGGTAAGCAGGGCGGTTATCAACGGAGAAAAGTATTATATCGTAGGCTCTCCGATTGTTTCAAGTTATTCTAATAAAAATTTGCAGGATAACGGGCAAATCATAGGCTCTGTTTTTGCCATTACACCGGCGGGTACAACACAGGTTGTTACACTTATTTTCAGAGCGTTTTTGATAATTACATTTATATGCTTGGTTATTTCGGGCATATTTATTTGGAAGCTCACTAAGCGAATGGTAACACCGCTTCAGCAAATGAGCCTTGCGGCTAAAAAATTCGCTGTCGGTGATTTCTCATACAGGGTTAATATTAAGACTAATGACGAGCTTGCGGACTTGGGCTATGCGTTTAACGAAATGGCAGATGCACTTGATAAGCTTGAAAGCTCAAGAAGAAGCTTTGTCGCAAATGTTTCGCACGAGCTTAAAACCCCGATGACATCCATTGCCGGCTTTATCGACGGAATACTTGACGGCACGATTCGTAAGGAAAAGGAAGCGTATTATTTGAAAATCGTTTCTGACGAGGTTCGACGACTTTCTCGACTTGTTGTTGCTATGCTTAATATGAGCAAGATTGAATCGGGTGACTTTGAAATGAAGCCTAAGCCGTATAATATTTCTGACCAAATTATTCATATTCTCTTGACCTTTGAGCAAAAGATTGATAAGAAAAATATCGAAATCAGAGGCCTTGATAATGTTCAGCCGCATTATGTTTTTGCCGACCCGGATATGATTTATCAGGTTGTATATAATTTATTTGACAATGCGGTTAAGTTTACTAATGATAACGGATATATTGATATTAGCATATCCGACATCGGCGACAGCATTCAATGCTCTATAAAGAACAGCGGCGAGGGAATCGACTCCACAGAGCTGTCCAGAATTTTTGAAAGATTTTATAAAGTTGATAAGTCTCGCTCGTTGGACGCAAAGGGTGCTGGCTTGGGACTCTATATAGTTAAAACTATGGTAGAAATGCACAGCGGAAGAATTTTTGCCCGCTCCGACAGCAAGACCGAGGCGGAGTTTGTGTTTACGCTGCCTAAACAAAAGTAATGAGGCTCAGCCTCAAAAAAGGAGATAATTGTAATGGACGATTATAACAAGCAAAACTCAACTCCTGACGGTAATAATTCCGAGCAGCAGGGAGCGACATTCAATCAATCGGGAGAATATCGCTATGTCCCTCCGAAAAAGCCTGCCGAACAGCAGACTCCTCCGGCTCAGAATTATTATTACAGACCGACAGGCGCATCAGAATATCAAAACAAGGTAAACCAATCTGCAAATCAGTCGACCGATTATGCAAGACAGTCTCATCAGTATTATGTTCCTAATCAGGGAGCAGGCGTAAATTATGTAAACGGTAAGCCTGTTAAGCAGAAGAAGCCGATGAAAACTTCTGTTAAGATTATCATTGCGATTGTTGCAATCTGCGCGGTTTTTGCAATCGGCACGATTATCCTTTCGGCGGCGGGAGTGATTACAAATCACGAGTCGGAAAGTAACGATATAACATCATCTCAGGGTGACGCTTCTGCAAGTATAAGTGACAGCTCAGAGACTGATATGAAGGACAAAAACGGTAATCTTACCGTTGCGGGTGTTGCGAGTGAAAATATGGATTCTTGCGTGCTTGTTTCGGTTTATACCGAACAGAGTGCATATAACTATTTTTACGGCCACGGTAACAACTCCTCATCCTCTGACCCGACCCTTTCGGGCGAAGGCTCAGGCGTCATTATGAGCGAATCGGACGGCTATACCTATATTATGACTTGCGCCCATGTTATTTCGGGCGGCTCAACATTTAAGGTAACAACCAATGATGATAAGGAATATGAGGCTACTATGGTTGGCGTTGACAGCCAAACCGATATAGGCGTGCTTAAAATTAAGGCAACGGGATTAAAGGTTGCAAAATTTGCAAACAGCGAAAAAATCTCGGTTGGCGAGCAATGCGTGGCTATCGGATGTCCGGGCGGAAGTAAGTTTATGAACAGCGTTGCAACAGGTATTGTTTCTGCTCTTGACCGTCCTGTATCGTCATCAATCGGATATAATAACGAGTGTATCCAAACTGATACTGCTATTAATCCGGGCAACTCGGGCGGTGCATTGTTTAATATGCAGGGTCAGGTAATCGGCATTAACTCCTCAAAGATTGCTTCTACCGAGTATGAGGGTATGGGCTTTGCTATTCCGAGTAATACGGCGGTTAATACGGCAAACAGCCTTATCAAAAACGGCTATGTTGCAGGCAGAGCAAAGCTCGGCTTGACATATGTACCTATTTCAAAGGTTACTAATGCACAGTCTGTAATTTCGGCTCTTGCAGAAAAAGGCTATAAGGGCGCAGAGGGCGCAATGGTTATAAACGAAATCAGCTCCGATTCCGATTTGGCAAACAAGGATGTTAAAAAGTACGATGTAATTGTTGCCGTAAACGGTGATGTGCTTACTTCTACCGATATTATGACCTCGGTACTCAGCAAATCGTCACCCGGTGATACCGTAAAACTTACTATTGCCAGAATAGAAAACAACAGCATTAAAACCTTTGAGGTTGATTGCAAGCTTATAGAAAGTAAAGAATAATAAAAAGCAAAGCGACAGAATATCTGTTGCTTTGCTTTTTTGATTAATCAGCGGTGATATAACAACCGTTGATTTATTTTATAAAACAAAAAAGCAACCGTCATTTGACGATTGCTTTTACTTGGTGGGAACAACAGGGCTCGAACCTGTGACCCTCTGCTTG
>UQAZ01000004.1 GCA_900539165.1 uncultured Oscillospiraceae bacterium
CGGCTCTGCAAGTCCTGCAAGAGATTTTTCGCTTCGCCGCCGAACATGGCAAGGTCAGAGGGGATGATGTCCATATCGTAGCCGCTGCGTACCGCTTTCTTTTGTTCCTCGATTTTCATTTTGTCAAGGTCGGTTATCTTGCGCTTGATGGTCTTGATGGCTTCGGTCTGGTCGATGCTCTTGATGTGGAGATTGACAACGATCCCCGTTTCAAGGTCAAGAATGTCCGCAAGCATACGGTCGTTCAGCTCCGGCGCAAGGATTTCAAGGAAGCTGACCGCGCCGATTTTGCGTCCCATGCGGAAATATCTGCCCTCGCCGAAACGGAACGAGGACGGGGCGATAAAGTCCTTTGTGGTAAGCCCCGACGGGGTGAGCCAGTCCCAAGAGAAACGGAACGGTTCTCCCTCCGGGTGGAATACGCTGTGCAGGGCTTCCAGCCGTTCATAGCCCGTCATGGGGCGGGCAGCTGCGCCCAGCACCTTAAAATTATTCAGTATGTCGGTTTCAATACGGGCAAGCCGCGCCTTTGCCGCGTTCAGATTGTCCGCTTCCACGGAAAAGGTAATGTACTTTGACTTTACAAAGCCGTTGTTGCCCTTTGCAAGCTGATGTTTCAGCATATCCGCGTATTCGGTGCGGATGGAATTGAAAGCGTCATTTTGCGCGGGGATCGCAACGACCTCCTTCGCGCCGCTGCGCGTTCCCCGGTTGATAAAGGAAAGCTGCACACTAACGGTCGCGTCAAAATAGTTGAGAAAGTCGCACCAGTTTTCAAAAATGGCGGTCTTATCGTCTGCCTGCGCAAGCTGGTAGTTGATGTCGTCGTAGGCGATGCTCTTGGAGTATTTCTTTTCCGTAACCTTGCAGATACCGTCCGGGTACATGGCAAGATACGGTATGGTCTGCTGCGCAGTGTGCGCCTTTCCGTCACCCTTTGCCGCTCGGATCAGGGCGGCGATTTCCTTTTTCTCGGCGCGGGTGAGCTTACGCCTGTTTCCTGCGTGTTTTGCGTTTGCCGTTGACAATAGCCGATACCTCCTTTTCAAGTTGTCTTTGCCGTTCGAGGACGGCATAGAAGTTTTCCGTCTGATAGGGTCTTTCTTTCGGACGGATAAATTTTGTCTGTATGATGTTCTTAATCAGCGTTTCAAGGGGCTGCCCGTGCTTTTCGTACATGGCAAGCAGAAAGCAGGGCAGCATAACGAGGATCATCACGAACGCCGCAAGGCTTGTGCCAGTGCTGCCTTTGAGCAAAAAGAAAAGCGGCAATCCTACAAGGAGCGCCGCCGCAAAGAAGATAAGCTGCCTTTTGGTAAGGTTAAAGGCAACCTTTGTCTTTATGCGTGATAGGTCTTTGGGAACGGGTACATACGCCATAGAAAAATCTCCTTTCGTTACATTTCAATACTGTTTGGGAGTTCGTTGCCCCATATATCCCACCCCGGCGTTTTCTGTCGGGCAAACAGCTCAATACGGGGCAAATCCCCTATAAGGGCAACGATTTTTTCCCGCGCTGCATCCGGCTTTTTGCTGTGCTGCTCTATGGGGCTGATAAGAAACTGATGTACGCCCGCCGACTGCCGCTTGGGTTTGCCCTTGGTCGCCAGCAGACAGATTTCCGCGTTGCTGCGCGTCCAATAGCCCATGCCGTAAAACCAGGACGGGCTTTTGCGGTTACGTTTGAGCCAAACGAACGCCACAGTCCGATACCGAAAGCCCCATGCGCGGATCAGCCGCAGAGCTTCGGGAAGCTGCGGAAAGGTCGCCCACAAAAACAGGGCGCAGTCCTTCGCCGCCAGCTCCGGCACGGGCAGGGCGCACAGCTCGTCAATGCTCATGGTGGGATAGTGCTTTTCCGCTGCGCCCTGCACCTTGCTCCGTTCATACCGCCACGGGGGATCTGCGTAAATAACGCTGTATTTCTTGGTGATGGAAAACCTCCTTTTAATGTGCATGGAATAATGATTTTGCCAGTGCGCCGGATTTCAAAAGGTTAAAGCAAAGCAGCACCGTATAGGCTGCGATGGAAAATATCGCGGTGTGCAGATTGTCCGCTATAACCATGTTGTTTACCAAAACCGCGTAAATGCCGACGCATATCATAATGAGGAAGCCTTGAAAGCCGAGGGCAAACAGGCCTTTTAAGTAGTTGTTTCCGATTTGCCCCCATTCCCGGTTTGTCATGGTGGCGAATGGGATAGGCGATACGGAGCAGTACAGGTAAATCTCAATCATACGCCCGTACAAAACAACCGTTATCAGCACCGACATGATTTTCATGCAAAGGCTGACAAGGCTTGTTTCGAGCATAAGCAAGAGCAGTTCGGGGATTTCCATTGCGTCAAGTCCGGCTTGCATGGACGAGAGTGCGGCGGCAACATCAATGCTGGTGCTGCCGCCGATCACGCCCGCCGCGCCGGAAACAATGTGCTGCGCCATGTCGAATACCGCCATAGTGATGTCAAAGGTATGCGTGACGATAAACACCGCAACGAACGCTTTGAAAAACCACTTAAAGAACATGAACGTGTCGATGTCGTGCATATTGTTCTTTTCCGTTACCATGCTGATAAGCTCCACGCATAGAACGTAGGTAATAACAAGCCCCGCAATGGGGACGATCACATTTTCCGATAGCGTCTGTATCATGGAAAATATGCTTGCGTTCCACCCCTGCGGGGTCTTGCCTACCTCGGCGGCAATCGTACCGACCTTTTCGTTTACGTCCCCGAACATAGTTGACAGATTTCCGTTGATCGCTCCGATCAGGATTTCCTTGATCCATTCGTTAATCGCGTCAAGTATGCTCTGCATAGGACATTACCGCCGCTTAACCGAACAGCCCTTTGAGCAGGGGAACGAGAACGCCGCCAATCAAGGCAACGCCGCCGCCCGCCATAAGCTGCTTCATGCCCTGCGATTTTGCCCCCGGATTGTCATTACCATAGCCCTCCAAGAGGTTGATAACGCCCCAGATGCCAAGACCTGCGCCCAGTGCAATCACAAGGGTCTGCAACACGTCTACTGCCGAATTGAAAAATGTCATAGATTGACCTCACTTTCTGCCGCTTTGCGGCTCTTGAATTTTTGTGTTTGTATTTTTGTGCATGAAAAAAGCCGCCCTCATCAAAAAAGGCGGCTGCACGGACAATGCCCGCAAGGGAATAGGAAGTGCAAAGGTAGGAGCGCGTACCATGTAGCCGATGCTTACGGTCTTGATGGCGGTATCACCTCCCAAGTGGCGGTGCGGACAATTTCGCCGCCCGCTTTAATGAGATCGAGAGCTTGCGCCCGCTGGCGTTCGCCGCCGCTTTGAAAGCTCTCCAAAAGCTGCACGGTACCCCATACCGCAAGCCCTGCGGCAAGAGCGGTGATAAGCGTCTGCATGACTGCTCCCGGCGTTTTGCAGGCGTTCGTCACGGCGTCCTCCTTTCCGCGCCGCCCTGCTTGGCAAGGTAGGCGCTGTATGCAGTCAGAAAGCGGTCGATGGCTTCCTGCCGCTTTTGCTGCCGCTTCTCTGCAAGGGCGACAAGCTCCCGGATCGCCCGCGCAAGCTGCTGTTTTTCCCACTTCTTTCTGATGCGTCTGTTCATTCCGTAACCTCCTGTAAATCCGCTGCGTCAATTTCGTAATAGTCAAAGACGGTATCCGGCTTGATGATTACCGGGCGTCGCTGCCGCTTCAAAAACTTCTCGATGTCAAAGGTGTTTTTCTTGTCATAGTCCGAAAGGTATTTGTATTTCGGGTGCCGGGTTATATCGTACTTGTCGGAGAAGAACGGGCGAACGCCCCGTAGCTGCAAGATACATTTCCCGCCGTCCATCACGGCAATTTCGTCCTGGCTCATAAGCTCCTTTCCGAGCTTTTGATAGTTCAGCCCATGAGAAACGTCCCGCCCCCGGTTTTCGGAAGTGTTGAAGCTGTCAATCGTTTCTTTCCCCAAAACCTCGGAGATTTCTTTCAGCGTCGTTTTCTCCTTGCCGCCGAGGAAAAGGGTTGTGTCGCAATTCCCGATGATGGTGTCGGCGTGTTCCTTGTAGATGGCTTTTAGCTGGCTCTGCGCCTGCACCACAAGGCAAGCGGAGATTTCCCGGCTTCGCAGGACGCTGATTAGCCGTTCCAAATTGGGGATCGTGATGTTGGCTACCTCGTCCAGCAGACAGCGCACATGAACGGGCAGCCGCCCGCCGTATTCGTCGTCGGCTTTGGTGCAGAGCAGATTGAAAAGCTGCGATACGATCATCGCCGTTACAAAGTCAAAGGTGGGGTCGGTGTCGCTGGTGATGATAAAGAGCGCCGTTTTTCGGTCGCCCAGCGTGTCAAGCTCCAATTCGTCGCTCTCCATCAGCTCCCGCAGCTCCTTGATGTCAAAGGGTGCAAGCCTCGCACCGCAGGAAATGAGGATCGAGGAACGGGTCTTGCCCGCAGACAGCAGAAACTTTTTGTACTGCTTGACCGCAAAATGCTCCGGGTCTTTTTCCTCCAAGCGTTCAAACATGAGGTCAACGGGGCTTTGAAACTCGCTGTCATCCTCGCGGGCTTCGCTTGCGTTGATCATTTCAAGCAGCGTCGTAAAGTTTCGCTCTGCGTCCGGGGCTTCGTAGTGAATGTAGCCGATTAACGCACAGTACAGCAGCCGCTCGGCTTTCACCCAAAAATCCTCGCCGGACTTTTCTCCGCTGCCCTTGGTGTTGGCAATCAGTGTGTTTACCAGCTTCAAAATATCCTTTTCGTCGCGGAGATAGGCGAAAGGATTATATTTCATGCTCTTTTTGAAGTTAATGGTATTCAGCACCTTAATACGGTACGGCTCATAGACGAGCTTTCCGTTTTTTCTAACGGGCTTTCCGTCCTCGCCCAGCTTCGGACTGCCGCGCTCCAAGAGTTTGCCGCATTCGAGCAGGAGAGTACCTTTCGGGTCAGACACGAGATAGCTGCTGTGCATTTGCATCAGGTTGGGTTTGACGAAAAAGCGGGTTTTGCCGCTTCCGCTGCCGCCCACCACCAGCACGTTTTTGTTCCGTGCGTACTTCGGCTGCTTCGGGCGGCTGTTCATCATCAGCCGTTCCGTCTGTGTGAGCAGCACATTGTTTTCAAACACTGGGTCGATGTACGGGCGTATATCGTCGGCGCTGCCCCATCTCGCGCTGCCGTACTCCACGCCACGGCGATATTTCTTCGCATTTTTGCCTTTGACGTAGACAACAAGCCGGATCAGTGCCGCGCCCAAAACGCCCACAAGTAAATCTGCGGGGTGCAGGCTCGGCGCGAATGAGGAAAAGGCGGCGGCAAAGCCGTCACCAATGGAAAGCAGCTTGCCGGAGAGGTCAGCCCCCGGCGCAAGCCGCGCCGCCTGTCCCACTTTATCAAAGAGATACACAAAGAGCAGATAAGGCAGATTGGGAAGTATCAGCTTTTTCAGATTTATGCTTTTCATCGCTCAATGCCCCCTCTTGTCTGATTTTTCACCTTTTGGCGGTCAGCGTTGAGCTGCTTCGCCTTGTCCTTAAAGGCGGCTAACGCCTTGCGGATCGAGGGCTTTTGTTCCTGTGTCAGCTTCTTTGCGGAAAACTCCTGAAAGGCTGCGGTCAAAACGTCCGCGTCGCGCCCCTTGAAAAACACAAGGTAGCGGGGCGGGCTTTCCGTCGCGTCCTTTTTCAGCGCAAAGTCAACGCCGTATTTCTTTGCGGTGCTCTCAAAGGCTTTGATATTGCTGTCAGTGATTTCGATGCTGCTTACGCCTGTGTTCTGCTTCATAAGCTGTTTTAGGGTCTGCTTGCCGTGGTGCTGCACCGGCTTATCCAACTGCTTTTTGATTTGTGAAAGCATGAAGCGAATGGATTTTTGCAGCATTTCGGCGGTGAGCTTGGTCGTCCTTATGGATAAGGCAATGACTTTTTCGTTGATTTCATCTTGCATTTACCGTCCTCCTTTCGCGGTGATATGTGCTGCGCCGCTTTTGGGCGCAAAAAATGGGCGTCCGCTGCCTGCGCCGCCCCGCTTAAATCCGCACCAGTAAGCCGTTCAAGTCCTCGGCGCGGACACCCGCAAGATACCAGTTGTCGCCGTACTCCATACGGGTCGGCTTCCACTTGCCGCCTGTGAATACCTCCAAGCAATCGCCGCAATGCAGCCCGCCGTAGTAATCGGCAAGGTCAAAGCGGATGTCGTAGCGGTCAGCGGTTTCGTCAAAAAACAATGCGCCCTGCTTCATAGTCTTGTCCTCCTTTGGTTTTACAGGCTTTCGCCCTCGTTGCAGGTGTAATCGGGTATGCCGCCTTTCGGCTTCGCCCATGCGCCGCTTGCCATGTCGTGGGCAACAAGGGCGGTATAGTAGCTGTCGATGGTAGACGGGGCGTTGAACAGCACCGCCCGCAGATACTGCTTGATATTGCGGATCTTCGTGGTGTTCTCCCGCATACAGTCAAGGACAAATTCAATATGGCTGCTCGTCAGCTTCAAAAACTTGCTTTTGACAAGCTCTGCCGGATAGTCGTCCCCGGCGATGCGGAGCGTCTTTCTCGCTGTGCATACCGTTTCCAGTATGAGGTCAACGATTTCGTCCAGTCGGTCTTTATCCATGTGCGGGTCCTGTATGAGAATGTCATACTCGATATTCTCCTTGATGATGTCCCTGTAAATCTCTATTGCGCTCTGCGTTTTCGCTTCCGTTCCTTTCCGTTCCGGCTCTGCCGCGTCCTCTGTGAAAGGTGAGGGGTAAGGGGAAAGGATAGGAATGGAATGGGTATTTGATAGATCCGTATTTGATTTCTCTTTTTTTGATAAATCAGTTCTTGATATATCTTTATTTAATTGCGTTGGATTTTCCAACGTAGGGTTTTCCAACATAGGTTTTTCCAACATTGGATTATCCAATGTTGGATTTTCCAATGTAGGTAAATCCAATACAGGTGGCTGCGGCTGCTCGTAAATGATATAGTCTGCGCCCCGCAAGCGTCCTTTCTTGTCGCGTTCGCGGCTGCGGACGATATACCCGGCTTTTTCAAGCTCCCGTACCGCTTCGCGTATCGCGTCGATTTTCTCCCGGTTGATGCGGGACAGCCCCGCAAGGGTATAGTCCCAGTTGTCCGGCAGGGACAGCATTTGCGAAAGCAGCCCCTTTGCTTTCAAGGTCAAGTCCCTGTTGCGTAGGTGGTGGTTGCTCATTACGGTATAGCCGCGGTTTCGTTCCACACGGAAAACTGCCATTGTTCATCACTCCTTTGCTGTGGTTTTGTTACGCAGTAGAAGCACGTTTTTAAGGGAAAAGGTATAAACACCTTACCCCGTCAAAGCCGCGCCCCAAACGCCGCTTGCTGCAAGGCTTTTTTCTGCTCTACTGCGTAACATGGGGCATGAAAAAAGCGGCGTTTCTGTTACCCCTGTGTGGGTTTGAGAAACGCCGCCTGTGTGCGCGTATTCTATTGTGCTTCCGCGATATAGTCTTTGATGATTTCGCCAAAATCTGCCGTAAAGGAAAAGATGAAGTATTCCAATACGTCGGGGGCGGCGTCCATCGGCTCGGCTTCCTCGGAAAACGGTAAGCCCATAAGCCCATACAGCATTTTGATGATTTTGAACAGCTTGCCCCGGTCTGCGGGGGTGTTCATGGAAACGAGAACATCGGTAAGGCGGTTGATGGTTTCCATATCGCCGCCTGTCGTCACCCAGACCATTTCTGCGAACGGCTGCGTGATTGCTCCGGCGACAAGGTTGATTTTGTCCTTACTGATTTCGCCGGACGGGGTTATAATACCTTTGTCAAGTAGAGTGTTTTTCATCGGATTCTCCTTTTCTTCAATGGTGCCCGTGGTGCCCTCTTTTTTTTACAAAATAGTGCCCTGTAAGGTGCCCGGTTTAACACATGATTTGTAGAACGCAGAGGAACAGGGGCCCCCTATGTTTTAGTAATTTTTGCTTATACTATGCGGGATTTCAGCCTGTTTAGAAAATCAAAAATCATAGCGTATATTTTTTTCACTTGACTTTTGTTCTCTTTTGATTGATATTAGAGAGGTCATATTTGTTATGACCTTGCAATGGTGCCCAAATGGTGCCCGGACGTGAAAAACAAGGTTGTAAAAAGAAAAACCGCCACAATCACAAGATACAAGAAAAGCCTTTGTTTACAAGGCTTTTCGCAGATAACCTATAAGAAGATATGTGGAAATACAGGGCGGTTTTGGCTGTTTCACGACCCTCGAAATCAGTTAGGGAGCAATCCCCCGCGAGTTCGAATCTCGCCGTCTCCGCCAACGGAGCCGCATAAACCCAGTGTTTATGCGGCTTTTCCATATCTATATTGCAAAAACAGTATATATATTGGGTAGCAAATCTCGATATGAATTGCGCATTTTGCTTCCCAATGGTATATCCGCATTTATGAATTGGCAAAAAACAAGAGGCACCAAAAAGCAAATATCGCAAAGGCAAAGCTTCCTTATTTCTTGCCGTAATGTAATCGCATCTTTGAAAAGCAAGGTTTTTATGATATAATAATCACGCTACTTAAATGCAAAGAGGTGTTTTGATGGAAATTACATCTTATTTAGAACTATTAAAAAAGCAGCGTAGACTAATGACACAACAGCAAATAAGCGCAATACAGGAGCAAGCAAGACTTCATGCAATTGCTTCTGAAAAGATGCAAATCAGAGATCGTTTGGAAGAACGCTACCGTGAAATATTTGCTAAGGGCTTTGAAAAGCTTTCGACAACCTCAAATGTGCTTGAATTGCTGCCTGATTGCGATACGGATGTAGACAGGCTGAAAGCGTTGATTGATTACAGACAGGACAGCAACGCACCAATTCACGATATAACGACTGCAATGAAGACCATTCCTGAATTTTCGGAGTGCGAAAAGCTGAATGTCGAAGTGGGCAAAGCGTGTTTTGAATTCTTTTGTTCAAATGATGCATTGAACAGACGGATTGACAGCGACAGAAGTATTCTGTTTACACCGCCGTACCGGGAAAGAATGCGCCAATTAGCTGACAACGGTGTTTTATTATATTTTCTCGAAACGCCAGATCTGCCACTGCTGGAAAAAGAATGCAATTCGGATTATATCTTGGAATCGTTTTCTTTTGCAGAATACTTAGGTGCAAGAGAGTTGCTATCAACATTTTATCAAGTGCCGAATCTCGGGATTCCGCTGCAAAGGGAACTGGAAGATACCCATGCGGCACTCGAGATGATGTACAACGGTTGCTATCGCAGTGCCGCAAGAAACTGGTTTGCGCTTATCGAGCATGAACACAAGCGCTGTGCAGATATTTTAGAAGGGTATTGGGAAGTAAAAAAAGAATACAAAAACGGCGGTCAGCGCTCTGAAAAAATATATATGATTATTAATAATATGATGGGCGAATGGGATACAGAGGCATGGAACAAAATTGATTCCTACTATAAAAAACTTACAGCAAACCACAAAAACTCTGATATAACATTAAACCGCAATTCAATCATTCACGGAGATTATTACAATGATTCAATTGATATATCGGAAAAAGACGCCCTGCGGCTATTTCTTCTTTGGATAAACATCAGAGTAATTACAGATAGCCTTGCCTTTATCGAGGACTTTATAAGAAACAAGATACTGCTACTGCCTTATTTTTGCGAGACAATTCCTTCAAATTGACTTTTTAGAATTCTTATGGTATCATATCCGTAGCAACTTTCGGCCAAGCAACGGTGAAAGCCAGGAGGTTGCTGATATGGAATCTAACAGAAAGAAAGATCCAGAATTGGCCGATTTTCTCCGCAACAGTATTCAAAAATCCGGATTGACCTATGAGAAGGTTGCCGAGCAACTTAACATAAGTGTTCGGACGGTTGGTTATTATTGCAGCGGCGAAAGAAAACCCGGTCAAAAAACATTGCTCCGTTTTGTGCGGACGATGAACATCCAAGCGAAAGATATCCCTTTCTGAGGGGTATCTTTTATTTTTTGAACCATGCGGTTCATCGACAGTTACTGGTTTTTTATTATAGAATATGAGTAACAACTGAAAAGGAGGTACTCAAAATGTCAAAGTATAAAACCATTGATGTGTGGAACAGGGCTTTCGGCTCAAAACAGGAGGCTTACGATTACGCAGGGCGATTAGTGAAAAAATCCGCTTGCGGAAATCCAAACAGCAAATATCACCCGACGCTCGACCACATACGACCGCTTTCCGACGGCGGCTGCGATGTTCTTGAAAACATTATAATTTGCCATCGTGACACCAACGAGGAAAAAGCGGATTACTTCCCGCATTGGAAAGCAAACGGCGCACGCTTTCACGCTTGCAGAGTTAAAGGCTCTCGTGTGAAATACGAAATTATTGAAGATTGAGGAGGCAAATCTATGAGCAAAGGCATCTTTGACTACGATGAGGGCGATTATGCTTATACAATCTCAGATGATACAGCAATCAATTCTAAAGGAAATATGCTGTTGCGTATGGGAAGAGGTATGGCAATGAATATGGATACAGGTGATATACACATCGTGTCCGATTGGTCAAACGACGATGATGATTAATTAAAATAACCGTTTCTGTTTAAGGCTGAGCTTTAATAAGGCAGAAACGGTTTTTATTATTTTATATATCACGAATATGGTTTAGACAGTCGCTTTGGCTTTAGTGATTTGTTTTTATCCATTTCGATACTTGAAGCCATTGTTGCAAACTGTAAATAGCGCGATACAAAAAGAATAAACCGATTACGTCTCTATGCGGAGTGCCACGAGTTCTTGATTTTTACAAGCGGACAGATTTCATTTCTTGCTAACGGTAATAATCAATGATATAATCATATATATTATATTGACAATTAACGAGGTGGAAAATTTTGATTATATATTTTTCGGGTACGGGAAACAGCCGTCACATCGCAAAAAGAATTGCAAACAGCCTTGGTGACGAAGCCATAAGCTTAAACGACAAAATAAAGAAAAAAGACACCGAACCGATAGAGGTAAACGGTCGTCTGATTATAGTCACGCCGACATATGCGTGGAGAATTCCGAGAATAGTTAATGATTGGATTAAAAGCACAAAGCTGTGCAATGTAAAAGGTGTTTGGTTTGTTATGAGTTGTGGCGGTGAAATAGGCAATGCGGCGAAATTCAACCGTGAACTCTGCGACGAAAAAGGCTTTGACTATATGGGCAGCGCACAGGTATTAATGCCCGAAAACTACATAGCTCTCTTTGACACACCGAGCGTTGATGAAGCGAGAAAAATTGTAAATGAGGCAGAGCCGATTATTGACAAAATAATAAAAGCAATCGCAGACGGCAAAGAATTTCCAAAGCCGAGAAACAATGCCTATGACCGTTTTATGAGCGCTCCCGTAAACAAGGTGTTCTACCCTCTTTGCGTAAAAGCCAAGGCATTTCATACAAACGAAAAATGTGTGGGCTGCGGAAAATGCGCAGAACTTTGCCCTCTTAACAACATTTTCCTAAAAAACGGCAAGCCGATTTGGGGCAATGACTGCACTCACTGTATGGCTTGCATAAGCTACTGCCCGACAGGCGCAATAGAATACGGCAAAAAGAGTGCAAAAAAGCCAAGATACACCTTTGAAAATCTATAAAAACAAAGCAACATTAAAGCCTCCTATGAGTTACACCGCATTCTCACAGGAGGCTTAATTATTTAATCTGCATAAATAATAAATTGTATTCAAAAACCGTTCGGATTACTTTTGATTACTTAAAAATTTTTCATTTGAAAATCACACCAGCGATTATCGTTAGCAAGCGTACCTACCGAAGAAAACGCTTCAAGTTCGGTTTTGTCATCGTTCAACCAAGCATTAAGCCATGAGATAATATATCCGCTGTAAATATCGGCTTCGTGCATACAGATACTATGCTGACCGTGAACGAGCGAAGCATAGGCACTGGGTGATATACAGGCATTATACGCAGGTATTACATATTCATCCTTTGGCACAACATTATCCTCTTCGCCTGCAAAAAACAATGTCGGCACTCTCAGCTTTGAGCTTTCGTAGGTTTCGCTGTTTCCGACAATGGACACGACGGCTTTAACCCTTTCATCACGCACTGCAAGATTAACAGACTTTTTTCCGCCCAAAGAGTGACCGCAAGCTGCAATTTTATTTGTATCAATCTTATGATAAATCAGACTTTTCTTTTTATCGTTTAGCTTTAGCACCTCATCAAGTGCCTTTTGTTCAGCCACTCCGTCCTCACCGTAGCAATCGTTATTAACCACAACAATGTAACCTGCATCTGTGAATTGGTCAATAAGAGAACTGTAAAGTGCAGGGTTGCAACCCGTGCCGTTACCCCAAACAATCAGAGGATAGCTATCCTGCTGTGAAAGATTATCGGGACAGGCAACGGCTATGTCCCCTTCCACAAAATCAAACACATTGCAATATGACATTGGCTCAACATTGCTTTCGTGAGTTTTATAAACAAAGCTTCCGACTGTGGCTGCCACAACTAAAGCCAAAACAACAGTAATAAAAATTCCGCTACGCTTCATATCAAATCTCCTATCGGTAACTAAAATCAATTTATAAGCATTCATACGAGTAAAAGGTTACTGACTAATATAATAATCTCATAAACAAGTGATAATTTCAACACAAATATTAAAAAGTTAAAAACATTCCGTTAAGCATTTTACCGTTATGTTGATAGAAAAAACAAAAGATGATATACTATTTAGTATAAGGAGTTGATATTATGTGTACTGCGGCAACCTACAAGGCGGGCGACGCATACTTTGGCAGAACGCTTGATTACGAATTTTCATACGGAGACAAAATTACAATCACACCAAGAAATTACACCTTTCATTTTAAGCATACGAATGACATAAGTTCTCACTATGCCATAATTGGTATGGCTCACATAGCAGACAATTATCCGCTTTACTATGACGCAATCAATGAAATGGGTGTCGGTATGGCGGGACTGAACTTTGTCGGAAACGCATTCTATCCCGAGCCGAGTGAGGACAAGACCTGCGTTGCTCAGTTTGAGTTAATCCCTTGGATACTGTGTCAATGCAAATCTGTTGAGGAGGCACGCAAGCTTCTTAGCACAGCAAGCATTGTATGCACATCGTTCAGCGAAAAGCTTCCGACAGCACAGCTCCATTGGATAATCTCGGACAAAAACAGTTCGATTGTTGTTGAATCGACAGCAGACGGAATGCACATTTATGATAACCCTGTCGGTGTTCTGACGAACAATCCGCCGTTTCCGATTCAAATGTTTAACCTTAATAACCATATGAATCTTTCGCCGAAACAACCCGAAAACAAGTTTTCCGAAAACATTGACCTTAACGCATACAGCAGAGGAATGGGAGCAATGGGTCTGCCCGGTGACTTATCCTCGGCATCACGCTTTATAAGGGTTGCTTTTGTAAAGCTCAATTCAAAATCAGGCAAGGACGAAAACGAAGCTGTAAGCCAATTCTTTCACATTCTCGGCAGCGTAGACCAACAAAGAGGCTGTTGCGAAGTGGCTGACGGCAAGTATGAAATAACGATATACACCTCATGTTGTAATCTCAACAAGGGTATTTACTACTACACGACCTATTCAAACCACCAAATCACCGCAATAGATATGCACAATGAGGACTTAGAAAAAGCCGAACTTATAAGCTATGAACCGATAGCAACAGAACAAATAATGCGACAAAACTAAGCTATAAAATATTGCACGAACGGTTTGATTATTCAAATTCATCGGCAACAAAAAATCTCACTCTTTTTTACGGAGTGAGATTTTTTGTTAAGTATTAAAATAGTTTTTTATTCGTTTGAACACATCTCTTGATTCAGGCAAAAACCTTACCATTTGAAAATCGTGGAACATATTCTCATAATCAAAAAGATAAGTTTCAACACCCTCGGATTTGAGTTTTTCATATGCTGTAAAGCTATCGCTTTGACTCAAATCGGCAGAACCGGAAACGAATATTGTTCTGGGAAAATTTGCATAACTGCCAAAACAAGGAGACAAATACGGATTATATAAATCTTCGCCCTGTGCATAAAGCGTTATCCTATGAATTTTATCTTTTGCTTCTTCGTACGAAATCCTTTTTGGAACACCATAAAATGGATCACGATAGCAATTTTCTTTATATGACCAACCCGAATTAGACAAATCACCCCAAAAAGAAAACAAAACAACGGAATTGGGTAAAGGTTTTGCGGTATCTCGCAATTTCATACAAAGCGAAACAGCCATATTTGCACCACAGCTGTCACCTATAACAACAATATCATTTGCATTTTCATTTTTAAGAACACTCAAATAGCAATTATAAACATCATCAAGCGGTATCGGAAACTTAACATCGGGATACACCCTATAATCCACATTATAAACAGTTGCATTATTAAACAACCTGCTGTAATAAACAGATTCTCTACGATAAAAATCCGTAAGTTTTACCTTAAAGCTGCCGCCGTGAATATGAAAAATCACTCTTTTTGACGCTTTTTTATTTGGTGTTATTTTTTCAAGATAACATTCACCGCATTTTACTTTTTCTGTACTGAAACCAATCGGGTGAAAATGTGATTTTTTATTATTTGATTTTTTAGCAAGTATATTAGAGCGTGTTGCACTTTTTTCATATTTTGAATGAAAAACCAAACACAAAACACTTGTTACAATCTTAGATGTTAATGATTGTTTCATTTTAGTCCTTGATTCAAAATTTTGAAAGAATTTTTATATAAAAACAAACAAGAAAAAACATTTCTCCACCAACCGAAATGATGCGGTGTGTATCTATAATACTTTTCTGCTTCCTGCACTAATGCCAAGTATCCAATACCAAATGCAAAGCGAATCATTTCTTCCTTAGAACAAGTCACCTTATTTTTCGCAATTCTATTATATGCAGATAAAGTCGTTTCTTTTCTATTCAGCATTTTTTCAAATTCCAAATTCGCAAAATCAAATATACAATCTCCCCATAAAGTCCTCTCGGGGTCAATAATTATCAGCTTTAAGCTGCCCTCATTTTTCACGCATAAAATATTACCGTACCATAAATCGAAATTCACCATAGACGCAGGAACATTTATTAGTACATCTTTATATTTTTCTGCGTAAAGCAACAACTTCTTGCCACGCTTTGTATGTCTGCCCGTTCTTTCGATGTCTTGAATTAAATTTTCTATCATACTTTTCAATGCAAGATACCAGTTGTCATATAGTTCATTTTGTAAATAACCAAATTTATCATTTGATACCTTATGAAATTTTGCCGTTATTCTTGCTATTTCCTCGCTACACCAACGCCGTTCTTCTATTGACAACTTAGCGTTATTTAACTGTTCGCCTTCCATTCTTTCCATTATAAAATAATCTGACGGAAAAACAGTATGCGAAAAATCCTTATAATAAACATAAGGAACTTTAACATCGGTATGTGTTCTGACTTGTGCATACCAAAACACTTCCCCTCTCATCATATCCTGTTCGTATGTAAGTATCCCTGTTTTATCAAGAGGAGAAACTTTTAACACATAATTTCCCATATCGGTAATAACATCAAAAACAGCATTATACTCACCGTCGCCCAACTTACAATAGCTTATAACCTTGCCCAAGCAAGCATTATCAAACATTTTTTGAATTTGCTCTGTCGAAACATCAGGTTTTGTCCTGCTAATCATATAAACACCTCCTCGTGTATGACACTATGTTATCGTTCATAACAGCACTTTAATATAAATATTCCGACATTTATATAACAATTCCTTGAAAATTCAATAATTATATGATAATCTATAATCGGTGATTAAAATGAGCATGTATAAAATAAACATATTGGGCGAAAGTCATATTTTTGAAGAACGAGAAAACGGAATAACGCACAGTCCGTATAAGACTGAAATTGAATTCTTATCTGCTGTGAAAAAAGGCAGCCGCACAGATATCACTAACTTAATAAACGATATGAAAAAACAAGGCATAAACATTGGTAAAATGTCTGCTGACGACATAAAACAAATGCAGTATTGGGCGGTTGCGGTATTTACCCTGATAACAAGAGCAGCTATTGAAGGCGGTTTGGATGAAACGACCGCTTACAATTATTCCGACAATTGTATTTTAACTATTGACAAATTCACAAAATCAGATGATATTGTAAACTTTGTAATTCAAAGCAGCATAAAACTAACTGATATGGTTGCAGAAAGCAGAGAAAACAGCGTATATCCACAGCCGATAAGAAAGTGTTTACACTATATCAACACTAATTTGCACGAAAAATTAGACATTTCAACACTTGCAAACGAATGCGGATTATCTGACGACTATCTGTCTTTTCTTTTCAAAAAAAATTTGGGAGTAAACCTTTCAAGATACATAAGAAACCAACGACTTCAAGCCTCAAAAGAAATGCTCAAAGGCAATTATACAATATCCGACATTGCATATTATTTAGGCTTTTGTTCCGAAAGTTATTTTATATCCTGCTTCAAAAAGGAATTTGGCAAAACTCCAAAAAAATACAGAAATCAATTATAAATATATTTTAGCTCAAAACAAGACAGCATTTCTAATTATCAGTTTAACTTTGCAAAAGAAAAAACCTGCGAAAACGCCGTGTTTACGCAGATTTTGGAGCTGATAGTCGGACTCGAACCGACGGCCTGCGCATTACGAATGCGCTGCTCTACCAACTGAGCCATATCAGCATATACGGACGATTGGGCGTCCGATTTATTTAAGCAAATTGAGCAGGGTTGAAAAAACGAAATCGACAGATTTCTCCCTTACATTATTACGACCGATATTGCCGAAATAACAAGTGAATGTCTCAACTTTATCACCGATACAAAAGCCAAAGCAAACCATGCCGATCGGTTTAGTTTCAGTTGCACCGGTAGGTCCTGCAATACCTGTAATGCCGACACCTACATCACTTCCCGCTTTAGAAGCGACGCCCCTCGCCATTTCGCGAGCGACCTGCTCGCTGACAACGCCGAAGTCGTCAATACTCTGCTGAGCGACACCGAGCAACTCTGTCTTAGCATAATCGGCATAAGTCACAAATGACATATCAAGCACTCGTGACGCGTTCGGAACATTGACTATTGTACCACAACACATACCTCCAGTGCAAGACTCTGCGAAAGAAATATGAAAATTTTTTTCAATTAATTTTTCTACAAGCAGTTCCTCGGGCGTCATTATTCCACCCCATTTTGAAGCTTAGCGGCAGTAAGAGTGTTACGCATAAGCATAGAAATAGTCATAGGACCTACTCCGCCGGGTACAGGAGTAATAAAGGAGCATTTATCCTTTACATTTTCAAAATCGACATCACCGCAGAGCTTACCGTTTTCGTCTCTGTTCATACCGACATCAATTACAACAGCGCCCTGCTTAACCATATCGGCTGTAACAAATTTTGCTCTGCCGATAGCGGCAACAAGAATATCTGCCTCTTTGGTAACAGACGCAAGATCAACGGTCTTTGAATGAGTAATTTCAACGGTAGCATTTTCGTGCAAAAGAAGCATAGCCATAGGCTTGCCTACAATATTGCTTCTTCCGATAACAACAGCCTTTTTGCCCGACACATCAACACCAGTAGAATGGATAAGCTCCATAACACCTGCAGGAGTACAAGGCAAGAAATTATAATCACCAATCATAATAGCGCCGACATTGACAGGATGGAACGCATCGACATCCTTAATAGGAGCAATACGGTTAATAACCTCTTTATCGTCAAGGTGCTTAGGCAAAGGAAGCTGACACAAAATCCCGTTAATTTTATCGTCCCGATTAAGTTCGTCAACAAGTGCGTTAAGCTCGTCCTGTGTTGTTTGAGCAGGGAGAGCATACTTAACGCTGTAAAATCCGCACTCCTCGCAAGCTTTTTCCTTATTTCTAACATAAACCTGTGACGCAGGGTCATCGCCGACAATAATTACTGCAAGACCGGGAGTAATACCCTTAGCCTTTAATTCGTCACATTCATTTTTTACCTGCTGTTTTACCTGAAGCGATACAGCCTTTCCGTCAATTAAAGCCATTATTTATTCTCCTTACTGTTTTTCCTTGCTTTTCTTTTTTCTGCTCGTTGTGCTTTCTCTTGCTTAGATTTTTCTCTCTCGATTTTATTAATATCCTCTAACTCATCAAGATTGTCCAAAACAAGAGCCTTGGGCAATTTATTCTGTTTAAGTTTAACAAAGAAACAAACAAGCACTGCCAATGCGACAACTGCGATAACACCCGAAAGAACCTGAGAAACTCTTATATTCGTTGAACCGATATAAAGCGAGTCCGTACGCATTCCCTCAACAATCATTCTTTCAAGTCCGTAAAGGACGCCGTACATCATAAATACTTCGCCCTTGAATTTTCTGAAATAGGTAACAACTAAATGAAGCACCAAAAACGAAAGCAAGCACCACACACTTTCATAAAGAAATGTCGGATGAACGGGAGTATTAGGGTCAACCGTCACACCCTTTTGCGCAAGCAAAGCAGACGATGCTTCAAGAGTGTCGTGGATTTTAGGCGACCACATACGGAAAAGAGCAGTATCGGTATTAGTACCAAAGGCTTCTTGATTAAAGAAGTTGCCCCATCTGCCTATTCCCTGTCCGATGAGCAAGCCCAAAGCACCTAAATCAAGGAGGTTAAGAAAATTAATCTTACCTGTTTTACATCCGATTGCTGCACCGATAAGAGCGCCGATAATTCCGCCGTAAATAGCTAAACCGCCATTCCAAATAGCGGGGATTTCGTTAAGATGCGTACTGTAATAATCCCATTCAAATGCGACATAATAAAGTCTTGCACACACTATACCGAAGAGAGTACCCCAAAGCAGAACATCTGTCATTCCGTCAAGGCTCATCTTCCATTTATATGCCTTTCGTCCGCCATATAAAACCGCAAGGGCAAAGCCGAAAGCAATAATTATTCCATACCAATGTATACTGTATCCAAACACGGTAAAGGCAACGGACGGTAATTCAAAATCCAAGCCCAAACCGTCAAAATATACGTGAGTGAAATTTGACATCTGTATTCCCCCAAATAAATTAATGTATATAATATAGCACAATCAAGGAGGAATTTCCATAAAATTATAATAAAATATACAGAAGTGCCAAAATTAATTTACTATCGGCACCCTCTTTAGACAGAATAAGCACCAACGCAAGTATCAGAGATGCAGAATTATCCTCACTTCCCGAAAGTCCGAGAGATGAAAAAATACTATTGAAAATACCGCCCGGCTTATCGTCAGATGATTTACGAGAAGCGCTATGCGTTTTATGTATATTTTCGGTAGTTGTATTTACCTCTGCCGAAGCGTCAGGTTCAACAAGGTTTTGAGAGCGACGGCGCATCTCCTCTACCCTTTTCTTTGCTTCATTAATATCGTTACCCGTAAGCTCTGCCATTAAAACAAATCCTTTAGATATGGTAATATTTCAAACAGCCTCAAAATCCTGATTGCTTTATCTGCTTTATTTTGTGACTCGGGGCTTAAATGCGGCTTTAATGCTAAAATCAAATCCGTATCCTTTGAGGAAGTATTGTTCATTTTTTCAACAATACTGCGAGCCTTGAGCATAAAATTAAGGTCGCCCTCGGACAAATTCAAGCCCGATAGCAAATCGGACTTTTGCTTTTTCGGCTCTGCTTGAGGCTGTTGCTCGCCGAGAATTGACGAAGCGACGCCCTTTAACATATCTATATCCTCGTCACTCAATGAGGAAATTATATCGTTAAGGTCGCTCATTTTGAATTCTTTAGCCTTTCCATAAGTTCCTTTGCCTGCGGTGTTTGAAGTAATTTTTCGACTGCTTTTTTATCTGACAACGCTTTTTTCACCTTTGCACTCTGTTCTGCGGTTAGATTTTTATTTATAAAATCATCGACGTTGCCGCTTTGGACGGCTCTTTTGAGTTCGTTAATATTCTTATCATTAATATTTTTCATTGAAACACACTGCCCTTCATAGTATAATCTAATAAAATATATGCCGAAAAAAGGAATGATATACTATGAGAATTGTTGTATTTTCAGACAGCCACAGAATGACCGCCAGAGTTTATGAAATAATTGAACGACACAAAGACAATGCGGATTTGTTTATCTTTTTAGGCGACGGAAACGATGATGTAAGCGAAGCGATGATGATTTACACCGATATTAAAATTGAAAGGGTAAGCGGAAACTGCGACTTTAGCTGTGAATACCCTGCACAAAAACTAATTGAATTTGCTTCAAAGAAGATATTTTTTACTCACGGACATCCGTATTATGTAAAACATAATTTAGACTCTTTAGAGCGCGAGGCACAAAGCTTAGGAGCAGATATATGCTTATTCGGGCATACTCACATACCGTATATTGCAAAAAAAGACGGTATCAGTTATATGAATCCCGGCTCATGCTCTGTCGGCAGCTACGGAATTATCGACATAGAGTCAGGCAACGCCCTGCTTTATCATTCATCGTTATAAAATATATAAATTTGTATACTTGTATAAATTTTCAAAAAGTGATATAATGTCGGATATAAAACAAGAACACGAGGTTAAAAATGAAAGAACATTTATCCTGCAGCGAAATTACAAAAAGAAAAATAGCATTTGCTCTAAAGGAGCTTATGGAAACCATACCCTTTGAGAAAATCACCATTTCCGATATTTCACAAAAAAGCGGAATCCACAGGCAGACCTTCTATTATCATTTTCAGGACAGGTACGAGCTTTTGGATTGGCTTTTGAATATGGAGCTGGTGTCAAATTTTATAGAAGATTTTTCATATGAAAACATAGAAGATAAATTCTATGAAGTATTCAATACAATATATACCGACAAAAAGTTTTATCAAAACGCAGTCAACATAAATATGACAGATGTATACAAATACTTTGCGAGACTATCGACAAAGCAGTTATTAAGCTTGGTAAACACAATGCTCGAAAAAAATATGATAGAAGATGGCGAGTGTGACGCAATATCTATTGCAGAATTTTTTGGCTTTGGCTTAGGCGGAATGATTATCAGCTGGATTGAGCGAGGTATGAAAGAGACACCGACAGAAATGGCAAAAAATGTAGTTGACTTCATAAACAAATTCGCAAGATTAGTCACGAACAAATAAAAAATGAGCAGTAACTCATCATTACTGCTCATTTTTTTATCGTTTTTTCGTAAAGCTATTTACTTTACAAAACAACAAAAATGTGGAAAACTGTGTGGAAAGATAGTAAAAATACGCTGTTTTAGAGTAATCAAAATGTGGAAAAGTGGGTGGAAAATGGGGAAAATGTAAAGCAATTAACTTTATGAGGCAAAAACCGGCAAAATACAATAAGTAATTACACCTTTGTAAAAAAATACAGTGTCAAGTTAATACACTTTACATCAAAAAGAATGGCTGCCGTCCGAATTTCGGAAAGCAGCCTTTAATGTTTTATGATTACTTCTTAAAGAAAGATACGATATCGTTGAATGAATCATCATCGTTTGATGTGAAGCCTGTTGCAGGAGCGATAGGAGCTGTTTCAACAGGAGGCTCAACCGGCTTATTAGCAGTAGTTGATTTAATAGGGCTGCCCGGACCCTCTTCACCGAAACGAGTAGCGATTACGGTAATAATCATCTCGTCCTCAAGATTTTCATCAAAGTTTGCACCCCAGATGATTTCACAATCAGGATGAACAGCTTCCATTACAACAGAAGAAGCGGCATCAATCTCTTCAAGACCGATATCTGTTGAAGCGGTGATATTAAGAAGCACACCTCTTGCACCGTCGATAGAGGTCTGAAGAAGCGGAGAAGAAATAGCCTGCTGAGCAGCAACCTCTGCCTTATCCTTACCCTTGCCGTGGCCAACTCCCATATGAGCATAGCCTGCATCCTTCATAATTTCGGTAACATCGGCAAAGTCACAGTTTACGAGACCGGTAGCATTAACGAGGTCAGAGATAGACTGTACGCCCTGACGAAGTACATCATTAGCAATTTCAAAAGCGTTAAGCAAAGTAATCTTTTCCTTAGAAACAAGCTTGAGGTTTTCGTTAGGAATAACCATAATTGAGTCAACATTCTCAGCTAATTCCTTAATACCCTCTTGAGCCTGAGTCATACGACGCTTACCCTCGAAAGCAAACGGAGTTGTAACAACGCCGACAGTAAGAATGCCCATTTCCTTTGCAAGCTTAGCAACAACAGGAGCAGCACCTGTACCTGTTCCGCCGCCCATACCTGCGGTAACGAATACCATTTCACAGCCCTGAAGAACATCTGTAAGAGCTTCCTTTGACTCCTCGGCAGCCTTAAGACCAACCTCAGGTCTTGCACCTGCGCCGCGACCCTTTGTAGCCTTCTCGCCGATAAGAATCTTATGTGTTGCTGATGATTTATTAAGAGCCGGCTTATCTGAGTTTACTGCTACGAACTCAACATCCTTAACATTGCACTTTACCATACGGTTTACTGCGTTTCCGCCGCCGCCGCCGACACCGATTACTTTAATAGATACAACCTTGTTATCGTCAAGGTCAATTTCATATCTTCCCATTTTAGAATTCTCCTTATCATTTTTTTGTAAACACGAAACGAAATACATTATCGTGGTCTTGCATTTGATATTGTAACAGTTTTGTAACCACTTTGCAATACTTTTTAGAAAATAATCTAATTATTTTTTCCAAATGTTATTTTCTTATTCATTCAAACATTGTGCAGAATGTATAATTTATACAAATCGTATATGGAGTATAAAGAAAATATCTTTACATAATATATTACAAAATTTAACTACTTTTCATCTGTAAAGTATACCTGCTTGCCACCCGTTGAAGTGAGCAAACCGACTGCTTCGGGGTTAGAAGTGTTGAGCTTCTCTATTGCGGCAAGAGCCGAATACAGTTTATCCTCTAAATTCTTGGCAGAGCCGAGTTTAATAGTAATACGATTTTCATAAACGATATAATTTTCGTCTTTACCGTCTGAATAAATCGCAGTAGCCTCTGTCATATAAACATCGTCAACCACCTTCATCAATGAGGCAATATTATCACGAGAAGTATCGTCGCTGAGCTGAGCTTTACTTCCCTCAACTGCATTGACAATAGCGGTCTTTTGCACCTCTATACCGTTTTTCTCCGGCGGTGCTTCGGCATTAACCTTTATTATCTTAAATGTATCGTCAAAATAAATATATGTATTATCGGTATTTTTTACATAATATATAAACGACGGCTCATTTACGGTAACAATAACGGTTGACGGAAGCTTTTGCTTAATATCAACGCTGTAAATATAAGGTAATTCTCTGATTAGCTTCTCGCTGACGGAGGTTTTATTTATCATCAGCAGGCTGTCGTCCTTTTCGATAGGAAGCACAGACATTATTTGCTCTGAAGTGTACTCATTTGAAGGGCTGACTTCAATATTTTCAATCTTAAATAAAACAGTGAAGCTTAACACAGTCATAGTAATTGCAAGGCCAAGCAACAATGCAAGCACGCTGAATAGAATACGAAATTTTTTCTTTAACTTACGCTTCTTTTTATGCTGCTTCATTTTTTCCTGATTTGTAGGCTGCACCTTTGATGGTGACTTGCCCTTTTTTGGCTTACGCACGGATGGCGGAGCAGACTTTCTTGAGCTATCCTTATTCGGCTGAGAACCCTGTCTGTAACGCTTAGGTGGTTCTAAACCAAACGAACCAAGCTCGCTGTTCAGAGGGTCAAGTTCTCTGTTATCCTTATTCAGTTTATTCTGATTATTTTTCTTCATCTTTAATTCTCACTACTGTCGCACCGAGCGATGCAAGCTGATTTTCAAACTTTTCATATCCTCTGTCTATATGCTGAATTTCGGATATATAAGACACGCCGTCGGCAGCCAATGCCGCAATAACTACTGACGCACCGCCTCTTAAATCGGTGCATTTTGCGCAGGCAGGGTGCAATTCATTCACACCGTTTACCATAGCAATTCTGTCCTTAACCGTTATATCCGCACCAAACAAATTAAGCTGTTCGGTATGTCTGAAACGGTTTTCAAATATACTCTCCTTAATAACCGACACACCGTCTGCAAGGCAAAGAGGTGCCATAACAGGAGCCTGACAATCCGTAGGGAAACCCGGGAAAGCCATTGTTTCAATAAATTTTACATTATTCGGTCGCTTATCCGCCCTTATTCTTATACTTGAATTTGAGCAGTCAAGCTTACAACCCATTTCCTCAAACACAGGAAGTGCAGGCATAATATCGCTGACAACGGCATTGTTAATAACCACATCGCCCTTGCAGGCTGCCGTAGCCGACATAAGAGTTGACGCTAAAATTCTGTCGGGCATAACCGTATATTCAACGCTGTGCAACGAATTGACACCGCTGATTTTGATATTGGGTGTTGCCGCAGTGCTGATTTTTGCACCGGCAGCATTCAAAAAATTAATCAAATCTGTAATTTCAGGCTCACGAGCCGAATTAATTACAGTAGTTTCTCCCTTTGCAAAAACAGAAGCGAGAATAATATTTTCGGTAGCGCCTACACTTGGAAACGCAAGGACAATCTCTGCGCCCTTAACATTCTCCCTTGAAGCACAAACATTGCTGCCTTGAGTGTAAACAGAGTAGCCGAGAGATTTTAAGCCCTTTAGATGCAAGTCGATAGGTCTGAGACCGATATCACAGCCTCCCGGAAGATACAAACAGGCTTCCCCTGCTCTGGATGCAAGAGCGCCGAGAAATATAATCGACGAGCGAAGCTCACTCATATATTCCTCCAAAATATTTGAACGAATTATATTCCTTGTATCAACTATGAGGGTACTGCCCTCTCTTTTTACATCTGCGCCGAGATAGCGAAGAATATTAAGGGTTACTCTGACATCCGACAAATCCGGACAATTATGTATAACGGACACACCGTCTACAAGAACGCAAGCCGAAAGAATTGGCAAAACGCTGTTTTTTGCTCCGTGGAGCGATATTTCTCCGTTGAGTTGTGTTCCGCCTTTAATTGATAATCTTTCCATATAACCACCTAAGGCAGTCTATGAAAAACAAAAAATTATGTTAATTGTCCTTTGCAAGCGAAACTATAATATCGCTGATACGCTCTGCAGAATCAAGTATTGCCATATCACGGGCATTGTTTTCTATTTTATGAAGCTCGTCCTTATCGGACAAAAGAGAATCAATCAGCTCTTTAAGAGATTCGGTTGTTAAATCCTTTTCCTCCAAAATACGAGCTGCGTTTCTGTTTACAAGAGCCATAGCGTTATGGTACTGATGATTTTCTGCAACATAAGGCGACGGGATAAGCACGGAGGCTTTACCCATTGCTTCAATCTCGCTGAGTGATGAAGCGCCTGCCCTGCCTACTACCAAATCGGCAGCCGCCATACAGGTATCCATATTATCAATATACAATCTGACCTCGCTCTTGCCCTTATAAAGGACATTGTCGCTTCTCTTAATAAAGCCCTCTGCCTCAAATTTTTTGAGATATTCCATACCGTTAGTTCCTACGGAATGAATATGATAAGCCTTTGAGGTGATTGCATTTTCCTTTAATATATCAAACATCGCATCATTAAGCGGAGCAGCACCGAGAGAGCCTCCAAATGAAAGGACAAGCGGTGTGTCGTCTGCAATGCCAAGCTCTATTCTTGCCTGAGCCTTAGATTTATTTAGAAGCTCGCCCCTGACAGGCAAACCCGTAACGGCTACCTCATGCTTTGGCTGGAGGTGTCTTACGGCATCCTCAACGGTAAGCATAACCTTATCAACCTTTTTTGCAAGCTGTTTATTTGTAATTCCCGGGAAAGCATTTTGTTCGTGAATACAGCAAGGGATATGAAGCTTTGCCGCCTCCTCGAGAACGGGTCCGGAAACATATCCGCCAAAGCCGATTACCACATCGGGATTAAATTCCTTAATTATGTTTTTTGAAGCCTGCTCTGATTTAATAAGCTTAAAGACAGTCTTAACATTTGCAACGATTGCCTTAGGTGCCATAGAACGCTTAAAGCCGTTAATCTCGATTGTCTTAAAATCAAAGCCTGCGTTCGGCACAAGTCTTGACTCCATATGGTCCTTTGTTCCGATAAATAAAATTTCGGACTCGGGATATTTTTCTCTGATATATGATGCTACGGCAAGAGCAGGATTAATGTGTCCCGCAGTACCGCCTGTTGCGAATAAAAATCTCATGTTTTCACCTACAAATTCTTTGTATTTACATTTCGTGAAGCCGACAGCACAACTCCCATTTCAAAGCACAGCATCAACAATGCGGTTCCGCCATAGGAGAAGAACGGCAATGCGATACCGGTATTCGGAAATGTGTCGGTAACTACCAAAACATTAAACAGCGTTTGGATTGCAACCTGTGCCACTATACCGACAACCACCAATGCTATATATTTATCTTCACATCTCTGAGCAATCTTGATACCTCTCCAAAACAGAAGGGCAAACAAGCCAAGAATTACAAGTGCGCCCAAAAAGCCAAGCTCCTCGCACACGATAGAGAAGATAAAGTCATTTTGAGGCTCGGAAACATAAAGATATTTTTGCTTTGAGTTACCAAGTCCCACTCCGAAAAATCCACCTGAACCGATAGCATAGAGCGAATTGTTTGTTTGCCATCTCAAACCTCTGGGCTGAAAGCTTTTATCAATCCACGCATAGATACGGTCAGCCTGATAGCTTGGCAGGATACTCGGATTATTGATTATTACAAAGGCAACAACCGCCACAAGACAGATACCGCCGACAAACCATTGCCATCGAGTACCGCCGCAGAACATAAGGGTTATACCGATCATAAACATAAGCACGGTACAAGAAAGGTGATTTTCAAGATAAATCAAAACGCAGAACATACCGACTATCAAGCCCGGGAAAAGGACGCCGTAGGTAAGTCGTTGCATATATTTTTTATACTTATTAATATAAGCCGCAAGCGTTAATATCAAGCTAAACTTAGCTATGTCGGACGGCTGAAGCGTAATCGGTCCAAGCGGTATCCATCGTTTGAAATCCTCGCTTCTGTCTTCAAGATTAACATGATAGAACAAAACCAATACAAGCAAAAACAGCGTCACGACAAGCAACGGCTTTTCTGCAATTTTTATCCATCTGTAATTAACCTTTGAAACCAAAATCATTACTATTATGCCTGCTACGGCAAAAATAAGCTGTCTCTTAAAGAAGTAATAAGAGTCGCCGTTATACTTTTGATAAGCGTAAGGATAAGAGGCTGAAAACAGCATAACCAAGCCTATCGTCATAAGAGCAAGCACAGCGGCAAAAAATGTTACATCGAAGCCGCCCTTGGCATATAAAAACGAATTTCTAATGCCGGATTTCAATTTTGATGTTCCGCCGTTATCCTGAACACGAGGCTGCTTTTTACCACGCTTTTTTACTCGCTTATTATTCGGCTGAGCCTGTGCGTCACGAATTGACGGCTTAGGCTTTGGTAGATTATCAGGCATCAAAAGCTCTCCTTTTACATAATTTATCTTCCGAAATACAAAAGTAAAATTCCGACTGCACATCCGACAGCGTTTACTGCGGAAAAGACCGTGCAGATTTTTTTCTCATTCCAACCGCACATTTCAAAATGGTGATGAATAGGCGCCATCTTGAATACTCGTTTGCCGTGCGTCAGCTTAAAATATCCGATTTGGATAATATCGCTCATAGTTTCGCACACATAGACAATGCCTATCGGAAGCAATAAGAGAGGACACTTTACGGCAAAGCCGAGAGCCGTAACAAGACCGCCCAAAAACAGCGAGCCTGTGTCGCCCATAAATGTCTTTGCGGGATTCCAATTCCAACAAAGGAATCCGACAACTCCTCCAAGCAAAGCACCCGATACGATACCGAGCATAGAAAATTTCAAAATATACGACGCTGCGATAAAAGCAATCGCAACGGTAGCGGTAACGCACGAGCAAAGTCCGTCGATACCGTCTGTAAGATTAACGCTGTTTACGCAACCGTAAATAATAAATATACAAACAATCCAAAAAATCACACCCGTAACGGAATTTTTTTCAAAGTTCACATTTCCGATAAACGGTATAAACCAAACCGTATTATGAGAAGTCCATAGCGTCATGGTATAGCCTATTGCGACTATAAGCTGACCGAGAGTTTTCTGCTTTGCGCTGAGTCCCTCGTTACGCTTTAGCTTAATTTTAATATAATCATCGGCAAAGCCGACAACGCCACAGCCAAAAGCCAAAAACAGACCCGCAAGAACAAGCACCTTATCTCTGCCGACAAGCAGTTTTGCATAATCGCTTTCCAGTTCTCCGCCGCTGAGTGCAAATGTCAGCGCACCGACTGTAAAGGCACAAATTATTCCTACAACGAACATCAAACCGCCCATATTTGGAGTGCCTTGCTTCGACTTATGCCACGACGGACCTATATCAAGAATCGTTTGACCGAATTTAAGTTTTCTAAGCCACGGGATAATTACAAACCCCAAGCCTGCCGTTACACCAAATGCTATTACTGCTGTAATTACTATTGCAACAGTCATGCTCATTTATTTTCCCACCTTTTATAGACGCTGTCCATTACTTCCTCAAGCTTCATACCTCTTGAGCCTTTGAACAAAACGGCATCACCGCATTTTGCAAGCTCGCCAAGAGTTGAGGAAAGCTCAGTCTTATCGTTAAAAAGCTCTGCGTGAGCAACACCGTTTTCCTTAGCACCCTGAACATAATACTCGGCATTCTTGCCGTAAGCCAAAACGCAGTCAATTGAGTTTTCGCCTGCCATTTTTCCGACAGACAAATGTGCCTGCTTTGAATAATCGCCAAGCTCCAGCATATCGCCCAATACTGCGATTTTTTTATTAGCTTTCATATTACCGAGTGTACCAAGAGACGCTTTCATAGAGTCGGGAGAAGCGTTATAGCAATCCTCAATGCAAACTCTGCCGCCGACTGTATTAAGTCTCTGTCTCATTCCGGCAGGCTCATATGACGAGAGAGCCTCAGCAATCAATTCAGGCTCAATATCAAGATTAACTCCCACGGCGAATGCGGCAAGCGCATTATACACATTATGAATACCGACGGTAGGGATAGTTACATTCTCCTTGCTGACAGAGAACTCAACCTTAACTCCGTCAATTTCGTCAATCTGCTTTGATTGGGTATATATTACATCAAAGGAGGTTGAGCCGTTTTCTTCCTTAATATTTTCTGCGCAATAATTAAATTTATTTTCTATACCAAAGGCAATTACATTATATTTTGAGCAAATCTCATTATTATCAAGAACGGTGGCAAGCATATCGTTATCACTGTTAATGATAAGAGTTGAGCCTTCTTTCAGCCCGTCAAGGATTTCAAGCTTTGCTTTAAGTATGCCCTCTCGTGAGCCTAAATTTTCAATATGCGACACGCCGACATTGGTAATAAGCGCCATAGTAGGCTGTGTGGCTATGCTCAAACGGTGAATTTCTCCAAAATGATTCATTCCCATTTCAATAACGGCAGCCTGTGTATCGTCATCAATTTGGAAAAGTGTTTGAGGAAGTCCGATTTCATTATTAAGATTGCCCTGTGTTTTAATCGTCTTATATTTTGAAGCAACGACAAGGCTTGTGAACTCCTTAGTGGTCGTTTTGCCGACTGAGCCTGTGAGTGCAACAACGGGAATATCAAACAGACTTCTGTAATACGCTCCGAGATTAAGCAAAGCCTTTGAGGTATCTTCCACCTTAATAAACGCTCCGCTTACGCTGACATCCTTATGCACCATTACTGCCGACGCACCCTTATCAAGCGCCTCCTGTGCAAAGTCGTGAGCATCAAATCGTTCGCCCTTAATGCACACAAAGAGACATCCCGAGGTGATTTTTCTTGTATCTATACAAACGCCGTTAAACTCAGCATCCTGATTATAAACAGCGTTTAGTGCTTTTGAAATTTGAGAGAGTCTCAGTTTTCTCATTACTTATTAATTTCCTCTAATACTTGATTTACTACCTCACGCTCGTCAAAATGAATTGTTCCGCTCGGCAGAATTTGATATGTTTCGTGTCCCTTGCCCGCAAGGAGAATAATATCGTCCTTTTTGGCATTTTTCATAGCCCATTCGATAGCTTCATGACGGTTTTCAACAACCTGATACGGTGTTTTGCTGTCCTGCATACCGACCAAAATATCCTTAATGATTTCACCGGGAACTTCGCTTCTCGGATTATCCGATGTCACAACGCAGAAATCGGAAAGGTCTGCTGCGATTTTGCCCATCTTAGGTCTTTTTGTTTTGTCTCTGTCGCCGCCGCAGCCAAATACCGTTACCACTCTGCCCTTCGCAATTTCTTTAAGAGAAGTGATAATGTTTTCAAGTCCGTCCGGCGAATGAGCGTAGTCGATAATAACGGTATAATCCGTACCCGGAGTTGGCACAACCTCAATTCTGCCCTTTACGCCCTTTGAACGCTCGATTGCTGTAAGAATATCCTCAAAATTGATACCGAGAGCCGAAGCAACACTTGCGGCACAAAGTGAATTATATACGCTGAACCTGCCGGGGATAGGACAATTAACTCTGCCGATTTTATCTCCGATAAGCTCGTATCTGACACCGTGCGACGAGAAATGAACATTGCGTGCGGCAAAATTTGCGTGCATATTATCAACCGCATAAGTAAACACCTTGCACGAACAACCCTCAACTATTTTAAGTCCGTACTCGTCATCAATATTTGTAACAGCGGTATCACAAGCATAAAACAAGCGTTTCTTTGCCTGAAAATAGTTTTCCCAAGTTTTATGATAATCAAGATGATCCTGAGTAAGATTTGTAAACGCACCCACGCAAAAATGAATGCCCTCTACTCTGCCTTGAGCAAGTGCCTGAGAGGATACCTCCATAACGCAATACTCGCAACCCGCATCAACCATTTTTCTAAACAGAGACTGAAGCTCCTTAGGGTCGGGGGTTGTATAATGAGCAGGATAAATTTCATCGCCCACCATATTTTGAACTGTTCCGATAAGACCTACTTTCTTACCCGTGTTTTCCAAAATCTGCTTAATAAGAAAAGTGGTGGTGGTTTTACCGTTTGTTCCGGTAAGTCCTATTAATTTAAGATTATTTGTTGGATTGCCGTAAAAGGAAGCACAAATAGGAGAGAATGCCTTTCTTGTATCCTCAACAATAATCTGTCTGTCGAGACCTAAATCCTGTTCGCAAACAACGCACGCCGCACCCTTGTCGAGCATTTCCCGTGCAACGGAATGTCCGTCAAACGATGCACCTTTAATACACACAAACAATGCACCCGGCTCAACCTTTCTTGAGTCGGCAGTAACATCATTAATTTCTAAATCCGTATACTCATTTTGCACCTTTACATTTTCTAATACTTGTGAGAGCTTCATAATCGTCATAGCCTTTCATGCTACATATTATTTTAAGTTCGCTTCATTGTAGCATTATGAGCGAATTAATTTTAATTTAGTCAAGCACCGAATTGATGCTCTTAAATGTTACCGTAATAACCGTACCCGCCTCACACTTGGCATTTGCCTCAATGCTCTGCTGATATGCAACAACCTGAGACTGACGAAGATTATTACCGCTAATTTCTATATTAAGATTGTTTTCTGCGGCAAGAGAATTAACCTCGCTGATTGACATACCCGAAAAATCAGGCACGGTGACAGTATTTTTCTCGCCCTTTTCGGTATAAAGTACAACCGTACCGCCGATAGGGATTTTTGCAGAATTTGACGGAGACTGACGAACTACCGTATCGCCGTTTCCGACAACCTTATATTTAAGTGAGCTGTTATCAAGAATTGATTTAGCCTCTGAAAGAGCAGAGCCGATAACATTAGGCGTATTAATCGGCAATGTGCTTGCTTCGTCGTTATCGTATACAGGCTCAATATTGAACTCCTGCATAGCAACCTGAACAACTTGTGCGGCTATCGGAGCGCAAAGTGCGCCGCCGCCTAAGTCCTCATTAGGCTCATCAACAATAATCAACATTGCAATTTCGGGGTCATCACTCGGAGCAATAGCGGCAAAGGATACAATGTATTTATTTTTGCCGTCTGTCGATTCGGCAAGCTTTGTCGATGTACCTGTTTTACCGCCTACACGGTAGCCTGCAACATAACCGTTTTTACCTGTACCGTTATCAACAACACCTTTCATCATAGAGCGTACTTTTTGGGAAGTATCCTCGCTGATAACTCGTCTGATTTCGGTAGGCACCGTCTTTTTAACAGTATTGCCCTTTGCGTCGATTATATGGTCAACTACATAAGGCTTAATAAGCGTTCCGCCGTTTGCAATAGCGCATATGCCTGTGCAAATTTGAATAGGAGTAAGGTTATTCGACTGACCGAACGCTGCCGAGGAAAGCTCAACAATACCGTATTGATTTTCCTTATAATACTGTGAAGCAGCCTCGCCGGGTAAGTCTATACCTGTTTTTTCCGTAAATCCGAACGCTTCAAAATACTTGAAATAATTATGCACACCAAGCTTTTGACCTACTGTAATAAAGAACGGGTTACAAGAATTTGCAAGACCCTGTGCAAAGGTTTGTATGCCGTGACCCGGATGATAATGGCAGTTCATTTTATAATCCTCTACCTGAATTGAGCCTGTGCAATTATAGGTAGTATCAAGCGAAACTATGTTTTCCTCCAAAGCTGCACTTGCAGTAAAGGTTTTGAATACAGAACCCGGCTCATATGTACCGGAAATACTGAAATTATTCCACTGATTTTGAACGGCTAAGCTTTCTGCCTCTTTTTTTCGGTTCTCGTCGGTAAGCTTAGAAATGCTCTCCTTGACGGTATCATAGGTAAGCTTATACGGCTCGTTACAATCGAAATCAGGCATTGACGACATAGCCAAAACAGCACCCGTTTTGCAATTCATAACAACACCGTAAGCACCCTTACACTTATACTCATTAAGAGTTGTTCTCAAATGCTTTTCGAGAGTGTACTGAATATTTTGATTAATGGTCAACACCAGCGAATTACCGTCAATCGCCTCTATTGAAGTTTTGTAATCGGTAGGCAAATTGTTTTGCTGAGCGTCCTTAACGGTAACAATTCTGCCGTCTGTACCTCTCAACTCATCCTCGTAATAATATTCAAGACCATACAGACCTTGATTGTCATTACCTGTAAAGCCAAGCACCGACGAAGCAAACTGACCGTAAGGATAATATCTCTTTGTGTTCTGCTCTGCACCGATGCAGTTAGCGACCTTATTTTTTACCTTAAATTCGGAAATGGTTTCCTTAACATCGTTTTCAACCTGCTCGGCAATAACCACATACATTGTGTCCTTCCGGCTTTTTTCAAGAAGCTCTGCCTTAGCCGTCGCATCAAGCTCAAGTATTTCAGCCAAGCCGTCCACTATCAAGGTTCTTTTTTCTTCAGATTTGATATTTGACGGGTCAAGAAAAATATCCCATGTAGTTGCCGACTGTGCCAAAACATTTCCGTCACAGTCCAAAATCGAGCCTCTTTTTGCAGGAATTTCCGTATCGGATATTTGCTGGCTTTCTGCCTTTGCGGAATATTCATTGCCCTTTATAACAGAAATATAAAACACCCTCATGGCGTCGAATGAGAATAAAAACAAAATCACAACGGTGATGATAGATATTCTTTTTAATAAGTTTTTGCTAAAGCTTTCCTGCACCGTTGCCACCTCTTTTCGCTGAAATTACATAAAAAAGCCTAAAATTCTACATGCCTTAAAAAAGCACATTAGAGAGTAGGAAAAATCCGACTCTCATAATATAGTACGCTTATAAAATTCAATTATTACCGCTATCAGTCTGTGCCTGATTGAGCCGTTCGTTTTTTATTTTTTCCATACGCTCCTGCTTGTATTTTTCAACATCCATATATTGAATCTGGCTCGGCTTCATTTTTGTCATATGAAGCTCGTTTACCGCATAATCGTCGATAGTGCCGATTGAAACCATAGCGTCAAGCCTGCTGTTGAGGCTGATACCCTCGCTTTGTGCATATGAAATCTGTGTCTGCATTGAGGAAACCTCACGGGTAAGCTCGTTTTTAAGAGCGAACGAATGAAGGGTAAAGCCGACAAGCGCAATAACCACTGCGGCAATGCCGAGCAATACAACAGCGTTCTTAAACCCAAGCTTTTCATCCTTTAAGATTTGCTCAGAGGTTTTAACGGCTTTGTTTTCACGAAGCTTTAACTTCTTTTCTGTTTCGGGAATTTCTCTGTGCTTAGGAGCAGCAGAGGAACGATTCAAATTGAAATCCTTTATCATATATGATGTGTCGTGCTGATATGAGTATCTGCGAAAATCATTTGTATTAGTCACCGTTATCACCTCTTTCTTAATAATTTATTTAAGCCTTACGGCTGATACTAAAATTTTTCAAAGCAACGAAGCTTTGACGACCTTGCTCTCGGATTTTCTTCAAGTTCAGCCTCACCGGGAGCCTTAAACTTAAACGGAAGTCTGCCCTGCGGTTTTTTACCGCATACGCAAACGGGAAATTCCTTAGGACAAGTGCAAGGATTAACCCAATGATTGAATTTTTCTTTAACCATTCTGTCCTCAAGCGAATGGAATGTTATAACAGAAAGTCTTCCGCCCTCGGCAAGACAATCAAGTGCATCATCAAGAGTTTTTTCAAGAACATCAAGTTCTGCATTGACCTCAATTCTTATAGCCTGAAAAGTCTTTCGTGCCGGGTGTGAATCTCTCATTTTCGCCTTTGGATAAGATTCCTTAATAATGTCAACCAGCTCGCCTGTTGTTTTAATCGGAGCGTTTGCTCTGTGCAGGCAAATGTTTTTTGCTATTCTGCGTGCAAATTTTTCCTCGCCGTATCTGAAAAGAATGTCTGCAAGCTCTGCCTCGCTGTATGTATTAACAACATCCTCGGCACTAAGTCCGCTTTTGCTCATTCTCATATCAAGCGGTGCGTCTCTGTGATAAGAAAAGCCACGCTCGGCTGTATCAAGCTGAAAAGAGCTGACACCCAAATCAAGCAGCATACCGTCAATTTTTTCTATTCCCTGCTGCTTTAAGATTTCTTTAATATTTGAAAAATTGTTTTGCACAATCACAACATTATCAAAGCAATCAAGTCGTTCATGCAAAACTTCTATTGCGTCCGGGTCCTGGTCTACCGCAATCAATTTGCCTGCTCTGCCTGCAATTTCACGGCTGTGACCTCCGCCGCCTGCCGTGCCGTCAACAACGGTTTTGGTTTTGTCAAGATTCAACGAAGCAATCGCCTCGTCAAACAACACGCTCTTATGTATAAATTCCATATATCAAATACCGATGCCGTTAAGCTCGTCCATAATGCTGATAACCTCGTTTTTGTCAATAGAGGATACCTGCTCCTCAAACATAGAGCTGTTCCAAATTTCAATATGATTAATATTACCGAAAACGACAGCCTCTTTCTCTCCTGCAAGATTAACCTTATTCTTTAACCTGTCGCTTAGAAGAATTCTGCCCTGAGAATCAAGACTCATTTTATCGGCAGATGCGATAAGGTACATAGAAAGAGTCTTTTTCTTTTCGCCCGAAAGTTTACTGCTCTGTACTTTTTCGAGCAGAGCCTCCCATTGGTCCTGAGGATAAAGCGCAACAAAATCACCAAGTCCGAGGGATGCAACAAATTCTTCACCGAGCCTGCCTCTCATATGAGCAGGAATGGCAACACGACTTTTTGCGTCAAGCTTATGTACTCGATAGCCGTAAAGAAAATTATCCATTTGAGCATCCTCCTTTCAAAAAATGATTATTTCACTGCAATTTTATGTAAAAATTAGGGATTTTGGTTGCAAACCGATACATATTATGGGTATTTGCCCCACAATTCTATTTCATTATAATAATTATCGGGCGTTAAGTCAAGAGAAAATTCAATATAAGGCAGGAACGAGCGATTAAAATTCGATTACAAAGTTGTAACCGTTTTGTAATATTGACGGTTTGATTAATAAGTTCGTATATGTTATAATTAAAGAAACAATATTTAGGAGAACTGCTATGGAAGAACGAAAGACTACTTGGCGTGAGAAAATCGGTTACGGTATCGGCGCCATAGGACTTGATTTAAGCTATGGAATGTTTTACTCATTTTTGAGTTATTACCTATCCAGCGTGTTGGGATTAAAGGAAGCATTTTTACTTATACTAACTCCCCTTGCAAGAATATGGGACGGAATCAACGACCCTATGATGGGTACAATCGTTGACAACACCCGACTCAAAAGCGGAAAATACAGGCCGTGGATATTAATCGGTGCAATATCAAATGCGACCGTCCTGTTTTTACTGTTTACTAAATTTGGACTTAGCGGTACACCGCTGTATATATACATAGGTATAATGTATATACTGTGGGGTATGACAAACACCATGGCAGATATTCCGTATTGGAGTATGGTGCCAAGCTTTACAACCGACCCGGACGACAGAAATATGGTTTCTACCGTCGCAAGAACATTCTCGGGCTTAGGTCAGGGTATCGTTACGGTTGCTTCACCTATCATCCTGCCGTTACTTTCGACAGGCATTACCACCGAAAAAGGTTACAGCGCAAGCGGATTTTCACGATGGGCAGGAATACTTGCATTGCTTCTTGTTTTATTCAGCACAATTTGTGTGCTTTCTACAAAGGAACATAATATTTCCGCACCTGCTAACACAAAATTCAGTTTCAAAAAAATATTCAGCGTTATCGCACACAACGACCAGCTTGTTGTATTTATGATTGTTGCAATGCTTTCTAACGCAGGTTGGTATCTCACATCGGGTACAGCCGTTTACTACTTTACAGATGTTTTAGGCAATCCTAAGGCTCAATCATTGTTCCAGACAATCGGTGCGGTAGGCTCGGTACTCGGACTTCTCGTTATTCCGATTCTCTCAAAATGGATAGACAAGAAAAAGATTTATCAAGTATCGCTTGTTGCCACAATAATCGGTTATGTATTAATGTTCATTTTCGGCCCTATTCTCAAGCTTACCATTGCGCTTGATATTGCATATATCATCAGCTCAACAGGTATTGCCGCAATGTTTGTGGGACAGACAATTTTCCTTGCAGACATAGTTGACTACGGCGAATACAAAAACGGCGAAAGAAACGAATCAATCACATTCTCGATGAAGGGCTTTTTGCAGAAGATGGCATATACCATCCAAACGCTTGTACTCTTTGGCGGTCTTGCTGTTATGAACTATAATCAACAGATTACATCCGCAACAAAGGAAATCAACGAAGGCACAAAAATCGGTATCGGCATTATTTGCTTTGCCGTTCCGCCGATTCTCATACTTACATCTTTGATTGTGTTCTCACTTAAATTCAAGCTTCACGGTGAGCTGGCAGACAAGGTACACGACCACATTGTTCAGAAAAGAGAAAAGGAAAGTTTGCTTGAACAGGTAGAAGACGAGCTTGGCGAACTGTAAACAAAGCACAAATAAAATTTAACAACACAAAAAGGAATGTTGAAATAAATAATTTCAACATTCCTTTTAATTTTATACCTATTATATTACTTTAATCAGCCGAGGAGTTCTTTAAGAATCTTAGTGACCTCGCTTGACGGAGCTTTACCCTTCAACGCTCTCATAGATTGACCTACAAGGAAGTTAAAGGATTTATCCTTACCCTCCTTATACTCGGTAACAGCCTTTTCGTTATTTGCGATAATTTCCTCAATAACAGACTTAATTGCGCCTGTATCGGAAACCATCTCCATATTATTAGCCTTAACATATTCCTCAGGGATAACATCCTCATCAAATACAGCCTTGAACACCTTTCTTGCAGATTCACGAGAAATCTTATTACCATTTACAAGATTGATGATTTCACCGAGGCTTTCTGCCCTAAAGGACATATCCTCGGGCAAGGTTTGGCTATCGTTCATAAGCTTCATAAGGTCGCCCATAATCCAGTGAGCAGAGTCCTTAGGATTACCTGTCACCTCAACCGTTTTGTCAAACAAAGCAGCGTAGTTCTTATCAGAGCAAAGGATATTTGCATCATATTCACTGAGAGCATATTCGCTGATGTACCTTGCTTTCTTTGCCTCAGGAAGCTCGGGAAGCGTTGAGCGAATGTCCTCGATATACTCGTCGCTGAGTTCGATTGGCGGAAGGTCAGGCTCAGGAAAATACTTATAATCCTGTGCGTCCTCCTTACTTCTCATAGAGGTTGAAACGCCCTTGCTGTCGTCCCATCTACGGGTTTCCTGAACAACTCTTTCTCCGTCCTCGATAAGCTCAATTTGACGCTCAGCCTCAGCCTCGATAGCATTATGAATAGCCTTAAACGAGTTAATGTTTTTCATCTCCGTACGGGTACCGTATTCAGAAGCACCCTTTTCCATAACAGAAACATTAACATCGGCACGAAGTGAGCCTTCCTGCATTTTACAGTCGGAAACACCGCAAAACTGAAGAATTGCTCTAAGCTTTTCTACATATTCAACAGCCTCGTCTGCGCTGGCAATATCAGGCTCTGAAACGATTTCAAGAAGCGGAACACCGCAACGGTTATAATTGACAAGAGTGCAGTCTGTCCAGTCGTCGTGGACAAGCTTACCTGCGTCCTCCTCCATATGAATTTCGTGGATACGAACCTTTTTCTTACCGCCGTTCACGCTGTCGTTAATTTCTACCCAGCCGTTACGGCAGATAGGAAGATAAAGCTGTGAAATCTGATAAGCCTTTGGCAAATCGGGATAGAAATAGTTTTTACGGTCGAATTTATTATACTGAGTAATCTCGCAGTTAAGTGCAAGACCTGTACGAACGGCAAATTCAACAACTCTTTTGTTCACAACGGGAAGTGTACCCGGCATACCTGAACAAATTTCGCAAACATGTGTGTTTGGCTCTCCGCCGAACTCAGTAGTACAGTTACAAAAAATCTTAGTCTTAGTGGCAAGCTCTGTATGAACTTCAAGACCACAAACGGTAATATAATCCATTCTACCTGCCTCCTTACACCAAGCTTGGTTTTTTCTTATGGAAATCAGTTACATTCTGGAAAGCATAGCCGGCAGAAAGAACTGTCTTTTCGTCAAACGGCTTACCGATAAGCTGCATTCCGACAGGCATATTATTACTGTCAAAGCCACAAGGAAGTGCCAATGACGGCAGACCTGAAATGTTAATCATTACAGTATAAATATCGCCGAGATACATAGCAAGCGGGTCAGAAAGTCCCTCGCCCATTTTAAGAGCAGTTGTAGGAGCGACAGGTCCGAGAAGAAAATCGTACTTTTCAAACGCATCATTAAACGCCTTACAAATTAAGCCCTTAGCCTGAAGCGCTTTCTTATAATAAGCGTCAAAATAGCCTGATGAAAGCACGAAGTTTCCGAGCATAATACGCTTTTTAACTTCCATACCAAAGCCCTCTGAGCGTGACTTAAAGTAAACATCTCTGAGGTTTAACGCGTCCTCTGCTTTATAGCCATACTTGATACCGTCAAATCTTGAGAGGTTTGAGCAAGCCTCAGCACAAGCGATAATATAGTAAGTAGGAATAGCGTATTTTACAATCGGCATATCAAACTGTTCAATTTCGGCACCGAGAGCCTTGAGAGTTTGTGCAGCAGCCATTACACGCTGAGCAACCTCGTCATTAATACCCTCTCCGAAGTAATCGTTAGGAATACCGACCTTTTTGCCCTTTAAGGAATCAATCTTAATATCGTCAAGAGAGAAAATCTCGCTCTGCATTGATGTACCGTCCTTTTCGTCCTTGCCCTTAATAACATTAAAGACAGCGGCAACATCAAGCACATCCTTGCCTATCGGTCCGATTTGGTCAAGAGACGAAGCATACGCAATCAAGCCGTATCTGGAAACCGAGCCATAAGTGGGTTTAAGACCCGTTACGCCACAGAATGATGCAGGCTGACGAATTGAACCGCCTGTATCGGAGCCAAGAGCCACAATGCTTTCATCGGCAGCAACCGAAGCGGCTGCACCGCCTGATGAACCACCCGGAACTCTTGTAACATCCCAAGGATTTTTGGTAGCGCCGTAAAAAGAGGTTTCTGTGGTAGAACCCATAGCGAACTCGTCCATATTAACCTTACCGAACGCAATCATATCGCAAGCGTCAAGCTTATTAATAACTGTTGCATTATACGGCGGCTTAAAGTTATAAAGAATTTTAGATGCGCAAGAAGTAAGCTTACCCTTTTCACAAATATTATCCTTAATCGCAATCGGAACGCCTGCCAATTCTGAAACAGGCTCTCCCGCGTCAATCTTTTTTTGAACACGCTCGGCATTTTCAAGAGCAGAGTTTTTATCAAACGAAGTATAGCAATTATAAGTCTCGTCTCTAAGTTCAATAGCCTTGGCAATGCTTTCGACAGCGTCCATAGCGGTGATTTCTCTGTTTTTAATCTTTTCTGCAACCTGAAGGGCTGTCATTTCATATATTTCCATTTTAGCCCTCCTTACTCTACTGTCTTAGGCACAACGAAGCAACCGTCCTGACTTTCGGGAGCGTTTGCCACTATCTCGTCGGCTGTCATAGACTCTGCAACCACATCTTCTCTCATAACATTTGTTACAGGGAAGCAATGGCTCATAGCTTCGACACCCTCGGTATCAAGCTCGTTGAGCATATCAATATAGGTGAGAATATCCTGAAGCTCGTTGCCCACCTTTTTTTCCTCGTCGTCGGAAAGAGTGATACGGGCAAGAGACTCAAGGTATTTAATTAAATCCGGAGTAATTTGCATTTTTTAATCTCCTAAATACGATTATTTATTTTCAACAGGTCTGCGAAGCTTAATATGTGTTTCACGAAGCTGAAGCTCTGTTACATAGTTCGGTGCGCCGAGAAGCATATCCTGAGCATTACTGTTCATCGGGAATGCGATAATCTCACGAATGTTCTCCTCGTCTTTAAGAAGCATAATCATACGGTCAACACCCGGAGCCATACCTGCGTGAGGCGGAGCGCCATAGTGGAACGCATTATAAAGAGCGCCGAATTTTTCCTTAACGGTATCCTCGCTGTATCCTGCCATTTCAAATGCCTTTACCATAATGTCAGGGCGGTGGTTACGAACAGCACCTGATGAAAGTTCAACGCCGTTACAAACGATGTCATACTGATAAGCCTTGATTTCGGTAGGTTCTTGATTAAGAAGTGCGTCCATTTCGCCCTGTGGCATTGAGAACGGGTTATGTGTAAAGATAAGCTGTCCGTTCTCGTCACGCTCAAACATCGGGAAGTCTGTAATATAGCAGAACTCATATCTGTCCTTATCAATAAGGTCAAGTCTGTTTGCAAGCTCTGTTCTAATCATACCTGCAAGCTCATTTACCATCTTAGGTGTATCGCAAATAAAGAACAAGGTGTCATCCGTCTTAAAGTTAAAGATTGAGCGAAGTTCCTCCTTCTTTTCGTCAGGGAGGAATTTATCAATAGGGCCTTTATACGAGCCGTCTTCAAGTACCTCAATATATCCGAGACCCTTCATACCGATTTCAAGAGCATACTTGAGCATCTTTTCAAACCAGCCCTTAGACTGCTTTGCACAGCCCGGAACATTAATACCACGAACAGGTCTGCCCTTAAATGCCTTAAATTCAACATCCGAGAAAAATTCGGTAAGGTCAACGATTTCAAGCGGATTACGAAGATCGGGCTTATCTGTACCATATTTGAGCATAGCCTGATCGTATGGAATTTTAACGAACGGCTTTGGTGAAACCTTTTTGCCCGAGCCGAATTTAGTAAAAGTATCATAAAGTACCTCGTCGGCAACCTCAAAAACATCTTCCTGAGTAGCAAAAGCCATCTCGAAATCGAGCTGATAGAACTCACCCGGCGAACGGTCTGCTCTTGCATCCTCGTCTCTGAAGCAAGGTGCAATCTGGAAGTATCTGTCAAATCCCGATGTCATAAGAAGCTGCTTAAACTGCTGCGGTGCCTGCGGAAGCGCATAAAACTTTCCCTCGTGCTTACGAGACGGAATGATGTAGTCACGAGCGCCCTCAGGGGAAGAGCAGGTAAGAATCGGAGTGTTAATCTCTGTAAATCCGAGAGAGGTCATTTTCTCTCTGAGATAAGACACAACCTGACTTCTGAAAATAATATTATCGTGTACTTTTTTATTTCTTAAATCAAGGAAACGGTATGTAAGACGGACATCCTCTCTTGTCTCCTTTGATTCGCTGATTTCAAACGGAAGATTCTCGGTGCAAGGATTAAGCACGGTAAGAGTGTCAACCTTTACTTCAAGCTCGCCTGTTGCAAGCTTTGGATTAACTGTTTCCTCGTCACGCTTAACTACCGTACCCTCAACGCTGATAACACTCTCCTTACGAAGATGATTAATCAAATCGTCGTCATTTACTACAACCTGAGTAACGCCGTATTCGTCACGAAGGTCAATAAAGGCAACGCCGCCGTGGTCACGAATAGTATCTACCCAACCCGCAAGCTGAACCTTTTGGTTTAGATTATCGAATGTAAGCTCATTGCAATTATGTGTTCTGTAAGCCATATTTATAATTCCTTTCGGGAAATTTTGAATCGGATATAAAAATCCACATTAACGCTCTATATTATAGCACAATAAATGTCGTTCTTCAATACTTAAATTAAATAATTATTATATAATATATAAAAAGACTCTTGAAAAGTTCAAGAGTCAAATTGTCAGAATTAAGATATTTTGTTTTCTCGTTTGAAGCCCTCGCACTCCAAATTCCAATATTCCGAATAGGTCACATCGTCTCTATGGTCTTCAAGCTGATATTCTCTGACAAAATATTCGCCCATATAATCCGTAATTCTAAGCGCCGTATCATAGCTGACATGATAGCCGTTATCTCTAAACGCAGTTGCCATATCAATATCGAGTTCGTCATACATCAAATTAAAATCTATAAAATCTACATCGTAGGACTTTGCAATTTCACACATTGCATTATGCTTTGCCATATTCCAAGAAACCGCAGAATTAACCTCTGCAAACACGAGCGAAATATTACGGCTTTTACAAAAACTCACAAAATCATCCAAAGCACTCAAATTAGATTTTACGGGCATATGGACATCATCTGTCATTTGCATATAATCAGTCGGCTCAATATCATAGACAAGGGATATGTACTTATATCCGTGAGAATATCTGTTACTTTTATCGCTTCTAAGATACTTCCAAGCGTTATGATAAGTAAACAAGGTAATCCTGCTTTTAATATTGCTTTCAAATGCTTCCGGATTAACTGTTTCGCTGAAAAAGCGGGCATATTTTGACAGTTCTGAACCGTCACCGTTTTCTTCGCCGTCGTAAAGCATATCCGTTTCCAAAACGACAACCTTAGGGCTTTGAGTTTCAAGCATAGTTTGCAATGCGTTTTTGCACTCCTGCACATTTTGGTGGGGAGAAGCAGAAACAGCAGAGGTTATACCGTAGTTTTCCCAAAGGGCTGTCGGAATGAAACCGCTGTATGCGTCGCTGTTGCCCACAAACATTACATCCGTGGTTTGCTCGGGGTCGTTGACAAACAGGTAGGCGTCGGCAAGTCTGCCGCTGTATTTTGCAGTATTGTCACCCGAAAACGCCTTAAATGAGACAAGGCATAAAATCAAAGCAAAGGCGAGTGCAAAAGCAATCACCTTAGATATTTCCGATATAATTTTTCTTGCCTGTTCCCTATTCATTGTGTTTCCTAAAACGACCAAGGAAACAACCCCAAGAACGAGGTTGCTTCCCTACTTGATTTATTTTGCATCACTCTGCTTTATTTTGTTTATTTTCTTAAATTGAACAACATCATTATCCCAATATTCGGCAATTTCGGCATCATCTCTACGGCTTTCAATACCATAGTTTTTGCCGATATATTTGCCTATATACTCAGTAATCGCACCGGCAGCAAAATAATTAAGATGATCACCACCGTCTCTAAAACAATTACGCATATCTATACCGACTTCATCATAAAGCAAATTGAGGTCTAAAAATTCAATTCCGAGTTCATCCGAAATATTCTGAACGGCATTATGTCTTGCATAACTCCACGAAGAGAGCGATGGCAATTCCAAAAGCAATACAGGCAAACCATTCCGCTTACAATACTTCGCAAATGCCCTTAATTGCTGTGAATATGTGTAAATCGGAATATCCCTTTCATCGGTTTCCGCCATATAATCTTCGTACTTTAATTTATGGACGGTCTTATTATAATAATATCCATGTGAATATTTACTGCGCTCAGATTCTTTATTATAATCCTTCCATATATTATGAAAAGTAAAAATTGAATAATCACGGCAGATTTTGTTTTCAAATATCTCAGGATCTACCAAATCAAAGAAATAATCCAATGTTGTGTCATTAGGACGGATGACATCCTTAGGGTTTCTTCTGTCATAAAGAGTATCAACCTCTAAAATTACAAGTTTTGGAGATTGTTTTTTTAATATCTGCTCAAGCATAGTCTGAGCATCTGCAACGGATTGATGCGCAAAGCCGGAAACAACACTGGTATAACCGTACTTTTCCCATAACTCGACAGGTACAAGCCCACTTCTTATATCACTGTTACCCAAACACACAACATCAACCGAATTTTCAGGTTCCAAAACAAACGAATACGAATCCGCCATTTTTTTGCTAATCTGAGAAGCCTTTTCACCGCTAAAAACAAAAGCAGACACAGTTTGAAGTAAGACAGCAAACGCAAGAACAAAGGCAAGCACCTTTAATGCCTGAGGTATTAACTTTTTTACATTTTCTTTCGTCATAGTAAAAAACCAATGCAACAGTAGTAGAAATCAGGCTTGCACAACAAGGATTGAGTTTCTTTCTTACCTGTTTCCCATTTGTTATATTTCCTAAAACGACCAAGTAAACAACAGCCGAATGACGGTGCGCTGAGCCAAACATTTGTTATATTTCCTAAAACGACCAAGTAAACAACCCTCAAAAGGTCGCTTCCTGACTTAAATTAGTTAGATTCGTCCTGCTTTATCTTGTTTGATTTCTTAAACTGAACAACGTCGTTATCCCAATATTCAGCAAGTTCGGCATCATCTCTACGGCTTTCAATGCCATAGTTTTTACCGATGTACTCGCCTACATAATCGGTAACCTTACAAGCCGCCGCATAGTTAAGATGGTTACCGCCGTCTCTGTAACAGTTACGCATATCCAGTCCGACTTCATCATAAAGTAAATTGAGGTCTAACAATTCAATTCCAAGTTCGTCCGAAAGGTCCTGAACGGCATTATGTCTTGCATAAGTCCAAGAAGAAATTGACGGCATTTCCAAAAACAATACAGGAATATTATTTTTCTTACAAAACTTAGAAAACGCTCTTAACTGCTGTGAGTTTGTGTAAATCGGAATATCCCTTTCGTCGGTTTCAACCATATAATCTTTATACTTTAATTTATGCACGGTCTTATTATATAAATATCCGTGTGCATATTTCTTGAGCTTAGATTTCTTTTTATAGTCCTTCCATATATTATGAAAGGTAAAAATCGAATAATCACGGCTGATTTTATTTTCAAATGCCTCAGGGTCTACCAAATCAAAGAAATAATCCAACGAGGTAGTATTAGGGCGGATAATATCATCAGGGCTTCTTCCGTCATAAAGAGTATCAACCTCTAAAATTACAAGCTTTGGAGATTGTTTTTTCAATGTCTGCTCAAGCATAGTCTGAGCGTCTGCAACGGATTGATGCGAAAAGCTGGAGACAACGCTGGTATAACCGTACTTTTCCCACAACTCTGTCGGAACAAATCCACTCCACATATCGCTGCTTCCGAAACAAACAACATCTATGGTATTATCGGGGTCAGATAAAAAAGAATACGAAGACGCCCTCTTTTTGCTGACCTGTGAAACCTTTGCACCGTCAAAAACAAAAACAGACAAGGTTTGGAGTAAGACAACAAACGCAAGAACAAAGGCAAGCACCTTTAACACCTGAGGTATTAACTTTTTTACATTTTCTTTCGTCATAGTTAAAAATTAGCGTAGATTAAATCTACTACTCCATAGCCTTCTCCATAAGCTCCGAAGATGATAATTGCAAATACAAATACCAAAAGAAATACGAATTTAATCGGATAAGGGAGCTTAAATATTTTTTGCTTAATGTCAATTCCTTTTTCCTGAACAATGCCTACGATAAGCATAATCACAAATCCGACAACTATTGCGGCATAATCATAAAGTGAAAGTCCGAGACCGTTATTGCCTGCAAGGAATTTTGAAATTCCGAAATTTGTGAAAACAGACTTAAACATAGCCGCTGCTGTTTTAAGGTCATTTGCTCTGAAAATGAGCATACCGATATTAACGATAACGACTGTTCGTAAAATTTGGAATGCTGCGTACGGCTTTGATTTTCTGTTAATCTTGAGCTTGGCGCAAAGCTTTGCAAACAAAGGCTCAAGGAACAAGCCGAACATCATCAGAACATAATAGTAAAGTCCGTAAGTGATATATTTCCATCCCGAGCCGTGCCAAAATCCGTTTGTAAACCAAACAAAGAACAACGCAACAGCGGTAGGAATCAGGTTTGCGTAATAAGGGTTAAACTTCTTTCTTGCTTTACCGGAAAGATTCTTAAAGCCCTTTGAAAAGGATATACCGTAAAAGATATAATCTCTGAGCCAATTACCGAGCGAAATGTGCCAACGCTGCCAAAACTCATTAATGGTTTTAGCAAAGAACGGGCGAGCAAAGTTTTCAGGTAAATTAATGCCAAACATATTGCCCAAACCACACATAACATCCATAACACCGGAAAACTCACAGTAAAGCTGAAGAGTGTAAAATGCGATACCCGCAACAATAGCAACACCGGTATAATTTTCATAATTATCAAACACGGCGCTTACCAAAAGCACGGCTCTGTCCGCAATTACAACCTTCTTAAAAAGTCCCCAAAGCACACGAGTAAAGCCTGTGCTTACATCCTCGTATGTAGCGTACTTACAGGTGTTAAGCTGTGTGCCGAGCTGACCGTATCTTGCGATAGGTCCCTCAACAACAGTCAGCATAAACGACAGATACAGCGAAATCCTAAACGGATTTTTTTCAGCCTCTATTCTGCCGTAATACACATCTGCCATATAGCTGATTGCCTGCAAAATAAAGAATGACAATCCAAGCGGCTGAACAATCTTAACATTTGCAATTTCAGACTTAAATACAGCATTAGTTGTATCAATAAAGAAATTCGAGTATTTGAATATAAGAAGCAATGCGGCGGTTAAAATAATTCCAAGCCACAGCACAAGGCTCTTATATTTGTTATATTTTGCTCTAATCGCCTTTTTTTCTGCCTTTTCAGCCTGCTTTCTTTTAAGCTTGCACTGAGCGTCCAGCTTTTGCAGCGCAAGACCGACAGCCCAAATAATCAGGGTGGCGGCAACCATAGGGATAATATGTCCCTTAGAAGAAATGAAATAGAAAGCGTATGAGCCTGCAAGTAAAACGCACCACTTTACCTTTTGAGGTACAAGCGAATACACAAGCCAAGTGATACCAAAATACAGAATAAAGAACGAAAATGTAGTATAACCTATCATTTATTAGTCCTCTTTATAAAATAATCAGTCCTCGTCCTCAAGTCTGTCGATTAAGTTCTTAATGTCTTTAACCGTAGCGAAGTTTTCAGGAACAATATCCTTAGCTGTAATATCCACATCAAACTCGTCGCTCAATTCAGACACTAAAGTAATCATAGCAAGTGAATCGATAACATGGTCGTCAAGAAGTCTTGTGTCCTCAGTAACGGTTACGCCCGGCTTCAAGCCCTCAATAATTTCAATAATAGTTTCCATAATTAATATTCCTCTTTCTTTATAATTTTGTAACAGATTTGTATATTATATCCGTTTTTTGACATTAGTATTATAACCCAAGTGTCTCATTAAGTAAAGAAAAAAATCATTACATTACAAAATTGTAATCAACAAATGAAAATATGCCCGAAAATCAAGGCTTTTAAGCCAAAACGGCAGTCATTGCCCGTATTGAATTACTGTCATAATAGGCTGACAGAGACGAGTTATCATAATTGCTTTGCGAGGAATAATCACTTTCGTTGTCGTAATTATATCGTTCCTGAGCGTCAAAACCGTTTTGATAATCGTAATCGTCACGGTCATAATCATAACTATAATTATTATCTCTATATTGTGAATAATCGTTACTGTCATACAGAGGAGCTTTGCCCAAATACTGCAAATACCTTTTGTAATTATGCTCCTTTAACATTTGGCAGTTTTCCTCAATAGCCTTCATTGCTTTATAATCCGAGAGGTTAAAGCTACGGTAATCGTGAAGCTTAACATGAGCGTTTTCGTCAAAATCAAGCCTGAATTTTGTTCTTTTCATTAAGACAAGGGCATCTGTTGCGGTGTCCGAATACACTTTATTCTTATCGTTTGACACCATAATCAGCGATTCGACAGCACCGCTTCCCAAATCCTCAAGAAAATCAATGTCAATTTGAGAGCTTATACCGGAATTTTTATATTCTCGCACATTGTATTCCGCAATTCGTGTATTAATATCACAATATGACATCATAATGAAAATAACGCTGCAAATGATAACAACGCTCCTCATATAAGGAGTTTTAGGCGAGAAAATATGGATAGTAAAAAATACAAGAATTACGGCTATCATAAGCATAAACACCGATACAAGCACCCTGTTTTTGCTCAAATCATACTCTCTTACATTCATCACCATTTTTGCGGCGGAGCTAATCAGCAGAACAAAGTCAAACACCGATATAAACAGCGACAAAAACTTAATTGAAAGAGGTACTCTGCCCTGCTCGTTTCTCTTACACAAAGCAAGCACGGCAGAAACAATGGCAATATTAATACAACAAATTGCAAACATTTCAAAAAAGCCTCGTCTTGCAAACGCAGATGCGGTAAGAGTATACCCCTCGGGCAAGACACCCGAAAAGGCGCTGAAGAAATAAGCAAGCTGTGAAAAAATAAAGACCGCATAAACCATTGAAATAACGCACAAAAAGGATACACCGGCAGAGTAAGGCACCGATTTTCTTTTAATTTTTCTATGCGACGACTTTACAAAATCGGCAGTCCGCTTAGAATACGCATACGACACAAAATACGGCAGAATGAATACCACCAAAACAAGTCTGATTATAAGCGAGATTACATTTTCGCTCAAGCCCTTAACAAGTCCCTCGAAGGCTGCGTCGGATTTAATTAAAAGAGGGACAACCACCAAAAGCACAGGCACGGCAAGAAGCATTCCGAAAAGCGCCGATAGATTTTTCTTTTCTTTTTTATCCCCTGCTTTTACGGAACCGATAAGGCAAGAAAACGACTTAAACGGTCTGACAAGAATGTCGAATATTAAGTCGAGCATTATGCGATAGCTTCCCGTATCGGCAATAAATTTACCACTCAAGCCGAGACAGTACAAGCCGTAAAGGCCGCCGACCAAAACAAGCATCAAAAAATTAATCAAGCCGTCGCTGAAAAGAGTAAAGGTGATGCTGCCGAGAAGCGAAAGTATACCGCAACAAAGTGTAAATGCCGACGGTTTATTCTTCCCGTCATACAAATAAAGAGTGGATACGATAAACTGAACAAAGCAAAATACCGTAAACTCCAAATTAAATCTAAAACCCGAGGTTGCCAAAAAATCAGCCAACACAAGGGCAGGGATTAAAAACAAGGGTAAAAACCGTTTATCCTTCTTTTCAAGCGGAGAATAAACTTTTTTCGCTTTTACGGGTGCAATCGGCACGGATAGCTGATTGCCGTACTGTGCAGAGTTAAAAGCGGGAATGCCCTGCTGTAAATTATTATGACCGTTCATCATTTCGTCAGTCCTTTCTGTATTCAAGAATATCGCCCACCTGACAATCAAGTTCACGACATATTGCCTCTAAAGTTGAAAACCGGACAGCCTTAGCCTTTCCTGTTTTGAAAATAGATAAATTAGCCTGCGTGATTCCGATTCGTGAGGCAAGCTCTCCCGAAGAAATCTTACGCTTTGCAAGCATTACATCAAGATTTACTACTATCATTATGCCCCTCCTATATAGTCAAATCATTTTCTTCTTTAAGCTCGATTGCCTTAGAGAAGATTTTTTTGATAACCTTTAAAAGCAATGCCATAAACATTTCGCCCAATGCAAGTATAAAAAACCAAAGCATAAAGGTATCTATCCTCTCAATCAAAGAAGCGACAATAGTTACAACACTGATAATGCCCGCATAAAAACAGCAGTAGCTGACCGAATCAAGATACTTAACGGTTTTATTCTCAAACACCATATCCCTTTGCACAATGTTCAAAAGCTTATCTACAAGCACAAGTGCGGCATAGCCGGCAGGCAATTGAAACAAAAACGAAAAAAGAAAAGTAAAATACTTTTTCTCGGCTCCGTTTATCAAAGAAACACCGTCACTTCTCAAAAATCCGAGTGCAATCAATCCTATCGCTCCGACAGCAAGTCCGACATAGCACACCTTAATAATAGCCTTTAATGCAAAAGTTGTTTTATCGTTATACATAATTATTCCTCCTAGGGGGGCGCACTTCATAAGGAATAAATGCTTAAAAGCCAAATAGACAGCGAAATACTGCGTTAAATTTGCAGTGAAGGCGTCAGCCTGCCCTGTAAATTATGCCTTGTCTTTCATCTGTTTCTTTGGTTTTTAAGTGCGAAGCAGTTTAAGCAAACTGATTTTGTTCAGTGTGCATTAACAAAATCCTGTTAATACTTGCGTATTAGCGGGATTTTTTAATAGTGCAATGGGCAAAACTCAGAAAGCTTAAACCAATTACTTCTTTATGAAGTGCGCCCCAACAGTATCTTTTACATTGTTATAGCATTATATTTATCGTTTGTCAATAAAAAATTATCAATTTACAAACAAATTTTATTATTTTGCAAAAAATAAAGAGCGCATAAAAACGCTCTTTACAAAATTATTTTACTATTTCACCCTGGTCAATACGGTATATCTGGTCGGTTCCAAATGAATATAGCCGTCAACACTTTTTGCATCAAAGAAATTGTAGCTGTTATCCCACTGCTCTCCGACATATACATCCACATCGGTATCATCAAGATTGACAGCAACAAGCAGCTCGCTGTCATCATCAACTCGGGAATAGGCAATAGCTTTATGCTTGCAATACACAGGCACAAATTCACCATGAGCCAAAACCTTACAGCCCTGACGAATTTCGCCAAGCCTCTTATACCATCTGTGAAGTTCCTCATTAGGCTCTGACCAATTCATACATTCACGATTAAACGGGTCACGAAGTCCCTGCATACCAATCTCGTCACCGTAATAAAGAGACGGGACACCGGGGAGAGTATACTGAATAAGAGAAGCAATTTTCATCATAGAAATGCCACGCAAATAATCATATTCGTCGAGCCTGTTATGCTCATACTGCCACTGTCTGCCGTAACCGCCGCACCACTCGCCTGCCAAGCGACTGATAGCTCTTTCGGTATCGTGAGTGCCTATATGATTCATAAGAACATTTGTAACCTGAGGCGGATAATTTTCGATAACCGTCATTATATTATCGAAAAAGGCATTTGCATTAGGAAATTTAACAAAATTAAGCACCGCATCGGCAAACGGATAATTCATAACGCTGTCAAGCTGCTCACCAAGAAGATAGCGTCTGCGCTGTCCGTAAGCAAACTTTGTTGTGGCGTCCTCCCAAACCTCTCCGATAATTACGGCATCGGGATTTTCGTCCTTTACAGCCTTACGCAAATCATCAAGAAAGACATCGGGAAGCTCGTCTGCAACATCAAGTCTCCAACCCGAAATGCCGCAGCGAAGCCATTTGCGAAGTATTCCGTCCTTGCCGCAAATATACTTACGGTAGCTCTCGTCCTCCTCATTAACCTCCGGCAGAAGCTTAATTCCCCACCACGAATGATATTGCTCGGGATATTTAATAAATTTATACCAGCTAAAATACGGACTGTCGGGGCTGTTATATGCACCGACGCTGTCGTAATTTGAATAAAGATTAAAATATTTACTGTCGCAGCCTGTATGGCTGAACACTCCGTCCAATATAATCGAAATGCCGTACTCCTGCTTTGCGACACGACAAAGCTTTTTCAAATCCTCCTCGTCACCGAGCAAAGGATCAATCTTTTCGTAATCGGCAGTATCGTATCTGTGATTTGAATTAGCCTCAAAAATAGGATTAAGATAAATACAGGTGACGCCTAAATCTTTAATATACGGAAGCTTTTGCTCAATTCCGAGCAAATCACCGCCAAAATAGTCGTTATTCCACAGACCGTTCATCTGCTCCTCTTTCCAAAACGGCTCATCTCCCCATTTTCTGAGAACTCTGCTTTTGCGATAACCAACCTTTTTCTTGCCGGAATTATAAAAGCGGTCGGGAAAAATCTGATAAATCAAACCGCCCTTGAGCCACTCGGGAGTTATAAAATCGGAATCGTAAACCGTTTGCTGAAATTCGTTTCCGTCGGGAGCAAAGTCGCCAACACCGTGACCGACATTACGAACAAAGGAATTGCCCCACGGGGTCTGTAACTTAAAATGATACCAATAAAGTCCCGGGGTGTCGGCAGAAAAGTGCAGTTCCCAATATTCCTTATCGTCACCGCACATACCTGCCCAAAACATAGAATAGCAGACCTCCTGCTCATTCTCTTTATGAACGCAAAGAAAAGCCCCACTGCAAGACATTGAGCGAGGCAGTACAAGGCGGAGCTTAACCCGTTCGTTACAGGCTATCGCTCTCACCTTTTCTTTATATTCGGTATTTCTCGAATTAAAAATATCCATAGTAATACAAATTATTTCTTTGACTTTGCCTTAGATTTTGCAGGAGCTTTCTTTTCCGCTTTTGGCTCAGCCTTTTTAGCAGGGGCTTTTTTCTCTGCTTTCGGCTCAGCCTTTTTAGCAGGTGCTTTTTTCTCTGCTTTCGGCTCGGTCTTTGGGAACTGAACAGGCTTTGTGTGCCATATAAGGTTTGCATAATCCATAATCGAACGGTCAGCCGAGAACACACCGGCACCCGAAATATTCATAAGCGACATTCTTACGAACTTTTCTCTGTCGGCATAAGCCTTGGAAATCTGCTGCTGCGCTCTTTGGTAATCGGTAAAGTCCGCAAGAGCCATATATGGGTCTGTGTTAAGAAGCGAATAGTAAATTTCGTCAAACTTCTTACCGTTTACACCGTTTTGGATAAATGCCATTGCCTTAGCAAGAGCCTCATTATTTTGAATATAGGTTTGAGGGTTATAGCCCGAATTTTTGAGCTGATTAACCTCAGGGGTTTTCATGCCGAAAATGCAAATATTATCCTCGCCGACAGCGTCGAATATTTCTACATTAGCGCCGTCGAGAGTGCCGAGAGTAATTGCGCCGTTAAGCATAAGCTTCATATTACCCGTACCCGAAGCCTCTGTACCTGCAAGTGAAATCTGCTCGCTGATGTCCGCAGCAGGCATAAGCACCTCTGCAAGTGAAACATTATAATCCTCAAGGAATACAACTTTCAGCTTACCTGCTACATCAGGGTCGTTATTGATAACCTTAGAGAGAGCGTCGATAAGCTCGATAATCTTCTTTGCCATAAAGTAGCCCGGGGCAGCCTTTGAAGCAAAGATATATGTTTTCGGATAATAATCTGCGTTCGGATTTTCTTTAAGCATAAGATATTCCGAAATGATATTAAGGACATTAAGCTGCTGTCTCTTGTACTCGTGGAGTCGCTTAACCTGAACATCAAAAATAGAATCGGGATTTACATCAATGCCGTTACGCTTTTTGATAAGCTTAGCAAAACGCACCTTATTATCGTGCTTAATTTCGTCAAGACGAGCAAGAACCTTTTTATCATCCGCAAATTTGCGAAGCTTCAAAAGTTCATCACTCTTTGTAATAAATCCGTCACCGATAAGAGATGAAATATAATCTGTAAGCTCAGGGTTTGCCTGACAAATCCAACGACGAAAAGCAATACCGTTAGTAACATTGGTAAACTTTTCAGGGGTAATATTATAAAAATCGTTAAATACGGTTTCTTTAAGAATTTCACTATGCAAAGCAGACACACCGTTTACGCTGTGAGAGCCGATTACGCAGAGATTAGCCATACGAACAACGCCGTTTGAAACAACAGCCATACGCTCAACTCTGTCTGCATCGTGAGTAACCGACCAAATATATGCTCTGAAGCGATTATCAATTTCCTTAGTGATTTGATAAATACGAGGAAGAAGTCGAGAATAAAGCTCCTCGCTCCAGCATTCAAGTGCTTCTTTCATAACCGTATGGTTAGTGTAAGCAACGGTACGGGTTACGATTGACCAAGCATCGTCCCAACCATAGCCGCATTCATCAAGCATAATTCTCATAAGTTCGGGAATTGCCATAGTCGGGTGGGTATCATTAATATGAATTGCAACCTTATCGGGAAGATTATCAAGAGTGCCGTACTTTGTAAGGTGGCGCTGAATAATATCCTGAATAGAAGCGGAAACAAGGAAATACTGCTGACGAAGTCTGAGAGACTTGCCCTCAGGTGAGTTATCGGCAGGATAAAGAATCTTTGTAATAGCCTCTGCCATTGCGGACTGCTCCATAGCTTTCATATATGAGCCTTCGTTAAACAAAGCCATATCAAGCTCCGGCTTCTTTGACGCCCAAAGTCTGAGACGGGAAACACCCTCTCCCTTACCGGAAACATACATATCATAAGGCACAGCCTCAACAATATTTGCGTCCTTATGTGCTACATGGTGGAAGTCGCCGTCCCAAGAATCCTCGATATGACCCTCAAAATAAACCTTGCACGCACGCTCCTCACGAGGTACAAGCCAAACCTCGCCGCCCGGAAGCCAGAAATCGGGAAGCTCTGTCTGCCAGCCGTCAATCAGTTTTTGCTTAAATATACCTGCCTCATAGCGCAACGAATAGCCCATAGACTGAAAACCGTCGGTAGCAAGACCGTCAAGATAACAAGCGGCAAGACGACCGAGACCGCCGTTACCAAGACCTGCATCAGGCTCAAGCTCGTAAAGATTATCAAGCTTAACGCCCATAGACGCAAGTGCATCGTTAAACACGGAAGCAAGTCCGAGGTTATAAAGATTATTTTTAAGTGACCTACCCATAAGAAATTCCATACACAGATAATAAACCTGCTTTGAATCCTGGTCTTTAGCAATATGTCTGAATTCGCTGTTTTGTTCGCTCAATCTGTCACGAACAATCATAGCAACAGCCTTATAAAACTGCTCATCGGTAGCATCGGACGGTGACACACCGAAAAAGTGAGAAAGCTTATCGGTAATAAGTCTTTTTGCTTGTGATGTAGAAATAGAAGTTTTCATACAAATCCCCCAAAATTATTTTGAAAAATTAACAATTATTATATACACTTTGTTCATTATACACTAAAAAACAGCGTTTTGCAATACTTAGCAATAAAAAAGCAGCCGTCCGACAAAATCCGACAGCTGCCATATTAATCAAGCCTGATTTTTATGCAAAAATTTTGTAAGCAAGAGTGACACGAGTTCCTTAATCGGCTTAAAATTAAGCACGAGCATAAGGACAACAAGAACAGCCTGAACGGCATACATTGTAACACCGTCAAGCATAAGCATAGCAACGCACTGAGCAATAAGTATCAAAGCCTCTCCGACAAGAACAGGCACTTTGAAATCAATATTTACATACTTATGCGTATTAAATCCTCTGAACACGAACACAACCACAAACGAAGTAACGGTTGCGACAGCGGCACCGGTTGCACCCATTTTAGGAATAAGAATAAAATTCATAACGATATTTGTAATAGCGCCCGACATAGCCGTAACCATACCCATAAACGACTTTTTCTCTGCCATATAAACAGAGGCAAGGAAATTTACAAGGCATGAAAATGATGTGGCTATAATAAGGACGGGGACGAATTTCCACGAGGAAAAATAGCTGTCGTCAACGAGGATTTTTGTAATAATCTTACAGAAGAATATGAGTGCAGAGGCAACGACAAATATACCGCCCGAATACACTCTGAACACCTTAGTAAAGAAAGCCTCTCTGCTTTCGCTGTCATACTCGTCAACGGCACTCAGCTGCCATGCGTCAATAAAGACGGTCGAAAAAAGAATTACGAAATTAGGAATTTTTGAGGCAGCGGTATAAAGACCGTTTTCACTTGCGCCGACGAAATAAGTGACCATATATCTGTCGGAAACATTGGTAATCCACCAAAGGATTATGGACGGCACCATCGGAATACTGTATTTAAGCATTTCCTTTGTTGCATTCTTAGGCACTCTGCCGAATGTTACATATTTCCAAAGCTTTGCGCCGACAAAAAGGAAAATAATCGAGCAGGCATCGGAAGCGACAATGGCAAGAACATAGCCGTAAACGCCCCAATTAAACGGACCGAGAAACAGTACATTGAACAAAAGGGTTGTAGCCGTTGCAATAATTCCGTCAAAGGCATAGAGCTTAACAAAGCCGCAGCCTCGCACGAACTGCTGGCAAAGCTGTCTCATTCCCGAAACGAGAACAAAGGTGTAAATAAGCGGTGCGTAATCTCCGAGAGGTGTGTCATTAAGCCGTATAAGCGTAATGGGATAATAGAAAATCAAAAACGCCAAAAAGCCTTGCACCGTGGTACGCAAGCCGACGGTAAAGACGCTTGTTTTATTAGATTCCTTATCTAAAGCAAAGCGAAGAGCTGCGCTGTTGATTTGCAAAAAGACAACAGGTATCAGCACATTTGCCGTCTGCTGAATCAAATCACCCGTAGAATAGTCCGAGCTGACCATCTTAGCCGTAACATACGGCATCAAAAGGAATGACAGCACGCTTGATGAAAATTTACTTATTGCAAAAATCACCGTATTGGCGGCTAACTTTTTATATTTATCCACTAAACAATACCTCGTTATTAATAGCTCCAGCGACCGTTTGAGAAAGTCATAACATTAGTCGAGGAGGTCAAATTTGATGACGCACGGTAAACTCCGTCGCCTATAATAAAATCATATTCGCCCGAATGATAGATTTGAAGTGTGTTCTTACTGTCGCCCGCCTTGGCTGTAAGCATAGTCTTGCTCTCAGAGCTGTTCATATTATACTCGTCAAGGTAAACGGTATCTCCGTCTCGGTAGGAATAGAATACTCGGTTTGAATCGGTAACGGCACAAGAGCAAAAAGCCTTATTTTCCACAAGTGTGACTGTTTGTTGCGAGCCGAACTTGCGTCTGATTAAATTATAGTTCCCGTTATCCCGTCTTTGAAAATAATACAAGTATCCGTTTTCCATAGACATATTTATAATGCTGTCGTTATATGACGGAGCATTAAAACTCTTTGTGCTGCCGTCTAAAGTATCAACAGTAAGATACTCCGTCCTGTCGTTTGGATATTTAAGAGTAAAAAATACTCTGTCACTTGATGCACCGATAACCGTAAGGGTTTGTCCTTTTTTTGCGGAAAACAGTACCCTTGCATCTCCGCTGACAGCGTCCACACTCATAATTTGGTCATAAGCAGACACGCAATACACCTTAGAATCATAAATATATGCCGTCTTAATATTCGGCGCAATCTTATACACCGAAGTGCCTTTATTCGCCTTACAAAGCATATTTGTCTTGTCATCGACGAAGTACAAATAATCATTATAGGCATTAAGGGACGAAATGCTGTCGGTATACGGCACAACGCACTCATAGGTTTCGCCGTACGGATTAAAGCGATATATGCCCGAGCCGTCAACGATATGATATGCGTTTGAATTATATCCGCACACCTTGCCGCCGTTAAGATTGTTACCTATCAAGCCGCCTTTTTTATCTCGTTCAAGCTTAAAGAAAGAGGAATCAAGATAGGTCATACTTTCATAGGTCGGCAAAGTAGTTTGCGTTACGGTTGTTTCGGTCACGGTAGTTTTACCGATAATATCCTCGTCGATATATGAAGCAACGGCATTATCGGGAACAACATTGCTGAAATAAAAATCAACAAAAACATATCTGAGCAATGCCCAAGCCGCAGTCAAAATCAAAACAATTATTCCGAGCGTGATTAAAAGCACCTTTAGAAATTTTCTGAAGGATGCTCTTTTCTCAAAACGACGCCGTCTTTTTTCAATTTTTTCCGTATCATCGGCAAAATAGTCATACTTCATTATCTGACTTGTCCGTTTCCATAAATTAAATATTTTGTTGAAGTGAGCTGTTCAAGTCCCATAGGGCCTCTTGCATGAAGCTTTTGAGTTGAAATTCCAATCTCTGCACCCAAGCCGAACTCGCCGCCGTCGGTAAATCGGGTTGAGGCATTAACATAAACCGAGGAGGAGTCAATGCACTTGAGAAATTTCTCTGCATTTTCGTCATTATTTGTGATAATCGCCTCGCTGTGACCTGTCGAATGTTCGTTGATATGCTCAATAGCCTCGTCCAAAGAATCAACCGTTTTCACGCTGATTATATAGTCCAAATACTCGGTATAAAAGTCTTCCTCTGTGGCAGGAGAAACCAAGGAGTAAGCCTGACAGGCGCGCTCGTCACCACGAATTTCAACATTCTTTTCTTTAAGTTTCTTTGCAATAACAGGCAATGCTTTATCAATTATTTTTGAATTAATAACAAGGCTTTCGCAAGCATTACAAACGGAAATTCTCTGCGTTTTTGCATTGAAAATAATTTCGGCAGCCATATCAATATCGGCGGAATCGTCAACATAAATGTGACAATTACCCGAGCCGGTTTCAATTACAGGTACGGTAGAATTATTTACAACAGCCTTAATAAGTCCCTTACCGCCTCGTGGAATAAGGCAGTCGAGATACTCATTCATATTCATCATATCATTAGCGGACTGACGGGATACATCATGCACAAGCTGAATAACATCTCTCGGAAAGCCCACACTTTCTACTGCATCACGCATTATTTCGCTGAGTGCGGTGTTTGAATTAATGGCTTCCTTACCGCCTCTTAGAAGCACGGAATTAGAGCTTTTAAGGCAGAGTGCCGCAGCATCAACCGTTACATTAGGTCTTGCCTCAAAAATAATGCCTATCACACCGATTGGCACGGTAATCTTTTTTATATCAAGTCCGTTATCCTTTTTATAATCGCTGATAACCTTACCGCAGGGGTCGTCAAGAGACGCAACCTGTCTAACTCCGTCTGCGATTGCTTTTATTCTCTCTTCATTAAGCATAAGCCTGTCAATCAAGCCGTCCGAAAGACCTGCCTGCTTGCCGTTAAGCAAGTCAACAGCGTTTGATTTAATAACGAATTCTGAGTTTTTTTCGAGTGCATCGGCTATTGCAACAAGTGCTTCGTTCTTCTGCTCGGTAGTAACCTGCGACATAAACGCCAAGGTTTTCTTTGCACATTTTCCCTGTTCCGATACTGTCATAATATCACCTCACGCAAGAAATTTAGTTCCCACATTCTCGCCGCCGAGAACATTATAAATCTTTTTAGGCTCGGAGCCGTTCATAACCACAACAGGTATTCCTGCACCGGTGGCAATCTTAGCCGCCTTAACCTTTGTGGTAAAGCCTCCCGTTCCCTTTTCGCCGGCACCGCCTGCGCAAGCCTCAATTTCCTCTGTAATACTGTCAACAACGCTGATAAGCTTAGCGTCGGGGTTTTCGCTCGGGTTGCCGTCATAAAGTCCGTCGGTATCGGTCAAAAGAATAAGAATATCCGCACCGATAAGCTCGGCAACGGTTGCGCTGAGGCAGTCGTTATCGCCGTTGAGAAGCTCCTCGATAGAAACGGAGTCGTTCTCGTTTACTACGGGAATTGAGCCGTATTCAAGAAGTTGATTGAATGTATTTGTCAAATGTTCCTTATTATCTGCATTTCTAAGGGCATCATATGTAAAGAGAAGCTGAGACACAACAACATCATATTCGCCGAAAAATTTATCGTATAAGAACATAAGCTCGCCCTGACCGACAGCCGCTGCCGCCTGCTTACCCTTAATGCTTTTAGGCTTTTCCCCAAGTCCCAAGCGTGAAGTGCCGATAGCGATTGCACCCGATGAGACGAGAATTACCTCGTGTCCCATATTATGCAAATCAGCAAGCACATTAACAAGGTCGCTTATTTTTGATATATTAGTTTTTCCTGTTTTATGAGTTAAGGTGGATGTTCCGACCTTAACGACAATTCTTTTTCTCTTCATAAGTATGCCGCCTAAATGTTATAATCTAAAAAATTATAACACAATAATTATAATCTTGCAATTAAAATGATGTATTTTTAGATAAATATTGCAAACAATAAGGCAAACAAATACTTTGGAGGAAATAAAATGGCAAAAAGAGCGTACATCAGGATTGTTTCATATCTTACCCTTGCGCTGACAATCATCATAGCGTCGGCGATTATCAGCGGTAATTCAGCCAGGGCATACAAAAACGAGCTTGAGATTTCATATCAGCAAAGTCTTTCCGAATTAAACGAATGTCTTAACCAAATCGACACGAATATTACAAAGAGCCTGTATTCAAGCTCTTACGGTGAAATTTACGATTTAAGCAGAGACCTGTATGCGGTTTGCAGTACAGCAAAAAACGCAATGAGCAGACTGCCTGTGTCTCAGCTCGAATTGAACAACGCATACAAATTTTTAACGCAATGCTCTGATTATGCCCAATACATCGGCAAAAGAGTTGAAAAGGGCGAAAGCATTACGGACGAGGAACACGAAGGTTTGAAAACGCTTCTCGGCTATGCGCAAAAATTCAGCGAGCGTACAAATGAAATGATTGCAACGGTGAACGCAGGTGCAAAAATCACAAACAATCAGGTAAAAGGCTCTGGCGAAATAAATGTAACTGCTCTGTCAAACAACTTTTCGACAGGCGCAAAGACCTTTGACGACTTCCCCACTCTGATATACGACGGTCCGTTCTCCGACCAAGTGCTAAACAGAAATTCAAGGCTTGTATCGGAAAGCGAGGTCTACACCAAAGAGGAATGCCGTGAGATTGCGGCAAAGGCACTTAACACGAATATAAACGCAATAAATTACGAGACCGACGACAAATCAAAAATTCCCTGCTACACCTTCAAGTGCGGCAGATACACCGTACTGATTACAAAGCAGGGCGGATATATAAAAGAAATTATTTATTCGGGATTGATTTCCTCCTCGGGAATTTCGCAAGAGAATGCCTGCAATTTGGCAACGACTGCACTAAAGGAGCTGGGTTACGGCGATATGGAGGTGTGCTATTACTCAACGCAAGGCAACATCTGCACCGTAAACTGTGCTTACTCAAAGGACGGTGTGCGATATTACGGCGACCTAATCAAGATAGGCATTTCTATGGCTGACGGAGAAGTTGTAACGCTCGACGCAAGCACCTATTTAACAAATCATTATAATCGAGAAAAGCAGAAAATCACACTCAGCGAGGACGAGGCAAGGGCAAGAGTTTCAAAATATTTAACGATTGAAGGCTCAAGAATTTGCACAATTCCCAAGGAAAGCGGAAACGAGGTGCAATGCTATGAATTTACTTGCAAGAGCAAGGACACTGGCGAAAATGCCCTCGTTTATATAAACTGCGACAACGGCTTTGAGGAAGACATTATGATTATGCTTCAAAGCGATAACGGCACAATGGTAAAATAAATGAATAATTTTTAATTTGTATGCAAACACTATCAGCGAAAGGATGATATTAATGAAAAAAATTATAGCTTTTTTGCTTGCTGTAACAGCAATCATCGCTGTTTTTGCAGGCTGTGCAAGTAACAAAAACCAAAGTCAAAATGTTGTAACAACAACACAAGCCGCAACCAATGCGGAAACCGAGACGACAAAGCCTGTCGAGTCAAAGGCAAAAGAGGATTTGTCAAAGGCAGGAGAAAATGTCAAGGACAAGGCAGACAAAGTAGGAGAGGACATCGGAGACGGTGTAAATGATGTTGCCGACGGCGTAGGCTCGGCAGTTGACAAAGCCGGCGACGCAGTAAAGGACGCAATAGATTAAAACAACAAAGTAATTTATATTAAAAACCCTGCTCCGGATTTCGCCGAAACAGGGTTTTCTGTAATTTCAAGCACTAAAAACAGTGCTTATTTATTTTTGAAATTATTGCTTGAGGTCTATTCCTTTTTCCTTGAGGGTTGCGATAATCTTATCTGTAACCTCGGTTACTTCTTCCTTAGTGAGTGTTCTTTCGGGATGAGCAAACACAATTCGGGTAGTGATAGACTTACTTCCGTCATTTTCATCCTCATAAATGTCGGTTACATAAACATTTTTAACAAGCGGACTTTTTGCCTCTGCAATAGCTATTGCGATTGGGGCAAAGGTCTTTGAAATAAACGAAAGGTCAATTTCCATTTCAGGGAATCTTGACGGCTCAATATACTGAATGGAAGCATTTTCGATATTTGCAAAAGCTTCTACATCAATTTCAGCATATACTATTGACGCCTTTTTATCAATCTTCTTTTGAACGGTAGGATAAACGATACCGATTTCGCCGATTTCCACACCGTCGCAGAAAACTCTGTTAAGATTAACCGGGTGCTGATAAGGATATTCTGCCTGCTTAGCCTCAAAGGTAAGAGTCTTATGCTTAATATCATCCGACATAATCTCCAAAATATCACGAAGCTTATAGAAAAGCACAGATACCGGAGCAATCTTGCTGAAAAGAGTAATAGCAAGCTTTTTCTTTTCGATACAGTTATTGTTTTCGTCAAGACCTGTTACAACTCTGCCGATTTCAAAGATACCGAAGCGAAGCGCAAAGGAAGTATTGCTCTTAACCTGACAAAGCTGTGTAGGAATCATAGAACGACGAATTGTCTCGATATTAGGGTTTGTTGCTCCGTCAAGCTTAATAACACCGTCTGCATCCAAACCGATAGCTTTAAGCTCGTCATAATAAGACCAAACATAAGAATGAAGTTCATGAAGTGAAAATCTCTTAACAAGCAAGTCCTTTATTCTGTCCTCAACTGTCTTTTCAACATCGGGGCGAACAGGATAAAGAGGTGCAACAGCGGTATGAACATCAAAATTATCATAGCCGTAAATACGGGTGATTTCCTCGATAATATCGGCTTTCATTGTTACATCCTTAGTTGCTCTCCACGACGGAACATCAACAGTGAATTCGTCATTATCAACGCAAGCCTTAAATCCGAGAGAGGTCAAGGTCTTAATAATTGTATCATTTGAAATATCAATACCGGTATATTTATCAACAAACGACTTATTAAAGCTAAGCTCAACCTTATCATAATGGTAAGCATAGTCATCGCTGAGAGAAGAAACAACGGTGGCACCGCTGTCATATTTTTGCAAAAGATTAACAAATCTTGCAATAGCGGTAACGGTCATTTCAGGGTCAAGGCACTTTTCATATCTCATAGAAGCGTCTGTTCTGTGAGAAAGGCGAACGGTTGACTTACGGATTGAAGCAGCGTCAAAGGTTGCCGATTCAAGAGTAAGGGTGGTTGTATCATCAACGATTTCGCTGTCAAGACCGCCCATAATACCTGCGATTGCAACAGGTGTGTTATCGTTGCAAATCATAAGGGTATTTTCGTCTATATTTCTCTCAACACCGTCAAGTGTTTGGAAAGTAAACGGAGTGTCAAAACGCTTAATTCTGATTTTTTCAACCTTACGGCTGTCGAATGCGTGCATAGGCTGACCCATTTCAAGCATAAGATAATTTGTAAGGTCTGTAAGGAAATTAATGCCCCTCATTCCGCAATAATAAAGGCGGATACGCATATCAACAGGAGAAACCGTACGCTTAATCCCCTCAAGCTGCATACACGAATATCTTTGGCAAAGAGGGTCCTCAATTTTCATATCAACCTTAGGAAGGTTATCATATTTTGAAAGGTCTGTTGTTTCAAGCGGTTTTAGTTCTCTGCCCGAAAGCGCGGCAAATTCTCTTGCAATTCCGTAATGTCCCCAAAGGTCGGGACGGTTTGTAAGCGATTTATTATCAACCTCAAAAACAATATCGTCAATAGCGTAAATACTCTTGAGGTCTGTACCGTTTGCAACATCGTCGGTAATTTCCATAATACCGCTGTTATCGTCGGAAATGCCGATTTCCTTTTCGGAGCAGCACATACCGTTTGAAATATAGCCTGCAAGCTTACGAGGTGCGATTTCTATATCACCGATTTTTGCACCGAGCTTTGCAAACGCTGTTTTCATACCCACTCTGACATTAGGTGCGCCGCACACAACATCTGTGAGTTCACTTTCGCCGATGTCAACCTTCAAAAGATGAAGCTTCTTTGACTCCGGATGCTCCTCAACAGACTTAATTTCTGCAACAACTATTCCGGAAATATCGCTGCCCTTGAAGAAAATGTCGTTTTCAACCTCTGCTGTGGAGAGCGAAAACTGATTGATTAATTTAAGCTTATCGAGTCCCGACAAATCAACAAAATCGGAAATCCAATTCATAGATAAAAACATAATGTCACTCCCCTTTCTTACTCGTCATCGGTGAACTGGCACATAGCCTTGAGGCTTCCGCCGTTCAAATCACGAATATCTTTAATGCCGTATTTCATCATAACAAGTCTTGTAAGACCTAAGCCGAACGCAAAGCCGGTGTACTCATCAGGGTCAATTCCGCCCATACGAAGCACCTCAGGGTGAATCATACCGCAAGGGCAAAGCTCAAGCCACCCGCTGTGCTTACAGCTTGGGCATCCGTCACCGCCACAGATAAGGCAGCTTATATCAAGCTCAAAGCCCGGCTCAACGAATGGGAAGAAGCCCGGACGAAGTCTGACCTTAATATCCTTTTGGAACACCTCGGAAAGCATTGTTTTCATAAAATAGATAAGGTTTGAAATAGAAATATCCTTACCGACCATCATACCCTCCATTTGGAAGAAGGTATTTTCGTGGCAGGCATCGGTTGCTTCATTTCTAAAGCACCTGCCCGGGAATATAGCTTTAATCGGGGTGCCGTCATTAATGAGCGCATCCTTATACTTTCTCAAAATTGCATTTTGTGCGGCAGAGGTCTGTGACTTCAAAAGCTGACCGTTTGTAAGATAATAGGTATCCTGCATATCTCTTGCAGGGTGATCCTTAGGCACATTAACCGACTCGAAGCACTCATAGTCGGAAACAACCTCAGGATAATCCTCAACGGTAAAGCCCATTGACTTAAATATCTGCTCACACTGTCTTTGAACGATTGTAACAGGGTGATAAGAGCCTCTGTTAAGATTTGCGGGCAAAGACAAATCAAGCTGTGGCATAAGCTCGATTTCCTTTTGAACTTCAAGCTCTTTCATTTCTTGTGTCTTTTCGGAAATACGATTTGCAACGGCTGTCTTTAACTCGTTAATCATTTGACCGAAAGCCTTTTTATCCTCAACGGAAAGTTCCTTCATACCCTTGAGCAAATCGGTAACGCTTCCCTTTTTGCCGAGATAAGCAACCCTTATGCTTTCAAGCTCGGACAAGTCCTTGATGTCCTTGAGTTCGTTTTCAAACGCTTCTCTCAGACCTTTAATCTTCTGTTCCATAATTTCCTCCGTTTCGGGCAAAGCCCGACATAATAAAAAAACGCCTCAATAAATGAGACGAAAATTTCCGTGGTACCACTCAAATTGTATGCACTGTGACATACCTCTTTAACCTTTAACGCAGGCGTACGCTTTGCTTACTTTCTCGCAAAGAGGCTGGGCAGGCTGAAATTCAAAGCCACGACACCGTATGCTCGCACCAAACGCACACTCTCTGAAGATAAAACGCAACTTCTACTTACACCGCTTCACTGCCATTGATATTAAATTCGACTAAATTATAACCCGAAAAAGCAATTAAGTCAAGTTTTTAGCACCCCTTTTTAGCACCCAATTGACAAAAATTAAAAAAAGTATTGAAATTACACATAAAAATGTATATAATATATCTTGATTTAACATATGATTAATAAGACTCGTTATGCGGAGGTGGATAAAGTGAAAGACAAGACTATGACATTTAGGATTGCGAACGACAACGAGGACATTATGAAAGAAACTCTCAGCAGCGTATATGATGCTCTTCAGGAAAAAGGCTATAATCCGATAAACCAAATAGTCGGCTACATTCTTTCCGAGGATCCGACATATATTACTACCCATAACAATGCAAGAAGCCTCATTCGTAAGATTGACCGTGACGAGCTGCTTGCAGAAATGGTTAAGTCATATCTCAAATAGTTAGTAAGGGAGGGTTACCTTTGGCAGAAGAAAAATTTCTTGAATACAAAGGAAAGCCTTTGGTGAGATCGGGGGACACCATCTACTACGGAGACATTAACGATGCGTATGTAGTTGTTCTTACAGTAAAGCAAAGCGAAAAGTTAAAGGACATTACCTTGGCTAAGGATGTTACTATTCAGTTGCTTGCTACCGACGATACATTACCGCCGAAGGACAGAATTGTTAAAAAAAGCGAGAAGCAGGGATTATTTACCGCACTCGATTTGGGCGCAACTTGGCTTGAGCGCCAGCTAAAAAAAGAAGCATAAGATGCAAAAGATTAAGAGACTTTGATTTGAAATCAAGGTCTCTTTTTTATATTTACTCATTTGAAATTTGTTTTGCAATGCTGTTAACCAAAGGTACAGCCACAGTATTACCGCATTGTTTATACATACTTTTTATCGGAATATCTGGAAAATCAAACGATTTAGGGAATCCCTGCAAGGCAAGACACTCTTGAGGTGTTATTGTTCTGATTCCGAAGTCGTCTTTTATAATTGGGACACGATTATACCATGTACCCATATTGGCTTTAAGCGTAAAAGAAATACCGTCTTTACTTTTTTGAATACCGTAATCCGAAAACCTGTATATTTGGTTTTCGTCTGTAATTGCTACATTCATTTTTTGATACTGTACGGAATTTTCGGGAAGATAAAAATTATCATCAGCCTTTACCGAACGGTCGATAATATCAAAAATATGCTTTTTCAGCGGCTGTTCATCCGGAAAGCGAAAACCGTTGCACATGTCATAGTTCTTAAATGCAACTATATATGTTCTTGTTCTGTGTTGCGGTATTCCGTAGTTGCAAGCATCCGCAATGAGGTATCGTATATAATAATCCCTATCGGAAAGCTCATTATGTATGCGATTAAAAGTTTTGCCGTTATCGTGTTCCGTAAGATTTGCGACATTTTCAAGAAAGATAATTTTGGGCTTTTTAGCGTCTGCTATTCTCATTATTTCAAAGAAAAGATTGCCTCTTTCGTCGGCGAAACCTTTTCTGTTACCGCATACCGAAAACGATTGACAAGGAAATCCTGCGGTGAGAATATCAAAATCCGGTATATCATCTGCACCGATTTTTCTTATATCGCATTCGGTCAATACCGTATCAGGGAAATTGCATCTGTATGTTTTACAATACAGTAATGGGTATATTGAGTCAATAAGTAATATTCAAACACCAGTTTTTTATAAAGTCGAATTCATCTTTTAGTGAACCGTCTCGAGATACAATAAAGTCAGCCTCATTATAAATAGAATAGATTTCTTGAAATAGTTTAGTATCTCTGTCAGCATATTCCCACTTGCCTTCAAAATATTGAGGCAAGTAATCAAAAAACTTAATATAGTCGTCTCCCACATCATTAAGTAAATTATTTACTACATTGCTTGATATTATTTCAATCTCAAAACTGCCATGACCATTATTTGAGTCATCGTTGTAATATATAATATATAATTCGTTTTCACAGCCATGTATTGAATTTTTATCTTCACGATACATAGAAGATAAAAATATAGCATCATTACCTGATTCAGGCGAGATATTATTACTCATTCTCATTACCAATTTTCATATATGCAATCATTATGATATTGTAAATACTCCTTTTGTGGCAAAAACTTCTCTGGTAAATTGATTTTGTGTCCTTTTAAGACATTAAAGAATTTATCAACTGATTCGCCATTACAAACGTCTCTGATTTTATTAGAAACAATTATTTCGTATTTGTCAGATATAGTTATAAAGCCACGGTCAAACGCTTTGTCATGTAAAGAATTTAAGCACAGTCCATTTTTGGGATCAGTTTTTTCGTTAGATGTACTGTCTTTCCAAGGCTTAATATGGCTTGCCACTAAAAGTTCTGGGTTTGATAATCCTGTTATACAGCAAGCACCATTGTAAGACGCTAAAACAGCTTGACGAAAAAATTGTTGATGAACTCTTTGCTTTATTAAAGTCACTTTTTCATATCCATTAGGAATATCTTTGTAGTTGTCCAAAATTTGTTCGCCATTATATTTTGCAATCAATTTTTTACTCTCGTATGCCAATTCATCCCATTTTCCATTAAATTCGTAAAAAATTTCCTTGTCGAGTTTACTTGCATTTGAAAGTCCTACTATTCCTTGTTCTTTTAGGCGATTGTCAAAACTTCCGAAGTTACCAATTTTCATATTAACTGCACTAGGAGTGCGACCAATTAAATTGGCTATTTTTATAACTTCGGGGTTGTTTTTAGAGGATGATTTAAATGGAATTTTACAATATAAATCTAAAACAATAATTTCTTCTTCTCTCGTCCATTTATCCATTTCAATACTCTCCAGTTTTTATATATTTGATTAACCTCTAAAATCTTTTTGCCTAAAAAACAATATCCGGTTTACCGAACACTTTTTTGGAATTTTTCTGATAACGAAAACCTCTTGACCAAAGTTCTTTTCTGAGCATAACTTCTATCTTTGTGTCTTTAGATTTAACCTGTTGCATATTGTATGATATTTGTTCTTTGGTTTTATGCATTTTATATAGCCTCAATATGAATTTTTCCACTCAGATTATTTAACAACATCAAAAGAAGTAAACTAATACTGAAAATTTTGAAATAATTATACCATTTAACGAAACAGTTTTCAATACTGTTAGATTACAAATGCCATCTTATAAGTTATAAGCACAAGTGCTGAGGTTTGACAATTATGGAAATACATAAATACATTTTTATCATCTTGACAATGAATTATGTCATTGATAAAATAAAAGTTAGCAAATAATAAGGAGCACGGCTTATGGCAAACTCTGTTAAAGAAAAAAAGAAAAAGCACACGGGGGCAAAAACGATGGGGATAGTATTCGGCATTATCTTAGCGATAATAATTGCGGCAACAGCCGTAGTTTTCATACTGACAAAGCCTGTTGACGACAAGAGCGACAAAGCTGTTTATGTAGGCGGACTGCTAAGTTCACAAAGCATTGAATACAAAGACGCAAGCAGTAAGGGACTTGAGAGCAATCCTATCATAAAAATAATGCAAATAGTATGGAAGGGCGTTGACAAAGACGACAAGAAAAATCACGCAGAGCAAACCCCTCCGTCAAAAATAACTAAGGTTAAGGACATAAAGTATCTCGACACGGGCAATCCGTATCATATGCTGGACGTGTTCTATCCCGAGGGAGACTTGCCCGAAGAAGGACTGCCTGTAATTATCGACATACACGGCGGCGGCTGGATGTATGCCACAAAGGATTTGAACGAATATTACTGTATGGAACTTGCAAGCAAGGGATACACGGTGTTCAGTATAAGCTATCGACTTGTACCCGATGTAACGGTAAACGAGCAGATTCAGGATTGTTCAAACGCACTCAAGTGGATTGGCGAAAATATGAAGAATTATCCTGCAAACCCCTCCTCCGTTATGTTGACGGGAGACAGCGCAGGCGGACAGCTCGCATTGTATGAAGCGGTGCTTAACCAAAGTCCCGAGCTTAGAGAGATATTTAACACGGAGGCTACCAACCTTAGTATAAAGGCTCTGCTTCTCACCTCCCCGGTTTCATATATGAAAAGCGGCGGAATGTATAGCGTTTACACAAAACCTCTTTGGGGCAAAGACTATAAAGAAAAGTCTACATACAATTTTATGGATTTGAGCGAAATAATCGAATATGCAGACAATATGCCCCCTGCAATCTTTGTCACAAGCTCGGGTGACAATCTGGCTCACGACCAAACGGTAACAGCATACAACCTTTTCCAAGAAAGAGGAATAGAATCTCAGTTGATAGATTACGGAGAATACAAGGGCGAAAAGCTCAAGCATGTATTCAGCGTGCTTGACCCGTTCTCCGAACCGTCTCAGGAAGTAATAACAGAAGCACTCGACTTTTATCAAAAAGCATTGCTGAAATAAAAATCAACAAAACAGTTTATTTTAGATTAAAACCAAATATGTCTTATCCGACACGATAACAAAGTCGGCTGTTTCACAAAAGCGTGAGACAGCCGACTTTTTATTTTATCATATTATTTTCCGCTTTGAACAATGAGTTTACGCTCATCTCCATCTATGAGACGAATATCGGGAACAAGTTTTTGCTTTGCGATATTCTTATAAAACACAGTTACCTTATCCTCCTCGCAAACAACGGAGAAGAAAAGGCGAACGCCATTACCCTTTTTATACTCAAAGCTCTCGCCGTCATCATCAAAAAACGAGCTTTGGAAAAATCCCGATTTAAGCGGATAAACGGTAAAGACAAGTTTTTGTTCGCTCTTAAAGCCGTACTCGCCCTCATCTGTCGGGAACACGCAACCGCTTCTTACAAAATACGGCATTTTTGAAGTTGGCGGAATGTGAAGGCTGACATTTTGACCGCCCTTATAATATTTTGAGCCGAGATACCAATCATCGCCCTCGGGTAGATAAGCGGTAATATTTTCTATTCCCTCGTCAAGCACGCAGGTTGCAAGCAAGTCTCTGCCGACAAGGAAGCTTTCGCAATCCTCCTCAATATCCTCGTCCTCATAATAAAGGAACAGCGGAGCATTCATAGGCTCGTCATATGACACGCTGTTATACGCCGAGGAATAAAGATACGGCATAAGCTGTTTTCTCTGAGAAAAAATGTCACGGACTGCGTCGCCGATTTCGGAATAGCTCCAAGGCATTACGGAACTTCCGTCCTCTGTCCTGCTGTCTATTGCAAAGCGAGGCTCAAAGATTCCGTGCTGAATCCACCTGAGAAAAAGCTCCTTTGACGGCATATCTCCGACAGAGCCGCCAAGATTATGACCGTAAAAGAACATACCCGACATAGAAAGCGTAAGACCCAAATAGTGGCCGTAATAAAGGTCGTGCCACGAGGTCATATTGTCGCCCGTCCATGTTTGTGCCATTCTTCTGACCGCAATATTTCCGCTTCTTGTAGAAAGATACGGTCTTTTGTCGGGAGTGTTTTCGAGCTGTGCCTCATAGGAAGCCTTAACCATAAGATAGGTAAGGTTAGGTCGAATATTTCTCGCCTTGATTTGACCGTAGCCGAAGCCGTAAGCAAGGGCGTCCCAATCACGAATATCAAATTCGTTATTATCATCACACAAGCCGTTAATTCCGCAGTCGAGAAGTCCCGTGCGAAGCTGACTTTTCCAAAAACCATAGCCTTTAGGGTTAGTGAAATCTATATAAGAGCCTAAGCCGTTCCAAAGCTGTGTAACAAACGGTGTGCCGTCGGGATTTTTAACAAACGCTCCGTTTTTACAAAGCTCGTCGTACATAGGGTGATTTTCGGAAAGTGCAGGCTTAATCCTTGGCAAAATATGAACGCCCGCTTGGTCGAAATCTTTAACAAGCTGTTCGGGAGAAGCTATCCTTTCGGTATTCCAATCAAAAAAACATTTTTCGTTTTCTGAAGCAAAGCTGTCGGAAAGATACAATCCCGTGCATTCCAAATCCTGCATACTTACGCTATTGAGAAAATCATACAGTTTATCTTTAGCGTTATCCGAATCGGTATATTCGCAAGCTGAGGCACAAAAGCCAAAGCTCCATTTAGGCGGAAATGCCTGCTTGCCGCAAAGGCGTGCAAAGGAGCGTAAAATTTCAAGTTTAGTACCAAAGAACGCATAATAAACTATGCAGTTATCGTCCGTCTTAAACGACTTGAACGGCTGATAATAGCTGTTAATTTCTTTACCGAAATCCATATAACAGGTTGCACTCGTATCATAAAAAATGCCATAGCTTCCAACGCTGTTTTCGCAGATATAAAACGGAATATGCTTATAAAGAGGGTCGGTGGTTTCGGCATCATAGCCCTTACAGTCATTAGTTTCTATCTTAAAATTTCGGTCAGCCTTATCCATAAAGCCGCCCTTATCTCCGAGACCGAAAATCCTTTCGTCCTCCTCACGGGAAATATAATGATAATATCCCCTGCCAAACTCATTTTCAAGATTATACGAAAGCGGTCGTCTGTCCTCAAACAGCACCTCGTCATCTTGATAAAATGAGAGCAAAAAGTTATGAAAATCAACATCTATTCCGATACCCGACTCAAGCTCAATATACTCGCCGCTGTCCGTTTTATCAACCGTTACATCGGCGAAATGAAATCCGTCGGTATCAAGTCGGTTTCGGGGTGCGGAGTTAGGCTCTCCGTAAGGGTTAATACAGCAGGTGGGAAGCATCTCGTCGCAATGACGGTAAATAGCCACCCTGACAATATTATTCTCCACAAAATCAATTCTTGCATTAATATCATCACAATTATAAAGTCTGTAATTATCGGTGGAATGCACCAAAGAAAAATCGTGTCTGAATTTCATTACAATTCTGCTCCGTTCTGCCAAATGTATTATCAATAATTATTTTGGCATTGTTATCCGCCCCTGCCTACAAAGGCGAAACTTATATACAGTCGGAATCACACCGACCGACATATGCGATATTTACCATTCGGATTTGGTATAAGAACGAATAATATTTGTTATGATATTATCTCTCTTAAAGCCTTTGCCCTTGCCGGAATTAATCTGATCCTGTATCTTTCCGGCACGAATGGATATGAAATCCGCCTTATCAATTATTTTTTCGATAGGTGCGGTTTCGCTCGGCTTATAATCCTTATCGGGATTATCAATAAGCTCGGTTGCCAAGTATGTATTTGAAAACTTCTTAACGCCCGTCATAGCAAGGATAACAATTTTGTTTTCCTCAGGAAGCGTAAGCGTTTTGCAACCTCTTACATCAATTTCATACAAATAAAAATATGCCTTGCCTGCCGGAATATTACCCTCGGGATGATGAGTATGAGAAAGTTCAAGTGCCAAAGCGCCCTCTTTAACCTGAGCAAGCTGGTCAAGTCCTTTCATATCCCATCTGCCGACAGGGTCGGTCATAGCATTTACAGTAATCACTCTTTCCTTGTTATCTGCCATAAACACAGCGGTTTTATCCTCCAAAACAGAGGCGGCAATCATATAAAGCTTTGTAACACCCTTTGGGATTTCAAGTTCCTGCCCTCTCGGGATAAGAACATTTTTTTCCATATCACAATTAGGCATTTTGAATGTAACGCCGGCAACGGTCAGGCTGTCGGGTATCAATTCGTCGGGCAAACTCATACCGCTGCCCTGAAGAATACAATTAACCTTATAGCTATCTGCTGTAATTCCCGTAGAATTAAACGGCAAATCAAGTTTTTTATAGTTTTCCTTAGCCTTGTTTTTTTCTGCATTAAGTCTAAGTCTGAAGGATTTAACCTCAAACGGCTTCAAGTCAAACACAAGCGCACCGTCAACAAGTTTTGCGTCCTTGATTTTCTTTTCGTCTCCGTAAACTTCCTCTGCCTGAGCAATATCGCAGAAAAACTTAACCCCTGCTCCCTTATGCTCCTTACCGCAAGCCTCATTTACTCTGACGATAATTCCGTCACCGTCATATGCCTGCTTTACGGCTCTTACAAGAACGCTGTCCGAAGTGGTTTTAAGAAGCGAAAAACTGTCGGACAAAGCACCCTCTCTGACAGAAGTAGTGCGAAATGCAACAAGCCCCTCGTTAAAGCATTGCGACTGAATTTGAGTAGGTGTAGAAAGTGCGCCCTTATGGCTGAATATACCAAAGGAGAAAATATTTCTGCCTATATCCTGCAAATCCTGACGGGCATCCTTAGTAAACGCACCTGTCGGAGTATGTATACAGGTAAGGCGAAGCATATCGTCCTCCGGCTTATCCCAGCCGTACTTACAATCCGAAAGCACGCTTACACCGTATCTGCCGAACGAATCCGTAATATCAGCCCATTTTTGCGCAGGCACTTCATAAAGATTATCGCTGTTATTAGGACGATTTATATAACCCAAGCCCAAATCGTACGAAGCGTACTCATTTGAGCAGGTGAAACCGAACTGTGCCTTGAGCAAGGTTCTGCGCTGTTGCCAATCAATATAGTTATCAACCCTTACAATTTCTCCGTTGCTTTCAAGGCTGACAACCTGCTCCACCTTTGAAAAATCAGCGTCACGGCTCACCTTGACGGAAATTCTTGACGGTCCGTTTTCCAAAATTTCAAACTTCGGAGTATTTGCATAGCAGTAAGGCTGAGAGTCAATGTCCGCCTTTCTGATTTCCCACGACGGATAATTAAGCTCGCCCAAATTATGATGAAGTGCAAGCTTTATCGGTGATGAAAGAAGCTGAACTTTAAGCTTCTTATCAACAAGTGACGCAATATCACCGTTTTTATTAAACATAAGCTTATACTTGGCATTCTCCAAGCTATGCTCCGTTACTGCCAAATCGGTTTTAACACCACACGGTTTATCAGAGCCGACAACATCATAAACACGATAGCCGACGCTGTCTACGCAAGCGGTAAATACAATATCAAATTCCTTGCCCGTCTTTTTTGTAACCTGGCTCGGAACTTCTTTGCCGTTTTTGTCAAGCACCTTTACATATTTTGCATTTCGTGCAAGCTTAATGCGAGCCTCGACGCAAGCCTTACGCTTTACAGCCACAGGGTTATTGACAATAACAGCCGTACCCTCACACCAAGAAGTGTCAAGCTCGTTTGCAACAGCACCAACAGCCGCCTGATACTCGCCCTGAAGCTGCTTCAACGACGCAAAATAATCATTCCAGCTGTCGTTATACTGAAGCATTGTAGAGGTGCCTGTAATATCATCGTGAAATTGATGCTGAATAATCTTTTTCCACGCAGAATCTATCACACTCTTAGGATAAGCGTAAGAGGTTAAAAGCTCCGAAGCAACGCAGGAGCGTTCGCACATATCCGCAAGCGCCTCATTCTTTGCATTAAGACGCTTTGACATTGCTCGTGAAGTGTATCCGCCCACACCGTGAGAACGCATAACAAGCTCGTTATCCCACACGCTGAGTTCGTCCTTTTGGTTCTTTGGAAGTTTATCAAGTTCCTCAAACATTTCATCGGAGGATGCGCTGATAACCTCTGTGTCACTTTCCTCGTTATATGCAATGCTCTCCTCTACCGACCAAACGGAAGTCTCGTCGGGAGCGCCTCCCCAATCACCTGTTCCGTAATAGCTCATAGCCCACGGCAGGTTATAATACACACCGTTTTCTGCAAGCTTATCAATGATTTTAAGGTCGCCCCTTATATCACCATAAAAGCTATTACGATACGAAAGCGATTTCAGGTTTGCATAAATTCTGCTTGCGTCCACGCCCTGCCAAACGCCAATGTCAAACGGAGTTTCATACGCTCCGCCCCAACCCAGCTTTTGAGTTGACATTCCGAGCAGATTACAATGTGCCGCAACAGACGGCAGCGCATACCCAAAGCCGAAACAATCGGGCAAAAAAACGTCTCTTGATGTCTTGCCGAACTTTTCCTCAAAATATCTGTTGCCGTAAAGGAAATTACGAATAAGCGCCTCGGGTGACGGAATATTCACATCACCGTTTTCGTAAGCAGAGCCGCTTACGCACCATCTGCCCTGCTCAACATACTGCTTTATTTTTTCAAAATCCTCGGGATAATATTCCTCTATAAGCTCATAGCGAAAAGCGCCCTCAAAATTAAAGCGATAATGAGGGTATTTTTCTATCAGCGCAATATTATCCTTAACGGTTTTAGGTAAATACTCATTAATTGTTTTTGGCAGTTCCCATCTCCACACCGTATCAAGATGTGCGGTGGCAACGGTAAAAATTTTATTCTTTATCATTATGTATTCCAATACTATTCAAAAACTTACTTTTCGATTATTTCGTATGTAAACTCATACTTTTCCTGAAGTGCCTTAACCTTGTCCTCGTTATCCTCAATGAATGTAGGGGTATAAAGGCTTTTGCCGTCAACGCAATAATCCTTTACGATTTGGTTAAGCTCCTCCCAAGCCTGAGCCTCAAGCGGATAATCGTCTGCAAATTTAATTAAAAATTCTCTGTGCTTTGGTAATCTTACTTTCATAATTATTCTCCTTAATATGTCGTCAAAGTTATTAGTTAATTATATATTTATTTTAAGATTATTTCAAGGCTCTTTTGCACTTTTTTATACAGCACATCGCTGCCGTGCTTAATCGCCTCATCTGCCGTAATCTCATCGTCAACCAACGACAGCATTTCGTCTCCGAGTTTTACACCGTCAATGCTTCCGCTGATTACAACACATTTCTTGCCGTACTTTTTGCAAAGCTCAGCAAGCCTGAACGGTGCTTTTCCCATAAGCGTTTGAGTGTCAGTTTTGCCCTCGCCCGTTATCACGACATCCGCCTGTTTGATTTTCTCGTCAAGAGAATAAAAGCGAGAAAGAATATCAAATCCCGACTCAATTTTACCGCCGTAAACAGAGTATAAGCCGCCGCAAATTCCGCCTGCGGCACCTGCTCCTTTAACATTTGCGACGCTGTTTGAAAAAAATGCGTTTACTCTCTGCAAACCCTCGTCAAGCTCCTGCACCTGAGTTTTATTCGCACCCTTTTGTGCTGCAAAAACATAAGCCGCACCGTCTTTGCCGTAATATGTATTTTCCACATCACAGGCATAAGTAATATCAAAGCCTCGTATGCAATCCCTGACATTCATTCCGAAAACAAAATTCATATCATTGCTTTTCGGTCTTTGCATTACATTTTGATTTTCGTCATAAAACTTTGCTCCCAGAGCAGTCAACGCACCGATACCGCCGTCACAACAGCCCGTACCGCCCAAGCCCAAGACGATATGCTTACAGCCCTGCTCGGCGGCATATTTAATCAGTTCTCCCGTACCGTAAGACGACGACAGCACAACTCTCTTTTTAGGCTGAAGTCCTGAAGCGGCAGCACATTCCACCACTGCGGTATCGTCCAAAACCAGCACTTTTGCCTCAATCTCATTATAATAAATATCGTGGCATTTAACGCTTACCATTTCGCCCCCACAGGCTCCGTAAACTGCTTTACAAAAGCCCTCTCCCCCGTCAGAAAGAGGCAAACAGCGACATTGAGCATTATCGCCTATTGCTTTTGAAATTGTATCGGCAACCGTTTCTGCCGTCATACTGCCCTTAAAAGAATCGGGCGCAATTAAAATTTTCATATTATCACCGAATACATTTTAGCACAAATTCACATACGGGTAAAGCGTTCTTTAATTCGCCTTATTACTCCCAATACAATCAAGCACACAACCGCACCCATAGCAAGCGCAAATGCAACCGAAACGGTAAGTCCTGCATAGTGCAAAAACTGTTCGTATCGTCGTTGCACCACCGAAGTCATTGCATAATACAAATACCCTCCGGGCAAAAGCGGAATTTCGCACGGAAGGAGTATTACTATCGCAGGAGTTTTCACTGCACGAGCCGTTATCTCACTGTAAAGTTCAACAGATACGGCTGAAATCAAGGTTGACGAAAACACGCCCAAGCCGAACCTGCTTGTGCATATTTCATATCCTCCGGCAGAGATAAACGCACCAAGGACAATATACACTATGTGTTTTTTCGGCGCATTTAACACACCGCAAAATCCGAGCGTTCCAAGCACACACAAAAGCACTCTTTCAACCATTTACAATAATCACCGCCAAAGAAAAGCCGAACGCAATGGCAAGAGCAGTAAACACGGACTGAGTAAATTCGATAATACCCGAAAGAGTGTCGCAATACATAATATCACGAACAGAATTGCCTATCGTTATCCCGGGAACGAGAAGCATAACGGTGCCTATCATTATTTTTTCGACAGAACAATTAACGCCAAAAAACAGCGGAACATATGCCAAAACGCCCGCAACAAATGACTGCATTAAGACATTGGCAAACGAGCCTACATTCAAATCGGGCATTTTCATAATTATAAGTCCGACAATACCGCTAATAATCGCATCTGCCAATCCCCCTCCGAAATAAACGGAAAAAGCTCCCGTTGCCAAAAGCACGCAAACGCACCTAAACGGTAATGAATATTTGCTCTCGTCACGGTGAACGCAAGTCTCACCGCACAGTTCACGAGACACCGCATTAAGTCTGTCAATCTCACTTAGGTTAAGCTCATTTTTGTCAATCCTGCTTACAAACACCTCGTCATCGCACACAACAATCATTAAACTGTTTAGGCAAAACACGCTTGCGCTAAGCCCACGGGCAAAAAGCATACGCCTGAGCGAATCCTCCGCCCTGGAAATCTCGGCGCCGTTTTCTATCATCGCAGCACCGACAGCACATATCTTTTTCAAATAGCTTCTATCCATAATTAAAGTATTTGCCATAAAAAACGCATTAACAAAAATTAATAAAATATCTTGACAAAAAAAGTTAAATGTTGTAATATATACACATCCGATATGCTTGTATATATTCGGTAGGTGCTTCGGTAACAGCACCGATTGCTGTGACAGCAACTCACAGCGTATGAGATTGTTTTTAATTAAACAGCGAAGATGGGTAGTTAGGAATCAATATTTCCACTGCCCGTTTTTGTTTTTACTTAAAATGTTTCAAAAAAGTATTGACTTATGTAAAATTTCTGTTATAATAGTAAAGCACTCAAAAATACAAAGCACATATATCGCGGGGTAGAGCAGTTGGTAGCTCGTCGGGCTCATAACCCGGAGGTCGCAAGTTCGAGTCTTGTCCCCGCAACCACAGTAAACAAGCCGTTTTCGTAAGATTACGGCTTGTTTTTGTTGAAATTTGATACATTTTGCAATAGCAGAATTTTGGCTATGAAATAGTGCAAAGTTATTGAAAAGCAGTCTATGTAATGACAGAAATATTCGATTTATCAAGCATCAACATTCCCTACGGTGTGCTGTACGAACAAAATTTAAGTGATATAGCACACAGAACGTTTTCGCTGTTAGTTGCATTTTTATCGATAATTTATCTGCAAGCTCTACGCGAAATACTTTTAAGACCTAATTATTCAGCGAAACCGACATTAAAGCAATCATTATGTTTTGTATTGCTAAAAAACTGCAACTGTGATATAGTATATACAAATTATAAATATGAGGAATAAAATATGATTAAGAAAATAAAAAGGCTGTTCAAAAATATTTTCAATCCATATTGGAGAGCAAAGTGCGAATACATAAAATATGTTGACGATATGCCGATTGACGACAAGCTTATTTTACTTGAGTCACAGCACGGAAAAGAATTTAACGGAAACATTTTTTCTATGATTAAATATCTTTGCTCGGCTGATGAATACAAGGATTACACAATTTGTCTTTCTTGCACAAAGTCGAGTCGTGAAGCGTTTGAAAAAAAGGCGAAGCAATACGGAATTAAAAACCTTACTTTTCTGACCTTATCCACAAGGGAATATTTCAAGGTGCTTGCAAGCGCAAAATATTTAATCAACGACAACACCTTTTTACCTTTTTTGATAAAAAAAGAAGGCCAAATATACCTGAATACATGGCATGGCACTCCTCTCAAATCGCTGGGCAGAAAAATCAAAAACGATGCGGTAAACATCGGAAATCCGCAAAGAAATTTCGTAATAGCTGACTGGCTCTTATACCCTAACGATTACACAAAAAAGCACATAATCGAGGACTATATGATTGAAAACATATCAAACTCGAAAATCGTTATGGGAGGTTATCCGAGAAACGACATTTTCTTTGATGACAAAAGAAGAAACGAGTTAAGACATTCGCTGGGCTTGGAAGAGAAAAAAGTTTATGCATATATGCCGACCTTTAGAGGAACGGCAAGAGAAGGCACATCCGACGACAGCGACAATTTTATGCTTGACAGTCTTCGTGCGCTCGACAAGGAGCTTTCGGAAAATGAAGTGCTTTATCTCAATTTACATCCTGTTTCGAGAAGCGTAGTCGATTTTGATGAATTTACAAAAATAAAGCCTTTTCCGAGTGAGCTTGACACATACGATTTTCTTAACATTGCGGACTGTCTTGTAAGTGACTATTCAAGCGTATTCTTTGATTTTGCCTGCACAAAGAAGAAGATTATTCTTTTCACATTTGACAAGGAAGAATACCTCAGAGACAGAGGCTTATACATTTCACTCGATGAACTCCCCTACCCACAGGTTTCGGATTACAAGAGCCTGCTTGACGAAATGCGTAGCGGCAAAAGCTATGACGACACGGACTTTCTCAACACATTTTGTCCTTACGACAACATTAATTCATCAAAGCAACTCTGCGACCAAATCATTCTCGGCAAGGACAGCGGGTTAAAAACCGAAAATATGCCGAATAATGGCAAAGAAAATGTACTTATTTTTGCAGGCAACCTTGCACCGAACGGCGTAACCGCAGCGTTGAGAAACCTTTTGACCATCCTCGACAAGGAAAAACGCAATTACTACATAAGCTTTAAGCAATTGGCGGCAGCAAGATATGCAGACAATCTGATGACATTTCCGCAGGATGTATCTTACTATGCGACGATTGGCGGATACAATCTGACGATTACAGACAGAATCTACAAAATTATGTTTAGATTCAAACTGATTGATGTAGAAAAATATCTAAAGCATTGCGGAAAAAGAGTCAAACAAAATTTTGACAAGGAATTTGCCGCAACGAATTTCAGCACCTACATTCAGTTCAGCGGATATGTTCCCGACCTTATACTTAAATTTATGCAGACCGACAAGAACAGCGTTATTTATGTTCACTCGGATATGATTAACGAAATTAAGCAAAGAGGCAATCAAAGAGCAGATGTACTTAAATACGCTTACTCGCACTACGATAAGGTTGCAGTGGTAACGGAGGACATTATTCCGCCTACAAAACAGTTGAACGCAGGCGACAGAATTTGTTTGGCAAAGAATGCGATTCCGTACAAAGAAATTATTGAAAAATCACTTCAAGAACCACAATTAGACGAGGTTACAGAATGCTCGGTAAGTCAAGAGGAAGCAATGGAATTTCTCCTTGACAAAAGTACAAAGAAATTTATCACCGTCGGCAGATTTTCACCTGAAAAAGGTCACGACAGACTTGTAAACGCATTTGAGAGCTTCGCAAAATCACATGATGACGCAAGGCTTGTTGTGCTTGGCGGAAGTTCCTATGATAACCATTACGAAAAGCTGTTAAAACTAATTCAGGATAAAGGTCTCACCGACAAGGTGTTGCTGATAATGAATGTCTCAAATCCTTATGCGTTGATAAAGCTTTGCGATTATTTCGTGCTTTCATCACATTACGAAGGCTTCGGTCTTGTTTTGGCAGAGGCGGACATTGTAGGCTTGCCTGTAATTTCAACTGATATAACCGGACCGAGAGGTTTTATGCAAAAGTATGACGGTACATTGGTTGAAAGCTCGCAGGAAGGCATTGAAAAGGGCTTAGAACTTCTTTACAACGGAAAAGTGCCTATGCTCAAAACAGATTATGAGCAGTACAACAATGAGGTCATTGAGGAATTTGAAGCACTGCTTAAAAAATAATACCAATAAAAGCGATTGTGTTTGATTTATCAACACAACCGCTTTTATTTATACCATTTTACTTTTGAACAATATGCAAAAAGCATACGAAAACCAAAACAAAGTATTCAACGAAAAGTTGATAAATATTTTAGCATTTAAGGGGTTGAATAATAGTATAGATAATGTTAAAATAATAACGAAATTAAATGAGGAGGAAATGAAATGGCATGTTTTGCAGTTCCTGCCGCTGAGGCAATTATTGTCGGAACAGCCTACCTGATTGCTAAGCACAAGGAAAAGAAAATTGAAACTCCGACTTTTACATACAAAGCAAAGGACGGTTCTATCGTCACAGGCGAAAAGGTTAAGCTTTCAACAAAGCTTTCTTGGCTTCTTTTGCTGTTGACAGGCGGTACATTCCTTTTGGCATACGAACATATATGGCACGGAGAGGTAGTGCCATGGTTTCCTTTTTTAACAAATGCGGCTAACCCTGCCGACGCACAAGAAATGCTGCACGAAATGGCGACCGTCGGCGTGCTTATGGCTGTGCTTGTAACGCTTGTGTGGGCAGTAATGTTGGGAGTTTGTGCTTTGATAGAAAAAAGAAGTGCAGGCACACAGAGCGTAAAGGCAACAAAATAACAAAAGCGGAGAAACAATATGACACTTTTAATAAGCGTATTCGCTGCTGTCATTGCAACCGTCGTTTGGTATGCAAAAGCGCCTAACGATAAAATGATGACAAACGTACTATGCTATATGTATTGGGGTGCTTCGTTAATGTGGCTGGTTGATGCCGTATTCGAGTATGCCGAGCTGCACGAGCAATACTTTACCCCTGCTCTTGAGGATATGCTCAACGATGCGTTTTTAGGCTTATCGGTTGTTGCACTCGGTCTTGTGATTTGGATTATAATTTTACTTATCAAAGACCCAAAGGGCGTAATCAAAGACGCTCTGTTCAAGAGAAAAAAATAATTTATTAAAGCAATTCCCTACTGAACGACATTCTTTAGGGATTGTTTGTCGGCACAATTTGTTAATTTATTAACAACTATGTCACAAATATTAAAAAATATGATAACAAATAAGTGATATTATTATCACAATAAAAAGTGATGTAATGTCGCTAATAAAATTTTGGAGGGTTTTATCATGGCAAACAGAATAGTATTAAACACAGTTTCTTATCACGGCAAGGGTGCTATCAAAGAAATAGTACCTATCGCACAGTCAAAGGGTTACAAGCATATCTTCGTATGCTCCGACCCTGACCTTATCAAGTTTGGTGTAACATCAAGAGTTACCGACCTTCTTGACGAGGCAAAAATCGCTTACACCGTTTATTCGGGAATTAAGCCAAACCCAACTATCGAAAATGTTACCGACGGCGTTGAGGCATTCAAAGCTTGCGGTGCAGATGCAATCATCACAATCGGCGGCGGTTCTTCAATGGACACAGCGAAGGCTATCGGTATTATTATTGCAAACCCTGAATTTGCAGATGTTCGTTCTCTTGAGGGTGTTGCACCCACAAAGAATCACGCAGTACCTACAATTGCAGTTCCTACAACAGCAGGTACAGCAGCAGAGGTAACAATCAACTATGTAATCACCGATGTTCAAAAAGAGAGAAAGTTCGTTTGCGTTGATGAAAACGATATTCCTGAATATGCAGTTGTTGACCCTGATATGATGTCATCAATGCCAAAGGGTCTCACAGCTTCAACCGGTATGGACGCACTTACCCACGCTATTGAGGGTTACACAACACTCGGCGCTTGGGAAATGAGCGATATGTTCCATCTCGAGGCTATCAAGCTTATTTCAAAGCATCTTCGTGGAGCTGTTGAAAATAAACCTGAGGACAGAGAGGGTATGGCTTTAGCTCAGTATATTGCAGGTATGGGCTTCTCTAATGTAGGTCTCGGTATCGCTCACTCAATCGCACACACACTCGGCGCACACTATGACACACCTCACGGCGTTGCTTGCGCTATGATGCTTCCAATCGTTATGGAATACAATCAGGAATGCACAGGCAAAAAGTACAGAGAAATCGCAAGAGCTATGGGCGTTGAAGGCGTTGACGCTATGAGCCAAGAGGAATACAGAAAGGCAGCTATCGACGCTGTTAAAAAGCTTTCGGCAGATGTAGGAATTCCGGCAGTAAATGAAAAGGTTAAGGAAGAAGACTTAGATGTTCTTGCAGCAGACGCATATGCAGACGCTTGCCGTCCGGGCAACCCTAAGGATACTAATGTAGACGACCTGAAGGCTCTTTACAGAAAGATTATGGCATAATTATATTATCCCTGTCACCATTTGGCGGCAGGGATTGTTTATGTGAAATCAAGATACAAACATAAAAAATCTGTGGTATTTTTATACCACAGACTTTTTTATTATACAAATTCTACAAGAAGCCTGATATGCTCACCCTTCAGAGATGAACGCTTATTAGCACCCGTCGGTACAGGACCGCAAGCGTTAGAGCCTGCTCCGAGCATATACGAATCAAAATGAAGATAAGTAGTATTACACTCTTGAAGCTCCTCGTTATGTCTTGCTTTAGCACACTGGCGTGAAGAATAATGGTCTGCCGAGAACACCATTCTGCCGTTAAGACAAGTAAAGCGTAAGCCCTTGCCCTCCGCATTTGTAACGCTTGCCCAAAGGGTGTCGCTGCGCATAGAGGATTCCTGAGGCTTGATATACGCCTCGTGCATATCCGCCACCTTAGACTTATAAATCCCGAGCAATGCGTGTTGCTTATAATCGCTGAGATTCGGCTTATCGCCCAAACCGTAATACTCAACCTCGTCAAACGCCTTAGGCATTTCAAGAGTGAGTCCAAAGCGTGGAGCAAACACAAAATTCTTAGACGACTTACAACTTGCGTCAACCTCGATTGCACCGTTTTTATATACAGAATAGGTTATATTAGCTTTAATAATATTCTTTGCCTTAGCCGAATTAAGTCTGTAATCGTATGAAATCACAACCTTATTATCTAAAATTTTATAAGCTTTTTCGGCAGGCACGGTCTTAATCGGATAGAGAGCTTCGGTATCAAGTCCAAGCTTAGTATAAATCCTATTGAAATACATATCATTATCAATCGGCGCTCTGTAAACGCTGAGACCAAAGCCCAAGCCGTCGCCGAACGGAGCCGTGTTGATATACTGCTTGCCGTTTTTGATATAACTTACTACCCTGCCCGATTTTGTATCAAACACAAATTCGCCGTTATCAAAGTTTACAATAACCTTTTCCTGTGAGGTTTCAACTCTGCAAGGCTCGTTAGGTGCGTCGGCAGAGATATTATGTTCATCACAAAAGTCAACGAACTGCTCCGAAGCAACTTCTTCGCCGCCCTTCATATAGGTAAAGATGAGAGCCTCATCACCGGACTTATGCTCAAACGAAAGAGCAACACTCTGTTTGAAATGCGGTTCAATATCAAGCTCAAACTCGCCGTTTTGCTCGCATACGCCGTCTACCAAATATGACCACTCAACCGTAAATTTTGCATTTGTAAAGCAGTTGTAATTATAAAATTCATATGTATCGTCGCCCAGAGCCTTTGCTCTTACGGGACGATAACAATTCTTCATCTGCAACGCACCCGAATGCGGAGTTCTGTCAGGGAAGAACAAGCCGTCAACGCAGAAATTACCGTCGTGCTTATGCTCGCCGTGGTCTCCGCCGTAGGTGTATTTATATCTGCCGTTTTCGTGATAAGCAGCATGGTCGGCAAATTCCCAAATACAACCGCCCAAGATATTATCAGCTTTCAAAATGTACTGCACATATTCCTCAAGCTCGCCTGCACCCAAGCCCATTGCATGCGCATATTCACACATAAAATACGGCTTAGTGTAATACTTTTTAAGCAGTCCGGAGCCATTTGCAACCTTTTTTACAAGCGGATGCCACGGATACATCTGTGACACAACATCATATGCCCAGCGTTTAGTCCTGCAAACACCCTCATAGTGAATCGGAATATCACTCCGACGCTTTAACTCATTATAGCAAAAATCCTGATTGAGATAACCGTGTGCCTCATTGCCGAGCGACCACATTGTAATTGAGGGGTGGTTTTTATCACGCTCAAACATACGAAGAACTCTGTCCCAATATCTCGGCTGCCACATCTCGTTATGTGAGCAGGCGCCCGGCTTATGCATTTCAACCTCGCAACCGTGAGTTTCTATATCCGCCTCGTCAACGACATACACGCCGTACTCATCGCACAAGTCAAGAAAAATCGGGTCGGGAGGATAATGAGAAGTACGCACGCAATTAACATTGTACTGCTTAAATATGCTTACATCCTTTTCCATATCCTCAACAGTCATAGCAAAGCCCGTTTTAGGATTAGTGTCGTGATGATTAACTCCGAGAAGCTTGATGTTTTTATTATTAAAGGTAAACACATTGCCTGTTATTCTGATATGCTTAAAGCCTATCGGACGACGGACGAGTTGAACTATTGAACCTTCAAGCGAAAGTGACAAAACGAGAGTATACAGTTTTGGACGCTCAGCCGACCATTCCTCAACCTTTAGATTTTCAAAGCTGATAGGTGAAATCTCCTCTCTGCCGACATTGACAGACTTTGACACCATCACTCCGTCGTCGTCAAAAAGAGTGGCACTAAGCTCGCAATCATCGGTAAGCTTGAGAGACGGAGAAATCAAAAGATTATAGGTGAAGTCGCTGTTAAAATCAGTTTTTGCCTCAAAATCGTAAATACTGTTTGCTGTGTACTTATGTAAAAGCACATCTCTGAAAATACCATTATCTCTGAACATATCCTGACATTCGAGATATGTACCGTTAGTGTATTTATGATTTACGACAACAAGATGATTTTCGCCCTCGCAAAGAAATTCGTCAATCTCAAACTCTGCGGTATTATGGCTTCCCTCGCTGTATCCGACAAATTTGCCGTTAATAAAAACATCAAGACCGCCTGCGACACCGAGAAAAGAAAGAACAAAATTTGAATAATTCTCATCTCTTACAAAAGTTCTGTGATAAACTCCGACAGGACAATCAACAGGAATTTCAGGCGGATTAGGCTTAAACTGATAGCGTGAATTTACATAATACGGTTTTTCATAACCCGTATGTTGCCACACCGACGGAACCGTCACCTTATCAAACTTAGCGTTATCGACATCAAACTCAAACGGAACAAGGCTTTCTCTTTCATAATAGATAAAATCCCATTCGCCCGAAAGCACATCAACAGCCGACGAGCCGTATCTTTCCGTTCTTATATCGGTTTTTGCCATTTCCTCGGGTGCAGAAAAAGATATAAAATATGAACGGGGATATAAAACATTTTCCTTATAAACATCAAAATTAGAATAATTATCGTTTCTCAAATTAAATTTCATATATTCTCCACCTTATTTAAGCTTTGCAATAGTTACGCCATCCTCGCCCTCGCCGTATCTGCCGAGGCGATATTCCGCAATGTTAGGATGATGCTTTAATTCCTCGTCAACGGCAGAGCGAAGAACGCCCATACCTTTGCCGTGTATAATTCGTATCTCTCCTATACCGTTGAGAACGCATTTATCAATAAATAATCCAAGATTTCCGAGTGCTTCATCAGCCGTTTGACCTCTTAAATCAATCTCGGTTTTAACATCCGCATCAGCTCTGGAGGTTGTACGGTAAAGATTGCGCTGCGGTTTAATTTCTTTTTTCTTCTTTTTTTCAAGAAGTACAAGGTCAGCCATCTTAACTCTGGTCTTAAACATTCCCGACTTAACGAGAACATTATCGTTTTTAACCTCAAGCACCTCGCCCTCACCGATACCGCGAATAACAACGCTGTCGCCTGCAACAACAGGTCGTGGGAGCTTATAATCCTCGTCCCAATTATCAAGCAGTTCCTGCGGATTAACCAAATCGTCCATCTCGCCCATCCTGCTTTTAACGGCACGCCTTGTTTTTCTGGCAATCTCCGCAACATTTTGAGGTTCAGTTTCCTTTTTGAGCTTTTCAAGCTCCATAAGAAATTCCGACGATTGCCGTCTTGCCTGATTAATAAGCCTTTCAGCCTCGTGCTTCGCCTTATCAAGTTCACGCTCTCTGAGGGTATTTATTTTATCTTTTTCGCTCTGTGCCTTAGACAAGAGCCTATTTGCCTGTTCGGTAGATTTTTCGGCTTTTTTCTTTTCCTCCTCGAGTTCAAGTCTTGCATTTTCAAGTTTATCGAGAATAGCCTCAAAATATCTGTTTTCGCTGCTGACAATTTCTCTTGCGTGATTAACAACCGCCTCGTCAATTCCGATACGAAGCGAAATTGCAAACGCATTCGAGCGACCGGGTACGCCAATAAGCAATCTGTATGTAGGCGAAAGCGTTTCAACATCAAACTCACAGCAACCGTTTATTACCCCGTCGGTATCGAGTGCATATGCCTTTAGCTCTGCATAGTGAGTTGTTGCGGCAATCTTAGCGCCCTTACTTCTGAGTGCTTCAATAATAGAAACAGCAAGTGCGGCACCCTCGGTAGGGTCGGTTCCTGCTCCAAGCTCGTCAATAAGCACAAGCGATGAGGAATCCGCAACAGACAGAATATGCGCAACATTTGTCATATGTGACGAGAATGTAGACAGGCTTTGCTGTATGCTTTGCTCGTCGCCTATATCTGCAAGCACTCTGTCGAAAATCGAAACCCTACTGAAATCATCGGCAGGAATGAAAAGTCCGCACATTGTCATAAGAGTGAACAGACCAATCGTTTTTATAGAAACGGTTTTACCGCCCGTATTCGGTCCTGTTATTACAAGAGTGTCGTATTTTTCGCCCAAAGAAATGTCAACGGGAATAACCTTATTTTTATCAATAAGAGGATGTCTTGCCTGCTTAATATCAATTATTCCGTCAGCATTGACAATCGGCATTGTAGCCTTCATTTTATTTGCAAGATGTGCCTTGGCAAAAATGACATTCAAATCAACAGCCGATTCGTATCCCGACTTAATTCCCTCGGCAAAGCTACCCGCCTCCGCAGACAGTTCAAAGAGAATACGATTGATTTCCTCTCTCTCCTTGCCCCTGAGAACTTTAATTTCGTTATTCGCCTCAACCACCGAAATAGGTTCAATGAACACCGTTGCACCCGACGACGATATGTCATGAACAAGACCCTGCACATTTCCTCTGCACTCTGCCTTTACGGGTACAACAAATCTTCCGTCACGCTGGGTAACAATAGCCTCCTGCAAATACTTTGTATAGTGGGAGGAATGAATCATAGCATCAAGTTTTTCTCTGATAGAAGCCGATTTAGCTCTGATTTTTCTGCGTATATCATAGAGGGTATCGGACGCCTTATCCGATATTTCGTCCTCGCTGATAATGCAAGAAAAAATTTTGTCCTCTAAATATTTATTAACACAGATACCGTTAAAGAAAATATCAAGCGAAGTATTTACACCGCTGCAATGACTGCGCCAATCGCTAAGCACACGCATAGAACGCAGAGTTGCACCGACAGACAAAAGCTCCGAAGTGTTAAGTGCGCCTCCGGCAGCCGCCCTCGCCAACGCTCCGTTTACATTTCGCAATCCCGAAAACGACGGTGCGCCGAATCTTGCAAGCAACGAATGAGTGTCCTGCGTTTGCTTTAACATATTGCAAACGGTGATGAAGTCGTTACTCGGTCGAATTTCCTCGCATCTTTCCTTAGCCTCATCGCAAGACGCCTCATTTTTCAGCATCTGTAAAATTTTATCAAGTTCAAGTGTTTGCAAATTTTTATCCATAGTTATCAAATAATCTTTTATAAAAATCCAATGTAGTAAGCCTTGCGTCAATTCGTGAAAGAAGATATTTTTCGCTGATTTCGGAGAGAATACGCATATTCTCATCACCTATGTTAAACGAAAAAATCTTTTTCAAATCCACAAGACAAATATATCTAATCGCCTTTACCACAGTAAGAGGCATTTCAATGGCATTGTTTCTAAAACAATCCTTACAGTATATACACCCCTCCGAAACATCGAAGTACATTATATCGCTCTCATACTCGCCGCAGCGATAGCACGCAAGTATATTGGGCATATATCCGGCAAGCGCCATTATTCTGAGTTCAACCACCGATTTAATCAGCCTGTGCTCTTTTTCGCCCTTACAAAGCAAATGCAAGGCATTAAGCACAAGCCTGAGCATTTCGGGCGCAGGCTGTTCCTGTGCGCTCAAAAAATATGTAAGCTGTGCAAAATACTGAGCAAGAGCAAAAGCCTCAATATCATTTCTTAAATCAAAAAAGATTTCGATAGCGGTAGCATTATCCACAACATAAGCCTCTTTGCTTCTGTACAGAGTAAACTCGCTGTACGCAAAAACAGAGGTGGCAGAAAGGTTTTGGCTTCTTATGCTCTTTGCCTTACGAACAAACGCCTTTACGATACCGTATTCGGCAGTAAGAACGGTTATAAGCCTATCGCTCTCCCCTATCGTCTGTTCTTTTATAACAAGTCCCTTTGTTTTCGTTTGCATCCGTATATGCTTCCTCGTCCTTATCAGCACAGCTCTTATAGCTGAGGTAATCGGCAACACTGCCACTCATTACAAATCTGTTCCACAAATCATTTTTCATCATATATCACCATATTGGTATTTTGCCTCTATGGTAACACATAATTTATGCCAAATTAATCCAAGCCGAAATTATGAATTAAACCCTCTCGATTTCGCCAATCCTCTTTAACCTTAACCCAAGTTTGAAGATTGACCTTTATGCCGAAAAAGCTCTCTAAATCTTGGCGGGCATAGGTAGAAATCTTTTTGAGCATAGCGCCCTTTTTACCGATAACCATACCCTTATGGCTCTCTCTCTCGCAATAAATAATTGCTTCTATATCCAAAATATCCCTATCCTCACGCTCACGCATTTTTTCGATAGAAACAGCGATTCCGTGCGGAACTTCCTTATCCATAAGACGAAGGATTTTTTCTCTTATCATTTCTGCTGCAAGCACTCTCTCGGGTTGGTCGGTAAGAGTATCGTCGGGGAAGAAATGAGGCGACTCGACAGCAAGCTTATCAAGCTCCTGCAAAAGCTCGTCAACATGCTCTCCCGTTGTAGCGCAAACAGGAACGACTGCCTCAAAATCATAAAGTGAGCTGACCTCAACGATGCGGTTAAAAAGCTCCTCCTTGTCCTTTAGCATATCAATTTTATTGATAGCCAAAATGACAGGCACATTAAGCTTTTTGAACTTTTCGATAAGCTCGTATTCGCCTTTTTTAATTTCGCCCTTAGCCTCTACAACAAAAAGGCAGGCGTCAACTCCTCCGATAGAGTCACCGACAGCCTGATTCATTTTTTCGCCAAGCTTATTATGCGGTTTATGATAGCCGGGAGTATCGGTAAAAACGAGCTGAGTTTCGCCCGTTGTGAGAACGCCCATTATCTTTGTTCTTGTAGTTTGCGGCTTAGATGATACAATAGCTATCTTCGTGCCAAGCATTTTATTAAGCAGCGATGATTTGCCGACATTAGGGCATCCCACTATCGCTGTAAAAGCTGTTTTTGTCATTAATTATTCCTCTTCCATATAGTAGCTGTTATCACGCTTCAAACCGATTTTTGTAAGCACGGTTTCCTCCTTGCTTCTCATTCTGCTCTGCTCCAGACCTCCGTTTTCGTGGTCGTAACCGAGAAGATGAAGCATAGAGTGAACGGTCAAAAATCCGATTTCTCTTTGAAGTGAATGATTATACATATCAGCCTGCTCCATTGCTCTTGAAACATTGATTACTATATCTCCCAAAAGCAATGCGCCTGTGTCCATATTCTTATCATACTCTCCGTTTTCACCTAAAGGGAAAGAAAGCACATCTGTTTCCTTATCAACATTTCTGTACTGACAATTCAGTTCCTTGATTGTAGGGCCGTCAACAAATCTCACGCTAACCTCTGCGTCATCATTAAACCCTTCTTCTAAAAGAACGGCGTGACAGCAACGACGAATGAGCAGTCTTATGCCCTTAGGTATGGCAACCTCCTTTTGGTCGTTGGAAATAATAACCTTAACCTTATTCATTTTATTATCATTCTCCTTTGTTATGTTTGCGATTGGTTTTTTCATCATAGCGTTCGTAAGCCTTAATTATATCCTGAACAAGCCTGTGTCGGACAACATCCTTTTGGCTGAATTTAACGATTGAAATATCGTCGACATCCTTCAGTATATTAAGCACGGTTTTAAGTCCCGACTTTTTACCGTCGGGGAGGTCAATTTGGGTTATATCACCCGTTACAACCATTTTTGACCTAAAGCCCAAGCGGGTTAAAAACATTTTCATCTGCTCGGGTGTTGTATTCTGTGCCTCATCAAGAATGATGAAGCTGTCGTCAAGCGTTCTGCCTCTCATATATGCAAGCGGTGCAACCTCTATTGCGCCTCGCTCCTGGTAGTTTTGAAAATTCTCTGCTCCGAGCATATCAAACAGCGCATCATAAAGAGGTCTAAGGTACGGGTCTACCTTACTCTGCAAATCGCCCGGCAAAAAGCCAAGTTTTTCTCCCGCTTCAACCGCAGGACGGGTAAGAATAATTCGATTTACCTCCTTGGCTCTGAATGCAGTTACAGCCATGGCGACCGCAAGATAGGTTTTACCCGTTCCGGCAGGTCCTACGCCGAATGTAATTGTATTTTCTTCTATCGCCTGAGTGTATTTCTTTTGTCCCAAGGTTTTAGGCTTAACAGCCCTGCCCTTTGCGGTGATACAGATAAAATCATTTGTCATCGCAGGAAGCTTATCCTCATTTCCCTCGTTCACAAGAGATAGAACATATCTGACATTTTGGTCGGTAAGCGTTTCGCCCTTTGATATAAGCACCAAAAGCGAATTGATTGCTCTTACTGCCCGTGAAGCATTTTCTGCTTCTCCCATGATTTTAAGCTCCGAGCCACGAGAAACAATACTCACTCCAAGCTCTTGCTCAATAATTTTGATGTTTTCATCAAAAGCACCAAACAGCGACGCTGCCTGCTCAACAGCGTCAATCTTTATTACTTGCTCTGTCATATATCTCCGCCTTAACAGTATCTATTCTCTTATCGGTAACATCGCATACGGTGAACTTAACTCCGCCGTATTCAAGCTCCTGACCCTTACTTTTTTCATTCGGAACAGTTCCCAGCTGATTAATAATAAAGCCTGCGACTGTGTTATAATCTCCGTCGGGAAGTTCAATACCGAGTGCCTCCTCGACATCCTCTATATCACACGAGCCGTCGAAAATGTAGGTTGAGGAATCTATCTGACGAACGGATTGCTCCTCATCGTCGTACTCATCCTCAATTTCTCCCACAAGCTCCTCGATAATATCCTCCATAGTGACAAGGCCGGCAGTACCTCCGTACTCGTCAACAACTATGGCAAGCTGTATTCTCGTTTCGGTCATCTGCTTAAACAGCTTTCCGCACGGTATGGTTTCCGGCACAAAAAGAGGTTCACGAACATAATCGTCAAGCTTCTCGTTCTTAGGTATTTCCTCTCCGATGAATTTGAGCAAATCCTTAACATAAACTATACCCTTAATGTTATCCAAATCCTCGCTGTAAACAGGAATTCGTGAAACGCCCTCATCAATCGCCACCTTAACCACATCAATGATTCCGTCGTCTGCGCCGACAGCGGCAATGTCCGTTCTGTGGGTCATAATATCGCCTGCCGTTGTATCGTCAAACTCAAAAACATTATGGATAATATCACGAGTTGACTCCTCAAGTTCTCCCTCGTCCTCATCGACAAGCTGCTTGATTTCGTCCTCTGTTGTACTGTCCTTTCTAAAAAAGCGTCTAAAGCCACCGCTACCCATAAAGGCATATTCCTCCGCTATAAATATTATTCATAATATTATAATATAAAAATTAGTATTTGTAAAGCATCTTAATTTATGTTAATATATACAAAATGCTTTTCGGAGAACAATATGTTAGAATTTATAAAAGAAGCAAATGTTTGGGACACTCTCAGCCAAAGCGAAAAGCCTCTCGTTTTATACGGAATGGGGCTTGGCGCCGAAAAAATAATGGCGGAGCTGGCGCAAAGAAATATGCGAGCTGACGATATTTTTGCAAGCGACGAGTTCGTCAGAGGTCACTCTTTTAAGGGCCACAAGGTGCTGAAATACAGCGAAGTGTGCGAAAAATACGACGATTTCAATGTTGTACTTTGTTTTGCCAGTCACATTGACGAGGTGATAGAGAGAATTGCCGCAATCAATTCGGAACATACAGTGTTTGCACCCGATGTTCCCGTTGCGGGCGGAGGACTTTTCACCCGTGAATACATAGCAGAAAATGAGGCAAAATTCGACAAGGCATACTCACTGCTTTCAGACGAAGAGAGCAGAAAAACATACAGGGACATATTAAATTTCAAGGTGTCGGGAAAAATAGAATATCTGCTATCCTCATTCTGCGACAAAGACAAGGTTTACAGCGATATTCTAAAGCTCAAAAATGACGAAGAAATCATAGATTTGGGCGCATACGACGGCGACACCATTCGTGAATTCACTAAAGCGACCAACGGAAAATACAGGCACATTACAGCACTTGAACCCGATTCAAAAAGCTACAAAAAGCTAATAAAAAACACCGACGGTATGCCGAACATAACAGCGCTGAATATGGGAGCTTGGAGCAAAAAGGACACACTTATTTTCAGTGCGGACGCAGGCAGAAACAGCAAACTTTCGTCTGAGGGGACAAGTATTGAAGTCACCGATGTTGACAGCCTCAATTTAGCACCGACATTTATAAAAATGGATATTGAGGGCAGCGAAATGAGGGCGCTTGAGGGTGCTGAAAAAACCATAAAGACCTATATGCCAAAATTATATGTATGCGCTTACCACAGAAACGAGGATTTATTTGCACTCCCTCTTAAAATCCACGAATTAAATGACAGCTACAAAATATATTTCAGACACAGCAAATATATTCCTGCGTGGGAAAGCAATTTTTACTGTGTGACAGAATAAACAACACAAATCAAACTCAGAAGTCAGAACAAGTCCGAATAAAGGACTTGTTCTTTTTCTTTTTTCTCACAAAGAAAAAAGGCAATCCGACAAGCCGTCGAATTGCCTAAAGCTATATAAATTTTAGTTTGCGGCAGGTGCTTCGTCCTCTTTCTTTTCCTTGAGAAGAACAAACTTCTCCATCGGGAAGAGGAACACCATCTGAACAAAACCTGCTGCCAAGCCTGCGATAGTTCTTGCAAGAGGTTGAATCCAAGCCCAATCAATCTTTGCGATAATACCTACAAGCCAACCCTGGAACCAGGTTGAGAAGAGAATAAGAGCAATCATAATTACGATATAGATTGCGAAGTTATACCACGGAGCATCGCTCTTAAAGGTAGTCTTCTTATTCTGATAGAAACCGTAGATGTTTGCAATAAGGTTAGAGAGGAAGAACGGAAGAAGGTAGCCCCAGGTTACAACACCGTTTACCACATACTTACCGATTTGCACAACGCCTTCTTCAGTTGAGGCATCAAAGATTACATCGGGTGCAAAAATGCCCTGAAGGAAGGTCGGTAATGTTGCCGTAACTCCGTCAAAAATGAGTGGAAGAACATTAGCGAGTACAAGCTGAATAATAGTAACGAGTCCCGATACTACGAGAAACTTCACAAGCTGCCAAAGAGTCTTAATGAAAGAGCCTTTTTCCTCAGCTGCCCCATCAATACCCTTAAGGCTGATTTTTTTCTTTTCGTCTGCCATAATTTTACTCCTTAAAAAATGTGTTTTCTATGTAAATGGCGAATTTACTAAATCATTATAACAATTTTTATTTCAATATGCAACAATTATTTTAGTAAAAACATACAAATATTATGAGAACAACAATCCAAGCATAGCGGTGCCTGAAATTGCATGAATAATTGCTATAACCGCCCACACGATAAGTGCGACTAAGCCGACAATAATTGCAAGCAGAAGGATAACAAGAAGTATAACAACAAGAAGAACGAGTCCGCCCTTTTTGCTCTTTTTAACGGTGTCTTCCTGCTTTTTCTCCTCAAAGGCAGAAGCGGGGGCAGGATTTTCTTCATCATAAATCGGATAAAGCGGAAGCGTTGCTTTCTCGTCGCAATAGCCGCTGTTATAAAGCAAAGGCTCAAACAAACTTCTGACCGAGGTTGCGCCCTTGAGAATCTTTCCGACAGAAAAATGAATGGTATCAAGAAAACTGTCAACCACATTCAAAATGCCGCAGGTAAGTTTATATTCCCTGGTGTCGGGAGTATAGGGCGAATCGCCGCAGTAAAGATTTTGGATAAGCTCAAGGATAAAATCGACCACCTTATTATCCGCAATATCTGCAATATCGGCTTTTTTAAGACCGCTTTCTTTTTTGCAAAGACGCCAAATTTTCTTAAAGGTCAGCCGATTAAGAAATTTTCCGACAGGTTTAATTATCCACGCATATTTTTTAACCGTTTCGCCCGAAACGGAAAACGCAGGGGTCATCTCGGCAAGGCGGTCAATATCGTTGCCCATTGCCCACAAAACCTCTTTTATCATACCGAAGAAAAAGCCTTTCATATATTCGGGAAAGCTTTTTCCGTTGGTATCGATTTCGGGAACATTATCAACATAAACGGTTTGAACATCAATTTTTGCGTTAGCAGGGTCAAAGGTAACATTACGCATTGCCGGCGGACAGCCGATAAATGCGCCGCATGCCACATCATAGAACTTATTACCCTTTTTAGTTGTAACAACGCTTATATCGTGGACATGAGTATGCCCCGTGAGCATACAGCTAAGCCCCGCATCGGCAAAAATTTCTCTGGTACGCTCGTAATTTTTCTGCATATTTCCGCCACCGATTATATTATAAAACGGAGAAGGCGAAATCATCGGGTGATGAGTCATTGCGATAACATACTGGTCATTCTTTTTTGCATCCTCGAGCTGTTCCAAAATCCAATTCATACAATCGTCGCTGAAACCGGAACCACGCTCACCCTCCGGCTTATAATTGGTGTCGTCATTAAGAGCAAACAGTCTGTATCCCTCGGCAAGCTGAACAACATAGGACATAGAATCCTTGTGACAAGCAATAGCCTCGGACGGACCAAACTCATAATACATATCCCACAGGTCGTGTCGTTCCTTTACCGCAGGAATCGCCTTTTTTTCGTCACCGTCATACGCATAGGCAATACCGTCATCCTGATAATCGTGCGTTGCGGTAATTACATAAACACGCTTGCCTCGCTCTTTTAACCCTCTGAGCATTTCGATAAATTCTTCGTGAGATTCAAGTTCTCCCTCGTGGGTGGTATCACCTGCAATGACAACAATATCGGTAGAAGTATCCTCACAAAGCATATCAAAGCCTCGATTAATAACAAAGGGGCTGTCCTTAATCACCATTTGGGACTTGGACTCCATTTTGTCATAAGCGCTTCCCTGCGTGCCAAGCTTGCGAGAATAGTAATGAACATCTGTTATAAACTGAATTTTAAGCGGTTTGTTATTTGAACCAATGATTCTGTCAGACATTTTTATCCTCCTATGCTTTTTCTATCTTGACGATTCCCTGAGCAATCGAATTGTCAAAAGTAAGTTCCATACAGCCCTTATTTCTCATATTGGGCTTAATTTCCACACCGTCAAGAGTTACCTTGTAGTCGTACTTATCGCTGAGAGTAACAAGCATGGAATAATGCTCTGCTGTGCCGTAATATCTAAACGAAATTTCCGCACTGTCCTCGGTAACAGTTTGATAATCCGTCCACACATCAAGTCCCGTGGTAACGGTACCCGGCTTATAATAAGCGTTTGCCCAAATAATAATAGGAGCAGAAAGTCCGCCGAAATTATGAAACCAGCCGCCACGACGGGTTTTGATTCCAAAGCATTCATAAGTGTAATATGTAAAGTCTGTTTCCTCTCGCCACATCTCGAGCGCACGATTTGCAATTTCAAAAGCGAAATCCGTGTCACCGTTATCAAGCATGGTTTTCCAAACAAACCATTGGTGGCTCATCCACACATTGCCGTTCCAATATCCATCATCAAAGTAATATGAAGCAGACATATCAACAGCAGAAACGCCTGCGTTTGACCACATTTCATTAGGATTTTTAATATGAGCGATAAGCCTTTTTCTTCTCTCTGCGTCAACAGAACCGGAAATCAGCGGATACACACCGTCAAAGCCTTTATCCCAATTTTCTCCCTCGGGAGTTTTCATAATATAAGGAGCGTTTTTATCCTTATCGTACATTGTATATCCGAAATAGCCCGATTCCTCGTCCCACGCAAGCGTGTTAAGGGCTTTTTCGCTGTATTCAATATCATTTTCATATACAAAAACATCGTCGGTTTTGCCCAAATAAAGAGCAACCGCACGCATAATTTTACCTGCTCTGATAATCTGTGCGGTAGAAAGGCACGGACAGGAATACTCCTCAGCTTTGTCGGCAATCATTTTTACCTGAGCCGGATAATCGTCCATACCCGAACAGGAATACCAATAATCATATGTCGTCAGCAAGCCGTTGCCGAATTTGGCGCAGGTTGAATTATTGGTTCTGCCTCGCAAAAATTCATAATATCTACGCATTTTATCGTACATAAAATTCAACTCGGACTTATTTTCAGTACGCTTCAAAAGCTCAAAATACTCAACAAACTGAGTAGGCACAAGCGAGCCGTGAAGCAAGAAGCAAAAGTCGTCGTTGTCCTCGTCACACAGGTACATATCAAGAGCATATCGGCACAATTCCTCAGAAAATTCAAGAAGTCCCATTCCGATAAATCCGCTGTCCCATGTATAAAAGCTGTCCCATCTCTTGCCCGGAGTGTGGTGAATTACATTTTTGCCGTGGCAATACACGGGATAAACAGTATTTGTTAAAAGAGTAGCTCTGAGAATGTCAGTTGAAAGAGCATATTTTTTGCCCTCGTCATTAAACGCTTCGCTGTCGCCCGCAGGCTTTGAAGCGTTATAAATCCATTCGTACTCCTCGTTTGTAAGCGGTTCAAAATCGCCCTTTGAAACAACAACATATTCGATATGCGTATCGTGCGGCGGTATAAAAATCGACTTAATAAGCGTGTTTTGGAAAAATCCGTCATCCGAATGCTTACGCTTGAATGAATTTGAAAATGTTTCTCTCAAATCGTCATATGTGTGGTCACCGTTAGACAAACGATTAATGAGCGCATCCTCAAGGCAACCGCTGTCAAGGGTACGAAAACGGGTGTTATCGTTATTTGTAATAACCTTAAACGAACAATCGTTATAGCCGTAATCGAGAGTAACGGCATAACAGCCGAGATGCTTTTGCGTTGTTATTTCAGGCTCAAAGCTATGAGGTATCGACACAACATCAAGCTCTGCGCCACGCTCACATACCGCAACAAAATCGAACTCGACACCTGCTCCACCCTTACTGACAAGCTCAATATTTTTTGCGTAATCAAGCACCGCAAATGTAAGCTCGTCGCTGTGCAAAAGAGTCACATCACTTGAATTTACAGCAAATCCGGCGTCACCGTCCGTCACCGTTTTATATCTCAAAAGTACAACCGGGTCGGCAATTCCGTCATCACTGAGTGTATAGCTAACCCTATCGTCTGCCTCGCAGCCAAACGGCTTTAGATTAAGATAATGAACATGGGCGTTATCGCACCTGTCTCCCAAGCCGTAGCCGAGATAAAACTCTTCATCCTTAAACATTCCTCTGAACATACCGTCGGGAGTTTCGTTATCCCACGGTCTTGTCACAGAATACGAAAAATCGTCGTAATCGTTAGCCTTTTTAAGATTATATTTACCAAAGCTTGAATTTATGTAATGTTCCTTTGAGTTTGGAAATTCGAGCGACGAAAACAGATTAATTACCGTATTTTGTGACAGCTCGGTATTATTCACAAGCTCTATTCTTGCAAGATATGCCTCATCATTTATTGCACAATAGGACACATCGGCATACAGCATATCCTTCCATATCAGCTCACAGCGGTAGGAATAATACGAATAATCGCTTGCACACTTCCACAAATGATAGGCTGACGGCACCGTAACATTCGGAACAGGGGCAGACGAATTCCACACAGTAGGATGAACGGTAAAATCAAAGCGTACCGCATCCGCAATGCTTTTACCGTTACTATTTTTCAAATTTCCCATAATTCTGGAAAGTCCCATATATTTTTTTGAATAAGGACCCCATACGGGCATAACAGATTTTGTTTTCATAAGTCTTCCTCACTTTGGTTATTTTCATTTTTTATTATTATCCAAACTCGTGCATTTGTCAACATTTCTTTATAACAATATTTATTGACAAAGAAGATGTAATAAAGTATTATATATACTGAATAATGATGACTGGAGAAAAGGTATGAACATTGATGAAAATATCAGAAAGATACTTATAGCTCTGCTTCGCAAATGGAAGGTTATAGTTATATTCGCATTGATCGGGGGATTAATCGGATTTTTCTACACCGCAAATTTCACAAAGCAGACCTACACATCTACCATTGAATTTCTTGCTTACGCAACAGACACAGACGGAGAATTGAGAGAAATCACACCGTCCACAAACACATCTGCTCAGGAAAGAACCAGCAACACAAGCAAGATGAATTACGCTATGAAAATGCTCGATACTTACATCGAGATTATGGGTACCAACGAATTCACGGCACAAGTTGCTCAGGACTTGAATGACAGAATCGCATCCAGCTATACAGGTTCTACTATCAAAAACGCAATGACCATTCAGGGTATCGAAAACACCGCTATGTTTAAGATTACCGTTACAACAGAAAGTGCGGATTTATCATACGAAATAGCACACCAGCTTGAAACAACAGTTCCTAAGATGATGAGCAAAACAAACAACGGCTTAGTAAGTGCCAGCGTTGAGGACAAGCCTGTTAAGGCATCTGCCGCAGGAAGTCTGGGATACGCAAAGAAATGTACGATAGCAGCGCTTATCGGTGTAGTTGTGGCTGCTGCATATATCATTCTCAGAAATATGCTTGATGTCAGAGTTCATTCAAGCGAAGAGCTTATCGAAAAGTACGATATTCCTGTACTCGGTAACATTCCGAGCTTTGAAATCAAGGCTTCACATAACGAAAAAGCGGACTCAAGCACTTATGCTGTGAAAGGAGATGAGTAATATGGCTAAGAAAAACAAACGAGCTATGAACGCAACATCATCCTCCCGTCAGCTTATCCAAAACAACACGAATATGGACCCTGCTCTTAAATTCAGAGTTGAGGAGGCATACAAAAGCACGAGAACAAACATAATGTTCTCTGTTATGAAAAAGGGATGCAAAACTATTGTAGTATCTTCTTCTGCTCCAAACGAGGGTAAAACAACCACCACAATCAACCTTGCAATCACCTTTGCACAGGCTAATCAGAAAGTTCTGCTCATAGACGGAGACCTTCGTAAGCCAAAAATTCATCACTATTTCTCAGTACCTAACTCACCGGGACTTACAAACTATCTCGGCTCACAGGTAGGTTCAAGCAACAGCGAAAGAATCAATTTGTTTTCTGTCATTCATCCGACAGAATTTGAAAATCTTTCGATACTTTGCTCAGGCTCTATCCCTCCTAATCCGGCAGAGATTTTGGGCAGCGAGCCTATGGCTGATTTCTTAAAGGAGATAAGCCACGATTTTGATTACATAATTATTGATACACCGCCGATTAATGTGGTATCGGACGCATTGCCGATTATCAGAGAGAGCGACGGAGTGGTTTTGGTTGTACGCTCAAATCAATCAACCCACCCCGAAATTCAAAGAACAGTATCTGCTCTTGAATTTATTGACGCAAAAATCCTCGGCTTTGTAGTAAACTTTGTTGATTCAGGTCACACAAAGTACGGCTACGGAAAATACGGTCGCTATCGCTACGGCAAATACAAAAGCTCGTACGGCTCTTATGGCTCTTACGGCGGATATTCCGGCTACTCACACGAGACAGGCTACGGCGGTTATGGCGGATACGGATATGGCGGTTACGGTCACGGCTACGGCGGATATGAGCCGGGTTACGGCTACGGTCCCGGTTACGGCTATGGTCCGATGAACAGAAAATAGGCAAATAAATGGTAATAAATAATTTAGTAGAAACTCATTGTCACATAGCTCCGGGAATAGACGACGGTGCAAAGGATGTTGAGACGTCGCTCAAAATGATTGATAGGCTCAGGCAACAGGGCGCTGAAAAAATCATCCTCACACCGCACTATTATTCGGACACAATATCGCTCGACGACTTTTTAAGACGCAGAGATAAAGCGTTTAATGCTCTTTTATCTGCTCTGCCGAGTGGAAGCCCAAAGATAATTCCTGCCGCTGAGGTGTATATCAGTAACTATCTTTTCAATAATCAAAGCCTTGACGAGCTAAAAGTGGGCAATTCGCAATACATTTTAATAGAACACCCGTTTTCGTGCAGTTTTTCCGAAAACACATATGACCGTTTGATGAATCTGTACTGCGACTATTCGGCGAGACCGATTCTTGCTCACATAGAAAGATACCCTTCGCTTATGAGCGACACCGACAGGCTTGCAAGCTATATTGATATGGGTTGCATAACGCAAGTAAACATCAGCTCATTTTCGGACGCTCCGAGGAAGCTGAAAAAGCATTTGCTCAAGCTTCTTGACGCAGGATATGTTTATCTGATAGGCTCGGATGCGCACAATATGGACACTCGCCCGCCGGAATATGAAGCAGGCGTAAAAAAAATATTGAAAAAATTCTCAAGCGACACCTTGGATATGCTTATCAGAAACGCAAACGAATTAGTAAACGGCTGAGGCAATATAAAAACAAGTAATTTATTTAGGAAGTAGGCTATCGAAAGCACTGCATAAGGTTTAAGTTTCCCTATGTAATGCAACCGTTAAGTCTACTTCCTGTTTTTATATCGTATAATTACTTGGTGATACAATGAAAGAAAAAATCAAAACGCTGTCGGCAGGATTGATTATTATAGCTCTTACTGCAATGCTGATGTTTTATTCTCCTCAGGCAAAAGCGGGAGCAATCAAAGGCGGTGAGCTATGCTCGGGAATAATTATACCGTTATTGCTTCCTATGCTGATATTAACCTCCACACTCTGCAAATCGAAAATATCCGATATGATTAATTCGTTTTTTGCACCGATTACGCAAAAGGTTCTGCATTTACCTGCTCCGTCGGCAAGTGCGATAATATTCGGTCTTGTCGGAGGCTATCCTACGGGTGCTGTTTTAACAAGAGAGTTGTATCAAAGCGGTGAAATCAGCAAAGCACAGGCAAAAAGAATAATGCACTTTAATATTTGCCCGGGACTCGCTTTTTCCGTAAATGCGGTCGGCTCTCTGTATAACGACCGTTCAAAAACAGGCTTTGTTATCTATCTCATCTGTTTGTTTTCATCTCTTTTGACAGCGTTTGTCGAGGGGCTGTGGCACAAAAACGAACAAATCACGGCAAAGACCGAAAGACAAAGTATGAAATACTCAGACGCATTCTGCTACTCGGTAAGCTTGACGGCAAACAGTCTGTTAATAATGTGTTGCTACATAATATTTTTCTCGTCTGTAAATGAAATAATAAACATTCCCCGAATACTGACACCGATTATGGAAATAACAAGCGGGATTTTCTCGTCACAAAAGCCGATACCCCTACCCTATTTGTGCTTTTTTATGGAATTTTCGGGACTTTGCATTCAAATGCAAATTGCAGGAATTGCAAACGATTTCGATATGCACCCTTGCGAGCTGACAGTCAGCAGATGTATTGCCTCGCTTATAGCCTATTTCCCGGGAAAATTATATGTCACGCTGTGTCCCGAGCAGGCGGAGGTGTTCAGCAACATAGCCTACGCAACGCCGAAAATCAGCAGTGTGAGTTACGGCTTTGCTTCGGTGCTTTTGTTAGGATGTATCGTAATAGTTGCAGACATAAAAAACAGAAAATCTAAATTGATATAAGTCTCGCCATATGTTATTATATATTAAAACAACAACAGAGGGATAAAATGAAAAGACTGACAGTTAAAATATCCGCACTCGTCTTAGCAATAGTTATGCTCTGCTCCTGCTCGGCATATACAACGGTTAAGCAAAATGCACAATCTGCAGAAAGCTACGCATCACAAAGGGTTATATCAATCGACGACATACCCGAATACGGTACAAGTGCCTATGTTAAAATCAACGACAACAAACCCGATTTTGACGCAGGCAAATATGACGAGGCTTTTGAATACTACGGAGATTTAGATGAACTCGGTCGTTGCACCGTATGCTTTGCAAACATATCACAAGAACTGATGCCGACACAGGAGAGAGGTGCAATCGGCTCAATAAAGCCTACCGGCTGGCACACGATAAAATACGACTGCGTTGACGGAAAATATTTATATAACAGATGCCATTTAATCGGTTATCAGCTTACTGCCGAAAACGCAAACGAAAAGAATTTGATAACAGGCACAAGATACCTTAACATAGACGGAATGCTTCCGTTTGAGGACAAGGTGGCAGAATATGTAAAAGGCACGGGAAATCATGTACTATACAGAGCAACGCCCATATTTAAGGACGACGAGCTTGTTGCAAGAGGCGTTCAGCTTGAGGCTATGAGCGTCGAGGATAACGGTGCGGGAATATGCTTTAATGTATACTGCTACAATGTTCAGCCCAATATAGAAATTGATTACAAAACAGGCGAAAGTAAATACATCGGCACAGACGATACATCGACAGACAGCGAAAAGCAAGAATTCATCGTCAACACCGCCACGAGAAAATTTCACAAAGCCGACTGCTCAGAGGTAAAAAATATAAAGGCACAAAACAAGAAAGCATACACAGGCTACAAGGAAAACTTGATAAATAACGGCTACACACCGTGCAAAAAATGCAATCCGTAAGCAAATAAATCAAGTGTTTATAAACTATTTACTTATTCTTAACTAAATAATTGATTTTTTATGATTATATAAGTATAATAAAAGTAGAATAATATCAGGAGGCTATATATGCCGGATTATACAAAATATAAATGTCCCGTCTGCAACAAACAGTTTACCGACGGAGACGACATAGTTACCTGCCCCGAATGCGGTACTCCTCATCACAGGGAATGCTATAAGCTGACAGGGCATTGCGTAAACCAAGGACTGCACGAAAGCAATTACAGCTTCATCGACAGCGAAAAGGAGAAACGCAAGGAAGAAGAAAAAAATCAAACAGAAAAAAGCTTTGAGGGCGAATACAGCGGAGATTATTATTACTCTCCCGAGGAGGACTTTGTTTCGCAAGCAAAGAAAGAAGCCCAAGAAAAAAAGCAAGATAAGTCTGAAAACGAAAAAGGCTTTTCACCGTTTCAAGTCACAGACTTTAACAAAACACAGTACAAGGAAAATGCCGAAATAGACGGAGTGAACATAAACGACATTGCCGCAACCGTCAGAACGAACGCACCCAGATTCATAGGCATATTCAAAAAACAATCGGACAGCAAAAAGAAAACAGGATGGAATTGGAGTGCATTCTTTTTCGGCTCATTTTATCTGCTGTTCAGAAAAATGTATAAGCAAGGTGCTGCGTTTTTCTGTCTTGCTATGACAAGCATTATCGGCGGAGAGGCTTTTATTCTGAAATACGCTCCCGAATATGTTGCGGGTATACAGAGTTTAGTCACAAAATATTCGACTAACCCTAACGGTATAAAGCCCGAGGAAGTACAGCAGATTATGCAAGCCTCCGATGCAATCAACGCACAAAAAATAGTATATATTATTTTGGGAATACTGCTTGTGCTGAGAATAATCGAAGCGATTTTTGCAGATTATTTTTACAAAGGCACGGTGATGAACATCATCAAAAATGTAACTTCACAGCTCACCGAGGGTGCAAGCTTTGCACAAACGGCAATATTCTTTATGCCGGAGCAAAATTTAGACCAAGACCAAATGAGAAGAATGTACCTGTCAAACAAGGGCGGTGTGACGCTGTTTGCTCCGTTTTTAGCGTACTTTATTATGTATATTCTTATGGCTTATCTGTAAACAATATTAAGGAGAAACAATATGAAAAAAATCAGAAAGGCAATCATCCCTGCCGCAGGCTTAGGCACAAGAGTTCTTCCTGCTTCAAAGGCTGTACCTAAAGAAATGCTCAACATAGTTGACAAGCCTGCCATACAATACATTGTTGAGGAAGCGTTCAACAGCGGCATAGAGGAAGTGCTGATTATAACAAACAGAGGCAAAGGAGCCATAGAGGACCACTTTGACCACGCCTTTGAATTGGAAACAAAACTTGAGGGCAAGGAAGACAAAAAGGATATTTTGGACGCCGTTAAGGAATGCTCAAAATTCGGTAATATCTATTTTCTCAGACAAAAGGAAACGGGCGGACTGGGACACGCTGTTTTATGTGCAAAATCATTTGTGGGAGACGAGCCGTTTGCCGTTCTTTACGGTGACGATGTAATCATCAGCGACAATCCCGTTACAAAGCAGCTTATCGACGCATACGAAAAATATTCAAAGTGTGCTGTCGGAGTTAAAGAAGTACCGACAGAGAGCGTTATGAAATACTGCTCACTTGCAGTAGAGCATATTGAGGGAAACAATTATCTTTGCAACGATATGATAGAAAAACCAAAGAGAGAGGAAATTCTCTCAAACTTCTCTATCCTCGGCAGAGTAATCCTCACCCCTGACATCTTTAACATTTTGGAAAACACTCCAAACGGTGCAGGCGGAGAGCTTCAGCTGACCGACGCAATGAACACTATCGCCAAAAGAGACGGCGTTATTGCGGTTGATTACGACGGCACAAGATACGATATGGGCAACAAGTTCGGCATACTTCAGGCAAATATCGAAGTCGGACTCAAGCACCCCGAGGTTAAGCAGCAGCTTTGTGATTACATAAAGGAAATAGCAAAAGAGCTATAATACTAAGAAGGACTACTTTATTAATGAACAACAACCAAAATAACTATTATTACAACCCCCAAACCCCTCCGCCGTATTATCAGATACCTACTCAGCAACAGCAGTATATGATGTATCGTGCGCAGGTTATGACGGAAAGAAAAAAGCAGAAAAAGGAATTACTCTTAGTCGGTGTGGCATTAGGTACAACGCTTATTATGTATCTGATTTTGCAAACGATGGCAATCTCTCTTTTAAGCGCATTAGGGCTAAAGCAGGCATATCAATCATCTGCGCTTGTTCAATATTCATTCAACATTGTTGCGGTGCATTTATTTTCAATGTTGATACCGTTTTCCTTGCTTGCTCTTGTTTTGAGAAAAAACTTTGTAGCGCCTCTTATACCGACGCAAAAGGTCGGCGGTCTTAAAGGAGCCGCTTGGGTATCATTGGGTATGGCATTTTGCCTTTTGGCAAACATTATGACCTCCTCAATTATGAATATCTGCAAGCTTTTATTCGGCTACGAGCTTACTCAAAGCGAATATAACGACCCGAACGATATTTTCACCTGCATAATGATAGTTATTTCAACAGCCGTTATCCCTGCGATAATCGAAGAATTTTCGCTCAGATGTTGTACTCTCGGCGTGCTTAGAAAGTACGGCAAAGGCTTTGCGGTATTTATCGTAAGCGTTGTATTTGGGTTAATGCACGGCAATGTTATTCAATTCATTTTTGCATTCACTCTCGGCATTATGCTGGCATATATTACAATTCAGACAAACAACATTTTAATTCCTATGCTCATTCACGGATTTAATAACGGAATGTCTGTTCTTAAAACCATACTCACCTTTGCAACCAGCGACACAGTCGCTACAACAACAACGACCGTACTGTTCTATATTTGGGGACTTTTAGGAATTGCGTCAGTCGTATACCTCGCCTGCACAAAATCATTCAAGTCAACCAAATCACCTAAAAACCCGTACGACAACAGCTTTGGTACAAAGGTTTTATGTATGCTTCCGGGACTTGCGATACCGTTTGCGATTTTGCTTGCAATCACCTCGCAGTATGTCACAAAGGTATAGTATGGAGCAAAAATTTATGCAAAAGGCTCTTGAGCTTGCAAGAGAAAGCGCACTTGAGGGGGAAGTGCCTGTCGGCGCCGTCATAGTAAAAGGCGACGAAATTGTCGGCACGGGACGCAATCGCAGAGAATACGGCAAAAATGCACTTTATCACGCAGAAATCGAAGCGATAGACAATGCTTGTAAAGTTCTCGGCGGTTGGAGACTATGGCAATGCGATATGTATGTAACGCTTGAGCCGTGTCCGATGTGTGCAGGTGCGATAATTAATTCGAGAATAAAAACCGTTTATTACGGAGCAAGCGACCTAAAGGCAGGCAGCTTTGGCTCGGTAGCAGACTTCAATACCCTACCCTACAACCACAAGCCAGAAATAGTTTCGGGAGTTATGCAAGATGAGGCAAGGGATATGCTCTCCGATTTTTTCAAAGGACTGAGAGAAAAAAAGAAGTCTGACAAATAGGTATTGAAAATCAAGAGAATATATATTATGATAGTAAAGAGCGATGGCGCCTCAAGCACCGTCGCCTTTATATTTATTAGGAGAAGTCATATGAATATATTTGAAATACTCGGACCTGTTATGGTAGGGCCGTCAAGCTCGCATACGGCAGGTGCGGTACGAATCGGCTATGTTTGCAGTAAGCTGATGGGAGAAAGAGTAATCAGCGCAGACATTGGGCTTTACGGCTCATTTTTGCTCACGGGAAAGGGACACGGAACTCCGCAGGCAATAGTTGCGGGACTGCTCGGAATGACACCCGACGATGCCAGAATACCCGATTCGTTTGAAATCGCAAAGGCTCAGGGACTTAAATTTACAATAGGCGAAGCAAAATTGAAAGAGGCGCACCCGAACTCCGTACTGCTTAGGCTAAAGGGCGAAAACGGAAAAGAGCTTGAGGTAATAGGCGAATCGCTTGGCGGTTCAATAATTAATATTGCGCAAATAGACGGCTTGCCTGCAAATATTTCTGGCGATTATCCAACGCTTATTGCAAGCAATATGGATGTTCCCGGAATGGTTGCAAAGGTGTCAAGGGTTCTTTATGACGCCGACATTAATATTGCACAAATGCACCTATACAGAGCATCGAGAGGAAAGAACTCGGTACTTATTGCAGAGTGCGACCAAGAAATAGAGGACAAGACATTAAATGACATCAGAGATTTAGACGGAATAATGAAAGTGTCATATCTCGGAAAATAAGAAGGAATGAATATGCCGTACAATTCTGTAAAAGAAATTTTGAATACTTGCAAAAAGGAAAAATGTGAGATTTGGCAGGTCGTCTTAGACGAGCAGGTCAGTGAAACGCTTTTGTCAAAAAAAGAAATCTTTGAGGATATGAAAAAAATGTATTCGGTTATGAAACAAACGGTCGCCGAATATGACAAAGACGCAGTATCCTCGGGCAAAATGGCAGGCGGAGGCGGTGAGCTTCTCAGAAAATATAACGAAAAGCACAGCTCCACTCTGCTCGGAGATTTTCTTTCCCGTGCAATCGAATACGCTGTTAAGACTGCCGAAAGCAACGCTTGTATGAAGCGAATTGTTGCAGCACCGACAGCGGGAAGCTGCGGAATTATCCCGGGCGTACTGATTGCATATGAAGAAGTATTTGCAGAGGACGAAGAACGCATTATAAAAGCACTGTTCACCGCATCGGGAATAGGCAATGTCATAGCGCAAAATGCATCAATAAGCGGCGCTCAGGGAGGTTGCCAAGCAGAAATCGGAACCGCCTCGGCAATGGCGGCAGGTGCGCTCGCTTACCTTCAAGGCGGCTCCAACGACTGTATAGCACACGCTTCGGCACTTGCGCTGAAAAATATGCTCGGCCTTGTTTGCGACCCCGTTGCAGGACTTGTGGAAGTACCGTGCATAAAAAGAAATGCCGCCGGTACAACCAATGCGGCAACTGCGGCGCAAATGGCCATTTCAGGAATAAAGAGTGTTATACCGATTGACGAAGTAATAGACTCTATGTATTCCATAGGTTGCTCGATACCTGCGTGTCTGAGAGAAACATCTCAGGCAGGACTTGCGATAACTCCGACTGCAATACGAATCGAAAAGAAACTAAGAAAAAATTAACACGCATAACAAAAACTCACTCAATCCAATAAGCGGAACGAGTGAGTTTTTTATGTTATTTAGTTTATTTTACAGCAGAGACGCTACCGTATCGCCCATCTGCTGAGTGTTTACCGGCTCAAAGCCGTCCTCGTATATATCCGGAGTTCTGACCTTGGTAAGAGCAACATCGACCGCTTTTTCAATAGCGTCTGCCGCCTCGCTCTCGCCAAAGGTATAGCGGAGCATCATAGCACCCGAAAGAATCGTTGCAAGCGGATTTGCCTTGCCCTGACCTGCAATATCGGGAGCAGAACCGTGAATAGGCTCATACAGTCCGAGTGTTCCCTCTGCAAGTGATGCCGAAGCAAGCATACCAATTGAACCTGAAATCATTGAAGCTTCATCGGAAAGAATGTCGCCGAAAATATTTGAAGTAACGATTGTATCAAACTGATTAGGATTGCGAACAAGCTGCATTGCACAGTTATCAACATACATATAGGAAACCTCAACCTCGGGATAATCCTTTGCCGTTTCCTCCATAACCTTTCTCCAAAGACGGGAGGAGTCAAGCACATTCGCCTTGTCCACACAAGTAAGTCTCTTTTCCCTTTTCATAGCGTACTCAAAGCCTGCTTTTACTATACGCTTAATCTCGGGATAGGTGTATCTCTCCGTGTCGTACGCTCCGACAATTCCGTTTTCTTCATATGTTCCACGGTCACCAAAATAGATACCGCCCGTAAGCTCACGCACGATAAGAATATCCAAGCCATCGCCGATAATCTCCTCTTTTATCGGAGAAGCAGATTTAAGCGGAGCAAAAATCTTTGCCGGTCGAAGATTTGCAAAAAGTCCCAAATCCTCACGAATTGCAAGAAGTCCCTTTTCAGGTCTGTTGTTTCCGGGTTGTGAATCCCACTTTGGTCCTCCGACAGCACCAAGTAAAACCGCATCACTCTGCTTGCAAGCCTTTGCGGTTTCTTCGGGATAAGGAACGCCCGTTGCATCAATGGCGCAACCTCCGAGAAGCTGATAGTTATAGTCAAACTTGAAGTCGAACTTCTCCCCTGCTTTGTTCAAAACTTTAATACATTCGTCAACGATTTCGGGTCCGATTCCGTCGCCCTTTAATACTGTAATTTTATAGTTTTTCATACTGTCCTCCATTTAGCAAACATCAAATATGCCCGGCATTGTATCATCACGCATTGTGTCCTCTTGGTCACGGTTAATGGCACAGATGATACCTTTCATACAAGCATAACCGATATTGTGGCTTACGCCGATACCGAATATGCTCTTGCCCGACGGCGTTTTAAGGTGAATATAGCTTATAGCCTTAGAATCCGAGCCGACGGAAATAGCATGCTCGTCGTAATCTATGAACTGATATTCTCTAAGCGGAGTTTTGTTCATAGCGTCACAGAAAGCCGCAACAGGGCCGTTGCCCTCACCCTCTATAACAACCGGGTCATTGTCCTTGTATTTAAGAGTACCGGTAAAATGAACGCTTGTAAGGTAAGCATCCTCGTGCTTTTCCTCAGTGATTTTATAATCAGCAAGCCTGTAAGGTCCGTTGACATTTCTGTATTCCTTTTGGAACAACTCGAAAATCTCGTCTGCGCTAAGCTCCTTGCCTTTTGCGTCACAGGCATTCTGCACAACCGCACCAAACTCAGGGTGCATAGCCTTTGGCATCTTAATGCCGTAATTGTTTGCAAGAATGAACGCTGTACCGCCTTTGCCCGACTGAGAATTAATACGGATAATAGGCTCGTATTCTCTGCCAACATCCGCAGGGTCAATAGGAAGATACGGAACTTCCCAAAAGTCGGAATGACTATCCTCCATATAAATCTTGCCCTTGTTGATTGCGTCCTGATGTGAACCTGAAAATGCAGTAAACACAAGCTCTCCGGCATACGGCTGACGAGGCGGAACAGTCATTTTTGTGCAACGCTCGTAAACCTCTTTAATATCGTTAATGTTATGAAAATCAAGCTGTGGGTCGATTCCCTGAGTCCACATATTAAGCGCAAGCGTAACCAAATCAACATTGCCCGTACGCTCACCGTTTCCGAAAAGAGTACCCTCAATTCTGTCTGCGCCTGCAAGCAAACCAAGCTCTGCGGCAGCAACACCCGTGCCTCTGTCGTTGTGAGGATGAAGCGAAATAATCGCATTTTCTCTGTTCGGCAGATGACGGCAAAAATATTCAATCTGGTCTGCATAGCCGTTAGGTGTCGAGCCTTCAACGGTTGACGGCAGGTTAAGGATAATCGGATTTTCTTTTGTAATATGAAGCTCCTGCATAACCCTGTGACAAATTTCGACAGCGTTATCCATCTCTGTTCCCGAGAACGATTCAGGCGAATATTCAAAGCGAATGTTCATATCGGGATTACGCTTTTTCTCCTGCTCGGTAAGCTCGTAAATCAACTTAGCACCGTTGACGGCAATATCAATTACGCCGTCCATATCGGTCTTAAATACGACCTTTCTTTGCAAGGTTGAGGTCGAATTATAAAAATGCACAATGACGTTTTTTGCTCCGTCAATCGCTTCAAAAGTCTTTTTAATAAGATGCTCTCTTGCCTGCACCAAAACCTGAATCGTAACATCATCGGGTATGTAGCCGCCGTCAATAAGCGTTCTTAAAATCTCGTACTCCGTTTCACTCGCAGACGGAAAGCCGACCTCAATTTCCTTAATTCCGACATCAATAATCGTTTTGAAAAATTCGAGCTTTTCCTGCAAATTCATAGGGTCAACAAGCGCCTGATTACCGTCTCTTAAATCGACGCTGCACCACATAGGTGCTTTAGTAATCTGCTTGCTCGGCCATTGTCTGTCCGGAATGTCTATCGGCTTAAAACCGACATATTTTTTGTAACCTTCGTTCATAATTTTTCTCCTTTCAGTGTGCAAAGGATATAAAAAATCCCCTACACTATAAAGTATAGGGGCGTTATATACGCGGTACCACCCTATTTCAGCAGCGAATTGCTGCCCTTTAGCATCTAACAATGCCTCAACCGATAACGCAGTCACACGGCTCGCACCTATTAATTACTATTCGGTACGGCGACTCAGCAGGGAGTTATACACCTAATATCGTTCATCGGCTCACACCAACCGCCGACTCTCTGATGCGGACATAAGGTCTTTATCTGCTTCGCAGTCTTTAAGGGTACTGTTTAATTTTCAGTAATTTTATTATAATCAATAGCTTTTTATTTGTCAAGCATTAAATCTTAGAATATCCGTAGCCGTTGCTGATTGCGTCTACTGCAATGCCTTTTTGGCAAAGCGGACAGCCGTGGGCAGGATATGAAATATAGTCCGGAATATCGGAGGTAGTAAAGAGCGAATCAACATTAACTCCGTTGATTTTGCTCTGCATAGAAAACGCAGCGGATGCACCTGCAACCTTACCGCCGTAGTATCTTACGCTCTCGATAGCACGCTCAACAGTTCTGCCCGAGGTGATACAAGAAATAAGAATAAGCACATTTTTACCGTAAATCATTCTGCGTAGATTGTCACGGAAAATAAGGTTTCCCGCAGCGTCGTATTCACTTCCGACAACAAAAACCGTTGTGTCCGGATTAGGCGACATCATACTCGGCTTTGCAAGCTCCTCGGCAAGATAAGCACCGAGCGACTGGGTTTCATAAAGACACAATACTGTATCAACATCAATGTTGTTTTTTACATAATACTCTGCCATAAGCTTTGCGGCGTCTGATGAAACTCTGATGTTATGCTTAATATCCGATGTTCCTACATAATAATTGATATGATTGTTTGCCGAAATGAAGTGTCCCGGCATTACATGAATAAAAACGTTCTCGTTTTTTGGTGATGTAAGAGTATAAACCTGTGCCATAAAAAAACCCCTTTTTCTTTAATTTTACAACATAGAGTTCAATATTGCAATAGGAAATTTTAATTTGATATTGTTAATGTTGTGTTAGTAAGCGTTAGAAATCTCAACGCTCCCCTTAATAAGGGGAGATGTCGCCAAAGGTGACAGAGGGGGTGCGGGTCTCCGGTGGAGACCTCTGCACAAAGTGCAGAAGCACCGACCGAG
>UQAZ01000005.1 GCA_900539165.1 uncultured Oscillospiraceae bacterium
ATTTTTGCAAATATCCTCATACACATACGCAACATGATTTTTTATAAATCCCTCTTTAATTTTATCAAGAACAAAATCTATGTGTTCGCTTTAAATATATGATTTATAAGGGTATACAAACTTAAACCAAAACCTTATATAGTTATCCTTGATAGTATTTGTGTCTCTGCATATAATTATAAAAGCGTTGAAGATTTTGCTTTCTTCAACGCTTTTTCTAATGGGTATGTAGACCTTTTTTCGTTAATTTTATGTTTTTAATGTGTTTGACCGCCCACTATACATATTTTTCGAGTCTCGAAAGTGGCTTAAATAGGGCGTTTTGAAAATTTTTAATGCAAAAAAACACCAACCTCTGAAGCGGCTTCCATCTTAAAGCGGTTGAGAGCTTCCTTAGCTTCAGGAACTGTGTTCTTTGCCATGTCTGATACACCTCGCTTAAAAAGATTTGCAAAGGCAGACGCCGTGCAAAAACGCTTTCGCCTTTGCAAAACATCATTTTCACCTTGCAAGTATATTTTGTGTATCGTATTCGATTTTACAACTGAAAAATTTTTACATTTTTTCTTTTGTGTTCATCAGTTAGCCGATTTTTTTAGTCTTACTTTTTTAATGTATATTATCGAATTTTATAAAATCAAATTTTGGCTGAAAAGTCGTTATTTCTGAAATTATTACAAATTGCAGTCGATTGCGACCTTGATTACTCCGTCTTGCTTATTCTCGAAAAGGTCATATGCCTCTGCGATTTTGTCGAGAGGGTAGGTGTGGGTGATAAGCGGCTCGGTGTTAAGGCGTCCTTGCTCGATAAGCCTAAGGGTTTCCTCGCAGTCACAGCCGTCTACACCGCCTGTTTTGAATGTCAGGTTTTTGCCGTACATATCGGGGAGTGGAAGCGTTTGTGCCTTATCATAGAGTGCGACAACGGTTACTATTGCGTTAGGTCTTGCACATTCCCACGCAAGGTGGAAGGTTGAGTCCGCACCCGCAACTTCAAGCACAACATCTGCACCGCCGTGCATACTGTTTTCTTTTACAAAATCGAGGCATTTTTCAGGTGAAACGGTAAGCACCTCGGGATAATTTTTGTTAATAAAAGCAATGCGGTTTTCGTCTTTTTCGCATACGATAATGCGTTTTGGATTTTTGAGCATTACGCAGAGCAATGTGCAAATTCCCGTTGGTCCGGCACCTATAATCAACACGGTATCGTCCTGTGTGATTTCAGATATTTTTGCAGCCCAAAAGCCTGTTGCAAGCACATCACCGACGAGTAATGCCTGCTTGTCTGTAACGCTGTCGGGGATTTTGTTCAGTCCTTGATCGGCAAACGGCACACGCACATATTCAGCCTGGCCTCCGTCAATGCGACATCCGAGCGCCCAGCCTCCGTTTTTGTCGGTGCAGTTATTTACAAAGCCGTTTTTGCAGAAAAAACATTCTCCGCAAAAGGTTTCTACATTTACAGTTACACGGTCGCCCGGCTTTACATTTGTTACGGCGCTGCCGACTTCCTCTACTATTCCCACCATTTCGTGTCCGACGGTGCTTCCGACAACCGCACGGGGAACGCTTCCGTGCTTTATATGCAGGTCGCTTGAACAAATGCTTGCAAGAGTGACTTTGACAATCGCATCTCTTTCGTGCATAAGCGACGGCTTGGCTTTTTCAATTAATTCAAACTTTCCTTTTTCGGTATATGTATAGGCTTTCATTTTATATTCCTTTTGGCTTGGATTTTGCAACGGCGACTGTTTTAATATCAACGTGGCCTTGCGCCTTTGTAGTTTTTGTAAAATTATTATATTATTCCGTGCATTTGGTGTCAAGGCTTTGCAATAGCTGTCGGTGGGCATTAATCGGCTTGCTTTTTTTGCAGTATAATGTTATATTATTTATTGAATAACTAAAGGCTCGTTAGGGCTTAGGCACTCGCAAAATGAAAAGTGGAGTGCCTTTTTTGGAGGAAGCCATGAACAAAAAGACAGCAAAGAAAATTTGCTTATCTGTGTTAGGTGTGGCAGTATTGGCACTTGTAATTACGGCGATAGTGTTTTTTGCAAGGTTAAGTGACAGCTCACCGTTGGAAATCGCAGATAAGCCGAGTGACAGCATTACATCAGAGCAACCGTTTATTCAGGGCGTGAACGCAGGCAGTGACAATTTCAGAATACCTGCAATCGTTACTCTTGATAACGGCAGGCTCGTAAGCGCTGTTGATGCAAGATACGACCAAACGCAAGACGGAGGCGGACTGGATACCGTTGTTGCTTATAGCGATGACAACGGCAAAACCTGGAACAGCTATACTGCTAATTTCTTAGGTGATAACGGTAATAAATATGACAAAGAATCTACCTCGTTTATTGACCCTGAGTTGTTGACAGACGGCAAAACCGTGTGGATGATGACCACCTTTTATTCGGGCGGTGTTGCACTTTCGGGTTATACCGGATTAAAGGCTGCCGTTGACAAGCCTGCTTTTGACAGCGACGGAATGCTTTTGCTTTCAAAAAATCACGGCTTGAGCTATAAGTATAAGGTTGATACAGAAAACTTTGAAAACGGTTATTCAAAAATTTTGGATAAAAACGGCAATAATACGGGATACTGCATTGATGAATATTTCTTCTTGTATGACGAAAACAACGAGAAAATAGGTAATATTTTCTATGTTAAATCAAAGTCGGTATTTTCGGTTGTGCCGACAACATTTTTGTATATGACAAAATCGTCCGACGGCGGAGAGAGCTTTGGCGCACCTAAGCTTGTAAATGTAAAAAAGAGCGACGAGCCTTTTTACGGAGCTGCACCGGGCAGAGGTCTTGTTACATCCGACGGAACTATGATTTTGTCCGCATATTTTGCAAACATTAAAAAGGGACTTCAATTTTCCTCGTTTGTCTATTCAAATGACGGGGGAGAAAGCTGGCAAAGAAGCGATGATTTGCCGTTTAACGAGCAATGCGAGTATTCGGGTGAAAGCCAAATTGTAGAGCTTCCAAACGGAACGCTTCGCTGTTTCTTTAGAAATAACAGCAACAGACTTTCATATGTTGATGCCGTAAAGCAAGACGGAAAATATGTATGGGGCGACATTGTGATAACCGATATCGAGACAACAAGCAGTTGTATGCTCAGCGCCGTAAGTGTTAAAGATAACGGCAAGGATTACATTCTTGTGTCCTGCCCGACAGGTACAAAGACAGACGATAAGGGCGAGTTAAAGCACGAAAGAACAGACGGAAAAATCTTTGCGTTTGCATTAGATGAGTCCGGCAAAATGACCCTTGTAAATACAACCTCTGTTAAAAAAGACGCATTTATGTATTCTTGTATGACGCTGACAAAGGACGGAAATATTGCGATTGTATATGAGAGCGAAGTAGGCGAAATTACCTTTACAATCTATCAGCTTTCGCAGTTGCTCGGCTAAAAAATATCGGCACGGATAAAATCATGCCAAACGACATATAAAGCAAAAGAGATAATCTTCACATTCGGTGGTGAGATTATCTCTTTTTGTTATTCGTTATTCAAGATAGAGAACGATTTTTTTCTCATTAATCGTTTTCTTTATGTCGATTACTCGCTGATTTGACGAGCCACGGAATTTCAGAGTGATTGAATGAAGTTCCTCCACAAACGGGCCGTCAACAAGTACATCAATCAAGGTCAGCATTTCCTTTGCAATTTCTGTTGCGGCTCTGCTTTTAGGCTCTCCCTCACCGAGTATCTGCTCAAATGTAAAGCCTGTGTAGCACCACACATTTTTATTAGGGAATCGTTCATGAAACATTACCAAAAACGGAACTAAAACCTTTTGATTTTCAGGCTCAAACGGCTCTCCTCCAAGCAGAGTTATTCCGTTAATCCAGTCGTGGTCTACGCTCTTAAAGATTTCCTCCATGGTTTCCTCTGTAAAAAGCTGACCGTAGCCGAAATCCCAAGTCATACTGTTAAAGCAGTTCTTGCAATGGTGGCGACAGCCGGAAACAAAAAGAGATGTACGAACGCCCTCGCCGTTTGCAATGTCGTTTGTTTTAATTTCAGCCCAATTCATAAATAAATCATCCCCTTATATGATGATTATTATATCAAAATATGTCGCTTTTTTCAACAGTCTATTGATTTTGTATATATAATGGTATAAAATTAAATAAAGAAAGAGGCGGTTTTATGAGCGAAAAAAATAATCAGCAAAAGAAAAAAGGTATTGGCGGATTTTTGCAGTTTTTGAAATTTGCAATGTTTTCGGCTTCTGCCGGAATTATCGAAATTGCAAGCTTCACTTTGATGAACACCGTGCTGATTAAGCTTCCGTTTATTCAAAACGCTCTTCAAAGCAATGAAACTTTTGCAAGGATTATGAATAACGAATACGGTCCGATGTATCTTATCGCACTTGTTTTGTCGGTGCTTTGGAATTTTACATTCAACCGTAAATTTACATTCAAGTCGGCTTCTAATGTTCCTGTGGCTATGCTGAAGGTGTTTGCGTTTTATTGCGTGTTCACTCCCGTTACGGTTATTGCGGGTAATTATTTTACCGCTGAATTTGCCGATGTTAAGGGTATTGAATATATTGTTCTTGGTTGTACTATGGCATGCAATATGATTACGGAGTTTTTGTATGACAAATTTGTGGTGTTCCGTGACGCCTTAGACAAAAAGAAAAAATAAAAATAAGTGGCACAATGCACGAAAAATAAGGCTCTCGGTTGTTGTTTCAATCGAGAGCCGTTTTTTTATTTATTGAATCTGTATCCCTTGCCCCAAATAGTGTTGATAAGCTCCATATTATTATCGACCGAAAAAAGCTTTTCACGAACTCTGTTAATGTGAACGGTGACGGTTGAGGTGTCTCCGTTAGAGTCGTACTTCCATATTTTATTGAGCAACTCATTTTTGTTAAATACCGTATCGGGACTTTCCGCAAGCATTGCAAGCAGGTCAAACTCCTTATTCGTAAAGGTGACTTCCTTGTTTTCAAAGAAAACTCGGCGAGACTGCTTGTCGATTTTAAGAGAGTCGATTTCTATTACATCGCTCGGATGACCTGATGATGCGGTGGTAAGTCGCTCGTATCTGTTAATGTGGGCTATAACTCTTGCCACAAGCTCTGACGGGCTGAACGGCTTAACTATATAGTCGTCCGCACCAAAGCCCAAACCTTTGATTTTGTCTAAATCGTCACGCTTTGCACTTACGAAAATAATCGGAACATTGCTGAATTTTCGGATTCTTTGGCATATTTCCATTCCGTCTATTCCCGGAAGCATAATGTCCAGAATAATCAAATTGTAATTGTCTGCTCTTGCCATTTCAAGACCGATTAAACCTTCTCCGGCGGTGCTTATGTCAAAGCCGTTTGCCTCGAGATAGTCCTTTTCAAGTCTTGTGATATTTTCGTCGTCCTCCACTATGAGAATTCTTTTTTTCTTGTCAGTCATTGCTCTCGACCTCCTGAGTTATCTTGTTTAATGAGATGAGTATTGTTGTACCTTCGCCTTCTGTGCTTGTCGCCCAGATGTGTCCGCCGTGCTGTTCTATGATTTCTTTACATACCGCAAGACCTATGCCGCTTCCGTCGCTTACTCTCGTGCGTGCCTGGTCAGCTCTGTAAAAGGTTTCAAATATGTGAGAAATGTTCTTGTCGCTGATGCCTATTCCGTTGTCCTCTAAGGCTATGATAACGGATTTGTCATAACCGTTAAGCGTTATTGTCAGCTTGCCGTTTCTCGCCTTTGAGGCATATTTGATTGAGTTTGATACAATGTTCATCAAAACTCTTGAAAATCTTGCCGGGTCAAGGCTTACCGTTATATTCTTATCGTCGTCTTTCGGCTCTTTGTATATTATCTCAAAATTGTTCTTTTTTGCCGTGAATTGTGCGTCTGCTACATAGTCTGTCAAAAATTCGTGTAGATTTATTTCTTGCTTGTTAAGCTCAAGACTTCTTCTTTCAAGAAGCGAAATTGTTTGAAGCTCGTTTAGCAGTCGCTCAATATCGTTTGCCGAATTATATATTGTTTGAATGTATTCTTTTTGTTTTTCGGGGGTGTTGGCTATTCCGTCACGCAAACCCTCGACATATCCTTTGATAGAGGTCAGCGGCGTTCTTAAATCGTGTGCGATTCCCGCAGTCATCTGCTTTCGTGACTCGTCAATCTCGTTTCGTTGTCTTATTGATTCCTTTAGCCTTGCCGCCATTTCGTTCAATGCCTTTACAGTTACGCCTATTTCGTTTGTGGAATCGTAATCTATGCGGTAGTCAAGGTTACCCTTTGATATTTCCTCTATTCCGTCGGTCAGCTTTTTCATCGGCTTCGTAATGCCCTGTGCGGTTATGAGCGACATTACTGTGATAGAAAGAATTAATATAAGTATTATTATTACTAATATAAATGTCGTTCTTGTTGAAATCAATTTTGCCGAATCCACGGTGCTGGTTTGCGTGTCCATAACGGAGTAGTCGTCGCTCGTTATGAATATCGTATATTCATTGTTGCCCTTGCTTGCATGGCTGATAATCAAGAGGCCGTTGTCACCAAAATAGTTTACATTCTGCGTTTGGTCAAATTCGACTATATTATGTGCCTTTTCAAGTATTTCACGCTTGCTTTTTCTTGAAAAGTATTCGCCGTTGCTCTTTTGAATAAAAATGTCGGCATTTACTTTTTCTGCTTCATCGAATATTTTATTTAGCTGTTCCTCTTTTTGCGCTCTGGAGTTATTGCCTGTAAGCTCAGAAGTTATAGCAGATACTGTTTGCGACCATTGCACCTGATTGAGCAGGGAGTAACTCTTTGTGTTTACGCTTGCAAAGTTGTAGAAGCTCGGCAAAAATGCGTTTAACAGCAGAGCAAGTATGGCGGTCATTACTATCGCCGTTGCTATGCCCGATATTGCCGCAACAGCCACTCGTGTTTTTATTTTCAAGTTTTTTGAGTTGTGCTTTTTCAGTTTCATATTATTTATCCTGTGATTTTATTATAATCATTTTAACCTTTTTCACACTATTATTCAAGATATATTTGTTCGGTCAACTTTTTGCAAACGGTCGCATATTACAAATTGTAATATAAACCGTGCGAAAAGAATTGAAAAAGCCGAGATATGGGCATTTCACCAAAAACGCAATTACTACATTTCGTATTAAATTAGGCTTACATTAAAAAATGTCACAATATATTGTGTTATTTTGCCAAAATCTATTGACTTAATCACAAGCATTTGGTATTATGTAAAAGGTCCGTTCATAACGGTTACAGATTTGTAACAAATAATTGTAGCAGATAAACTATGTAAAGTAAAAATTTCAGTAAAGGGGAAAGAGTATGAACATTATCAAGCGTAACGGCTCGGAAGCAGTATTTGATTTGAACAAGATTATAGTAGCCGTTTCAAAGGCAAATCAGGCTTGTGAGAAAAAAGAGCTTTCGCAGGGACAGATTAACGACATAGCAGAATATGTAGAGTTCAAAATCGGCAAGGCAAACCGTGCATTATCCGTTGAGGAAATTCAGGATATTGTCGAGGATCAGATTATGGCACAGGGTGCGTTTGAGGTTGCAAAGCGTTATGTTAAGTACCGTTATACCCGTTCTCTCGTGCGTAAGGCTAATACTACGGATAACCAAATTCTTTCTCTTATTGAATGTAATAACGAGGAGGTTAAGCAGGAGAATTCAAATAAAAATCCTACCGTAAACTCTGTTCAGCGTGACTATATGGCAGGAGAGGTATCAAAGGATATTACAAAGAGAATTCTTCTCCCTCAGGATATTGTTGAGGCTCATGAGAACGGCATTATCCATTTCCATGACGCCGATTATTTCGCACAGCATATGCACAACTGCGACCTTGTAAATCTTGAGGATATGCTCCAAAACGGCACGGTAATTTCCGATACAATGATTGAAAAGCCGCACAGCTTCTCAACCGCTTGCAATATCGCAACTCAGATTATCGCACAGGTTGCTTCTTCTCAGTACGGCGGTCAGTCGATTTCGCTTACACATCTTGCTCCGTTTGTTCAAATCAGCAGGGAGAAAATTCGTAAGCAGGTAATCGATGAGGCTGTGGATTTCGGCAGTGAGCTTACGGAAGAAAAGATTGATAAGATTACCGAGCGCAGACTTCGTGACGAGGTGTCAAGAGGCGTGCAGACCATTCAGTATCAGGTAGTAACCCTGCTCACAACAAACGGTCAGGCTCCTTTTGTAACCGTGTTTATGTATCTTAACGAGGCTAAGAACGAGCAAGAAAAGAAGGACCTTGCCCTTATTATCGAGGAAACACTCAAGCAGAGAATTCAGGGCGTAAAAAATGAAAGCGGTGTATGGGTAACACCTGCGTTTCCAAAGCTTATTTATGTTCTTGAGGACGATAATGTTGCAGACGATTCGGAGTATTTTTATCTTACGGAGCTTGCGGCAAAATGTACCGCAAAGCGTATGGTGCCTGACTATGTAAGCGAAAAGGTGATGCTTGAGCTTAAAGGCGATGTTTATACACCGATGGGATGTCGTTCGTTCCTTACTCCCGACAGATTTACCGAGGCAGGCGTGGGAAATATCGCAAGAGCAAAGAATTATGTTGAGGGCAAGAGAAAGTATTACGGTAGATTTAATCAGGGTGTTGTTACCATTAACCTTGTTGATGTCGCTTGCACATCGGGCGGTGATATGACTAAGTTCTGGCAGATTTTTGACGAAAGACTTGAACTTTGCTACCGTGCGTTGATGTGCCGTCATAACAGATTAAAGGGTACTCTTTCAGACGCTGCTCCTATTTTATGGCAACACGGTGCGCTTGCAAGACTTGATAAGGGAGAGCCTATCGACAGACTTCTTTACGACGGATATTCCACAATTTCTCTTGGATATGCAGGTCTTTATGAATGCACTAAGTATATGACCGGCAAATCGCATACCGACGAAAAAGGCGGAAAGGAATTTGCTCTTTCCGTAATGAGGCATATGAACGAGGCTTGTGATAAGTGGAAGAAGGAGACAAATATTGACTTCTCTATCTACGGCACACCGCTTGAATCTACTACATATAAGTTTGCAAAATGCCTGCAAAAGAGATTTGGTATCATCAAGGGCGTAACCGATAAGAATTATATTACCAATTCATACCATGTTCATGTTGCTGAAAAGATTGACGCATTTACAAAGCTCAAGTTTGAGAGCGAATTTCAGGCTCTCTCACCGGGCGGCGCAATCTCTTATGTCGAAGTTCCGAATATGCAGGATAATATTCCTGCCGTGCTTCAGGTAATGCGCTTTATCTATGATAATATTATGTACGCAGAGCTTAACACAAAGAGCGATTACTGCCAGTGCTGCGGCTATGACGGCGAGATAAAAATTGTTGAGGATGAGCATGGAAAGCTTATTTGGAGATGTCCTAACTGCGGAAACGAAGACCAAGACAAGATGAATGTTGCAAGAAGAACTTGCGGTTACATCGGCACTCAGTTCTGGAATCAGGGCAGAACCCAGGAAATTAAGGACAGAGTTTTGCACCTGTAATTTAATAACAAAACCAAACGGCTTGAGTATTGCACCCGAGCCGTTTTTTTGCGGAAATTTATAATATAAAGCACAATTTTTTTAATCGTCACATTTTGATGTCAAGGGATAAAATTAAATTTTTTGCATAGATTTTGACATTTTTTGTCGTTTTTATAGCACATTTTTACATTTCGCTTGATTTTATATATGAATTTGATATTATAAAAACAAATATTGTAGTGAAAGTTGTAGCATAAGGGCAACACAATAGAGCCGTCCCCTCGTGTATTTGATACCTGTACAGGATTCAAAAGGCTTTATCAATGAGGTACATAAAAGAATTGATTATTAGTCAAAAGAAAATGCTGAAAATGATGCCTATAATTGGTATTTGTAGAGGTGATTACTTTGAAACAATATAAAGATAAAGATTTGCAAATTTTTTTATTGTTCTTTAGCACTTTTACCAGTGTGTTAGGAACTGCCGTTACGGACTTTGGAAAAAATTACTGGCATACTGCCGCAGGAGAATCAGGTCTAATTTTAATTGTCTTTTCTTTTTTGATATTACCGATATTCAGTAAAGGATTAAGAAAAACCTTTTGGACAAAAAAGGGTATATTGATTATGCTTGTTGCAATAGTAATTAATCTTCCTTTTGCAATTATTTCACTTTACAACAGAAATATATTTTTTTGAAAATGCAAAATGCTTTTGTTTTCTATCATATTAAAATTCAAGGAGATTAGATGGAACTGTATACTAAAGAAATAATCGGTGTTGTATTCTTTGCACTAAGATTTATTTTTTCAACAACAGTGGCTGTTGCTAATAAAAGTACAAAACCCGGACGGTTTATTATAATCTTGCTTTTGTATTTATTTCCATTGATTACAAGCGTTTGCCTGATTGTTAAAAATAAGGACAATGTAAAATTTGTTTACACAACAGTAATTTCATATCTGCTGTTTGTGATTTGTATGATGATTGCACTATCTGTCGGTTGGTTCGTAAACAATGGGACACATGCAAGATATTATGATTCGCAAGGCAAAACCAATACATATATGTTTGATGTGGATTATTACGACAGAGAAGGTAACGCTTACAGTTATAAATTTGAAAAATCGGGTTATGACAAACTCTATATTAATGATACCGATGAATATTTAGTGGTGGATTTATGCTTCGTTGATGAAGACGGATATTTGGTGTATGACGATGATTGCTCTATTGTTGCAAAGAGTAAAAATTGTTGTATGGATACCGACGGTAAAATATATATTCCTCTTTGTGACGCCGAATATGATAAGGACGGAAATATTATTAAAGAGTATTCTATATATCAACTTCATTATGACAGATTCGGCAATGCTTATCCGTACGAAAGAGTGCCTGTATATGACAGGAACAAAAATAAATATTTTTACACTTTTGATTCGTCATTACAGCAAGGATTTTATACCGATGTGAAATCTAAAAAATCATATGATAACACATATTCCTTTGTTGATGAAAACGGCTATTTTGTTTATGACGAAAATAAAGAATTTAAGCGAATAGATAACAGCAGCGATGTTATGGAGTATGTGTCACCCGACGGAGAGCATTACTTTTTCGCTTCGAGCGTATCTTGGAACAGTGACGGAAATTTGCAATATTTTCGTTAGAAATAATAGCCCTGTAATTGAAAACAAGTTTTTTGTATAAGAAAGGTTAATTATGGAAAAATATAAATTTTCTTATGGAAATAAAATAAATTTTTTCAAGGTAAAATTTGTAAAATTCTGTTGCGTAATTTCATGTATGTTCTTTTATTTTTGGATTTGGGCTCGCATGATAGGGTATTCGGAGTATTTATTTAGGGATAATGATATAGCATTGAAAGTTACTATGGGTCCAATTATTCTTTCATATGGATTTTTATTGATTTATTTATTGATTGAAGCTTTAGCTCCGCAAATGGTCTATGTATATTCTGAACATATAAAAATTAAACGATATGGTTTTAATATTCGATACATATTTAACGGCTTTACCGATAAGATATATCTTTACGATATTGTGAGTTGTGAAAAATATTACGGCGCAAGAGACGAACATTTTTTGTATAAAAAAACAAATTTGTATTTTGATTGGGATGATCTGGTTGAAATCAGATACGGAAAACTGGGAGTAAAGGATAAATATATCTATATCCCGATTAAAAATGCAGATGAATTTGTTTATCAGGTTAATTGTTTGTTGAAATCAAGTTCTATTAAAACGGGCGGAATACAAGAGTAACACAAGGGGACGGTTCATTTTTATATAATTTTCTAATGTGAAAAATATTCACATCCTTTTTTCGACAGATTTTTTAATTGTATAATATTACTTTACGAACAGCAAAACGGCTCGGGGAATAACCCCAAGCCGTTTTTGTTTATGCTTATTTAAGCAGTTTTCTTGCTATTCGTCTGAGAAGTGACGGTTTTTTGTAGAAGGTTTGGTTTGCCTTGAGTTTAACCGTATTATAAATCGGCACAATAACGCTTACCTTAAAGGATTGCGCCTTATCAACTGCTTGTGACATATAAAATACTCCATCATAAATAATAAGTTTAATTCATTATATAACAGCAAAAAAAGTGTCAAAATTCGGTATATTTTTCAAAGTAAAATTTTTAATTACTTTTTTGTAAAATGTGCATATTGTTATATATCGGTATATATGATAAATTATTATTATAAATTATTAGGAAGTGGTGCTTGTGAAAAGAACTTTATCAATAATTTTGGCTGTTATTATGATTATGACGGCTGTGCCGTTTTCGGCTTATGCCCAAGAGGAGCATACGCACTCGCTTGTTGAGGCTGAGACGGAGGATAAAACTGCGTCGTATACATATTGCGACAGCGATTCTCCTCAGAGCAAGGCTGTCGGCGTGCAGGAGAAAAACGCTTATGCGAGGGTGAATGTGGCAAAGGAGCTTTATCCCGAGTCGGAGCATCCTTATTCAAATTATGCAAAGCAGAATTACACCTTTGAGTATCCGTCTGCCGTTTCGCTGACTGTTACATTTTCTGACAAAACGCTGACTGAGGACGAGTATGACCTGATTTATGTATACAACAGCGAAAATAAGGTAATTGGCACATATTCGGGCAATGAGCTTGCAGGCAAGACGATTACCATTGACGGCTCTATGTTCAGGCTCAGACTTTGGACTGACCGTTCAAAGACATTTTACGGTTTTAGCATAGATAATATTGAGGCACAGGTTGTGCTTAATTCATATGATACCGACTGCGACAGACAGGAAATTAAGGATTCGTCAATGTATCCCGACACGGTACACGATTACAATAACAGCACGGACGAAACCTATCACTATGTAAATGCAAGAGCAAGCTCGTTAGAATTGCTTTTCTCTAATAGCACAAAGACCGAAAAGGATTTTGACATCATAACCATATATGACGGCTATGGTAACGAAGTCGGAAGCTACTCGGGAGACGAACTTTCGGGGGCAAAAGTAGACATTGACGGACCGTCGTTTTCTGTCCGCTTTAAGACCGACCACTCTAAAACTTTTTACGGCTACTCGCTTAAATCAATAACTGCAAATATTGAGCGTGATGTGCAGGAAGATTTTACTTATCCTCGTTCAGCGCATCCCTATGAAAACAATGCTGACCAAACGGAAAAATATACTTATCCCGACAAAAACGCAACGGCTTTGGCTGTCACATTTTCACCATCGTGCAGAACAGAGGAAAAGTATGATGTGGTAAGCGTTTACGATGGATTCGGCAAAAAAGTCGGTGCGTATTCCGGCAGAGAATTGGCAGGGCAAACAGTCATTCTTGACGGTAATTCCTTTAGCGTTAATTTCAAAACCGACCGTTCAAAAGCATATTTCGGATATGCAGTAACAGATGTCAAGCCGTTTTATGCAGACAGCAGCGCTTCGCAGTATCTTGAAACGGCTCACCCGTATTCTAATTATCAGGACAGCGAATATTCATATACCTCGCCGGACGAGTCGGCAACCTCTCTGAGAGTAAGATTTTCGTCAAAATGTATGACAGAGGAAGAATATGATGTAATAGAGCTTTATGACGGATACGGTAAATTGGCAGGCTCGTATTCGGGTACACAGCTTGCCGATAAGACAGTTACCGTTGCGGGCAATTCCTTTAAGATTAGATTCCAGTCTGACCGTTCAAAAACATTTTATGGCTTTAAGGTGGTCAGCGTTGTTCCGATTACTCAAAACACAACGGAATCGCAAAGTATTGCTTTTCCCGAATCCAATCATCCGTATGAAAACTATGCCGATGAAATGTTTAGGTACAAAAGCCCTAATCCGCTTTGTCGCTCATTAAATGTAAAGTTTTCGTCAAAGACTTATACGGAAAAGAATTATGACTTTATCACAATTACCGATTCAAGGGATAATGTTGTTGGTAAATATTCGGGTGATGAGCTTGCAGGCAGAACGGTAAGAATAAATGACAATGAATTTAGAATTACTCTTACGAGTGAGTATTCAAGAAGCTATTACGGCTTTAGTATTGATTCTGTAGAGTCGGTGCTTTCCACGGATTACTATGAAAAAACCGAAAAAGAACATAGTTATGCACTTGTGAAAAACGAAAGTGCAGGACTTCACAGAAACGGCGTAAAGGTTTATACCTGCCGTAACTGCGGTGACACATACACCGAGGAAGAGCCGTCATATGTGTTTGACGGAGAATTGAGATATTCGCTTTCATATTACAACGCGATTTATGACGGCAGCGAGCATTATCCGTCTCTTATGATAACTAAGAAGGACGGAGAGGTTTTGACAGAAGGAACAGACTATGATATTGAGTATTCGGGTAACGGCGCTGATGTCGGCAGATATTATGTTGCTGTCAGCCTGAAAAACGGATATATCGGCAAGAAGTCTATTGAGTTTACGGTTAGACCTAAGGGTGTCAGTTCATTTACTCTGTCGCAGGAGCTTGGCGGATTTAGAGCCGTGTGGAAAACTCAGACGGACAATACCACGGGCTATGAGGTGGAGTATTCACAAAACAGTAATTTCAGCTCGGCTAAAACCGTAGACGAGAGCAAAAATACTTATTATGCAAGACGGATTACAGGCTTGCCGAGAAACAAGACTTATTATGTAAGACTTCGCACTTACAAGCTTTGCTCAGACGGAATGAAAATCTATTCGGATTACACCTCTGCAAAGACGGTTGTTACAGGTGATTGTCTGTCGCTTAACGAGCGTGCCGCAAAGGCTGCGTTCAGTCATTCCAATGTAAGGCAGGAGGTGTTTGGATACAGCTATCAGGGCAGACCGCTTGAGGCGTATATCATCACACCGCTTAACGGAAAATATAAAAAGACATATTACTTGAATTTTGCGATACACGGCTTTGAGGGCGATTCTTATCGTGACGGAAAGTATCTTGTTGCAGAGGGAAATTCGGTGGTTGAGTATTATGCCGATCACCCCGAGGAACTTAAAAATATGCGGCTGATTGTGATTCCGTGCCTTAATCCCGACGGTGTAATTGCCGGAGTTAATGAGCTTTATACCGGCAACAGCGCATTTGGCAGAAATGCCGCAAATCATGTTGACCTTAATCGTGACTTCAACACCTTTAACGGCTACGAGTCCCGTGCAATCAGGTCACTTATGGCAAAGTATAATCCGGATATTTTATGTGATTTCCACGGCTGGCTTAACACCTCAATAGGTACGCCGGCAATGACAAATATCTTTTCGGATACGCTCGGCTTGAGCAGAAAACAGCCTAATCAGTACGGAGACAGATACGGTTATTTAATCGGCTATTCCTATAAAACCTACGGTGCGGCAAGTTTGCTTGTAGAATACAAAAACACAAGCATAAACCACAATGCAACCGTCAGGGCTATATCTAAGACAATCGCTTATTATAATTAACAATTTGTTGTTGAATTGATGCTGAAATGATTGTATAATAAAGTTTGAGATAATTATATGAGATGAGGATAATATGAAAAGGATTTATAGCACAAGAGGCACTTGCTCAAGACAGATAATTATTGAAATTAACGATGACCAAACAATCGGCAATGTTGAGTTTATCGGCGGATGTAGCGGTAACCTCAAAGGAATTTCCGCTTTGGTAAAGGGCAAAAAGCCGGACGAGATTATTTCTGCTCTTAAAGGCATTAATTGTAATTATAAAGGTACATCCTGTCCTGACCAGCTTGCAAGAGCGCTCGAAGAAATTAAAGAGGAACTCAACTGATTAAGGAGAAATTATGTTCAGATTAGAAAGTAAGCGAATTAAAAGAGAATTTAAGAATAACGACGGTAATTTTTATGCTTCTCAGATTGCAAACACATATTCGGGAATGAATTTTATTCCTGACGGAAACGGTTGCGAATTTGTTGTAAAATTCGTAAACGGCGACGAGCTTTCTTCAAAGGGACTTGTGGTTGAAAATGCAGGCTACGAGGGCGACAGACTTGTTTTTGCGTTTGAAGAGAGTATGGGCGTTAAGGTTACTCTTAAATTTTGGGTGCATAAAGACGGCAACACTATTTGTAAGCAGATTTTCCTCAGCCAAAGCGGAGATGAGCCGATTGATTATGTTGACCTTGAATGCGTCGGAATTATTAATTCAAAAACCAATTTTTCCGTTGATGTTGTTGAGGGCGGCGAAATCCCTGCGTTTTGGTCAATGCTCGGTCAGCCTGTTTATGTTGACAGCCTTTTCTTCGGCTGTGAATTTCCTGCAACCGAAAACAGAATTATTCACGGCAATGCTACCGTAAGATATTATATCGGCAGCACGGTCGGCTATGATTTTGCTTGTCCCGTAACCGTTATGGGAGCAGGTGAGGACAATACTCTTGCACAGGTACGCAAGGCGTTTTATGAATATATTGAATTTATCAGCGTTCCTACAAGATTGAGATTTCAGTACAACAGCTGGTATGACTATATGAAGGACATTACAGAGGAAAACATTATGCAGTCCTTTGCAGAAGTTCATAAGCAGTTGTCGGCTTACGGCGCTCCTCAGCTTGATTCATATGTTGTTGACGACGGTTGGCCGAATACTAAGGCAGGCTTTTGGTCGTTTAATAAAAAATTTCCAAATAAGCTTACCAATGTAACCGCACTTTGTAACGAAATGGGTTCACATTTCGGTTTGTGGCTTGGCCCGAGAGGCGGTTATACCCATCCCGAGAAAATTGCAAAGCGTATGCAAAGAGCAGGCAACGGCTATGTTAATAAGCAGGCGTATGATATTTGTGTTGCTTCATCAAAGTATGTTGAAAAGCTTGGCGACTTTCTTATTGATACAACTGATGAATTTGATATTGATTATTGGAAGCTTGACGGATTTTGCTTGAAGCCTTGTCAGAATAAAAAGCACGACCACGCTGTCGGCGGTTATGAGGATATGTATTTTGTAACCGATATGTGGCAGAAGTGGATTAGACTTTATGAAAAGCTCAGAGCTACTAATCCAAAACTTTGGATTAATATGACTTGCTATGTCAATGTTTCTCCGTGGTGGCTTCAGTGGGTTAATTCTCTTTGGGTGCAAAACAGCGGCGACATCGGATTTGCTAAAAATCTTGAAAAGCAGGCGCAGGTGGATAAGGAAATCACCTATCGTGACGCAAGATATTTTGATTGTCTTTGCAAAAGAGCGCTTCAAATTCCGCTTAAAAATTTGTATAATCACGAACCTATTTACGGAAACACGGCGCATGTTGACTATACCGATGATGAGTTTGAAAAGTATATCTATTGGTGTACCGTAAGAGGTCAGGCACTTAACGAGCTTCATTTGAGCGTTAATATGATGAACGACAGTAAGTGGCGTTCGCTTTCAAGCGCTATGAATTGGCAAAAGGAAAATTATCATATTCTCCAAAATGCTCAGTTTATAGGCGGAAATCCTGAGGAAAACAATGTTTACGGATATGTTGCTTGGGATGAAAACGGCGACGGTGTCGTGGCTATGCGTAATCCGTTTAACGAGGAGAGAGACCTCACTTTAACATTTAATAAGCTTATGGGTACACCCGAGTCGCTCAAGGGTGCAAGGTGCTTTAATGTATACTGTAAGAGTATGCCGGAGAATGACACGGTGTATGATTATAACAGCAAGATGGACTTAACCTTGAAGCCGTTTGAGCTTATGATTTTCAAAATTGCTAAGGAAAGATAATTGATATGAATGACGAAAAAGAAGCTATCAGCGAAAGCGAAGAAAATGCCGTAAAGGAGAAGTCGAAGCTCAGAGAAGCTCTTGAGTTTCTTGCTCCGATAGCGATTGCGTTGGTTATTGCAATGGTGTTGAAAATATTTGTTTTTGCAAATGCCGTAATACCGACAGGCTCTATGCTTAACACTATTCAGGAGGGCGACAGGGTTTTTGCCAGCAAAATCGAATATACCCTGCACGATCCCGAAAGATATGATATTGCCATTTTCAAATACCCCGATAACGAGAACGAATATTTCGTTAAAAGAGTAATCGGACTTCCCGGTGAAACGGTTAATATCAGAAACGGAGAGGTTTATGTAACCGATAAGGACGGAAATACCGAAAAGCTCAGAGACGATTTCGTTTCCCCTGAAAATAAGGACCGTTATAACGGTACTTTCATTGTTCCCGAGGATTCGTATTTCGTTATGGGAGATAACCGTGCAAGCTCTGTGGATTCTCGATATTGGAACACAACTCATTATGTTTCCAGAGATAAATTTATAGGTAAGGTAAAGCTTAGATATTATCCTTTCAACTCGTTTGGATGGATTAAGTAAAACCGTAATAACGCTGTAACCGAGAGGGTTGCAGTAATATAAACAAGCCGTTTTTAACGGTGATAAAATCAGCAAAGGAGAATATTATGGAAAACAATCAGTATTATCAACCGACCAATACTCCTCCTCAGGAGCCTAATCAGTATCAGCCGCCACAGCAACCGTACCAACCGCCGTATCAGCAGCCGTATCAGGCTCCGTATCAGGCTCCGTATCAGCCGATGCCTGTATATGACGAGACGAGCGAGGTAATGAGCGTTGGCTCGTATATTGCAATGTTTATTCTTTCTGCCATTCCGATAGTAAATATCATTTGCTGGATAGTGTGGCTTATCAGCCCTAATACAAATAAGAATAAAAAGAATTTTATTCTTGCTCAAATTATTATAATTGCCGTTTCTTATGCGGTTGCAATTTTTGCTTGCGTAGTTGCCGCCGGAGCAGGCGTAAGTATGCTCGACAGTTTCGCCGCACTCGGCTTATTGATGTAAAACATAAAACAAAACCGGCTCGGGAATTAACCCGAGCCGGTTAGTGATTATGTGACATATAAAATTTATCAATTAAAATATCTTGACAATTTGTCGATATTATGTTATATTATTTGCACAACAAAGCAGAGCGTTCGTTCTCCCCTTCAGCGAGTAGGTAAAAAGGGCAATAATTTTTAGTGATTATTGAAAGTACAGGCGTTTTGCGTTTGTGCTTATTTATTTTTTTATGAAGAGGTGTTTTTTATCAGCAAGGACGCTCCACAGTTAAACGGCGAAATCAGAGATAAGGAATTGCGTGTCATTTCGGATACAGGCGAGCAGCTTGGTATTATGAGCGCAAAAGAGGCACAGGCATTGGCAGATTCAAAGGGCGTGGATTTGGTTAAGATTGCCCCTATGGCAAAGCCGCCTGTTGCAAAAATTATGGATTACTCTAAGTATCGCTATGAGCAAACTAAGCGTGAAAAGGAAAATCGTAAAAAGCAAAAGACTGTCGAAACAAAGGAGATAAGACTGTCTCTTAATATCGACATCGGCGATTTTAACACTAAGGTAAATCAGGCAAGAAAGTTTTTATCTAAGGGCGATAAGCTTAAAGTTTCTATCCGTCTTAGAGGTAGAGAAATGGCTCATCCCGAGCTTGGTGAAACTAATATGCAGAGATTTGCAGATGAGCTTGTCGAGGATGCAATAATTGATAAAAAGCCTAAGCTTGAGGGACGCCAAATACTTATGTTTATGTCCCCAAAAACTAAGTAATTTAATTTTACGGAGGAATAATTATGCCAAAAATTAAGACACACAGCGGCGCTAAAAAGCGTTTCAAGACCACAAAAAGCGGTAAAGTAAAGAGAGCGCACGCTTACACATCACACATTCTTACTAAGAAGACAACAAAGCGCAAGAGAAATCTTCGCAAGACTGCAGTTGCCGATGTTACAAACCAGAAGCAGTGCAAGAGACTTGTTCCTTATAAATAAGAAGAACGATTAAAACTTACGGAGGTATTTTACAATGGCTAGAATTAAAGGCGCTATGGCGACTCGCAAAAGAAGAAAAAAGGTATTAAAGGCAGCTAAGGGTTACTACGGCTCAAAGCACACACTATTCAAGACAGCTAAGCAGGCTGTTATGAAGAGTGGTCAGTATGCATATATCGGCAGAAAGCAGAAGAAGAGAGATTTCAGAAGAATTTGGATTACTCGTATTTCAGCAGCTGCTAAGATGAACGGTATGAACTACTCAACCTTTATGAACGGACTCAAGAAGGCAGGCATCGACCTTAACAGAAAGATGCTCTCAGAGATTGCAATTTCTGACCCAATGGGCTTTGCTACTCTCGTTGAGGCTGCAAAGTCTGCTCTCTAATTTAATTATACAGATTTGCACTACGGCTTTTGTCGTGGTGCTTTTTTGTTGCAATGAAAAGGTAAATATATTATAATATGTCTTATGGAATATAATTATGAAAGATTATCTGATGATATAAGCATTGCTGTAAGCAATGAGCATACATTTGGTACGGATGCGGTGTTGCTCTCCTATTTTGCCAAGCCCAAATATAAGGACAGGGCGCTTGATATGGGAACGGGCTGCGGCATAATTCCTCTTTTGTGGCTCAGAGACAGCAGGCAGACAGGCATTCATTGCCTTGATATTCAGGAAAACGCATTTGAACAGGTTAAAAATACAATAGAGCATAACTCTCTTTCGGACAGACTTACTCCCCACCTCTGTGATTTGAGGAATATTCAGGAGGAGTTTTCGGCGGAGTGCTTTACGCTTGTTACTATGAATCCTCCGTATAAGCCGATTAACACGGGTATTGAATCCTTGGGCGAAAGTGCAAGAATTGCTCGCCACGAGGTTTGTTGTAATATTGAGGATGCGGTTAAGGCTGCTTCATATCTGCTCACTTATTCGGGCAGATTTTGTATGTGCCATCGTCCCGAGAGGCTTGTTGACGCTCTTGATATGATGAGAGAATACAAGCTTGAGCCAAAACGACTGAGATTTGTGGTTGACAAGGCAGGGGAAGAGCCGTTTTTATTCTTGGTTGAGGGAAAAAAAGGCGCAAAACCGTTTTTAAGAGTAGAGCCGACGCTTGTTATAAAAAACAGCGAGAGCAAATTTACTGATGAAATGCTCGAAATTTACGGCTCGTATGCCGACGGATATGAGGATAAGGTGAGATAATGAACGGAAAATTATATGTTGTCGGTACGCCAATCGGCAATTTGGGCGACTTTTCTCAGCGTGCGCTTGATGTACTCAGAGAGGTTGACTTTATTGCCGCAGAGGACACAAGAGTTACGCTGAAGCTGCTAAATCATTTCGATATAAAAAAGGAAATGATAAGCTATTTTGAGCATAACAAAAATTCGAAGGGTGATGTCATTATATCACGCTTGCTTTCGGGCGAAAGCTGTGCTGTTTGCACCGATGCGGGAATGCCTGCAATTAGCGATCCCGGAGAGGATTTGGTAAGAGAATGTCACGAAAACGGGATTGAGGTTGAGAGCGTTCCCGGACCTACGGCATTTGCAACGGCACTTGCTATTTCGGGTATGCCGTCAAGACGCTTTACTTTTGAGGGCTTTTTGAGTGCCGACAAAAAGGAGCGTAAGGCACAGCTCAAGGAGCTGATTAACGAAAGGCGAACAATGATTTTTTATGAAGCTCCGCATAAGCTTGTTGCCACGCTCGATGATATGCTTTCCGCTTTCGGCAATCGCAATGTTGCTGTTGTTAAGGAAATTACAAAAATTCACGAGAGCGTTTTCAGAACAACTCTTGCCGAGGCTGTCGAAGCGTATAAAAATGAGAAGCCTAAGGGTGAGTTTGTAATTATTGTTGAGGGTGTTGCCGACAGTACGGAGGAAATCACCTTTGAAAGAGCTGTCGAAATGGCACGCTCGCTTATGCAAAACGGTATGAGCGTCAGTCTTGCCGCTAAGGAAATCGCAAATTCAACGCCGTATAAAAAAGGCGATATATATAAGGCGCTGCTATGATTTGTAATCAATGTCCGAGAAAATGTAATGTTGACAGAACAAGAACAGTAGGTTATTGCAAAAGTCCCGAAGAATTCAGACTGTCCCGTGCGGCACTCCATTTTTGGGAAGAACCTTGCATAAGCGGAAAGAACGGCAGCGGCGCCGTGTTCTTCAGCGGTTGCAACCTCGGTTGCGTTTTTTGTCAAAACTACGAAATCAGTCACGAAAACAAAGGCATTACGGTAGATGACGATGAGCTTTTGGGGATATTCGACAATCTCATTGCTCAGGGTGCTGAAAATATCAATTTGGTTAATCCCACTCATTATGCCGTGCAGCTTGCAACGTTGCTGAAAAAGCATAAGCCGTCCGTGCCGGTGGTGTATAATTCCTCGGGTTATGAGAGCGTTCAAACGCTGAAAATGCTTGACGGCTTAGTGGATGTGTATCTGCCCGACTTTAAGTATATAAGAAACGATAAGGCACTTAAATACAGCAGGGCAGAGGATTATCCCGAGGTTGCAATGCATGCTTTGGAAGAAATGTACCGTCAAAGGGGAAAGACGGAATTTGACGAAAACGGCATTATGAAAAAGGGTATGATAATTCGTCATCTTATTTTGCCGTCAAATACAAATTCGTCGCTTAAAATATTCGATTTCATAAACGAAAAATTTCCAAATGCATATGTTTCTTTAATGGCACAGTATACTCCGTGCAATGATTTATCTGCTGTACCCGAATTGGACAGAAAAATTACCGAGAGAGAATACAATAAGGTTGTTGATTATGCCTTAAACCTCGGTATGGATAAAATTTTTATTCAGTCAATCGAGTCTGCCGATGAAAAATTCATTCCGGATTTTGATTTTACGGGAATCAAAAAACAAGAAAAGAGGACATAAAATGAAAAAGTTTTTTAAGGAATTCAGAGAATTTATTTCTAAGGGTAATGTTCTTGATTTGGCTGTCGGTGTTATCATCGGCGGTGCGTTCAACTCTGTTGTTAAGGGTCTGACAGATAATATTATTCAGCCTTTGCTTAATTGCTTGGGTGGGGCAGAGGTTCAAGGCAGGATTCGTCTTTTCGGCACAGATAACTATATTGATTACGGTGCGTTTATCTCTGCGGTAATTAATTTTCTTATTATGGCTCTTGTTATTTTTCTTATTATCAAGTTCGTTAATAAGGCAGAGGAAGCGGCATTAAGGCTTTCAAATAAAAACAGAGAGCAAGAAATTCCTGCTCCGACAACTAAGATTTGTCCGTTTTGCAAGAGCGAAATTGCAATAGATGCAACCAGATGTCCTCATTGTACCTCTATGCTTGATGAAAAAAATAAAATTTGTGAGGATAAAAATGTATAATAATATATTTGATACTCATTCTCATTATGATGATGATAAATTTGATAAGGACAGGTTTACGCTTCTGTCGTCGCTGAAGGATAAGGGCGTTTGTAATGTCGTAAGCTGTGGCTGTGATGTTCAAAGCAGCAGGTTTAATAAGCTTTTGAGCGAAAAATTTGACGGTTTTTACTTTGCCGCAGGACTTCATCCCGAAAATCTTGAGGGTGCGTCAAACGCCGATTTGCAAATAATCAAGGAGCTTCTCAGCGATGAAAAATGCGTTGCTGTCGGTGAAATCGGACTTGATTATCATTGGATGTCGTCACCAAAAAGTGTTCAGGCAGAATTCTTTAACGCTCAGATTGAGATGGCTAAGGAGCTTGATATGCCTGTTATTGTGCATGACAGGGAGGCTCATGGAGACACTCTCGATATTTTACGCAGAACTGCGCCAAAGGGCGTTTTGCATTGCTTCTCAGGCTCTAAAGAGATGGCACGAGAGATTATCAACCTCGGTATGTATATCGGAATCAACGGCGTGGCAACATTTAAGAATGCAAGAAAAAGCTTGGAGGTTGTTAAGGAAATACCTCTTGACAGGCTGTTGTTAGAAACAGATTGTCCGTATCTTGCACCCGAGCCGCACAGAGGCGAGCGAAACGACTCCTCATATATTCCGTTTGTTGCCGAAAGAATCGGTGAACTTCTTGGCGAATCTGCCCAAACGATTTTGGATATTACCTGCGAGAATGCACACAGAATGTATAATGTATAACGAAAAAACTCCTGTTTAGAATACAGGAGTTTTTTCTCATTCGCTATCTGTTTGAAAACTTGACAGAGACTTCATTAACGCACCCGTTATGATTATCGGATTAAACAGCGGAATACTGTCCTCAACCGTAACCGTTGCGTCTCTTATTTCGCATTCCTGCGCTATGCTTTCTGTGGTGAAAATCAAGGTGTTTGCATATTCCGATTTGATTCGGTTTAGTTCTGAGGCAATGAGTCCGGCATTTGCGTTGTTGCTTATAATCGGTACGATAAGCGTGTTTTCGCTGTTTTCGGGCGGATTATCCACATCATAGATTGGTAAGGCATAGGCGCTTTTTTCTGTGAAAAGCCTGAATTTTTCACTTATTTCCTGTGCTATTGCCTCGTCGGTCGCATAGCCACAGAACACTATCTCGGAAAAACTCGACATATATTCAGCCGCTTCCTCTAACGCTCGTCTGCCGTGAAGTGAAAATGACAGCTTTCCCGACAGCATTTCTGCAAGCTTTAGCGTTACGCTGATGTTAAGCTTCGGCATATAGCCGATTTTTCCGCCGATGTAAATTGAGAGCAGGGACAGTAAAAAATACTCCTCCTCGAATGCACATAAATTATCTGCACAATCGCTCAGTTCTATACATCCCTTGCACATTTTCGCAAGCGTACTTTCATTTGGCGCAACGGCTAATACTCTTGCACCGTTTCTTAATGCCCGCTTTGCGGCAAAAACTGTGTCGTTATCCTCTCCGCTACTCGAAACGGCAATAACCAGCGTGCTTTTTGACGGCACTCCCGAAGCGTTCATCAAAAGCTGTGAATGAATGGCAATGGTCGGAATGTCGCACAAAAGCTCCGTGTTGTACGCACAGGCACTTCCTGCACGGTAGGACGAGCCTGCCCCTGTAATTATAATCATACTCAACCCCTGCAAATATCCCTTGCTCAGCTTGACTGAATTAAACTTCAATCTGTCGTTTTGCGTACAGACGCTTAATGCCTGCTTTATCACTTCCGGTGTCGCTTCAATGTCCTGCTCAAGTGCAGAACGCATATTAAATACCTCGTTCATTTTAGTTCCTTTCTAATTTTGCAAATATTATACTCATATCGTCTCGATTAGTGCCTTCTGTCGCTTCTAATGCACGGTCGAGTATGTAGTCGGCAGTTTGCTGAATGCCGTACGGAGAAGCGTTAAAGGCTTCCTCTATCCATTTGTCGCCCAAATCCGTTATGCCGTCGCTCATCATTATTATGCTGTCGTCGGGACTCAGCACAGCCGTTCGCTTTGCAAATTCTATTCCACGCAGTATCCCTGCCGGCATAGACGAAAGCTCGCATTTGTTGAGTACACCGTTTTTGACTATGTAGCTCGACGGTGCGCCCGCCTTGTATAGCTCGCATTTTCCCGTGAATAAATCTATGTTTGCTATGTCCAGCGTTGCAAGGCTCTCGTCGTTTGATTTTACCAATAGTGCGGAATTTACTATTTTGAGTGCGGAATCAAAGCCGAAGCCTGCATTTATCAGTCGTGATATAAGCCCTGCGCCCATAGCGCCGTCAAGTGCCGCCCTTGAGCCTTTTCCCATTCCGTCGCTGATAATCAAAATCGAATGTCCTTTGCCGTCGTTCAGCGTTTTTACCGTGTCACCGCACAGCGTTCCCTCTGCGCTGTATTGGGCAAATCCGATTTTCAGCGTGTAGTTGGGCTTTTCGGTAAATGACAGCATAGTACCCGTTCTGAAATTCGTTATCCTGCCCACATCAAAATACCTGTCGCAAATTTTGCCTATTCCGTTTTGAATTTGCACGCTTGAGAGATTTTCGTTTTCGCTGTCCAGTAAAATTTCAACCCTCATTCTTGAATACTTGTCTACTATGGCAGAAATATCACTCGGATAAATCTCAAAGTCTGCAAGCAGTCTGCGTATTTTTTCGCCCGCTTGTGAGTCGAACATTTCCGCATCGTTAAACTCGCTTGCCAAATCCGACAGCATACCCGATATTGAGTAAAATTGGTCTGACGCAACTGCCCTTATCTGGTTGGTTTTTTCAAGTATTATTTCGTTTCTGATATATTCGTCCTCGCTCATTGTGTCTCTGAGCGCTTCGTTGCCTTTTCTGTTCACATCGTTTAGCTTTTCTCTCACCTGCTCAACGCTTTCGCTTACGGCAGCCATAGCAGAGGAGGCAAATCGCAGTTTTAATACAAGACTTTGGCGTAATGCTCCACTCGGTGCGGCGCTTTTTCTGCTGTCAAAGAAGTCCTCAACCTTGTTGCATATAACGCCGGGCATAAGGAGAAATATACCTGTCCCGATTAGGCTGTTTACAAATAGCGAAATACCTGACTCGTCACCCTGCAAAATCGAAATTAGGGTGATGACAGCCATATAGACGAGAGAGCAACCGAGAGAGGCAAGGGAGGGGAAAACGGAGCATATCAATACGCCAAGGCTCATACCTGTACTTAAAAGCACGGATTGTGAGTCCGTTGCACCCAACATAAAACCACAGCAGACGGATAATATAAGTCCCCATTGTGTGCCTGCAAAGCGTATCGCCATTAGTATTATCGCTCCTGCAATCGCTCTGAACGGATAAATCACGCCTATGCCGATTTCGCCTGCCACTATAAGCAGAGATGACAGCGACGCCGTAATACATATAAGGTCGCCCTGCGGTAAGGCACGAAGTCGTATGCTGTGAAAATTCGCTCCTATGCTTTTGTGGTAAAAATACGCAAATCCCGCTACGGCAATCGCTTGCCCGACAATGGGCAACAGTCTTTCGGAAAGTATACCGGCTCTTGCGCTGACGAATAAATCGGTTGCGGTGATTGAAGCGCTCGCTGTGCATATAACGGCAACGGTATTGTCGGAAAGCTCAAGCATATCAAAAATGAATGCTCCGATTCCTGCAATAAGCACCGCCGCAAAATACCCTCCGCTTCTCGCCGTAAGTCCGTCGGTCATATAGCCGAGTATTGCGCCTACTGCTGAAAAAATTATATTCTGCTTTTTTGACGCTGCAACGAGCGCAACACCAAATGGCTTTATCGCTCCCGATATTTCGCTCATTCCGAGCATAAAACCCGAAACGAGATACAGTATTGACACTCCGATTTTTTTCATCGGCTCCTTTAGCTGAGATATGTTTATTTTGTCCTTTGACTTAACGCTCATTTTTCAGTCCTCGATTAATTAATTTCAATTAATTATATTTCACCCTTGCTGAAAAATCTGTCATATTATAGCCTGTAACGCAGCAGGTCTAAAAATAGGTTGAAATAATATATCTATTGTGTTAAAATACATTGAATTGAAAGAAAAGCATTAAAAGAAAAGTAATCGTAAATTTGAGGTGTTTATATGATTTCTGCAAATAATGTTTCGGTGCAGTTTGGCGGACGCTCTCTTTTTGAAAGGGTTAATGTCGCATTTACACCGGGTAACTGTTATGGTATCATCGGCGCAAACGGTGCCGGAAAATCAACATTTCTCAAGGTGTTAAGCGGTGACTTGGAGCCGTCAAAGGGTGACATCAGCATCACACCGGGAGAAAGACTTTCCGTATTAAAGCAGGACCACTTCGCTTATGACGAGTATGAGGTGGTTCGTACAGTTCTTATGGGTAACCCCAGACTGATTGAAATAATGGAAGAAAAGGACGCTCTCTATGCTAAAGAGGACTTTAGCGAGGAGGACGGAATTAAGGCGGGCGAGCTTGAGGCGGAGTTTGCCGATTTGGACGGCTGGAATGCCGAAAGTGACGCAGAGTTTATGCTCAATAAGCTTGGCGTAAGCGACGAGTACCATTATCTTAAAATGGCAGAGCTTCCGTCGGACTTAAAGGTAAAGGTGCTTCTTGCACAGGCTCTTTACGGCAATCCCGATATTTTGCTTCTTGACGAGCCTACAAACCACCTTGACCTTACTGCTATCAGCTGGCTTGAAAACTTCCTTTTGGATTTTGAAAATACAGTAATTGTTGTATCGCATGACCGTCATTTCCTCAATAAGGTTTGTACCCATATTTGTGATGTCGATTACGGCAAGATTACACTTTATACAGGTAACTATGATTTTTGGTATGAATATACCCAGATGCGTCAAAGACAGGCAAGAGACCAAAATAAGAAGAACGAGCAGAAGATTAAAGAACTCCAGGACTTTATTAACCGTTTCTCGGCTAATGCCGCTAAATCTAAGCAGGCAACTTCTCGTAAAAAGCAGCTTGACGCTCTCGAAATGATTGAGATGCCTGTATCCTCCCGCCGTTTTCCGTATGTTGATTTTAAGCCTGACAGAGAATGCGGCAACGACCTGCTTCGTGTAGACCACCTTACAAAGACAATAGGCGACCGCAAGGTGCTTGATGATATTAGTTTTGTTATTCACCCAAGAGAAAAGGTCGCATTTGTCGGCAGCGACGTTGTTGCAAAAACTACATTGTTTAAGATTATTATGGGCGAAATGGAGCCTGATGAGGGTAGCTTCAAATGGGGCGTTACCACTTCGCAGAGCTATTTCCCGTCTGACAACAGCGAATACTTCGACGGTGTGGATTTGACTCTTGTTGATTGGCTCAGACAGTACACAACCGAACAGCTTGAGGCAGATATAAGAGGCTGGCTCGGCAGAATGCTGTTCTCGGGCGATGAGGCACTTAAAAAGGCTAATGTTCTTTCGGGTGGCGAGCGTGTAAGATGTATGCTTTGCAAGATGATGCTTAGCGGTGCTAATGTGCTTATTTTTGATGAGCCTACAAACCACCTCGACCTTGAATCTATCGCAGCACTTAATAACGGTCTTATTCGTTATCCCGAAACCGTGTTGTTCACCTCTCACGACCATCAGTTTGTTGAGACGGTTGCAGACAGAATTATCGAAATTTCAGGCAATACCTATATTGACCGTAAGGGAACTTATGACGAATTCCTTTCAACCTTCGATGAGGAACAACTTAAACATATGTAATAAATTGAAAGACGCAGTTCATATTGAACTGCGTCTTTATGCGTTATACGATTATTTAATTTCTTGCTCTAAATTTTTGAATGTATCGGTATCAAAGAAATCTGTAATGCTTATACCGAAACCGTCGCATATCATTTTTAGAGTTATTATACCTGCGTTCTTACTTTTGCCGTAAAGTATATTTTTAATTGTTGATGCAGGTACAGCCGATTCTATCGAGAGCTTATATATTGAAATATTGTTTTGCTGTAACAGCTCCTGAATTCTGTTTTTAACGGCTGTATAAATATCCATATAAATCACTCCTTATACTGTAATTGTATAGGAATAATTTATTAAAATAGGGCTAAATATGATACTATTGGGCTATAAATAGACCGACTCTCTTTTTAGGAGGGCTGGTTTTTAGTATAATTCTTGCTTGACTTTTTGCAAAGCTGTCGGGTGCAATAAAAAAGAGCATCTAAAAAAGATGCTCAAAACTTAATAAGTAAAAATATTTTATGAATGTAATTTATCTTGAAGCAGAGGGATTGAGGTCTTTACTTGGTTTTCGCTGATTTGCTGTGCCTTTGCCTCTACATCCATTTTTGCAAGTGTGAAATGGTTGCTTACATCTTTTGCTTCAACCTTTTCGGACATATATGCTTCGTTCTTTTCTGAACCTGCATTCAAAAGCTTTTCTTGAAGTTCTCTTGTTACACCACCGTTATAGGTGTAAATGTAGCCGTAAAATCTTTGTCCGTAATGTGAGTAAACATTGGAGTAGGTTACAGTATTAAAATATCTGCCGCCCCAATGCGACTCTGAAAATGTAATGCTGCCGTCGTTGTTTATTTTTTCTACGACTGCAACATGGTTACTCCAACAAGCAACAGCACCGAGCTTTGGTGTCTGTCCGTAGTCGTAGTAGCCTCCTCTTTTGTTCATACCGTACCAATCTCCGGCATTGCCGTGAGTCAATAGCGGTGCTTCACCGTTCATTTCATAAATTCTGCCGTAAGCGTAGGCTACGCAGTTCGGCATACCTGTTCCTGTGCGGAAATAATAGTTTAATTTACTGCTGTAATACGGAATGCTTGAATTAGGAGCTGTAAGTCTTGGCTCATAATTGCTGTCATCCGCCATAGCACTGATAGGAGTAAAGATTGATAAAATAAGTGTTATCAACAATACCACCGGAACGATAAGCAGGGTTTTCTTCTTAGCCATAAATACCTTCCTTTTTCTTTGGCGACACGCCCCCTTTGATAAAATGTGTCGCTTTGGGATGATTACGAAATCTTTAATGTTTTCGATTGAACTCTCGCTTATTAAGTTTTATGCGGAGCTTTGTCCACAACGCTAATTATTATATCAAAATTGACACTTTGTAATCTATGTGAATTATTAACAAGTATATTTGTAACCTTTTTGTAACATTTGTGTAACTTTTACAAAATCAGGGCTTTAGACTTGACAAAAAACGGTGAAAATTGCGATTTATAAATTTTTGTTGTAAATTTTTAGGCATTGTGCTATAATTGTTTTCTGCTTACGCAAACGAAATTATCCTAAATTTTGCTTTGGCATATTGTATCAGGATGATTTCGGCATAATTTTTAATTGAAAAATCGAGGCGATTATAATATGAGTGAGCATAATCACGATACTCATAATCATAATTATGAGCATTGCTGTGATAATCATACTCCGGATAACCACGGTTGCGGCTGTTGCGGTGAGGATAAGTTTAACGAGCATAAGCATCAAATGATTGCAAAAATCATTATAAGTGCGGTGTTCTTTGCGCTGGGCTATGCGCTCAATGAATTTACTTCTTTGCCGTATCAAGTATACCTTGCGTGCTATGCGGTTTCGTATATTACTGTTGGTTTTAGGGTTATGTGTGATGCGGTAGACAGCATTTTTCATGGCAGAATATTTGATGAAAACTTTTTGATGAGCGTGGTTGGAATCGGAGCGTTTGCAATCGGGGAGTACAGCGAGGGCGTTGCCGTTATGCTGTTGTTTTCCGTTGGCGAATTTGTGCAGGGAATGGCAGTTTCAAGAAGCCGTCGCTCAATCGACAAAATCTATGATGAAAAAAGCGATAGGTTTACACTTCCGAGGCATTATGATAATAAGGAGAGTAAAACGGAGCTTCTTATTACTAAATTTGCCAGAGTGTATACACCTGCGGTTTGTATAGCTTCTGTGCTTATAGTTGTTATTCCACCGTTGATTTTAAGTGCAGAATGGCACGAATGGCTCCACAGAGGGCTTGCGGCATTGGTAATCAGCTGTCCGTGTGCGATTGTTATTTCCGTTCCGCTTTGTTACAGCGCCGGAATGGGTGCTTGCTCGTCAGACGAGATTTTCGTTAAAAATACGGGCGCATTTGACGAAATAATTAATTGCGACACGGTTGTTACTCATAGTGACGATAAGAGCTTGGACGACATTAAGGTGCTTCAAAATAACGGTCACAGAGTTATTTATATCGGTAATGGCGAGCATGATTTGACTATGCTTGAGGATGCCGATATAGCGATTACGGTTGCCGATGACTGTACGGCAGATGCAGTCGGATATGCCGACATTGTCGTAATGAACAGAGCAGAGGACGCTGTTGAGGTAACTAAGAGAGTTGCTAAAAAGGTACGCAGAATTGCTATGGAGAACATTGTGTTCTCGGTTTTGATTAAGCTGATTATTCTTGTGTGCGATGTACTTTTGTCAAAGGAGCTTCCTATGTGGTTTGCCATTTTCGGCGACATTGGGGTGTGCTTGCTTGCAGTTGCAAATTCCGCACGAGTTATTAAATTCAAAAAAAGATGATATAATTAAAAGCAGACAGCCGATAGTAAATCATAAGCTGTCTGCTTTCTTTATAAAAGGAGTTTCAAATTATAATGGGAGCAGTTAAATTCTTGCTACTCCGTCTTTTCTTGCCGCCTCGGCAACTGCGTTTGCCACGGTGTCCTTGATACGCTCGTCGAAGGCATATGGGAGAATGTAATCTTCGTTAAGCTTATCGTCGTCAACAAGAGATGCTATTGCATATGCTGCCGCAATCTTCATATTTTCGGTAATAGCGCTTGCTCTTACATCAAGCGTGCCTCTGAAAATGCCCGGGAAAGCAACAACATTATTAATCTGGTTAGGGAAGTCGGAGCGACCTGTTCCGACTATTTTTGCGCCTGCAGTCTTTGCCTCGTCAGGCATAATTTCAGGTGTCGGGTTAGCCATAGCAAGAATGATAGGGTCTTTGTGCATTGTTTTAATCATATCCTGGGTTAAAACACCCGGAGCAGATACACCGATGAAAATATCGGTATCCTTAACCACATCGGCAAGAGAGCCTTTTTTCATACCTCTGTTTGTAAGCTTAGCGATAGATTGTTTTGCTTCGTTAAGTTTTTCTCTGCCCTCATAGATAGCACCCGTACGGTCGCAAAGAATTACATCTTTAAGACCTAAGGTCATCAAAAGCTTTGCGATAGCTGTTCCTGCAGCGCCTGCACCGTTAATTACAGCCTTGCAGTCAGCCAAGCTTTTGTTGATAATTTTTGTTGCGTTGATTAATGCAGCCGATACAACAACGGCAGTTCCGTGCTGGTCGTCGTGGAAAATCGGAATGTCGCACTTCTCTTTAAGCTTTTCCTCAATTTCAAAGCATCTCGGTGCAGAAATGTCCTCAAGGTTAATTCCGCCGAATGAGCCTGAAATGTTATATACGGTGTTTACAAATTCATCTACATCCTTAGTTCTTACGCAAAGAGGGAACGCATCAACATCGCCAAATTCTTTGAACAGTACGCACTTGCCCTCCATAACAGGCATACCTGCTTCGGGTCCGATGTCGCCTAAGCCCAAAACTGCGCTGCCGTCGGTGATTACCGCAACGAGATTGTTTCTTCTGGTCAGTTCATAGCTTTTGTCGTAATCTTTTTGAATTTCAAGGCACGGCTCGGCTACGCCCGGTGTGTATGCAAGTGAGAGTGATTTGCTGTCGTTTACCTTTGCCTTTGCAACTACCTCAATTTTACCGTTCCACTCATAATGCTTTTGGAGTGATTCCTCTCTGATATTCATATTTGCCTCCTGAAAAATATATTGGTCCTTATTTTATTATTCGCCCTTATTGTGAAAATAATAACAAAAAGAGCAGCTCGCGCTCGGGCAGTCACCCGAGGGCAAGCTGCCCTAAATTTTTGTTGTTTAATTAAACTGCGGCTTTACTTTCTCTCAATGTGAGAAGTAATCTTCTCTTCCTTTTCGTAAGGTGTATAGTTATCCTCCCATGGGAAGGTGTATGGCAGGTTGAGCTTGTCTCTAACCTCGCAGATTTCCTTTTGAACAGCCTCGTTGATAGGAACACCGCTGTTCTCTCTTTCTTTCCATACAAGATATTCTTTTTCACCGGCAGTATAAATTCTGTCCTCGCCCGGTGCCTTCTTGGAAGCTCTGATTTCACGGAGAATATCGCCTGTCTTCTTTCTTGTCTCGTCTTCGCCTACAAACTTAGATGTGTCGATAGCGATGAAGAAGTGACCGAGATGATAAGGAGCAAGGTTGCCGTTTTCGTCCTTGCCGTTGAGTGACTTACCGTAGTCACCGTCCTGAAGAACTGCTGAAAGAAGCTCAACAACCATAGCATAACCGTAGCCCTTGTAACCGCCGAGTGCTTCGCCGATTCCGCCGAGTGCAGTAAGAGCAGCAGTACCCTGACGGATTCTCTTTAGTGCAACACCTGCGTCGCCCTCAACAGGTTCACCGTCGATACCGATAATTGTACCCGGATGAACTTCCTCGCCGATTCTCTCGTAATATTCAATCTTACCGTTTTGTGTGATTGATGTAGCACAGTCTAAGATGAAATCAAATTCCTCGTCTGACGGAATACCTACTGTAAGCGGGTTAGTACCGAACATACCCTCAACGCCAAATGTCGGAGCAACAGACGGTCTTGCGTTTGTACCTGTGATACCGATACAGCCCTGCTCGGTAGCCTGTGTAGCGTAGTAGCCTGCGATACCGTAGTGGCAGGAATTACGAACGGCAACCATACCTAAGCCGTACTGCTTTGCTTTATCAATAGCCATCTGCATAGCCTTGTAGCCGATTACCTGTCCCATACCGTCGTGACCGTCAACAAGTGCTGTGCAAGGTGTCTCCTTGATTATTTCAAAATTGGTTTCAGGATTTTGGATGCCTGCAACGATTCTGTCGATGTAAATCGGCTTGAATCTGTTACAACCGTGGCTTTCGATTCCTCTCTTATCTGACTCCAAAAGCACATCGGTGCAAATCTCTGCGTCTTCTCTCGGAACTCCGTATCCGACAAATGCATCAGTTACATAGTCGGTTATAAGATTCCATGGACATATTACCTTTCCCATTAGTAGAAAATCTCCTTTTGTTATTTATAATAGTATGCCGCAAAGGGCAATTTTTAACTGAACAATTAATAATTTTATCTTTCCCAATTTCTGCTGCGTTCAACCGCACGCTTCCAGTCCGAATATTTCTTATTTCTGACATCAATCGGCATAGACGGAATAAAGATTTTGTCAACCTCGCGGTTTGATTCAATCTCGTTTGTGTCCTTCCAAACTCCTGTTGCAAGGCCTGCGAGATATGCAGCTCCGAGTGCGGTAGCCTCTCTGTTCTTAGGTCTGTTTACATTACAGCCTGTCATATCCGCCTGAATTTGCATCATTATGTCGGATATGCTTGCACCGCCGTCAACTCTTAAATCTTTAAGTAAAATATCGCTGTCGCTTACCATTGCTTCAAGTAAGTCGGTCATCTGATATGTAATGCTTTCAAGAACGGCACGGCAAACATGTTTTTTGTTAATTGAGCGTGTTAAGCCTACCATAATTCCTCTTGCGTACATATCCCAGTACGGTGCGCCCAAACCGGTAAACGCCGGTACAAGATACAAACCGTTACTGTCTTTAACTTGCATTGCAAGTTCGTCGCATTCAGCTGCTGTGCTTATTAATTCAAGGTCGTCACGCAACCACTTGATTACCGAGCCTGCGTTAAATGCAGAACCCTCAAGGTCGTAAGTGATTTTTCCGTCGAGACCCCAAGCGATACCCGTAAGCAGATTTGACTTGCTGTCAATTCTTTTTTCGCCTGTGTTCATAAGCAGGAAGCAACCTGTACCATAGGTGTTCTTAGCCTGACCCACATTAAAGCAGCCCTGACCGAACAATGCGCCCGGCTGGTCACCGATTGCACCTGCGATAGGCACGCCCTCAATTTCCTCAAGGCCTGTGATTTTAGCAACCTTGCCGTAAACATAGCTTGACGGCTTGACCTCAGGAAGAATAGACATAGGAATACCAAGCTTTTCGCAAAGGTATTCGTCCCAGCAAAGATTGTCAATATCAAAGAGCATTGTTCTGCACGCATTTGAGTAATCGGTTACATGCGCCTTACCGCCTGTAAGATTCCAAATCAACCATGTGTCGATTGTACCGAACAAAACTTCGCCTCGCTCAGCCTTCTCTCTTGCACCCTCAACATTGTCCAAAATCCATTTGATTTTTGTAGCGCTGAAGTATGCGTCTATAAGCAGACCTGTTTTGCTTTTAATGTAATCGCTGAGACCCTCGCTCTTTAGCTCCTCACAATATTCAGCAGTTCTTCTGCATTGCCAAACAATCGCATTGTAAAGCGGTGTACCGGTTTCCTTATCCCAGAGGATAGTGGTCTCTCTCTGGTTTGTGATGCCGATTCCCGCAATCTGCTCAGGATGAACATTGTTGTGTCGCATTGCTGAAATCATTGCACTTACAACGGAGAAAAGAATTTCGTTAGGGTCATGCTCAACCCATCCGTTTTGCGGATAAAATTGATTGAATTCATTTTGACTCTTAGCTACGATTTCACCTTTTTTGTTGAAAATAATAGCACGGGAACTCGTCGTTCCTTGGTCGAGTGCCATTACAAATTTCTCTGCCATAGTAAAACCCTTTCATAGTGTATATATTATATGATTACTATTTATAAGTTTACTATATTATACCGAGAAAAGCAACGAACTAAAGTAACGAAAAAATGTATTTTCTTTTGGTAATTATCACAAAATAAATGAGCGATGAACAACAAATTTTGTCCATCGCACAGCGATTGTATATTTTTTTAATCTTCGATATTATTTTCGATAAAGCTGACGATATCCTCAACGCTTTTCATATTTTCGATAACGCTGTCGGGTACTTCAATTCCGTATTGATCCTCGATAGACATTACTATGTCGATGGCATCGAGTGAATCGGCACCGAGGTCGGTTTGAAGATTGGAATTCATCTCAATCGTTTGCTCATCAATGTCGAGTTGTTCAGCCAAAATTGCTTTTACCTCGTCAAAAATCATAATTTTTAGCTCCTTAAAAATTAGTTGTTATATTAATTATTCTGTGTTATTATCATATTAGTTAGTTTGGTTTAATTTGTCAATAATTTTTTGCAAATTTTTATCAAAAATGAAAGAGGCGGGATAAATGAAAATAAAGGAAACAAGGAGATACATTTACGGCTTGACGGGTTATCCTTTGGGACACTCGATGAGTCCGTTTATTCATAAGGCTTTGTTCAAAATCAGCGGCATTGACGGCTCGTACGGATTGGTTCAAACGCCTGCCGAGGAATTGGGCGAATGCTTTGAAAAAACCTTGAGCGCACTCAGGGGCTTTAATGTAACTATTCCTCACAAGGTCGAAATTATTAAATATCTTGATGAGCTTTCTCCACGGGCGGAGCTTTTCGGTGCGGTAAACACGGTGGATGTAAGAGAGGATAAAATTATCGGATACAATACCGATTGTACGGGCTTTTTGTCTGCGTTGCAGTCTGCCGATATTGAGCTTGGCGGAAGGGTGCTGTTGCTTGGCTGCGGCGGCGTTTCGAGAATGATTGCCTTTGAGGCTGTTATTGCACAAGCTGAGTTGACCGTCGCCGTCAGAGAAAGCAGTCTTAAAAAGGCTCAGGCTTTAAGAAATGAGATTAAGCAAAAGCTGTCTGCCGATTGCAAAATTGTTCTTATTGATGATGTGACCGACGGATATGATTTGATAATTAACGGAACTCCTGTCGGTATGTTTCCGAATGTGGATGCCTGCCCTGTAAAAAAAGAGGTTATCCAAAGCTCTAAGGCTGTATTTGATGTTATTTATAATCCTTGCCAAACGCAGTTTATTAAGTATGCAAAGCAGGCGGGAATTAAGTATTGCGGAGGCTTGGGTATGCTTGTTTGGCAGGCTGCCGCAGCACAGGAAATTTGGAACGGCGTTAAGTTTTCGAGAGAGGATGTCGAAAGCGTAATCAGCCTGACGCAAAAGGAGCTGGAGAAAAATGAATAATATAGTGCTTTGCGGATTTATGGGCAGCGGAAAAACCGTTGTAGGCAAGGAACTTGCAAAGATAATGGGAGCTAAATTTGTTGATACCGACGAAATGATTGAGCAGGAGCAGGGAATAGCGATTAAAGCTATTTTTACTATTCACGGTGAGGAGTATTTCAGAGATTTGGAATACGAAGCGTGTAAAAAGGTTTCGCAATTTAACGGTGCGGTAGTTTCGACAGGCGGCGGAGCAATGACCTTTGAGCGTAATGTCGAAGCGATAAAGCAAGGCTCAAGCGTTGTTTTTCTTGATGCAGACTTTGATGTGATTTGCGACAGAATAGGAAATTCCTCAAGCCGACCGCTTTTTCAGGACAGAGAAAAGGCACACGAGCTTTATAATCAGCGTCGTGATAAGTATTTACAGGCTGCCGATTATGTGATTGACGGCAATATGAGTGCCAGAAAAACGGCTCTGCAAATTGCCCAAATGTTTAAGTAACGGTTACAATAATGCTCTGCAATGGTTACGATCTTGTAACTCTTTCATTAAATTGTTGAAAAAAATATTATCTTGTGCTATAATGGCTCATATTTGCACGATAATATAATAATCGAGGTGTTTTTTGAATGAGTGATAACTCTACGAAAACCGTTCTTGATCAAGATGTAAAAATGTTCCGTAAATATAAAGATTTATTAATGGAGCTTACGAGAAAGAATGTAAAGCTGAAATACCGTAACTCGTGGTTGGGCGTATTTTGGAGCTTCTTACAGCCGCTTCTTAATATGATAGTTTTGTCTGTCGTATTCGGTGCGCTGTTCGGCAGAAGTAATAAGTATGTTGTTTGTTTTCCTGTGTTCCTTTTTACAGGCCGATTAATTTTCGACTTCTTTTCTACTGCCACAAGACAGGCAATGATTTCATTTAGACGAAATGCCACAATTATTAAAAAGGTTTATGTACCTAAATATATGTATCCGCTTTCGTCGATACTTTCCACCTTTGTAACCTTTGCAATATCTATTCTTTGCTATATATGCGTTTGGATATTCTTTAAGCTGACCGGAGTTTCGGGCGGTGCAAATCTTACGATAACCTGGAGAATATTACTTGTGTTTATACCAATGCTTTATGTGTTGATATTCTCCGTGGGTGTGGGATTGATTCTTGCAGTGCTTAATGTGTTCTTCCGTGATATAGAGTATATCTGGGATGTTCTTACTAAGCTTCTGTTTTATATGGTCCCTGTTGTATATCCGCTTCAGAGAATTACAACAAAATGGGTTATTTTCATAATTAAGATAAATCCGCTGTATACGATGATTGAATTGTTTAGGCAATGCGTATTGTACGGCGATTTGGTATCTGCACCGGTGCTTAGCTGGAAGCTGCTTTTGTATGCTGCGGTTACTTCTATTGCAACCTTAGCTTTCGGCATTTGGATATTTACTAAATATTCCGATAAAATTGTATATCATCTGTAACAGATTATATGTAAAGCTCCCTGCCAAACGGCAGGGAGTTTTTATAGTTCGTTTTCTTCCTCGTATTCCTTAGAGTATTCGGTGTTTAAGACAGAGGGGATAGGTACGCCCATCTCTGTTTTGCTGTCGGGCTGAACGGTAGGGTTGTAGACGTTTTCGCAATATTTGCTTGTAAGCTTCGGGTTTAGTCGGTACTTCTTTTTATAGCTGTCCTTCATTTTTTTCACCCGTCATATTTTCTGCCGCTTGCCTTAAATCGTTAAGTGAGGTTAGTTTAACCCCCGACTCCACAAGCTCCTGCTGTATATTCATAGGCAGCGAGCTGAAATAAGCCTTCATTTCGTTTGTCATATCAAAATTTCCCATAATAAAAACACTTCCTTTTGTCAGTATTGTGTGCAGGAAGTGTTAAATTATACATTTTATTCGGTTTTTCCCATTATATCCATAATGTTTACGCTTTCGCCGTTGAGCGTTGCTTCTAAATGCAAATGGCTTTCATCGCCCGATTCGCACGGAACCTTGCCCAAAACGCCTACCTGATTGCCTATATCAACAAAATCGCCCTTTTTAAGCCCTGTTGAATTAAGACCGCAGTATTTAGCCACAAGGTTTCCTCCGTGGTCAATTTCGACGCATAAACCGTATTTGCCATCGGTATAGACCTCTCTCACAAGCCCGTCATTGATACAAACAACCTTGTCGCCCTCGCTGCCGGCAAAATCAACAGCTGTATGAGCCCTGTAATCGTTCATTGTTTTGTTGAAAACAAGCTCTTCGCTGTATCCCTTTACAACCGCCTCGCTGAGAGGATATTTGTAATAACTTTTGTAAGGGGTATTGTTGTCGCTTTGCGGCATAGATGTTGCAACGGTGGTTTGTTCAATTTCGCTTACACCCTGAGTGGTTTGCTCAGCCGTGGTTTGCTCAAGCGTTACTGCGTGCTGTACTTCCGCTGTTTCCAATATGGTGGTTGCTTCATTCACAGGGTTGTTATTATCCTTGTGTGTTGAGGAAAAATAAACTATTAATCCCAATGAAATTATGCAAAGACATACTACCGAAAACAGCGCTTTGATATTTTTGTTTTCTTTGTTTTTTGAATTTGATGCAGACATATTTAACACCTCGATTAAAGTATTAACCGAGGTGTGTCGATTTATTCATTTTCGTTTTTGATTGAATCGTCCAAAAGCTTCAGCGTCTCTCTTACACAGCCGATTGTGTCACCGCCTATGGTTTCAACGGAAATAAATGTTTTTTTGCCGGAATTAAGCTTTGCTCTGCCACGCATTTTTTCGTTAAGTGCAATCAGATATTCCGGTCTGACATCGTTGATAAAAAATCTTACCGAAATCCCGATTTGCCTTATCTCATAAATGCCAAGCTTTTGAGCAATGTTCCTGAGCAGAGCGATTTCCACAAGTCCGTATACGGGAGCAGGAGGAACGCCGAAACGGTCGGTCAGCTCGTCATATACATCGTTTGCCTGAGAATCGCTTCTGATGTTGGCAATCATTTTGTAAATATCCAGTCTTTGCGGTGTAGAGGAAATGTAGCTGTTAGGAATGCTTGCGTCAACAGGCAGGTCGATAAGGCATTCCTGCTCTTTTTCGTCAGGCACACTTTCGCCCTTTTCCTCGCTTACAGCCTGTTCTAAAAGCTTGATATACATATCGTATCCGACACTTTCCATATGACCGTGCTGTTTGTTTCCGAGTAGTGAGCCTGCACCTCTGATTTCCAAATCACGCATAGCTATTTTGAAGCCCGAACCAAATTCCGTATACTCTCTGATAGCCTCAAGACGCTTTTGTGCAATGTCTGTAAGCTCCTTGCCTCCCGCAAAGGTGAAGTATGCATACGCTCTTCTGCTGCTTCTGCCCACTCTGCCACGGATTTGGTGAAGCTGTGCAAGTCCAAGCCTGTCGGCGTTTTCAATAATTAAGGTGTTTACATTTGGTACATCTATACCGGTTTCGATAATGGTTGTGCAAACTAAAATATCTATCTCCGCATTAAGAAGCTTTTGCCACACATCTGATAACTGCTCCTCTGTCATTTGACCGTGAGCAACACCTACCGTGGCATCGGGGATAGCTTTTTTTATTTGCATTGCTATGTGGTCTATGTTGTTAATGTCGTTGTGCAAATAGTAGCATTGACCGCCTCTTGAAAGCTCCTTTTCCATTGCTTCAAGCAGTATGCCGAAGTCGTATTCCAAAACATAGGTTTGTACGGGCTTTCTGTCTCCGGGAGCTTCCTCGAGCAGGCTCATATCCCTTATTCCACTCATTGACATATTAAGCGTTCTCGGGATAGGCGTTGCCGAAAGGGTAAGCACATCAACCTTTGGAAATCTTTCCTTGATTTTTTCTTTTTGTGCCACTCCGAAGCGTTGCTCCTCGTCTACTATGAGCAGTCCTAAATCGTTGAATTTAATATCTGAGCCGAAAATTCTGTGCGTGCCTACAAGCAGGTCAACCTTACCGAGTGCCAAATCTTTCAGCACTTCTTTCTGCTTTGTGGGTGAGACGAAACGGCTGAGCATTTCTATTCGTACGGGGAATGCCTCCATTCTGCTTTTTGCCGTTCTGAAATGTTGCATTGCCAAAACGGTCGTCGGAACGAGTATCGCACATTGCTTTCCGTCTCCGATGCACTTGAATGCGGCTCTGAGTGCAACCTCGGTTTTGCCGAAGCCTACATCACCGCACAGCAGTCTGTCCATTGGTGCCGTTCTCTCCATATCGCCCTTTATCTCGTCAATGGAACGAAGCTGGTCTTCGGTTTCGTCGTAAGCAAATCTGAGTTCAAAATCTCTCTGCATATCCGTATCGGCAGAAAAAGCGTAACCCTTTGTATTTATACGCTTTGAGTAAAGTGCAATCAGTTCTTTTGCCATATCCTGAAGCGAAGCCTTAACCTTAGATTTTGCCTTGCTCCAGTCGCCGCTTCCCAGTCTGCTTACCTTTACTTTGCTGTCGTCCTTAGGACCTATATATTTTGATACAAGGTCAAGCTGTGTTACGGGGACATATAAGGTGTCGCCCTTTGCATAGCTTATTTTAATGTAATCCTTGCTCACATTGTCAAGGTCGAGTGCGTGTATGCCCTCGAATACACCTATACCGTGGATGTTGTGAACAATGTAATCTCCCACCACAAGTTCATCCAAAGAGTGAATTGCGTCTTTAGAACTGAAATGCTTGTGCTTTTTCTTGCCTTGATTTACCTTGCCGTAGGTTATGAGCGCAAATTTGCACGCACTTATCTGAAAGCCTGCACTCGTCGTGCCTGAAAGCACCGTGATAACGCCGTGCTGAAATTCGTCGGGCGGATTATCTAAGAATACCGCCTTGTAGCCCTGTTCGCTAAGGTCGTATGCAAGAGCCTTAGCCGAGCGTGAAGTACCTGCCATTATGCACACGGCATAATTTGTTTTAATGAGAGGGAACAGCTCCTCTTTTAGCTGACTGAGCGTACCACTCCACACATTAAAGGTTTGACACTTGAAGGTTGAAAGATGTCCGACGGGAGTGTCAAAGCTTCCTCTCGGAAACGAGTCGAGATATACGGCGTTTCGCTTTTCGTAAACGGAGCAAAGCTCGCTGAAATCAAGATTGAATTTGTCGATTCCCTTGCAGATTATGCTGTCCTCAAGCAACCATTTAATATCCTCGTGCATAAGTCGGTTTTGATTTTCGCATCTTTCCTTGCACTTTGAGCTTTCAAAAACAAAGAGCAGGTCGGAATCATAATCAAAAAGTCCGTTGTTATCGTATGCAAGCGGGAGGTATTTGTCGTTACATCTCAGCGCAAGCCCTTGTTTTAACCTGTCCGAATCGGCGTAAAGTTTTTCTCGTGCCTTAATTGCCTTGCCCTTTAGAGAGGCAGCAAGGGCGTCGATACGCCTTGCCTGTTCTGCCATTGAGGGGAAAAGTACCTCTCCGGCAGGAATTATGTCTATGCTGTCCACCATATCGTTTCGCCTTTGGGTTGATATGTCGAACTTTGCAATAGAATCAACCGTGTCGCCCCATAACTCGATTCTTACCGGGTCGTCGGCACCGGGAGGGAATATGTCTATTAAACCGCCTCTGATACTGAATTGGCTCGTCGAGTCAACCTGGTCAAACCTTGTGTAGCCAGCCTTTATAAGTTTTAATATGATGTCGTCAACATCAATTTCTTCTCCCGAATGAATGGTAAATGAGCTTTCGATAAGCTTTGCGGGCGGCATTGTAAACTGACAGGCAGCAGCAATAGAGGCGACTATTATATCATAGTCACCCTTTATCATTTTATACAGAACACCGAGCCTGATATGCTCAAATTCTCTGCTTATACCCTCAACATCAAGAAATGTAAATTCTCTCCTCGGATACATCAACGCTCTGCTTCCCAATGCGTTCAAATCCTCGCACGCTTTGATAGCGGTTGCCTCGTCGGGGACTAAAATTACAGCCTTTTTATTGAGCTTTTGACACAGCGCGTGAGCCGTGTGAAGCTTGTTAATATCTGCCAGACCGATTGCTCCGACACATTTTGACGCACTTTCTGCGGCATTTGCAAGAGATATGAACTCTGCGTCTCTGTCAAGAATTTTTGAAAAACAATTCATATCATCACTTGCCTAACTGTTGTATTTATTCATAGCCTCGTCGATTTTGCCGTCAACCATAAGCTTGACTGCCTCAACGCTGCTTTTGAGTGCCTCGGAAAGCTCCTCGCTTTTTTCCTTTGGAAATTCGCCAAGCACCCAAGAAGCAAGGTCATAGCTCGGATTCGGCTTTTTGTCTACTCCGATTTTAACCCTTGGAAATTCTTCGCTGCCGAGACAGGAAATAATGCTTTTAATTCCGTTGTGTCCGCCTGCGCTGCCCTTGCGTCTGATTCGTGTTTTTCCTATATCAAGGCTGATGTCGTCATACAATATTATGATGTTTTCGTTCGGAATATTATAATACTGCGCTGCTTCCAAAACAGCCTCTCCGCTTAAATTCATCATCGTTTGAGGCTTCATAATAAGGCAACGCACCGAGCCTATCATTTCATCTGCAATCAAAGCGTGAAATTTCGACTTCTTTATCTCGAAGCCTTCCTCCCGTGCAAGCAGGTCAACCGCCTTGAAGCCTGCATTGTGTCGGGTGTTTTCGTATCGTGAACCGGGGTTTCCGAGTCCGGCTATAATATATTGTATCTTACCTCGTCTGAGATTAAACATCGTCATTCCTCCTCTTGAGCCTGCTCTCTTTCGGTTATCCTTACCTTTGATGCTCGTCTGCCGTCTGTTTCTATTACCTCTAAATGCAATTTGTCATAATCAAAGCAGTCGTTCACCTCGGGGATTTTGTCTGTGTTTTCCATAACCCAGCCGTTTACCGTTGTAACCTCTGTTTCGTTGTCGCTTATATTAAAGAATTTGAAAAGGTCGTCAAGGCTCATCATTCCGTCAACGATGAATGTATGCTCGTCGATTTTTTCAATATCAACCTCAACCTCGTCGTGTTCGTCCCAAATTTCGCCGACAAGCTCCTCTATGATGTCCTCGAGCGTTACGATACCCTCTGTTCCGCCAAACTCGTCGATTACAACTGCAAGATGAGTTTTGTTCTTTTGCAAAATACCGAGAAGCTTGCTGATTTTCGTATCGGGACTTACGGTTAAAACGGGCTTGATAATTGTTCTCAGCGATTTTAAGCCACGACCTCGTATATCTTCAAAATCACGGTGGTGAATAATGCCCACAATGTCGTCTATGTCCTCGATGTATACAGGCAGTCTGCTGTATCCCGAGCTTTTGAAAACCTTTTCTATGTCGCTGAGCTTTGCGTATTTGCTGACAGCTTTTACATCAATTCTCGGGGTTAAAATATCACCTGCATAAAGGTCGTTAAATTCTATTGACGAACGGATAAGACGGCTTTCGTTTTCGTCGATTTCACCGCCCGTGTGTGCCTCGTCAACATAAGTTTTCAGCTCTTCCTCGGTTACGGTGTCCTTGCTTGCAAATCCGAAAATCTTACTGAGCAGAAGCTTCCAGCCCCTGAACATAATGTTGAGAGGGTAGAAAATGAGTACAAATGCCCTTAAAATCGGAGAAATAAGCACAGCATAGGATTCTGCCAATTCCTTTGCTATTGTTTTAGGAGTGATTTCGCCGAAAATCAGCACAACAACGGTCATTACAACTGTGCTGACGGTTGCTCCCAAATCGCTGTTGTCGCCGAGCAAGCCCGTGAAAAACAGCGTTGCAATGGAGGTTGATGCGATATTTACTATATTATTTCCTATAAGTATGGTGGAAAGCACCATATCATAGTCGTCACTGAGTTTAAGCGTACGCTGAATTTTTTTACTGTTTTTCTCATTTTCCGACGCCTTTAGTCTTACCTTGTTGAGCGATGAAAATGCAGTTTCTGCCGATGAAAAAAATGCAGACATTAAAACAAGTATCACCATTACAATTAATAAAGATGTGTTCATTTAATAACCATAGCCTTTCGCGCGTTTTTTATGCCGTCTTAATAATGCCTTAAAGGGCATATCGCTGTGATATGCCCCTCTTTAATTTGTTGATAAAGATTACTCTGCTTTTTCAAACTCATTGAATTCTCTTTCTGAGTCATCCTTTTCATAGTTATACATATTTTCGTCTTTAACATGCTTTGCAATGTATTCGTTTCTGTCAAACAACTCGTCAGCCTTAACTTTCCAAGCCTTAGCTGCATTTATAGTCTTGTCAAACAGCTCGTTTGCAGACTCGGGATGCTGCATCTCTGTTGAGTAAGCGCCTGTCTCGGCAACCATCTTGCTGATAGCGCCCGGGTTATCAAGTACCGGACAAGGACGAAGCATATTGTTTGAGAACGGCTGATTTTTCTTATATGCCATAAACAAAGGACTCTGCAATGCGTCAAGCACCGAGCATTCCTTAATGTTTACATTTGAATAGTGAACGAATGCACAAGGCTCGCAGTCACCGTTTGAATTAATGTGGAAATAGTGTCTGCCGCCTGCGATACAGCCCTGAACATACTCGCCGTCGTTCCAGAAATCAAGTGCAAATATCGACTTTGTTTTTCTCCACTCGTGCATTTTCTTATACATCAATGCTCTCTGCTCAGGAGAAACCATAAGGTCTGTAACCGCACCGTTTCCGGTTGGCATATATGTAAAGAACCAAGCGAATTTTACGCCCTGCTCAATGAGCCAATCCATATATTCGTCAGATGCCAATACATCTGTGTTCTTGCTTGTGTAGCAAAGTGAAGCACCGAACGGAACGCCTCTGTCCTTGAGACGCTTCATTGCGGCGGTGCATCTCTTGAATGTACCCTCGCCACGACGGAAATCGTTTTCCTCCTCGTAGCCCTCGATAGAAAATGCAGGATAGAAGTTTCCTACCTCTCTGATTTCGTCGGCGAAGCTGTCGTCGATAAGTGTACCGTTTGTAAAGCTGAGGAATGCGCAGTCCGGATTTTCACGGCAAAGACGCATAAGGTCAGCTCTTCTCATTGTCGGCTCACCGCCTGTGTAAAGGTACATATAAGTACCCAGCTCCTTGCCCTGACGAATGATTCTTGCCAAATCGTCATATGAAAGCGAGCTTGTGTGACCGTACTCTGCTGCCCAACAGCCTTTACATTTAAGGTTGCAGGCTGCTGTCGGGTCCATAAGAATAGCCCAAGGCACATTACATCCGTATTTTTCGATAGCTGCCATACGCTTTGTGTAGCTGTTGATGGCAACGTTCATAAGCGGTGGAATAAGCTTGTTTACAACATGCTCATCTGTATTGCAGATTATGTCCTTAGCGAACTTCATCCAGTTGTTATTAGGGTCGTCCATAACCTTATGCAAGCCTGCATAGGTGGAACGGTTTACTCTTTTTACATCAGCCTTTTCCACAAGGTTCAGAATTTTTGGCGCATTTCGGTCGAAATCCTTTCTTGCGTATTTTACTGCGTGTTTAACGGCAAAGTTTATTGCCGACTCCTTAAAAGACATATTTCTACCTCTCATTGTGCCGAACTCAATTTTATACTTTTATCGGCACTCATAAAATATAATACTAAAAAATAGATTTGTCAAGCCGAGTTTATTTTAAGGCTTGCTTGATTATCCGACTAAAATCTAAGCTGAAATTTAAGTCTGTATGTTTTGTCGCACTTGTTTTTGTACTTCTCGTTGCAATGTGCGCCCCAGCTGTCGTATCCTCCGACGCCCTGCTGTCTTGCAATGATTCTTACAACGGTTTTGTCGTATTCCGGTAAATCCTTTTGATGCCAAGTGTTTTCGACTTCCTTAGGAAGATAATGCGAAACATTTAATTCACAAACCGGCTCGGCTACTATTCCGAATGATTTTTTGTCGCCGATAATGGTTGCATATCTTACACCTGTACGGTTTGCACATTCCTGAGGCTTTAGGTAGTTTACCCACATATCGCTTACGGTAGTTGTGTAAAGTCCTAATTTGCTTGCATTTGCACGGTCAATGTAGTTTTCCTCAGGTCCGTTGCCGAGATATGTTACCGATTCAAAATCTTTTGGAAGCTCAAACAAAACGCTGACCTCGGGAATTTCGGGGAGCGAGTCGCTCGGCTTAAATTCAAGGCTGACTTCCATTCCGTTTGAGGTGATTGTATATACGATAATTGCCTTTGATACAGGCTGAGTGCAAACCTCTGCACTGCTTACTACAACAATTTTCTTTCCGCCGTCAAGGATTTGATAGTTTTCAATTCGCCATTTGGTGTTGTTGAAAATGCCCGGTGTATCTCCCGCATCTCTCCAGCAACCCAGACGGCTTCCTGCTCGTGAGCCTCTGTCGTTGTCGGTAAGCGCACGCCAGAAATTCAGCCTCATAGGTGCATTCAACAGTTCCTCGCCGTTTACCTTTATTGAGCAAAGCTGATTTCTTTCTCTTTTCTCAAATCTGATGTTAAGGTCGTCGCCGATTATTCTAAGCGTGCCGTAAGTGTCAGACACGAGAAGCTCCTCACCGCCCTCAAGTTCATCGTATGTGTTTGCAAATTCGTTTATTACAAATTGCTCCTCTGCCACGATGTGACCTGCCTTACAGTATGCCGTATCCTCTTTTTCTCTAAGCTCAAGATTGAGATAGTATTCGGTGGAGGATGCCTTTGTAAGCTCTAAGTTTATTGTGGTCTTTTCAAACGGCTCAAGGTCGATATGGATAATTCCGTCTGCAAAAATACCCTTGTCGCTTGACTGCGACCAATATAAGTCGTAGCGGTTGAGATTTGTAAAGAGGAATTTGTTTTTAATCTCGATTATTCCTCTTTCTGCGTCAATGGCATTGAAATCCGCATTTTGGTAAAGTTTCTTGATTTCGCACAGCTTAGGAGTAACGCTTCTGTCGCCGAACAAAAGACCGTTTCCACAGAAGTGACCGTCGTTTGGCTCGTCATTGAAAACTCCGCCGTATGCAAGATATTCGTTTCCGTTTTCATCGGTTGTCAAAATGCTCTGGTCAACCCAATCCCAAACAAAACCGCCCTGTAAGCAAAGATATTTGTCCCAAAGCTTTGTGTATTCGTCGGTTGAACCGCACGAGTTGCCCATTGCATGAGTAAATTCGCACAGAATGTACGGTCTGCCGTCTCTGCCTGTTGATGCGTATTCTTCACATTCCCAAGGCTTGGCATACATTTTGCTTTGAACATCCGATAGGGTGGACTCGTCAGGCGCTCTGTCACATTCAAAATGAACAAACCTTGACTTGTCGTTTTCTTTCAGCCAATTATACATTTTCTTAGGAGTTTCACCGCCGAGCGATTCGTTACCGAGGCTCCAGCATACAACGCAGGAATAGTTTTTGTCACGCTGATACAGCGCCTTGATTCTCTGCATACAAGCCTTTTCCCATTCGGGGCGGGAGCCGGGAAGCTGAGGACAGCCGATAATGGTTGACCAGCCTGTTCCGTGCGTCTCCATATTGTTTTCGTCGATTACATAAAGTCCGTACTCGTCGCAAAGCTCATACCAGCGAGGAGTGTTTGGATAGTGCGAAGTGCGGACGGCATTGATGTTGTTCTTTTTCATCAACTCAATGTCTGTTCTCATAACTTCTTCTGTTATATATCTGCCCGTGTGACAGTCAAATTCGTGCCTGTTAGTACCTTTGAAAACAACTCGTCTGCCGTTTATTCTGATTATTCCGTCACGGATTTCAACGGTTCTGAAGCCCACCTTGTGAGAAATGTATTCGATAGGTGTGCCGTTGTTTTTTAATGTGAGGACAACGGTGTAGAGATACGGTGTTTCCGAACTCCAAGGCTTAATGTCGGTCACGATAGCCTTCATCTTTGTTATGTGGTCCTCGTTTGCGTATTGGCTGTCAAGCGCAACAATGTCGCCGCTGCCGTCAATTACGCTCATATCAAGGCTCAGACCCTCGTATGCACCGTTCGTTTTTACGGTAACATTGATGTATCCGTCGTGAAGCTGTGAGTCGGGTTCTGCGTGGATTTCAAAATCACGAATGTATTCTCTTTCGGTTGTGTAGATGTAAACATCACGGAATATACCGCCGAGCCTCCACATATCCTGACATTCAAGCCAGCTTCCCGTACACCAGCGATATACCTCAACTCCGATTACATTTGAGCCGTTGCGGAGATAGCGGCTGATGTCAAATTCGGCTCTGTTAAAGGTTGATTCGCTGTAACCCACTCTCTCACCGTTTATGTAAAGATAGAATGCGGATTCAACACCCTCAAAGCAGAGAACAACTCTTTTTGAAAGTGTAGCTTCATTAATCTTGATTTTTTTGATATAACAGCCTACGGGATTGTGCTTTACGGGAGCGTTCGGAGGTGTGATGTCCTCGCTGCCCTCCCACGGATAGCGAACATTGCAGTATTGTGGTTGGTCATAGCCCTGCATTTGCCATGAACAGGGAACATTTACCGTGTCCCAATTATGACTGTCATAGTTCGGGTCTGCAAAGTCGGTCGGTTTGTAGGCATAATTTTTGTATAGCTTAAACTTCCATTTGCCGTTTAACAGCTTGCACTTTGACGAGGCATATCTGTCTGCCGTCTTTGCCTCCTCAAAATTTTCATATGGCATAAGCGTGGAATGCTCCGGCAGTTTGTTTACTCCCACAATTTCGGGATTTGATTGCCATTCCGTATAGCCGTCAATGAAATTTCTTTCCATATATTGTTCTCCGTCTCAGTTTGTTTGTTTTCGGATAAATTAAATTCTGTGAATTTTGCCCTCTTGGTAGCCCTCTCTCTTAATGCATACCCATACAGAGCGAATCATTATTTTTATATCAAGACCTATGCTCCAATTATCGCAATATTCTTTATCGAGCTTCATCTTTTTAAGCAGCGAAATGTCGTCTCTGCCGTTAATCTGCGCCCAGCCGGTTAATCCCGGTCTGAATCTGTATACACCGTTTTCAAGTCTCAGTCTGTGCGCTCTGAGTTCGCTTGAAATAAGCGGTCGAGGACCGACAAAACTCATATCTCCCTTTAGTATGTTCCAAAGCTGAGGAAGCTCGTCAATGCTTGTCTTACGCATAAACGCGCCGAATTTTGTTATATATTGTTCGGGATTTTCCAAGTCGCCCGTTGCACAGTTGGGAGCGTTGTTTTTCATAGTTTGAAACTTGTAGATTCTAAACGGTTCTCCTCGTCTGCCTCTGCGTTCGTGACTGAAAAAGATTTTGCAGTCGGGGGTAAAAAAGTTGATTGCGATAATTACCAAAAACAGGGGTGAGAGTATTATCAGCGAGAAAAATGACACCACTATGTCAAACAATCGCTTCCATTTCGTCGCTCCGAAATAGGTGTGTAAAAAATTCTTCATTTATCCATTCTCTCGGCAAAAAATACAGTGCCGAAACTCTTTCATCATTTTTGTAAAAAACACAAGTTTATGTGCCGTTTGGTCGCATTGACCCAATATATAGACTAACTGACTTTACAGATTATATCATATTGTGTAAAAAAAAGCAATCTTTATTATTTTGGGAAAAAATTTACTTTTTTATGCTATACATTTGGAGGGTTGTGTGTTAAAATAATCGGCGAGGTGATAAATATGAAGAAATTTGTTAAGGTGGCAGCTTGCGTTATTTTGAGCGTTATTATGGCGCTTTCGTTTGCCTCCTGCTCAAGTACAAAAATGACGGAAAAAAATGTGATTGAAACCGTTTCCGCTGTCGAAACCGCACTCAAGGAATTTGATACGGAAGCACTTAATCGTTATGTTTCGTCAACTACCCTTGATTATATCGTTAAGCTTTCGGCTTCACACGAGCAATTTGCGAAGCTTGGTAAAGCAATGTTTGCTGATTTGGAGCTTGAGGTTAAGAGCGTAGATACCGAAAATCAAACGGTTACAATATCTGTTTCAAACAAAAAGCTTAATGAAATTGCAAGCATTTTTACCGAGGGACTGAAATCTAATTACAGCAACACGGAGCTTCTCAGAAAGCTTAATGACGACTCGTTTCTTAATAATTCGTTGAATGTTTTGCTTGAGGGAATTAAGAACAGCAAAACTCCTGTGCAGGCAGAAATTACCGTTAAGGTGGAAAAAGGAAAGAAAAATCTTGTTTTAGCCCTTGACGAGACGGCTGAGGACGCTGTTTCCGGCGGTGCTTTGGGCGCAATCAAAAAAATATATTCATAGCGTGAAAAGCGTGCCGATGTCGCATTTTAGGTTGTAATCTATATTTAATATATAATTGACAACGGGACGCTTTTATGTTATTATGCTAAAGTATGTGAATGAAAATTCAAAAATTCCTATTTTGAGGTGAAATGAATGGCTAACAAATTCGTAACAGCTATTTTCGGAGATTATTCTAAAAAAGAGGTAAAGAAGCTCCGCAAAACAGTTGACAAAATTCTGGAGCTTGAGTCTAAGTATCAGGATATGGACGACAAGGAGCTTGCAGCTCAAACTCCTGTCCTTAAAGAAAGACTTGCAAACGGAGAAACTCTTGATGACATTCTTCCGGATGCCTTTGCTGTATGCCGTGAGGCAAGCTGGCGTGTTCTCGGAATGAAGCACTTTGAGGTACAGCTTATCGGCGGTATCGTTCTTCATCAGGGCAGAATTGCAGAAATGAAAACCGGTGAGGGTAAAACTCTTGTTGCTACTCTCCCTGCTTATCTTAATGCGCTTTCAGGCGAGGGCGTGCATATCGTTACAGTAAACGATTACCTTGCAAAGCGTGACTCCGAGTGGATGGGTAAGATTTACCGTTTCCTCGGCTTGAGCGTCGGACTTATCGTTCACGAAAAGAGCGATGCCGAGCGTCAGGAAGCTTATAACGCAGACATTACTTACGGTACTAATAACGAGATGGGCTTTGACTATCTTCGTGATAATATGGTTCAGTACAAAGAGCGTAAGGTACAGAGAGGTCACTCATTCGCTATCGTCGATGAGGTTGACTCAATTCTTATTGATGAGGCTCGTACTCCTCTTATCATCAGCGGTAAGGGCGACCAGTCAACAGACCTTTATCGTCAGGCTGACGCATTTGCAAAGACACTTTCAATGACAAAGGTTGCTAAAACCGACGATAAGCAGGACACCGAGGAAAATTACGACGGCGACTATGTTGTTGACGAAAAGGCTAAGACGGCTACTCTCCTCAAGAGTGGTGTTGAAAAGGCTGAGAAGTTCTTTAAGGTTGAAAACCTTATGGATATTGATAATACAACTCTCCGTCACCATATCGACCAGGCTATCAAGGCTCACGGTGTAATGACCAGAGATGTAGACTATGTTGTTAAAGACGGTCAGGTTAAGATTGTTGATGAGTTTACAGGTCGTATTATGGAGGGCCGTAGATATAACGAGGGTCTCCACCAGGCACTTGAAGCTAAGGAAGGCGTAAAGGTTGAGCATGAGAGCAAGACTCTTGCAACCATTACATTCCAGAATTACTTCCGTCTTTATAAGAAGCTTTCGGGTATGACAGGTACTGCTGCTACCGAGGCTAACGAATTTGACGAAATCTATAAGCTTGATGTTGTAGAAATTCCTACAAATAAGCCACTCATTCGTGAGGATAAGCCGGATGTTATTTTCCAGACAGAGGTTGGCAAGTACCATAATGTTATTAAGCAGATTAAGGAATGTCACGAAAAGGGACAGCCTGTGCTTGTAGGTACTATCAGCATCGAAAAGTCGGAGCATCTTTCACACCTCCTCAAAAAAGAGGGAATTGAACATAAGGTTCTTAACGCTAAGAATCACGAAAAGGAAGCAGAAATCGTTGCTCAGGCAGGTAAGTTCGGAGCAGTTACCATTGCTACCAATATGGCAGGCCGTGGTACAGATATTATGCTTGGCGGTAACGCAGAGTTTCTTGCAAAGGCTCAGATGAAGAAGATGAAGTTCACAAATGAGCAGATTGCAGAGGCAACAGGCTTCGGTGATACCGATGACGAGGAAATCCTCAAGGCTCGTAAGACATTTATTGAGCTTGAGGCTAAGTATAAGGAAGAAATCAAAGACGAGGCTGAAAAGGTAAGAAAAGCAGGCGGTTTGTTCATTCTCGGTACAGAGCGTCACGACGCACGCCGTATTGATAATCAGCTCAGAGGTCGTTCGGGTCGTCAGGGTGATCCGGGTGCAAGCCAGTTCTTCCTTTCACTTGAGGACGATTTGATGCGTCTCTTCGGCGGCGATAAGATGCAGAAGATGATGAGCAGACTTACCGTTGACGAGGATATGCCTATTGAGTCAAGACTTATTTCTAAGACTATCGAATCCTCACAGCAAAAGGTTGAGGGTAAGAACTTCGGTATTCGTAAGAATACCTTGCAGTACGACGATGTTATGAACCGTCAGAGAGAGCTTATTTATAAGCAGCGTGACCAGGTTCTTGACGGACTTGACCTCACCGAAACCATTAACAAGATGCTCGATACAAACATCGAGGAAACTGTTACAAATTACTTTACAGGCGAGTCAAAGAGCGATTGGAATATCGACGGTCTTCGTGAGAAGTACAAGAGCTGGCTCATTGCCGATGACGACGACTTTAAGGATGTTGACAGCCTTACTGTTGCAGATACTATTGAGCTTCTTCAGTCAAGAGGCCATAAGAGATTAGAAGAGAAGGAAAAGGTTCTCGGCGACGAATTCTTCCAGGAATTTGAGAGAATGGTACTTCTCAGAAATGTTGATACTCATTGGATGGATCACATCGACGCTATGGAGGATCTCAAGAAGGGTATTCACCTTCGTTCTTACGCTCAGCGTGACCCGGTTGTTGCTTTCCGTGTTGAGTCATACGATATGTTTGACGAGATGACCTCTGAAATCAGAGAGGATACAGCTAAAATGATGCTCACACTTATGCCTGTTCATAAGTCTGATGTTCAGCGTAAGGCTGTTGCTCATGTTACATCAACCTCTGATGAAAAGAACGAGAATGTTAAGGCTGTTACAATCCGTAAGGAAAAGAAGATTGGCCCTAACGATCCGTGTCCGTGCGGAAGCGGCTTGAAGTACAAGAAGTGCTGCGGTTCTCCTGCTAAGCTTGCTGCCGATGCTCTCAAAGCTGAGGAGGAGCATAAGAAGGAAAAGAAGCGCATTAAGCCTAAGAAATAATTAAATACCGCAAAGCCTTGCAGTTTGTCCGACTGTAAGGCTTTTTTTTCGTGCTTGGTTTTGTATTGCGGTTGATTTCTTTGTATTGCGTGGGGTGCGTATTATATATGTATATAATATATAGTGATTGGTAAGGGCGTCGGTTACTTTTTATATTTGTTTTGACAGGGTGAATTTTGCCTTGTCTTTTTATTTTGTGCATAGAGGGTTAAAATTTGCATAAAACGCTACATTTTTGTGTATAATTATACTGTCAATTTTAACAAATATGCATCAAATTAGCATAATTATGCAAAAAGCTCTTGATTTTTGCAAAGGGAGGATGTATAATTTTCCCATAAGCAACAGACACGCATTGTGATTGCTTAATCAAAGGATAATTCTTTTGTCTATACTTGGAGGTAATATTATGAAAAAAGATAAGAAGGACATTAAAAAGGTTGTACTTGCTTATTCGGGCGGACTTGACACCTCGATTATTATTCCGTGGCTCAAGGAAAACTATAATAATTGCGAGGTAATTGCGGTATCGGGCGATGTTGGACAAGGCACAGAGCTTGACGGTCTTGAGGAAAAAGCGATTAAGACGGGTGCATCAAAGCTTTATATTCTCGATTTGAAAAAGGATTATATCGAGAACTACATTTGGCCGTGCCTGAAAGCAGGCGCTGAGTATGAGGAATATTTACTCGGCACATCGCACGCTCGTCCGTGCATTGCAAAGGGACTTGCAAGCATTGCAAAGAAAGAGGGTGCAGATGCTATTTGTCACGGCTGTACGGGCAAGGGCAACGACCAAGTTCGTTTTGAGCTTTCCCTCAAAGCGTTAGCACCCGATATGGAAATTATTGCTCCGTGGCGTGAGTGGGATATTAAGTCCCGTGATGAGGAAATTGATTATGCCGAGGCGCATAATATTCCGCTTAAAATTGACCGTGAAACAAATTATTCTAAGGATAAAAATGTTTGGCATTTGTCACACGAGGGACTTGACCTTGAAGACCCTGCAAACGAGCCTTTGTATAATAAGGACGGATTTTTGGAACTTGGAGTTTCTCCCGAGAATGCACCAAACGAGCCTACATATGTAACTATCCATTTTGAAAAGGGTGTTCCGACGGCGGTTGACGGCAAGGAGCTTGACGCACTCGCACTTGTTGAAAAGCTTAATGCTTTGGGCGGTGCTAACGGTATCGGACTTCTTGATATAGTTGAAAATCGTCTTGTCGGTATGAAATCCCGTGGAGTATACGAAACACCGGGCGGTGCAATTCTTTATAAAGCGCACGAGCTTCTTGAAATGATTACTCTTGACCGTGATACATCTCATTATAAAAAGCTTGTTGCCGAAAAATACGGCGAGCTTGTTTATGACGGCAAGTGGTTTACACCGCTTCGTGAGGCACTTTCTGCATTTGTAGACAGCACACAGCAGACTGTTACTGGCGATGTTAAGCTGAAACTTTATAAAGGCAATATTATTAATGCGGGCGTAACCTCACCTTACACCCTTTATGATGAAAATGTTGCGTCATTCGGTGATGACGGGGGTGCTTATGACCAGACGGACGCAAGCGGATTTATTAATCTTTTCGGGCTTCCTATTAAGGTTAAGGCATTGCTCAACAGCGAGAGAAATAAATAATCAGCAGACAGGAGTAGAAAAATGCAGCTTTGGCAGGGAAGATTTCAAAAGGCATTAGACCAAAAAACCAACGACTTTAATTCGTCGATAGCCTTTGACAGCATAATGTATAAAGAGGATATAGACGGCAGTATTGCACACGCAACTATGCTTTGCACTCAGGGTATAATTTCCCCCGACGACCTGACAAAAATCGTTGACGGATTAAAAACAATTAAATCGGAAATCGAAAACGGCATTTTGCAGATTGACCCCGATTCGGAGGATATACATACCTTTGTTGAGGGCGAACTTACAAACCGTATCGGCTCTGCGGGCAAAAGACTTCATACGGCACGCAGCAGAAATGACCAGGTTGCGCTTGATGTAAGAATGTATCTTCGCCACGAATGTGACAGCGTTTATGCTTTGGTTACGGATTTGATAGATGTGATTTGCCAAAAGGCAGAAAAATATTCGTCTGCCGTTATGCCGGGTTATACGCATATGCAAAGAGCGCAGCCGATAACTTTCGGGCATCATCTTTTGGCATATGCCGAAATGCTGCTTCGTGACCGTCAGCGTATAACAGACGCAAAGGCGAGAATGAATTATTGCCCTCTTGGCTGTTGCGCTCTTGCAGGCACAACCTATAATATCGACAGGGTTATGACCTCCGATTTGCTCAGCTTTACTGCTCCGATGCTTAATTCGCTCGACGGTGTGTCTGACAGAGATTTTTGTATGGAACTTGCGTCGGCATTGTCTATACTTATGGTTCATCTTTCGCGATTCAGCGAGGAAATAATTCTTTGGTGTTCGTGGGAATTTAAGTTTGTCGAGCTTGATGATGCGTTTTCTACCGGCTCGTCGATAATGCCTCAAAAGAAAAATCCCGATATAACGGAGCTTATTCGTGGAAAGGCGGGTCGTGTTTTCGGAGATTTGACAACATTGCTCACAATGATGAAGGGTCTGCCTCTTGCTTATAATAAGGATATGCAGGAGGATAAGGAGGCAATATTCGATGCCTTTGATACTGTTAAAATTTGCCTTACCACATTTATTCCTATGCTCGAAACAATGACGGCATTGCCTGAAAATATGCGTAAGGCGGCAGCGGGCGGATTTATTAATGCAACCGATTGTGCCGATTATCTTGTTGGCAAGGGTTTGCCGTTTCGTGATGCATATAAGGCAACCGGTGAAATCGTTGCACTTTGTATCAAAAAAGGAAAAACGCTCGAAACGCTTGAATTGAATGAATATAAGGCAGTTTGCGATTTGTTTGACGACGGCGTTTACGATGCAATCAATCTTGATAAGTGTGTCAACTCAAGAACTTCTCTCGGCGGTCCGTCACCGCAGAATGTGATTGAGCAGGTGAAAAGAATAAAGGGACTGTTAAAGGAATAGAAGATGACAAGGGTATTTATAGATGGCAGTCAAGGCACTACGGGACTTAAAATATTTGACCGCCTTAAAAAACGAAATGATATAGAGCTTGTGACGCTCTCCGAAGAGCTTAGAAAAGATTCGCAGGCAAGAAAAAACGCTATTTGCACTTCGGATATTGCATTTCTCTGCTTGCCCGACAATGCGGCAGTCGAGGCGGCAGAGCTTGCAGGGGATTGCGATACGGTTATAATTGATACTTCAACGGCACACAGAACAAGCGATGGCTGGTGTTACGGGTTTCCCGAGGTATTTGGCGACGGCTTTCAGGCTGTTTCTTCGTCAAAGCGTATTGCCTCGCCGGGGTGCTATGCAAGCGGATTTATAGCGTTGGTGAAGCCTCTGATTGATAACGGTATTATTTCTTCCGATTGCAAATTGTATTGCCACGCGCTTTCGGGTTACAGCGGAGCAGGCAAAAAGGGAATAGCTCTTTATGAAAGCGAAGAAAAACCCGCCGAGCTTAATTCGCCAAGAGAGTATGCCTTGACGCAGGAGCATAAACACTTAAAGGAAATGCAAAAAATTTCGGGACTTACGCTTGCACCTATGTTCAGCCCCTACATTTGTGATTATTACAGCGGAATGCTGGTTACCGTACCGATATTTGCTTCTGAGTTGAAAAACGGAAACACCGTTGAGGATATTAAAAAGCTTTATCGCTCGATATATAATTCGCCGATAGTCAGCTACAAAGAGACGATAGACGATAACGGATTTGTCGCTTCAAATGCAAAGTCGGGACTTGACAGTATGGATATTACCGTGGCAGGAAACTCGGACAGAATACTTCTTATGGCACTCTATGACAATCTCGGCAAGGGAGCTTCGGGTGCAGCGCTCGAATGTATGAATGTTGTTATGGGCTTGCCGTGCGAATACGGCTTAGATTTATAAACGAAAGGTAATAAATATGGATATTAAATTCACAGACGGCGGTGTTGCTGCACCGAACGGCTTTACCGCAAACGGAATACATTGCGGTATTCGCAAAAACAAGGACAAAAAAGACCTTGCACTTATTTTTTGCGAAAAGGAATGTGACGCAGCTGCGGTTTATACACAAAATCTTGTTTGCGGAGCGCCTATAACCGTCACACGAAAAAACATTGGTAACGGTAAAGCGCAGGCGGTTATTTGCAATAGCGGAATTGCAAATACCTGTAATGCCGACGGTGTAGAAAAAGCAGAGGAAATGTGCAGAATTACTGCCGATACGCTCGGTGTTTCGCAAAGCGATGTGATAGTGGCTTCTACCGGAGTTATCGGTCAGGTGCTTGATTTGACATATGTTAAAAAGGGTATGCAGTCTCTTGCATCGGGACTTAGCAAGGACGGCTCGGATTCGGCTGCAAATGCAATTATGACAACCGATACTGTAAAAAAAGAGTTTGCCTGCAAATTTAACCTTGGCGGTAAGACTTGCCGTATAGGTGCGATTTCAAAGGGCAGCGGAATGATTCATCCCAATATGGCGACTATGCTTGCTTTTATCACTACCGATGCGGATATATCGTCCGATATGCTTAAATGCTCACTTTCAGAGGTTGTTAAGGACAGCTTTAATATGCTTTCCGTTGACGGTGATACTTCAACAAATGATACCGTTGCGGTTATGGCTTCCGGCCTTTGCGGCAATGAAAGAATAACGCAGAAAAATGAGGATTATAAAGCGTTTACTTCAGCTCTTGCTTTGATTTGCGAAAAGCTTGTTAAGCTTATGGCAAAGGACGGCGAGGGTGCAACAAAGCTTGTGGAATGTGTTGTGTCGGGTGCGTCGAATACGGAAAATGCAAAAATATGCGCAAAGTCTGTTATTTGCTCGTCGCTCGTAAAGGCGGCAATGTTCGGTGCTGACGCCAACTGGGGCAGAATCCTCTGCGCTCTCGGATACAGCGGAGCAGATATAGATGTTCATAAGGTTGATGTGAAATTCAAATCTGACGGCGGTGAAATTGAGGTTTGCAAAGATGGGGCAGGGATTGAATTCTCCGAGGAGCTTGCAAAAAAGGTTTTGTCCTGTGATGAGGTGTATATTCTTGTCGATTTGAAATCGGGCGATTGCTCTGCAACGGCTTACGGCTGCGACTTGACCTATGATTATGTCAAGATAAACGGCGACTATCGTACATGATTTTCTGTTAAAACTATAATTACTTAGGAGACGAAAATGGGAATATCAAACATAACAAACTCTGACCGTTCCGAAATTCTCGTTCAGGCTTTGCCGTATATTCAAAAATACCAAAACAAGACGGTGGTTATAAAATATGGCGGAAATGCTATGATAAACGAGGAACTTCGTGATGCGGTAATGACCGACATAGTTCTTCTGCGTTCTGTCGGTGTAAATGTGGTGCTTGTTCACGGCGGAGGACCCGAAATATCCGATATGCTTAACCGCGTGGGAAAGCAAAACCGATTTGTTGACGGCTTGCGCTATACCGACAAGGAAACGGTGGATATAGTGCAAATGGTTTTGGCAGGCAAGGTTAATAAGCATTTAGTTCAGCTGATTTCAAAGCACGGCGGTAAGGCGGTAGGGCTGTGCGGTATTGACGGCGAAATGATTAAGGCTGAAAAATATACAAAAGCGGATATTGGTTTTGTCGGTGAAATAACCGAGGTGAATACAGACATAATAAATGATAATCTGCAAAACGGATATATTCCTGTTATTTCCTCTGTTGCCACGGGCGAAAATGATGAGGTCTATAACATAAATGCAGATACTGCGGCAGCGTCGCTTGCAGCAGGACTTCGTGCCGAAAAGCTATTGCTGATGACTGATATAAGCGGTCTTTTGATGGATAAAAACGACGAAACAACTCTGATTCACGATGTTCAGGTTTCGCAAATCCCTTCTCTTAAATCACAGGGAGTAATATCCGGGGGAATGATTCCTAAAATTGATTGTTGTGTTGAGGCTGTTCGTCAGGGTGTTCTTCAAACTAATATAATCGACGGCCGTATTCCTCATTCCATTCTTATGGAGCTGTTTACGGACGAGGGCTTTGGCACAATGCTTCACGCATAATTAATAACAAGCTGAATTTAGAGGACTGATAAAATGAACTTTAACGAGATTAAAAGTACCGCCGATAAATATTTAATGCCTACTTACACTCACTATCCCGTTGCTTTGATGGGTGGCAAAAATGCGTCGCTTTCATCACCCGACGGTAAAGTGTTTATTGACTTTACCTCCGGCATAGGTGTTAATATTTTCGGAGTTAATGATGACGGCTGGAAAAATGGGGTGACAAAACAATTAAACAAAATCCAGCATACATCAAATCTGTTTTATAATGAAACGGTTGCGACTGCGGCAGAATTGTTGTGTCAAAAAAGCGGCTTTGACAAGGTACTGTTTTGCAACTCCGGAGCAGAAGCTAACGAATGTGCGATAAAGCTTGCACGAAAGTACAGCTTTGACAAATACGGAGAAAATCGCAACACGATAATATCGCTTGTAAATTCATTTCACGGCAGAACAATGGCTACTATAACAGCTACGGGACAGGAACAGTATCATAAGTATTTTATGCCGTTCGTGGATGGATTCAAATATGCTGAGTCAGGCGATAAAAAAGAATTTTCAAAGCTGTTGGACGGCAGCGTCTGTGCGGTGATTTTGGAGATTGTTCAAGGCGAGGGAGGAGTTTTGATAACCCCGAGCGATTATATTGAATTTGTCCGTGAGCAATGTGACAAAAACGATATTGCGCTTATATTTGACGAGGTGCAAACGGGTGTCGGCAGAACGGGCAAGCTGTACGCTTGGGAAAATATCGGAGTAAAGCCGGATGTGCTTACAACGGCAAAGGGGCTTGGAGGCGGATTGCCTGTCGGTGCTTGTCTTGCAACGGAAAAATTCGGAAACACGCTCAATTCGGGAACTCACGGCACAACCTTTGGAGGAAATCCTGTTGTTTTGGCAGGCGCGATAGAAATTTTGAATCGCCTTGATGACGGCTTTTTCAAATCCGTGCGTGAAAAAGGCAAGTATATAATGAAAAAGGTCGCTTGCTTTGACGGGGTTTGTGCAGTTCGTGGAATGGGACTTATGATAGGCATTGACCTTAAAGATAAAAAAGCCGGAGATGTTGCAATCAAATGTGTGGAAAACGGATTGCTGATATTGACGGCGAAGCAGTCGTTACGCTTGCTTCCTCCGCTGAGCATAACTTATGATGAAATTGACAAGGGACTTGAAATTCTTAAAAAGACTCTTGGTGAATAAAAAATATGCCTGTCGGACTACAACAGGCAGGAGTAAATAAATGTAGTCGGAAAGGCAAAGTGAAATTAAATGAAGAATTTTTTGAGTCTCTTATCAACAACACCTGACGAAATATCGGAGCTTTTGAATCTTGCCGACCAGCTTAAATATGAAAATAAGCACGGCATATCTCATAAAAGACTTGAGGGACAGACACTCGGTATGATATTTCAAAAATCGTCAACCAGAACAAGAGTTTCGTTTGAAACGGGTATGTATCAGCTTGGCGGTCAGGCACTCTTTTTGTCAAACCGTGATTTGCAAATAGGCCGTGGTGAGCCGATACAGGACACCGCAAGAGTTCTCTCACGTTATATCGACGGTATTATGATAAGAACTTTTGAGCAATCCGAGGTTGAGGCTCTTGCCGAATTTGGCTCGATTCCGATTATTAACGGACTTACCGATTTTTGTCATCCGTGCCAGGTGCTTGCGGATTTAATGACGGTGCGTGAGCATAAGGGACATCTTGACGGGCTTAAAATGTGCTACATAGGCGACGGTAATAATATGGCAAATTCCCTTATCGTGGGCGGACTTAAAACAGGTATGAAGGTTTCTGTCGCTTGCCCCGAGGGGTATCAACCCGATAATGCCGTGCTTAATTTTGCAAAGGATAATAATGACTTTTCACTCTTCACAGAGCCGTTGGAGGCTGCAAGCGGTGCGGATGTTATCTTCACGGATGTTTGGGCGTCAATGGGTCAGGAGGGCGAAGCACAGCAGCGTAAAGCCGTGTTTGGCGGAAAGTATCAGATAAATAATGAATTGCTTTCGGCTGCAAACAGCGGTTGTATGGTACAGCATTGTCTGCCTGCTCACCGTGGCGAGGAGATTACGGCAGAAGTTTTTGAAGCACACGCCGATGAAATATTTGACGAGGCAGAAAATCGTCTCCACGCTCAAAAAGCCGTAATGGTTTCTCTTATGGAAAAATAATCTGCGCTTTGGTTGTGGCTGTAATTTTCATATGCGATTGTTGCAGCCTTGCCAAACCGACATTACATATGCTTTAACGGTGTTGAAAATTATAAAAAATAAAAAGCCGAGGGTCTTAAATTTTAAGACTTTCGGCTCTTTTCAAAGATTTGGCACCCCCTGCGAGAATCGAACTCACAACTAACCCTCAGGAGAAGCCCTCGAAGGGCATTTTTGACTCCCTTGAAATCCCTGAAAGGCCTTGATTTTACTGGCTTTTCCGAGCATTTACTGTTAATCAAATCTCGTCTGAAATCTGCTAATATTTCTATGTTTTTTGCCCTCATTTTAGCAAGATATTAGCACCTGCTAATAAATACGGGAAACATCATACAGTTAATATGATGCTCATAAATCACCGAATTTACACTCACAGCTTGCGTGCCCTCTTATAGGAATACATTTATTCGTATTCTAATATTATAATGGATTTTGACCATTTTTACAACATTTTCAGTAACAGCAAAAGGCAACCCCTTTCGGATTGCCTTCTCCTTTTGAAAGCAGGGCGGCAATGGAAAGCATTAACTTGCTTTTTCCATTGCCCGGATCGCCCTGCAACAGCGTAACCTTGCCGAACGAAATATACGGATACCACAGCCATTTCACTTTCCTCGGCTCAATCTCACTTGCCTTGATAACTTCAAGAGGCACAGTTACATTCATTTCATTTTCCATTTGCTTCATTGTTCTTCGTTCTCCTTTCCGCCTGAAAACAAAAAAACCACAGGGAAGATACTCAGAGCCTTGTTTCTGTCATTTCTCGGGGCGAAAATTGGGCAAAATTGCCTTTCTAAGCCTTTCAAAAAATCACACAAGGTATTTGTACTAACCTGTGGTTATGTATGAAATTGTAGGGTTTGGGGTAACAAAAAACACCGTATTTCTACGATGTTTTTCGTACTTCAACTATTGTTGTTTCACCAAACTAACCTTTATCTTGTCCACGACACTTTAACGCTTTAATTAAAAGATATTTCGACATCATTTAATAATTGTATTTATAGCGGACTGCACTGCTTTATATCTTCCTTCATCTGATAATGATGCCAAGCAGGTAATCAAATATTCCTTGCCATCTTTTTTATAAAGAACAACAATATTATAGGAAGATGCCATAGTTCCTGTTTTTATTCCTTTTACATTTTCATTATAGTACGGTGACTTTTTATCTAAAAACTTATTGGTATTTTTCCAAGTAAATTCGCCTTGTGGAGTTTGAATTGAGAAAGTGCTTTTCCCTACACATTCTTTAACAAAATCATAATTATAAAGCTTCAAGGCTACACGATTAATATCATCCAAATGTGTATCGGCTGACATAGATGCCCCGCTCGGATCATTATACAAATTTGTTTTAGAATAGCCTTCTTCAATTAAATACTCACTTAGCTCTGTCGTAAAATAATTTATATATTCCGTTGCTGTATAGCCCTCTCCTAATTCATTTTTAGCAATATAATATGCCAACGAATAGGCAGCATCGTTTCCCGAAGGAACAAGCATAGCTTCCATTATTTCTTTTACTGTGTACTTCCCAACTTTTAGATTTGCTAAAGATGACCCAGCCGGCACAAGATCCAATACCTCTTGATTTACTTCAATAACATCTTCCAAGTTAACTTTTGTCAAAGCATAGTCAATGACAAATAGTTTTGCCAAACTTGCTACTGTGGGCAATTGGCTATCTCCCTCGTAAAATAAATATTCACCCTGTTCAATATCATAAACAGAAAACGAAAGAGCGTCCTGAGGAATGTTAAGCTCATTTGTACTCAGTTGAAAATCGATTTTTTTATACACATCCTTAAAAAAATCAAAACGATAAATCCCTGTTTTATATAATCCAACTACTGCTACAAACGCTATAAGCAAGACTGTTGTAAAAACCATTATTATCTTTATCTTTTTGTATTTTCTATTCTTCTTCATACTCTCACCTGCAAATTCATTTCGTTATTCCTAATAAAATATAACCTTCCATTAAACATTATAACAAAAGTCATCATTTTTTTCAATACTTCAAACTACTTCGACTACACTCACGACTTAATGACTTCTTGAATACTTTCCGAAAAAGAAAACTGCCATCAGTTAAGACAGCAGTTCCTTTTCGGTTGGTATGCTATTAGGAATACACAATATCGTTTAATAGAATCTCGTCTGCACAGGCTCTGATGTTATTCATCAATCCGACCCATTTCATCATATCCTCTGCTTTCAGTTGTTCCGTCACACCTTGCTTTTTTGCCATTTCCTTTATCAGATACTCCGCCATATTACACGCCGAAGTATCAATATCGGCAAGGGAGGAAGTAATTAACAGGATAACGACCGCCTTATTCATTAGCAAGAATTTCAAGCGATTTTTTCTGCCATTAGCAGAGAGGACATTTTCATTAGCAAAACAGCAATTTTTCTGCTAATTTTTATTAGCAAGCCGTACACCTAAAAGGCGGACGACATTTGTCCTAAATTCCATTAGCTGACGGAGAATTTGCTAATGAAAATTTGTGATTTTTTCGTTTTTGCTGTTTCTTCGTAAAAATGGAAAAAACGCCGAAAACCCTTATAAATAAAGGCTTTCGACGGGATTTTTGGCGTCCTCGAGAGGAATCGAACCTCCGGCCTACTGCTTAGGAGGCAGTTGCTCTATCCGACTGAGCTACGAGGACATTTTAAAATATTTAGTTTTATATAATAAGAAATTAACTTAATGTCAATCTCTTTTATGCAAAAAGTGGTTGTTATAACGAACTCTTAGGAGGGGTTATTATTACGAGCTTGCGAGTAACAAGGTTCTGAATGCAGAGCATTCAGGTTCTTATATCCATTTAACTAAGGAGGCGTTTCTTATTATATTAAATAAATTATATACATTATAATTATATTTTTTCGATTTGTCAATAAAAGAAAAATCCGTAATCCTCAGACTACGGATTTATTGAACTTATTACTGCTCAACAGGATAAACAGAAACCTTTTTTCTGTCCTTGCCCATTCTTTCAAATCTAACTGTTCCGTCTACGAGAGCGAAAAGAGTATCATCCTTGCCGATACCTACATTGGTACCCGGATGGATGTGTGTACCTCTCTGACGGTAAAGGATGTTGCCTGCGAGAACGAACTGTCCGTCTGCTCTCTTAGCACCGAGACGCTTTGATTCGCTGTCTCTGCCGTTCTTAGTAGAACCCATACCTTTTTTATGAGCAAAAAGCTGCACATTAAGTCTAAGCATAGTTACACCTCCGTTGTGGTTACTTTAATGTTATTAGGATAATCCTTTGACAGCTCGGTTAAATGCAACACTAAGCCGTTTAGAATATCCTGTGCTTTGTCGGGCGCTTGGTTTATGCTCAGTCGCATATATCCGTCTGTTGCACTCGCATCCGCATCAAGCCCGATAATCTCGGTGACTGTATTGGCGGTTAAGTAGCAAGCGCTGCTTATAAATGCACAAACGACATCCTCACCGCTGTCGGCAAGTCCTGTGTGTCCTTTGCATTCAAAGCCTAAAAGCATATCGCCCTTTTTCTGAAATTCAATTCTAATCATTGATTAAGCGTTAATCTTTGTGATTTCAACCTTAGTGTAAGGCTGTCTGTGGCCCATCTTGCGCTTCTCGTTCTTCTTTGGCTTGTAGGTGAAAACTGTAATCTTCTTGCCCTTGCCGTTCTTGAGAACAGTAGCGTCAACAGTAGCTTTTGCACAATCCTTGCCTGCTTTAAGACCTGCATCTGTACCAACTGCAAGAACCTGGTCGAATGTAATCTTAGCTTCAGCCTCAGCGTCAAGCTTTTCGATGTAGAGAACGTCGCCCTCTTCAACCTTGTACTGCTTACCACCTGTTACGATAACTGCGTACATAGTAAATATCTCCTTCATAAGTCTCGCTATGATAGGTGAATGCATAGGCTTTGTTGAGCGTGCATTTCTTTAACCCATAATATGCGGCTTAATTATTATAGCAGAAAATGATGAAATGTCAATAATTTTTTTGCCTTATTTTATACCTTTATATACTGTTTCCTTTTTATAATTTGTTCGGCAACAAAAAAATTCTTTACAAATCATATCTCTTGTGTTATAATCTCTTTGCTAAATGCGAATGACTCGGTTTTGGGAGTAAGTCGGATACGACATCACCTTAGCCCATTACTGTGTTTTTCGTAATGCAAATATTATTATGAAAGGTGAATGAATTATGACACAGGCAGAAAAGCAAGCTATTATGGCTGAATACGCTACCCACGAGGGTGATACAGGCTCTGCACAGGTACAGGTTGCTGTTCTTACAAAGAGAATTAACGAGCTTACCGAGCATCTCAAGGTTCATAAGAAGGACCATCACTCACGCCGTGGTCTTCTCAAGATGGTAGGTCACAGAAGAAACCTTCTTGCTTACATCTATAAGAAGGATGTCAACGAATATCGTCAGCTTATCGCTAAGCTCGGCATTCGTAACACTCTTGAGCGTAATATGGCTGAGAACGAGGACTAAGCAAGTAAGGATAATTCAAGTATTTATTTGGATTGTCTCGCTTGCTTATGCAGGCGATACTTGTCGTGTCGCCTGTTTTTGTTAATTAGATACCAAGGGAGGAGCATAAATAGTAGTAAATAGAGTTTGCAAATTTTAAGAATACGGCTTGCAAATTGTATTTATTACTATTGCCCTCCTTTTGATATAATAGAATTTTAGAGAGGTAAAAGTATGTTTTTTAAGAATTTTAAGACTTGGGAAACCGAGCTTGCAGGCAGAAAGCTTACTCTTGAAACAGGTAAGATGTGTGGCCTTGCAAACGCATCAATCCTTGCTCGCTACGGTGAGACAGAGGTACTTTGTAATGTAACCGCTTCGGCTAAGCCGAGAGAGGGCGTTGATTTCTTCCCACTCAGCGTTGACTACGAGGAGAAGATGTATTCGGTAGGCCGTATCCCCGGCTCATTCCAGAGAAGAGAGGGCAGAGCATCAGAAAAAGCTATCCTCACATCTCGTTGCATCGACCGTCCTATTCGCCCGCTTTTCCCAAAGGATTTGCGTAACGATTGCTCAGTTGTTGCTACCGTAATGTCAGTTGACCCTGATTGCTCACCTGAAATCACCGCTATGATTGGTGTTTCTGCTGCAATCGCTATTTCCGATATTCCGTGGGACGGACCTATCTCAGGTGTGAATGTAGGTCTTGTAGACGGAAACATTGTTATCAACCCGGGACTTGAGGACAGAGCAAAGAGCGACCTTGTTCTTACAGTTGCTTCAACAGCAGACCTTGTTGCTATGATTGAGGCAGGCGGTAACGAAATTGATGACGACACAATGTTCAATGCCATTATGGCAGGCCACGAGGAAAACAAGAAGATTGTTAAATTTATTCAGGGTATTGTAGACGAAATCGGTAAGCCGAAGTTCGCTTACGAGTCATCTGACCCGGATCCTGAAATTATGGCTGAAATCGAGGCTTTCTGCGAGGAAGATGTCAAGAAGGCACTTGATACAGACGATAAGAATGTTCGTGATGAGGCTCTCCTTCCTATTTATGAGGCTGTTCACGAGAAGTTTGACGAAAAATTCGAGGGCAATGAGGCAAAGATTGACGAGATTATGTATCTTGTTCAAAAGCACATTGTTCGTGCTTGGCTCAAGGACGAGCATAAGAGAGTTGACGGCAGAGGCATTGACGAAATTCGTCCTCTTAATGCAGAGGTTGACCTTCTTGCAAGAGTTCACGGCTCAGGTATGTTTACAAGAGGCCAAACTCAGGTACTCTCTGTTGCAACACTCGGCCCTATGAACGATGCTCAGCAGCTTGACGGTCTTGATGAGCAGACAGAAAAGAGATATATCCACCACTATAACTTCCCGTCATATTCGGTAGGTGAAACAAAGCCGTCAAGAGGTCCGGGCAGAAGAGAAATCGGTCACGGCGCTCTTGCAGAAAAGGCTCTTGTTCCTGTTCTTCCGTCAGTTGACGAGTTCCCATATGCTATCCGTGTTGTATCAGAAGTTCTTTCTTCAAACGGTTCAACCTCACAGGGTTCAATTTGTGGCTCAACACTTGCTCTTATGGCAGCAGGCGTTCCTATCAAGGCTCCTGTTGCAGGTATCTCCTGCGGTCTTATCACAGGTGATGAGGGCGTTTACGGCGACTTTATGACCATGGTTGACATTCAGGGACTTGAGGACTTCTATGGCGATATGGACTTCAAGGTTGCAGGTACTAAGAAGGGTATCACCGCTATTCAGATGGACCTTAAAGTACACGGTCTTACTCCTGAAATCATCAAGGAGGCTTTCGCTAAGACTCATAAGGCAAGAAATTATATCCTTGACGAGATTATGCTTCCTGTTATCAGCGAGCCTCGTAAGGAACTTTCAAAGTATGCTCCTAAGATGTATACACTTCAGATTGACCCTGATAAGATTGGCGATGTTATCGGCAAGGGCGGTAAGGTTATTCAGGAAATTCAGGCTGAGTATGATGTTAAGATTAACATTGAGGAAGACGGCAGAGTTTACATTTCAGGCGTTGACGCAGAAAAGTGCGAGGGCGCTGTAAGCGTTGTTAAGCTTATTGCTACCGATCCTGAGGTTGGCGCATTCTACAACGGTGTTGTAACCCGTCTTATGAACTTCGGCGCTTTCGTTGAGATTGCTCCGGGCAAGGAGGGACTTGTTCACATTTCCCGTCTTGATGTTAAGAGAACAGAAAAGGTTGAGGATGTTGTCAATGTAGGCGATTCAATCATTGTTAAGTGTATCGAGATTGATGACCAGGGCAGAATTAATCTTTCCAGAAGAGACGCATTAATCGAGCTTGAGGGTATGACACCTGAAAATGAAATTGATGAAACTCCTCGTAAGCCGAGACGAGACAATCACCGTCGTGGCGACAGAAGATAATAATTGATATTTGCACCTCTGTGATTTGTGTCACGGGGGTGCTTTATGTTAAATTTTGTTAATATTTTATTGTTGTCTGTTATTTTTAATATCGTTGTGATATAATATAGCATATAAATTTAGTGTGGAGGCTAATATGTCTGATATTATACATAGAAAAAAGCGTTTGTCGTCATTCAGAACGATAGTGCTTGGCTTTGCAGGAGTGATTTTGCTCGGAGCAATTATATTAATGCTTCCTGTTTCGTCACGCTCGGGTGTTGTTACACCGTTTAATGAGGCACTTTTTACATCCACCTCGGCTGTGTGCGTAACAGGACTTGTTGTTCACGATACGGGTAGCTATTGGTCGGTGTTTGGACAAGCGGTCATACTTTTGCTGATACAGATCGGTGGCTTGGGAGTGGTTACGATTGCCGTTTTTGTTGCTATGCTGTCGGGCAAAAAAATATCGCTGATGCAACGAAGCACCCTTCAAGACGCAATTTCTGCTCCGAGTGTAGGCGGAATTGTCAGGATTACAAGGTTTATACTTTGCGGTACTGCGTTAATAGAGCTTTCGGGAATGTTGCTTATGCTTCCGGTCTTTTGCAGGGATTACGGAGCAAAGGGTATATGGATGTCGCTTTTTCATTCCGTGTCTGCCTTTTGTAACGCAGGATTTGATATATTGGGAACAAAGGAAAATCCGTTTTCGTCCCTTACGGGTTATGTTGCAAATCCGCTGATAAATATAGTTGTTATGCTTTTGATTATCGTGGGTGGCATAGGCTTTTTTACTTGGAACGATGTTTATATGCACAAGCTTCGCTTTAAGAAATATTCTTTGCAAACAAAGGTTGTGCTTACTACAACACTTATTTTGATTGTTGTTCCGGCTGCGTTATATTTTATTTTTGATTTTTCCGACGCACCTTTGGGCAGAAGAACTTTAGAGGCTATGTTTCAGTCGGTTACTCCCCGTACGGCAGGATTTAATACGGTAGACCTTAACGCAATGACATCGTCGTCTAAAGCGATTATGATAATCTTAATGCTTGTGGGCGGCTCGCCGAGTTCAACGGCAGGCGGTATGAAAACGACAACGCTTGCGGTTTTGGTATTAAATCTTTTTTCTACATTTCGCAAGAAAGAAAATTCCGAAGTTTTCGACAGAAGAATTGATAATTCAGTAGTTAAGAATGCCGCAACAATTTTTATGATGTACTGCTCGCTGTTTTTTATAGGCGGTTTGGTTATTTGTACCGTTGAGGGAATCGGACTGATTGAATGTCTGTTTGAAACGGCTTCGGCAGTCGGTACTGTCGGTTTAACACTCGGCATAACCCCTAATTTGGGTTTGGCATCGCAGATTATATTGATAGTGCTTATGTTCCTTGGCAGAGTAGGGGGACTGACTTTCGTATATGCGACGGTTGCAGCTAAAAGAAAAAACGGAGCAAAATATCCGCTTGAAAAAATCACGGTTGGTTAAAGGAGTAATGCTTTATGAAAAATATTTTACTTATAGGCTTAGGCAGATTTGGTAAGCATATCGCTATGGAGCTTAATAATCTCGGCCACGAAATAATGGCGGTAGATAATAATGAGGACAGAATAAACGAGGCGTTGCCGTATGTCACCAATGCCCAAATCGGCGACAGCACAAACAGTGAGTTTTTGGAGTCGCTCGGTATAGATAATTACGATGTGTGTATAGTCACCATAGGCGGAAATTTTCAAAATTCGCTTGAAACTACATCGCTTCTCAAGGAGCTTGGAGCAAGGATGGTTGTATCAAGAGCCGAGAGGGATGTTCAGGAAAAATTCCTTTTGAGAAACGGTGCCGATGAGGTTGTTTATCCCGAAAAGCAGATTGCAAAATGGGCTTCAATTCGTTATACGGCAGACCATATCCTTGATTATATTAAGGTTGACGACGCTCACGCAATTTTAGAGGTTGAAGTTCCCGACAGCTGGATTGGAAAAACAATTGCAAGACTTGATATAAGAAGAAAATATAATATCAATATTCTTGCAACTAAGCTAAACGGGAATATTGATGTTGCCGTTTCTCCCGAAACCGAGCTTAATCGAAATATGACCTTGCTTGTTATGGGTAAATATAAGCAACTTCAAAAATGCTTTCGTATTTAATATAGGTGTTTTTGCCTCTTGCTTTGTCTTGCGAGAGGCATTGTTTATTATTTTTCTTGTATTAATTCGCCGTTTATAGTATAATTACGGTATTACTGTTAAGGAGAACTGTCTATGAACGATAAATTTCCAAATATGGATTACGATGCGGACGAGGTAATCAGCGGCTTCAAATCAAAATTTAAGTGGCCGGATAACGATGATGTCGAGGTTGTGATTAAGCCTGACGGATTGGTTAAAAAGCTTTTGACCTCATTGTTGGTAACTCTTGTTGTCGGAGCAGGTGCGTATTATATGCTTATTCCTGCAATGAATTTTAAGTCCGGCGATTTTTACACATTTTTGTTTTTGCTTATTGCTGTGTTTACAGGCTCGTTTTATTTTGCAATCGGTGCAAATAAAAGGGCAGAGAGTACAGCGTATTTTAAGAAAAAGTCTGTTATTGCGATTGCACTCGTTGCAGTTATGCTTGTTGTAATGGCAGGCGGATGGCTTGTAGGCTGCACATTCTTTAGGGCAAAGGATTACAGCAATCTTGTTACCGTGCAGGACAGCGACTTTTCCGAGGATTTTTCCGATATTAAGTATGACCAAGTGCCACGACTTGACGCCACAACTTCAAAGGTGCTTGCAGACCAACAGCTCGGCTCGCTGAGCGAATACAAGAGCCAGTATGTTGTTTCCTCAACATCTACCCAAATCAATTATCAGGGACACCCCGTAAGAGTTGCATATCTTGAATATGCAGATGTGTTTAAGTGGTTTAATAATACCAAAAACGGTTTGCCGGCATATATGCTTATTGACCTTGTAAGCCAAAAGGTAACTGCCGTAAACTGTATCGAAAAATTCGGTGAGGGCATAAAATATTCTCCTACCGAGCTGTTTAACGAAAAACTTATTCGTCACCTTAGATTTCAGTATCCTACCGCAATTTTGGATACTCCTAATTTTGAAATTGACGACGAGGGACATCCGTATTGGATAACACCTGTGCTTGACAGAACTATCGGACTTTTCGGCGGTACGGATGTTAAGGGTGCAATAGTCACCGACGCACTTAACGGCGAAAGCACTTATCTTGATATTGATGCAGTGCGTAATGATAAGTCGTATAATTGGATTGATGTTGTATATAGCGAGGCGCTCCTCATTCAGCAGTACAACTATCACGGTAAGCTTTCTCAGGGCTTTTGGAATTCGATTATTTTCCAAAACGATGTAAACATTGCATCACAGGGAAGCGGTAATATTGCTATGGACGATGATGTCTGGGTTTATACAGGCGTTACTTCCAGCGAATCAGACGCTTCAAACTTCGGCTTTATTTTCTGCAATCAGAGAACTAAGGAACTTAGGTATTATAAAAACGGCGGTGCTATGGAATATTCTGCTCAACAGTCTGCTCAGGATGCCGTTCAAAACTATGGCTACCGTGCAACATTCCCGATTCTTTTGGATATTGAAAAGCAACCTACCTATTTTATGTCGCTTTACGGTGACAGCTATACCGTCAAGGGTTATGCGTTGGTTAATCTTGACGATAAAACAGTTGTAGGCACAGGTCTTTTGGATGTGGAAAAGAGTGATGCCGGTGCGCTTAATGCCGCTGTTGAAAATTACATTGCCGCATTAAAGGCTAAGAATATTGTTGACGCTTCTGCCGATGCCGATGATTATAAGGTTGACTCGAATAACGATACCGTTATTAACGAAAACGGCGAGGATGTTACCGAGGCAAACACAGTCAGCGGTGAAATTACCGATATTATGACCTCTGTAAACGACGGCAACACAGTGTACTATCTTCAAATTGACGGTAAGTATTACTATATTGCGGTAAATGATTGTATGGATGTTCTTCTTATGAAGAAGGGCGACACAGTTACCGTTACATTTGATAAGGACGCCGATACTTTCGTAAAGGCTAAGAGTATTAAAAAGTAAAGCACTGTTGCAAATATAAAAGTAAAATCTCCCATGACACAAGTAGATTCTGTCATAGGAGATTTTTATTTTTGATGTTTAATTGCTGCTTTTATGTTCTACAACAGCTCTTTGTAGCGTTTGATATAGATTCTTTTTACAATTGTTACAAGGACCATATATGCAATAACGATTCCTGCAAGATATGCAAAATATACTTTGGGCAATGCCGTTAAGCCTATTGCCGTTCCGAGCGGTGTAAACGGAATGGCTGTTAAAATAAATATTCCCATAAATGTCAGCAGCGTTACCTGTGCGGATGCTCTGCTTTGAATGAACGGAATTTTAGGCGTTCTTATCATATGTATTACCAGCGTTTGGCTCCACATTGATTCTACAAACCATCCTGTTTGGAACAATGCCATAAATGCCAGCTGTCCGTTTGTATCAAGTGAGCTGTATGAGCCTGAGCATACCAACGGACAAATAACAAAGTACATTAATGCATATGTCACAATGTCAAATACTGAGCTTGTCGGACCAATCCACAGCATAAATTTTCCTATTCCTGACGCATCCCATTTGCGTGGCTTTGTCAAAAATTCTTTGTCAACATTATCCCACGGAATAGCTATACAGGAAATGTCATAAATCAGATTTAACAAAATGAGATGGATTGATTCCATAGGCAAAAACGGAAGAAAAGCACTTGCCGCCAAAACAGAAAACATATTTCCGAAATTTGAGCTTGCCGTCATTTTAATGTATTTAATCATATTTGCATATGTTTTCCTGCCCTCGATTATTCCGTCTTTTAACACGGATAAATCCTTTTCGAGCAAAATTACATCTGCGCTTTCCTTTGCAATGTCAACTGCGGTGTCAACACTGATTCCCACATCGCTTGCAACCATTGCCGGTGCGTCGTTAATGCCGTCGCCCATATAACCTACCGTGTGACCGTTATCTCTCAGGGCGGTTACGATTCTTGCTTTTTCTGTCGGAGAAAGCTTTGCAAAAACCGTTGTCGTTTCTGCTCTTTTTCTAAGTTCCTCGTCGCTCATATTATATAAATCGCCGCCCAGAATGATGTCCTCTACGGGCAATCCGATTTGTTTGCAAATGCAGGAGGTTACTTTTTCGTTGTCTCCCGTAAGAATTTTAACCCCGACACCTTTTTCACGCAATGCCTTTATTGCGCTTGCCGTTGTCTCTTTCGGCGGGTCGAGGAATGCCAAATATCCTATCAGCACCATTTCGCTCTCGTCGGCTGTCGAAAATTCTCCGATAGGTGACGGATTTGTTTTGTGTGCCACGCCAAGCACTCTCATACCGTCATTGTTGAGCTTGTTTACTCGGCTCAAAACTATCTCTCTCAAATCATCGCAGAGACTCATAATCTTTCCGTCGTATTCAATGTAGCTTGAAATAGACAGCATTTCCTCGATAGCACCCTTGGTAATCATTTGGCGTTTGCCGTTTATGTTCTGTACAACAACGCTCATTCTTCTTCGCTCAAAATCAAACGGAATTTCATCGACCTTGGTGTATATTTTATCAAGACCGTTTAATTCATCGGATGTCTTTTTCAACTCGTTTGTTTTTTCGATGATGGCAAGATCCATCAGATTTTTAAGTCCTGTCTGATAATAGCTGTTCAAAAAAGCGTGGCGTAAAACTCTGTCGTTTTCATTGCCCATAATGTCAATGTGTTTTTCGAGAACAACTTTGTTTTGCGTCAGCGTTCCTGTTTTGTCGGTGCATAAAATATCTACCGAGCCGAGATTTTGGATAGAATTAAGCTTCTTTATGATAACCTTTTTCTTGCTCATTGACACTGCGCCCTTTGCAAGACAGGTGGTTACTATCATCGGGAGCATTTCGGGTGTCAGACCTACCGCAACGGAAATTGCAAATAATACCGCCTCTGTCCAATTACCCTTGGTGAATCCGTTTACGAATAATACAACAGGCACCATTACCAGCATAAAGCGAATAAGTATATGGGATACGGAATTTACACCTTTTTCAAAGGTGGTCTTTTCCGGCTTCTCATTAAGTGCCTGTGCCGTTTCGCCAAGCATTGTGTCGTCGCCTACCGCAATTACAACTGCAATTCCGCTTCCGCTGATTACCGTGCTTCCCATAAATGCAAGACAGGTGCTTTCAGTCAGCTTTGTGTCATCGCAGCAGTTTGCCGTTTTTTCTATCGGCTCACTTTCGCCGGTTAGTGCTGATTGATTGATAAATAAATCCTTTGCCGTAATTATTCTGACATCTGCAGGAACTAAATCACCCGCCGACAGGTATACAATGTCGCCCACAACGATTTCGTCTACGGGTATTTCTTCTTTTTCACAATCGGCTCTTTTTATGCAAGCTGTTGTTTCTATCATTTCGCTCAGCTTGCTTGAAGCTCTTTCGCTTTTTGCTTCTTGAACAAAGCGAAGCACACCCGAAATCATAATCATTACGCTGATGATTATTACGGTTATCGGATTTTTGTCGCCGGGTTGTGCAAACACAATGTCTGTGAAAACCGAAACTACTGCAAGCACAATCAGCACTAATGTAAACGGGTTTATGAATGCACCGTAAAGCCTTTTGATGACGGTGCTTTTGTTCGTGCTTGTAACAATATTTTTTCCATATTCATCAACAGATGCTTCCGCCTGCCTCTTGGTCAAGCCGTCAATGGATGTGTTGAAGTAATCAAAAACAGAGTTGATGTTGGACTTAACCGAAAAAATGAGCCTCTCGTTAATTCTGTCTCTTTTTACCATATCCTCGGCATACTGTTGCTTTAATACTCTTTCGTTTAATCTTTTCTTCATTGGTCTTTACCTCCTTTAATAGCTTTTGAGCAGGTCGCTCATTTCTTAACAGCACCGATTAAAATGCCGTCAGGCTATGGGGAGTAGACACAAGCCTAAAAGGTAAAGCCGATTTTCTTAATTACCAGACTGAAGAAAAACGGCAGTCGAATTATTGAATTTTGTCTTGTTTTCGGTATATTGCCCCTTAGGCTTGGCACTTATACTTCCCATATCGTCCATTTTTCTTCACCTCACATTTCTGAAATGATAAATAAAAACCATATACCCAAATCGGATATATGGTTAAAAAATCACATTGAGCAAAGCAAGACAACCGCCTTGACTCACTATTCCGTTTGGGCTTTAGCTCAAAAGGGCGGTGAAACTGCATTAGTCAGCGCCTTGATACGACGCAAACTGTTCAAACCTGCGAGTGATGTCTCCATCTCTTTGCGGCAGCAGTCCATATCCCTTAAGTAGCCTCACTTATCGGGTTATTTATTTACCTCATTATATAACCGCTTTTCGGATTTGTCAACAGTAAAAATAAAAATCCTGTCAGTTGCCGCTTTATTGCAGTGCTGACAGGATAAATATTTGGTGTTTTCAGTCTTTGTTAAAACTTGATTTTTTCCTCGATAAATGCTTCAAGCTCTGAAATAGGAAGTCTAACCTGCTCCATAGTGTCTCTGTCACGAACTGTTACGCAGCCGTCCTCAACAGAGTCAAAGTCGTATGTGATGCAGAACGGAGTACCGATTTCGTCTTGTCTGCGGTATCTCTTACCGATTGAGCCTGCGTCATCATAATCAACCATAAACTTCTTTGAAAGGTTTTGGAACACTTCCTCAGCCTGCTCGTTGAGCTTCTTTGAAAGAGGAAGCACGGCACACTTGTAAGGTGCAAGAGCCGGGTGGAAGTGCATTACGATACGAGTGTCGTTCTTTTCTGCATCAAGAACTTCCTCATCGTAAGCCTCGCAAAGAACTGCAAGGAACAAACGCTCAACACCGAGAGACGGCTCGATAACATACGGAACATATCTCTCGTTTGTTGTGCCGTCAAAGTATTCGAGATTTTTGCCCGATGTCTTGATGTGCTGAGTAAGGTCGTAATCTGTTCTGTCTGCAACGCCCCAAAGCTCGCCCCAACCGAATGGGAAAAGATATTCAAAATCTGTTGTTGCCTTAGAATAGAAGCAAAGCTCCTCAGGGTCGTGGTCACGAAGTCTGAGGTTTTCAGGCTTGATATTGAGAGAGTAGAGCCAATCACGGCAGAAGCCTCTCCAATACTCAAACCATTCAAGGTCTGTGCCGGGCTTGCAGAAGAACTCAAGCTCCATCTGCTCGAATTCACGAACACGGAAGATAAACTTACCCGGAGTGATTTCGTTTCTGAAAGATTTACCGATTTGTGCAACGCCAAACGGTACTTTTCTTCTTGTTGTTCTCTGAATATTTGCAAAGTTTACAAAGATACCCTGAGCAGTTTCCGGTCTGAGATAAATCTCGTCTTTGCTGTCCTCTGTTACGCCCTGGAATGTCTTGAACATAAGGTTGAACTGACGGATATCGGTAAAGTTATGTTTGCCGCAGTTTGGGCATGGGATATTGTGTTCGTTGATGTAGTCTGTCATCTGCTGATTTGTCCAGCCTGCAACATTAGTGCCGTCGAAGTCCTCGATAAGCTGGTCTGCTCTGTGACGGGTTTTACATTCACAGCAGTCCATAAGCGGGTCAGAGAAGCCGCCGAGATGTCCCGAGGCAACCCATGTCTGAGGATTCATAAGAATAGCTGAATCAATTCCTACATTATATTTGTTTTCTTGGATGAACTTCTTTCTCCATGCATCCTTGATGTTTGTTTTAAGCTCAACACCAAGCGGTCCGTAATCCCAAGTGTTTGCCAGTCCGCCGTAGATTTCACTACCCGGATATACAAAGCCTCTGCCTTTGCAAAGTGAAACGATTTGGTCAAGTGATTTTTCTGTATTTAACATTATTGCTATCCTCCAAAAAGATATTGCCTTATATTATACATTATTATATTGCGTTGGTCAACCTATTTTGTAATGCTCGTCCGACAGCACGCTGTGAGCGCATTTTATTCCGTCAACAGCAGCCGACACTATACCGCCTGCGTATCCTGCACCCTCACCGCACGGGTATACACCCTGAATATTGCATTCAAAAAATTCGTCACGCAAAATTCTTACGCTCGATGAGCTTCTTGTTTCGGGTGCAGTCAGCACTGCATCATACATATTGAATCCGTTTAGTTTTCTGTTCATTTGAACGATTGCGTCCTTCATTGTTGCGGACACCTTTTGCGGTAAGCACTCGTCGAGATTTGTCAGCGAAACTCCTGTGGGGCAGGTCGGTTGAACGCTTCCCAGTTGAGTGCTTTTTTTGCCCTGTAAGAAATCTCCTACAAGCTGTGCAGGCGCTCTGTAATCTCCGCCCGCAAGCAAAAATGCGTTATGCTCGATTTCTCGTTGGTAGTATATTCCTGCCAACGGATGCTCCGACGGAAAATCCTTCGGCTCAATTCCTACAAGCAATGCCGAGTTTGCATTTTCACCGTCTCGTGCAAGAGAACTCATACCGTTTACGATTACGCCCTCTTTTTCGCTTGCCGCCGCAACTACCGTTCCGCCCGGACACATACAGAAGGTGTATGCCCCTCGCTCGTGTAAGCCGTGACACGCAAGCTTGTAATCAGCTGCGCCGAGCCTTGGGTGATTTGCAAATTCTCCGTATTGCGCCTTGTTTATAAGGCTTTGCGGATGCTCGATTCTTGCACCCACGCTGAACGGCTTTTGTATAATCTCAACGCCAAGTTTGTAGAGCATTTCAACGGTGTCTCGTGCGCTGTGACCGATTGCCATTATTACGCTGTCGGTCTCTATGTCTGTTCGCTCTCCACGGTGTATATACGAAACTCCCTGAATTGCGCCGTTTGCGGTGTATAGCTTGTCAAGCTTGCATTCAAGTCGTACTTCGCCGCCGAGGCTTTCAATTTTCTTTCGTATGTTTTTTACCACAATCGCAAGTCTGTCAGTTCCGATATGCGGTTTTGAGGAATATAAAATTTCCTCGGGCGCTCCTGCCTCGTACAGCTCTTCAAGCACTTTTCTGATGTACGGACTTTTGATGCCCGTCGTCAGCTTTCCGTCCGAGAATGTGCCTGCGCCGCCCTCGCCGAATTGAACATTGCTCTCCTCGTCGAGCTTGCGTTTTGTCCAAAATTCGTTTACATCACGCTGTCTTGCGTCAATGTCCTTGCCTCTTTCAAGGATTATCGGCATTGCACCTGCCTGTGCAAGTATCAGTCCCGCAAGCATACCTGCCGGACCGAAGCCTACTACTATCGGTCTGAACTGTGAGCTTCTCTTGTTTTGCGGAAGCTCATAGATGTACGGCTTTACGATTGACGCTTTGTTTGATTTGCATTTTGCAACGATTTGCTCCTCGTCAAGCGTGATAATCACATCGAGTGCGTAAGTGAAATGCACATCGTCTTTTTTTCTTGCGTCAACGCTTTTTTTGAATATCGTGTACGAGCTTATATACTTTTCGTTGATTTTAAGTATTTTTGCAGCCCTTGCCTTGAGAACAGCCTCGTCCTCGTCTAACGCAAGCCTGATTTCAGTTACTCTTATCATTGTCGATTTTACCCTTTGTAATGTCTGTTGCGGCATTGATACCGCTGAATATTGCATAGTTAAGATTGAAACCGCCACACTCAAATTGACTGTCGGTAAGCTCGCCCACTATGTAAAGCCTCTCGTTTATCAGCGATTCGTTTGTGCGAGCAAGCTCGTTAAGGCTTACACCTCCCGAGGTTATCTGAGCAAAGTCGTATCCCTTTGTACCTGTGATTATTATTCTCCAATTTTTTATGCACCTTGCCATAGCGGTGTAGTCGGAGCCGACCTGCTTTGATATAATGTTACATAGCTTTTTGGGCAGAATGCCCTCATAGGAGTTGAATTTTTCGTAGTGCTTTGCCAAATCCTCCTCGCTCATTTCGGGAACGAAGTCGATAACGGCAACGCTTTTTTCCTTGTTATGAAGCAGACGGTCATCGTTTATAAAATGGGACAGGTTCATTACGACGATACCCGATATACCGTAATCGGTAAATAAAATCTCACCGTAATCTTCTCCCTTGACCTCTCCGTCAACTTCGATTTTAACATTGCACTTTGCACGCACACCTTTTAATGCACGGCAATGCTTGCTCGATGATTTTAACTGAACAAGAGCAGGGGACAAGTCGGTGATTTTGTGGCCGAGCTTTTGCGCCAACGCATAGCCCGAACCGTCGGAACCTAACGGTGATTGACTTTTTCCGCCTGTTGCGAGTATTAAATAGTCGCTTTCAAATATTCCCTTGTCCGTGTATGTGTGGTACATTCCGCCGCAAAAGTCTACGCTTTTTGCGTTGCATTGCGTAATCAGCTCAATGCCGAGCTTTTTGCATGCGTCGGTGAAAATTTCCGCCACGGTGGACGCTTGGTTAGAATAGGGGTACATTCTGCCCTTTTCGTCCTCACGCAAAATCAAGCCCAGCGAGCCGAGAAACTGCTCAACCTCGTCATAGTGCCTTGCGTACTTGTTTGTTATGTTACATCTGCCGTTGCCCGTTGCGTAGATTTTTTTCATTATCTCGCCGAGATGTTCAATCACGGTGACGCTCATATCGCTATTGAGTTGTTTTAATCTGATTGCGGCAGATATGCCCGAGGCGCCGCCGCCGATTATAACAGTTTTCATAATCTTTCCATTCTGTGATAATAACGCTTTGTTAAAAAATAATACTCTATTTATATTATAATAAACCGAAAGAAAAATCAATACAATTTTTAGGTCGAAATATCTTGACTTGCATTGACTTTTGTGGTATAGTCTTTGTACCTCGTTGAAAGGGCTTATTTTTTGTGCCTTTATTTATGAGCGTTCGTGGGCGTTGCGTAGGCTCAAGCGAGGGAGATTTTTATCGAATTAATTAGGAGGTGCCGAAATGAGAGTTAAGATTACTTTAGCATGCACTGAATGCAAGCAACGCAATTATAACACAATGAAAAACAAGAAAAACACACCGGACAGACTTGAAATGAATAAGTATTGCCCATTCTGTAAGAAACACACTCTTCACAGAGAGACAAAGTAACGGAGGATTACGATGGCTGAAGAAAAGAAAACTTCTAAGAAGGCTGATTCTAAGTCCGCAAAGAAGAAGACTGATAACAAAAAGTCTAAGAAAAATCCATTCAAGTCAATCGCAAGCTTCTTTAAGAGTGTAAACAATGAGGGCAAAAAGGTTAATTGGCCAAACGCTAAGGAAGTTCTCAAGAACTCACTTACCGTTCTCGTTGTTATTACAATCGTTGCTGCCGTAATATATGTTATCGACCTCGGCCTTACAACAGGTATGAAGGGAATTAAGCAGCTTGCTCAAGAGGAGTCAACCTCTGCAAGCCAAGCAACCACCGAGGCTACTTCGGATGAAGCTCTTACAGAGAACACAACCGAGGATACCACCGCAGCTACCACCTCTGCCGAATAATTAGAGGAGGTATTGGGATGGAAGAAGCAAAATGGTATGTCGCTCATACTTTTTCGGGATACGAGAATAAGGTTGCTACCGACCTTAAAAATAAGGTAGAAAACCTTAATCTTACCGATATGATTCAGGAAATTGAAATTCCTACCGAAACAGTTGTTGAGATTAAAGACGACGGCACAAAGAAAGAAACCGAAAGAAAAATCTTTCCGTCATACATCTTAGTTAAGATGGTTATGACAGACGACACTTGGTATATCGTTCGTAACACAAGAGGCTGTGCAGGCTTCGTAGGTCCTGAGGGCAAACCTGTTGCTCTTACCGAGGAAGAGGTTAGAAATCTCGGCGTAGAAAAGGTAAGCGTAGAGGTTCAGTACGAGGTTGGCGATATGGTTACGGTTATCGACGGTCCTCTTGAGGGCTTTACAGGTACTGTTGAGTCTATTGATGTTGCAAATAACAGCGTTCAGGCTGTTGTATCAATGTTCGGTCGTGAGACATCGGTTGATTTTGAATTAGACCAATTAGAAAAGGTCAAAGATTAATTTAGTAATCAGCGGCTTTTGTCGCATTTTACCGTAAAACCATTATTTATAATGGATTTATGAGTGGGAGGAGATAAGCTTCTCCGCCATTAACCACATTTTTAGGAGGAAAATAATTATGGCTCAAAAGGTAGTAGGTTTAATTAAACTTCAAATTCCTGCCGGTAAAGCAACACCGGCTCCACCGGTTGGTCCGGCTCTCGGTCAGCACGGTGTTAATATCGTTGCTTTTACAAAAGACTTTAATGAAAGAACTAAGAATGACGCAGGTCTTATTATCCCTGTTGTAATCACTGTATATGAAGACCGTACATTCACATTCATTACAAAGACACCACCGGCTGCTGTTCTTATTAAGAAGGCATGCGGTATTGACAAGGCTTCAGGCGTTCCTAACAAGAACAAGGTTGCATCAATCTCTAAGGCTGATGTTCAGAAGATTGCAGAAACAAAGATGCAGGACCTTAACGCAGCTTCTCTCGAGGCAGCAATGTCAATGATTGCAGGCACAGCACGCAGCATGGGCATTACAGTAGAAGACTGATTCCCTTGTGGGAGGAAAAATCCGATTAACCACTGGAGGTATTTATAAATGAAACACGGAAAGAAATATACAGACGGCGCAAAGTTAATTGATCGCGCTAATTTATACACAACTAAGGAAGCTCTTGGCTTGGTTGAGCAAACCGCTAAGGCTAAGTTTGATGAAACCGTAGAGGTTCATGTTCGTTTGGGCGTTGATTCTCGTCATGCTGACCAGCAGGTTCGTGGCGCAGTTGTATTGCCAAACGGTACAGGTAAGGATGTAAGAGTAGCAGTATTCGCTAAGGGCGACCTTGCTAAGGCTGCAACAGAAGCAGGCGCTGATTTCGTTGGCGACGCTGACCTTGTAACAAAGATTCAGGGCGGCTGGATGGACTTCGACGTAGCTATCGCATCTCCTGATATGATGGGCTTCGTTGGTCGTCTCGGTAAGGTTCTCGGTCCTCGTGGTCTTATGCCGTCACCAAAGGCAGGCACAGTAACTATGGATGTTGCTAAGGCTGTTCAGGAAGCTAAGGCAGGTAAAATTGAGTATCGTCTTGACAAGTCAAACATTATTCACTGCCCAATCGGTAAGGTGTCTTTCGGTACAGATAAGCTCTTCGAGAACTTCAATGCTCTCCTTGATGCAATCATTAAGGCTAAGCCGGAAGCAGCTAAGGGTCAGTATATCAAGTCTTGTGCAGTAGCATCAACAATGGGTCCGGGCGTAAGAATTAACCCGGCTAAGGTTGGTACAGCTGCATCAGCAGAATAATTAAAATAAGTATTGACACGGGATTCTTCCTGTGATATAATACACACGCTGTTCAACCAAAGACAGTAGGTGCCGTATGGCATAAGGCTTTGCCGCCTACCGAGGAATGAGCATTATATCGCACTTAGGTGCTTAGTATGTAATGTCGTGCATCCTCGATTTTGGGGATGCACTTTTATATTTGTTTGGATAGCTCCTAAGTCCGCTTACTGCGGCAAATAATTATGGAGGTAAACTAAATGCCAAGTACAGTAGTTCTTGAAAAGAAGAAGCAACAAGTAGCCGATCTTGCAGAGAGACTTAAAGGTTCTTGCGCAGGCGTAGTAGTTGACTACAAGGGTATCAATGTTGAGGACGATACAAAGCTCAGAAAAGAGCTTCGTGAAGCCGGCGTTGTATACACAGTAGTTAAGAACTCTATTCTTAAGCGTGCAGCTGAGACCGTAGGTCTTGAAATCGACTCAACAGTAGTAGAGGGTACAACAGCAGTTGCAACCAGCGAAAGCGATTATGTAGCAGCAGCTCGTATCTTAAACAAGTACGCTGAGTCAAACAACAATTTCTCAATTAAGACAGGTTATCTTGACGGCAAGGTAATTGCTGACTCTGAGGTTATAGCTCTTGCTAAATTACCATCAAGAGAAGCTCTTCTTGCACAAATCGCAAGCGTTGTTGTTGAACCAATCGCTTGTATCGCTCGTGCAGTTAATGCACTTGAGGAAAAGGGCGGCGCAACAGCAGTCGCAGAGGAAGCTGAAGCAGAAGCTCCTGCAGAGGAAGCAGCTGTTGAAGCACCTGCTGAAGAAACAGCAGAATAATTAAAACTAATTCTAATTTACGGAGGAAAATATCATGGCATCAGAGAAAATCACAGCTATTGTAGATTCAATCGCAGAACTTACAGTTCTCGAGCTTAAAGAGCTCAAGGAAACAATCGAGGAAACATTTGGCGTTACTGCAGCAGCAGTAGCAGTAGCAGCAGCACCTGCAGAGGGTGGCGCAGCAGCAGCTGAAGAGAAGACAGAGTTTGATGTAGTTCTTACAGATGTAGGCGCTAACAAGATTCAGGTTATCAAGGCTGTTCGTGAAGCAACAGGTCTTGGCCTCAAGGAAGCAAAGGCTATCGTTGATGGCGCTCCTGCAACTGTTAAGGAAGCTATGCCAACAGCTGACGCTGAGGCTCTTAAGGAAGCTCTTGCAGCAGCAGGCGCAACTTGCGAACTCAAGTAATTTAGTTCTACTAAATCCATAATTTATAGGATCGTTCCTTTGAACGGTCCTTTTTTCTTTGCAAAAAAACAATTTTGCCGTTCATATTTGTATACAAGGACTTGTATATTTGAATGTGCCGTGTTATTCCTGTTGTATGTATTTGTGAATAGATTGTAAATCTCATATTACTCGTCGCACTACATATTGAAAATGTAGTCGAAATATGGTATAATTAGCACAACATATGGAACATATGTAATTCATTCTCGGAGGTGGGAGCGTTGAATGAGCATACGATGTATATCGTTTGGGCTGCGGCTATAATAGGCTTTGCGGTGCTTGAGGGCATTACATTTCAGCTTGTATCAATCTGGTTCGTTTTCGGCTCTGTTGCGGCATTTATTGCAGCACTCTGCGGAGCGTCCGTTACCGTTCAGATTGTTGTTTGGCTTATCGTTTCTGCCGTGGCTCTTGCTGTAACAAGACCAATAGTCAAGAAAAGGCTTACGGCAAAGGTTCAGCCGACTAATGCCGACAGATGTATCGGTGCCGAAGCAACCGTTATCGAAACGATTGATAATGCTCGCTCGGTCGGGCAGGTCAAGACTGACGGTAAGGTGTGGAGCGCACGAAGCATTGACGGCGATGTGATTAGCGAAAATACTGTCGTAACCGTCGAAAAAATCGAGGGTGTAAAGCTGATAGTAAAAAGAAAACAGTAAATAATATAATTTATAAAGGAGAAAAATATGAAATTAGCAGTTATTTTATTCATTTTGATTTTGGCAATTCTTGCACTTGTGCTTGCAAACATCCGAGTAGTGCCGCAGTCAAAGGCATTTGTTATCGAGCGTTTAGGCACATATTTTTCAACTTGGGAAACAGGGCTTCATGTAAAAGTTCCGTTCATTGACCGTATTGCGAAGGTTGTGTCATTAAAGGAACAGGTTGTTGACTTTAAGCCTCAGCCGGTTATCACCAAGGATAATGTTACTATGCAGATTGATACGGTTGTGTTCTATCAGATTACAGACCCAAAGCTTTATTGCTATGGTGTTGAAAGTCCGATTTCCGCTATTGAAAACCTTTCTGCTACAACACTTCGTAACATAATCGGTGAACTTGAGCTTGACTCAACTCTTACTTCCCGTGACACAATTAATGCAAAAATCAGAGTCATTCTTGATGAGGCAACCGACCCGTGGGGTATTAAGGTTAATCGTGTTGAACTTAAAAACATCATTCCGCCTCGTGAAATTCAGGACGCAATGGAGAAGCAGATGAAGGCTGAGCGTGAGCGTAGAGAGGCAATTTTGCGTGCAGAGGGCGAAAAGCAGTCCAGAATCCTCGTTGCCGAGGGTCATAAGGAATCTAAGATTCTTGAGGCAGAGGCAGAAAAGCAGTCTGCAATTCTTCGTGCCGAGGCTGTTAAGGAAGCAAAAATCCGTGAGGCAGAGGGTGAGGCAGAGGCTATCGCTAAGGTGCAGGGTGCAAATGCCGAAGCAATCAAAATGCTCAATGAGGCAAATGCAAATGACGCTGTGCTGAAGCTGAAAGCACTCGAATCTTTTGCTAAGGCTGCCGACGGTCAGGCTACAAAGATTATCATTCCGTCAGAAATTCAGTCTGTTGCAGGTCTTGCAGAGGGAATTGTTCAGTCGGTAAAGTAAATATTTGATAAAATATCTTTCGGAGGTAGGTCGCTTGACTTATCTCCGATTTTCTGTTATCCTGTTAGGACTGTATGTAAATATAGGAGAAGGGTATTGGTACTTTGAAAATAAAAATCTCAGAGCATTTTACAACTTTTAAGCTGATAAAGTTTACTGTTCCGTCGATAGTAATGATGGTATTTACATCGCTTTATACTATTGTTGACGGCTTTTTTGTTTCAAATTATACCGGCAAAACTCAATTTGCGGCAGTAAATCTTATAATGCCGTTTTTGATTTTGTTGGGAGTTTTCGGATTTATGTTCGGCACGGGCGGAAATGCCATTATATCAAAGACGCAGGGCGAGGGCAAACAGAAGAAAGCTAATCAGATTTTTTCAATGATAGTTACTCTTACCATAATAGTCGGAGTTGTACTTTTTGTTTTGGCAGAAATATTTATGCCGTGGATTGTTAATATTCTCGGAGCTAATGAGGAAATGTACCCTTATGCTGTCCTTTACGGCAGAATTATCGCTGTTTCAACCTTGCCGTTTACGCTTCAGGTTATGTTCCAAAGTCTTATGGCGACGGCAGGTAAGCCTAATATCGGTCTTGCAATAACTATTTCGGCAGGCGTTACAAACATAATTTTGGACTTCCTTTTTGTCGGGGTTTTCAAATGGGGGATAGTAGGTGCTGCCGTTGCAACCGTTACAGGCGAAAGCATAGGCGGTTTTGTACCGTTGATTTACTTTTTCTGCAAAAACAGCAGTACGCTGAGGCTTTGCAAATTCAAGTTTGATTGGACTGTCATATTAAAGGCTTGCACTAACGGCTCGTCCGAGCTTATGACCAATGTTTCAAGCGCACTTGTAAATATGCTTTATAATGTTCAGCTTATGAAGTTTTACGGCGAGGACGGTGTTGCGGCTTACGGCACAATTATGTATGTGAATTTTGCGTTTGTCTCTGCCTTTATCGGATATTCAATAGGCGCTGCTCCGCTTGTCGGTTATAATCACGGCGCAAAAAATCATAAAGAACTTCAAAATGTATTTAAGAAAAGCGTTGGAATAATCTTTACCTTTTCCACCGTTATTACCGTTGTCTCAATAATTTTTGCAGGCACAATAGCAAAGATTTTTGTCGGTTATGATGACGAGCTTTATAACCTTACCGTCAGAGCGTTTAGACTGTTTTCAAGCTCGTATTTGATTATAGGCTATAATATTTACGGCTCTGCATTTTTTACGGCACTTAATAACGGACTTATCAGTGCGGTCATTTCGTTTTTGAGAACGCTGCTTTTTCAGATTGTTTGCATTTACTTGCTGCCGTTTATATTCGGAAGCGGTGCTATATGGCTCTCAATCACCGTTGCAGAGCTTTTAACGCTTGTAGTAACACTCTCTATGATATTTACACAAAACAGCAAATATCACTATTTACCGCCGCTTAAAAGACATACGGCATAAAAAAAGAGACATCTGCCGATTTACAGATGTCTCTTTTGTTGTGTCGCTATTCAATTACCAGCTTCCGCCGCCACCGCCGCCGAAGCCGCCGCCCGAAAATCCGCCACCGCCGCTTGAAAATCCGCCGCCTGTTGAACCGCTGCTTTTCGGAACAGACACCATAGATCTTGCAACATTCGGAATTTGGCTGTGCATAAGATAATACATAGTCATAGGGCTGAAGGTGTTGCCGTAATACCAATGAGGTCGTTCAAGTGCAATACCCTCAAATCTTTTAATCCATTCGTCCGATACGCCAAGCACATAGGCATAGGGGAGAATGTTGTAGAAATAGCTTGGGTCGCTTTCAACGAGCGTCTCCAACTTTTCTTTTTCTGCGGTTTCAAGAAAAATCTTAAAGCCGTTTATTTTTTGCTTTAACTCGTGTCCCTTATCGGTTCGCTTTCTGATAAAGAATGAAATTATAAATGCCGTTATACCGATTAACACACCGACAGCTCCCGCAATTACGGTGCCTGTGTCGGTTATGCCCGAGCCGGCAATTTTCATAGACGCTCTGGCTGATGCAAAGGATATAACCCATCCAAGCAATCTCAGCAATAGCGATTTAGAATCAAACACCTGTTTCTTAGTGTCCGAGGTAAGTGCAATCACCTTGTCAATGGTGGTGTAAAAGCTGTCCTCTAAATCATCCTCTTTTACAACATCCCCGTACTTAAACAGACCGTCAAAGAATATTTGCTTCATCGGGTCGTTTCCGCTGTATGCAGTTTGAGCTTTTTTGATTTCAATGGTTTTGCCTTTGAAAAAGCCCTTTTCTTCTTTTTCGATTATGTCGATGTATCCGTCGTTGGCAAGCTCGATAAGTAATCCGATTGTGTTTTCTCTCGACAGGACGCCCTTGTACCATAGCGCAACCTCTGCGCTGTTCATATTCTCGGGCGGATAAAATTCAACCACATCAACGATTTTTTTATCCTTGCCGAATTTTCCCCAAAGAACAAGCACAATGATAAGTGCAAGCAAAGGAATGCCTACTGTCGCTGTTAGCTTTGCGTAATACTCTTTATAATTAAATACAAAATATCCGTCATCTAAAAACATAGTAACGGTAAGCGCTTCGCCGGGATACAAAGCCTTGTTTACAACGCCTGTAATCGTGTTGCCGTTTACGGTGTGTTCTATATATGCACTGTTTTCCGAGCCGTAATTGCCACAGTAAAAGGATAGTTTGTCCTCGCTAAAATTGCTGTCGGGCATAGTTATTGAGAATGTAACATCGCTTATGGTTGTGTCCCATCCTGTGCCGATTAGGTTATAATAAAGTGCGTCAAAGCCGTCGTTAATGTCCCTGCCCATATCAAATACATAAGATATGGTGTAGCTTTTTTCGCCCGTAATCGTTCTGTCGGGGTCGCCGATTTGGATAACATAGTTATCGCCGTCTTTGTAGGCGTCATATTCGCTGTCAACCTGCAAATCTTTTACCCTGCAATGTACCTTCTTGTACGAGCCGTCATCCTGCTTGACATTATTTACGATAGGTATATATCTGTATATTCCGTGCTTTTGAGTGTTAAATAATGCCGTAATGCTTTCGGTAACGGATAGGGTGTTGTCCTTGTTTACCGTGACATCTATGTTGTACGAGCTTATGGTGTAATCTTGGTAAAAGTTATACGATAAATCATAGTCCTGTGCAAATACATTTATCGGTAACACCAAGCAAAGAATTAAACAAAGTGAAGCAATGATTGCTCCTATACGCCTTTTCATTAAAACTCTACCTTTACGGCTTCTCTTTGTGCCGTGTCGTCAACAACAAACATATCTCTCTTTTCAAAATGGAACATTGAAGCGATAATGCTTGAAGGGAACATTTGCACAAGGTTGTTAAATGATTTAACAACTGCGTTGTAATATTTTCTTGCGTTTGCAATATCCTCTTCCGTTTTCTTGAGCTGAGCGTTTAGGTCCATAAAGTTTTGGTTTGATTTAAGCTCAGGATACTGCTCTGCCACTATATTTAGGCTCTTGATTGCTGTGTTAAGCTCTGCGTTAGCCTCGAGCTTTTGCTGTGGATTAAGTGATGAATATCCTGTGTTTCTTGCAGAAATTACCTTTTCGAGTGTCTCTGCCTCGTGCTTTGCGTAGCCTTTAACGGAGGCAACAATGTTAGGGATTAAATCCCATCTTTTCTTTAGGTAAACATCCATTGTAGAAAAAGCTTCATCAACGGTGTTTCTTGATTTAATGAGTTTGTTGTAGGTCGCAGCAATATAAAGTCCGATTAATACAACTAAAACGATTAATATAATTAAAGCTATATTCATTATAAATTCTCCTTTTGATTATTTTCGTTATCTTTTTCTAAATGCTCTCTGAGTATATAGATAGGTCTGTTTTTAACCTGAATATACACCTTTGACATATATTCTCCGAGAATGCCCAGCGAAAAAAGCTGTAAGCCTCCCAAAAGCAGTAACAGTATTATGATTGTTGCATAGCCGGGTACGGCAATTCCGAACGCCAGCTTTTCTATAATTACCGCTATGATGTATATTACCGATAATACGGACGACATAAGTCCCAAAACCGTCGCAAGCCTTAAAGGGAAGGTGGTAAAGGAAATTAAACCGTCCAAAGCGTAAGAAAACAGCTTTCTCAGTCCCCATTTAGTCTCCCCCGAGTGCCTTTGTTCTGCGGTGTAGGGGATGTATTCGTTGTGAAATCCGATAAAGCCGAATATGCCTTTGGAAAAGCGATGGTATTCTCCCATCTGTAAAATCGCATCTGCAACCTTTCTTTTCATCAGCCTGAAATCAGAAGCGCCGTTTTTGAACTCAGCCTTTGAAGCCTTGTTTATGATTTTGTAAAAGGCAGACTTCATATGGCACATCAGTTTGCTTTCGTTTCTTTGCTCCTGATATGCAGTAACGCAGTCTATTTCGTCGTTGCCGTTCATAACCTCAAGCATCTGCAAAACTATCTCGGGTCGCTGCTGCAAATCCGCATCAATTAAACAGATTAGGTCGCCCTTGGCATTGCCTATTCCTGCGAATATGGCAGCCTCCTTGCCGAAGTTTCTGCTGAGTGAGAGTACCTGCACACCGGCATTATCTTGATTTGAGTACAATTCTTTTAATACGCTGTATGTCCCGTCGGTGCTTCCGTCGTCAACGAATACAAATTCGTAATCGCTTACCTTGCCGTCAAACACCCTGACGGTTTCGTTATACATTTTTTTGACATTACCCTCCTCGTTAAAGCAGGGGATAACCAGTGATAACTTCATTAACTGTTCTGTCCTTTTTAGTCGATTTGAATATAGAATACATCTAAAACAGTCTGCATTAGCTTGTCCTCGTCAGGAGTAAAGTATGCGTTTACATATTCCGGTTTTGATGGGTCAGGCGTTCTTAATTCAACCGTTCCGTCTAATGTGTATGATTTGAAATTATTGATACCGTTTGACAGCATTACCGATGCCAAATAGGTAACATTGTTAAGTGAAAGATTTGTCTGACTGTACTGCTTTGCGGTATTGTAAAGGTCGCTTACAACGCTGAAATCCTTTTTAATTACAGGCAAAAGTGAGGCGGCGAATGCCTTAACATACTGAACTTGTCTGTCGCCTCTCTCCAAAGCTGAGGTTGCGTGGTCCATATCTCTGCGCCTTACATAAGCCTCTGCCATATCACCCTTGAGCGTTACCTGAACGCCCTCGTAAATGCCCTCGTCGGGTATCGAATAGGTAGGAGTGAGCGTAACTCCGCCGACAGCATCGTTTAGCGGTGCAATTCCCGAAAGGTCGAGCGCAACATATTTTTCTATCGGCACATTGTAGAGGATTCTGCTCATAGCCTTTGTTACATTGTTACAGCTCTGTTCTGCACCGTCACCGTATGCGTAAGAAATTGTAAGCTGAACATTCTCCGTTTTAAGAAATACGCCGCTTGCCGAGTAAATGTCAATATCAACAACAGTATCACGAGGTATTGCAATTACCTTCATTTCGCCTGTAACCGTGTCGATTGCCGCAACCATATCCGCATCGGCACAGCCGAGAGTGTTGATGTACTCGTTTCTGTATTCAAGCTCTCTCTCGTCGATACCCATAAATGCGATAGGTACGATATTCTCGTTATATTGGTACTTGTGGCCGTTATATGTGATGATTTCCGAGTGGTCCGTTGTTTGCGCAACAGATGTAAGGTCGTTTTTACCCTTAGTTTTAATCACGGAATAAGCTGTTCCGATTCCGCCCGCAAGCAAAGCGATGATTAAAAGTATGATAATTATTACTCTGAGCCATTTTGGCATTCTCTTCTTTTTTTTGCGAGAATGGTGGTGCGAATGGTGAGAGTGATGATGCGAATGCTCGGATGAGTGGTGATGTGAATGATGATGCGAGTGTTCTTCCGAACGGTGGTGAGAATGATGGTGTGAATGCTCTGGCGAACGGTGACTGCCCGATGAAGCGGAATTACCGTTTTGCTGAGGCTTTGCTTCTTTTTTCTCAACGCTCGCATTGTCTTTGTCGTTATTGAGCAGGATATTCTCCACCTCTGAGGATTTAGACGAGCATTTTTCCGTCAGCTTAAAATCAGACTCGTTTTCGTCGTTATTTAAGCCGAACAAAATGTTCTCGCTCTCGTTTCCGGATAAATTTGGGTCAATTTGTCTTTTCATCGTTAATTAATACTCCACATACTAAAAATCTATTACTTTTTTGATTTGTTATGCAGGTTGAAAGCACAACAATCTTGTCGTCGGTTGTAAGCTCCTTGTCAAGCGTCGTTCTTACACTTTTGACGGTTGATGTCGGATTTTGTATCATATTAAGAAATTCCGAATAAATCTCGTCGTCTCTAAAATTGAAGCTGTTCATAATGTGTCTGTCGTCGTACTTAAACGCAGAGATTATTTGATATGTCAGCTTTCTGCCGGGTGTGTAGATAGTAAAATACGGGTTCTCGTTAAAGGTGTCCTCGTCCTCAAATTTGTGCAGGGTGGTAAAGAATGTATCGCCGTATCCGTTGTGACCGTAGATAACCGTAACCCTGTCGGAAAAATCGGTAGAGTTCATACTCTGTGTATATACCGCACCCGATGCCGAATATTTTTTATCTGTTGCACTGTGTTTGAGATAAAAATCGTCGGACTCCCTGCTTTGCAAAATAGGATAATCCACCTTTGTTCCGGGTACATTTATCCATGCGTAAATTTCGTCGTTTGTCTCCTTGAGCGAGGCAAAGTCAATTGGATTGTTTACAAGGGGAGTGGTTGTACTTAAAACTGCCGAGGATACTATTTGCGTGTCGTCGTCAGCCTTTTTTGTGTCCGCAATGTATTTTCCAACCATGGCAATGCCGATGATAATCAGAAGTATGCCGATGATTGTAAGAATTATTCTGACAGCAGAGGGTTTCTTGTCCTTTTTGCCGTTTACCTGTTCTTTCATAAATATCACCTAAAAAAAGTAGTTATTGAAAAAAGAAAAGACCTATAACAAATGTTACAGGTCTTTAAGCATTAATTTTAGTCCTTCTTCTTGAGTGCTGTCAACAAAGCAATGCCTGCACCTGCTACTGCAACTCCTGCCACAGAAGCACCTGTTGAAGGTGATTTGCCGGTGTTGTCCTTGCTTGGAGTAGATGCTGATGTTGATGATGACTTCTTAGTAATAGCGTTGGCTGTAAAGTCCTTCTTCTGCTCAGCAACTGATGCTGCAACACGGATAACAAGAGTTTTGCTATCGCTCTTAACGATTGTGTACTCGCCTTGTTCTAAGCCGAGGATTTCCCACTTGATGAATTCGTCCTTGCCGACATATTCGAATGTTACTTCGTACTTGTTGCTTGGATTTACCGTTACAGTAACTTCGTCCAGAGTAGCAGGCTTACCGTTTAATGCACCTGATGCTGTGAATTCGTGGTCGCCGCTTCCTACGGTGATGTTAGAAGAAACTGCAGCCATAGCAGGAACAACTGACATAGCGCCGACTGCTACAACCATCATAATTGAAAGTAATACTGAAACTAATTTTTTCATAAATAACACCTCATTAAAGATATAGATTTACAATACATCACTATAATTCGATTTGATTATATCATAAGCAGTCTTATTTGTAAAGTAGTTTTTGAATTTTTTTAGCTTAACTGTGCCTTGCCTGTGCAAAGCTCGTAGTATCTGCCCTTTAGAGCAAGCAAATTGTTGTGGTCGCCTCTTTCGATAATCTCGCCGTTTTCGAGTACCATAATCGCATTTGAGTTCCTTACCGTTGAAAGTCTGTGTGCGATAACAAATACGGTTCGGCCTATCATCAACCTGTCCATACCGTGTTCTATATGAGCCTCTGTTCTTGTGTCGATTGATGAGGTCGCCTCGTCAAGAATCATAACGGGCGGGTCTGCAACCGCTGCTCTTGCGATAGCCAAAAGCTGTCTTTGTCCCTGACTGAGATTTGCTCCGTCGGAGGTCAGCATTGTGTCGTAGCCGTCGGGCAAATGCTTAATAAATGAGTGAGCGCTTGCAAGCTTTGACGCTTCTATGCATTCCTCGTCGGTCGCCTCAAGTCTGCCGTAGCGGATGTTTTCCATTATCGTTCCGGTAAACAGATGTGTGTCCTGTAATACCATTGCCAGTGATTTTCTCAAGTCGTCCTTTTTGATACGCTTTATGTCTATTCCGTCGTAGGTTATTTCGCCCTCTTGAATGTCGTAAAAACGATTAATAAGGTTTGTGATTGTTGTTTTTCCTGCACCTGTTGAGCCTACAAAGGCTATCTTTTGTGACTGCTTTGCATAAAGGTTAATGTGCTTTAGTACAATTTTGTCCTCAACATAGCCGAATGTTACATCATTAAATACGACCTCACCCTTTACCGGGATTATCTTGTCTCCGTCTACCCAATGCCATTGCTTGCCGTTTTCGGTGTGTATTTCCTCAAGCGTTACCGTTCCGTTGTCAACTTCGCTCGGCATATCCATAATGGCAAAAACTCTCTCTGCACCCGCAAGGGCTGAGAAAATATTGGTCATTTGGTTCATTATCTGATTAATCGGCTGAGTGAACTGCTTTGAATAGCTGAGGAATGTAAAGAATGTACCGATGCTCAAACCGCTTGTTAAAACAAGGAAGCCGCCGACAAGAGTTACGCACGCATATGAAGCGTTATTTATGCCGGTAGAGCAGGGTCCCATAATTCCCGAGTAGAAGTTTGCGTTTGTAGCAACCTTTCTAAAGCCCTCGTTAAGCTCATCAAATTCGCTTTTTGCCTTTTCCTCGTGATTGAACACCTTGACAACCTTCATTCCCTCGATTGTCTCCTCGATGTTGCCGTTCATTTCGCCGAGTGCCTTTTGTTGAGCGCTGAAATATTTGCGTGTTTTCTTCGCGATGTTTGCGGAATTGACTATCATTATTACCAAAAATACAGCCGCAATAATGAACAGTCTCCATTCCAAAACAATCATCATAACTATGATTCCGATAAAACTGAACACCGAGCTGACAAGCTGAACTATCGTCTGTTCAAGCATCAACTGAATGTTGTCAACATCGTTGGTGTATCGGCTCATAATTTCGCCGTGAGTTTGGGAATCAAAGTATCTCAGCGGCAAGGTTTGCATATGGCTGAATAAGTCCTTACGCAAGATATTTGTCGTTTTATACGCTATTTTTACCATAATCTTTGATTGAGTGAAAATACAAGCGCTTGCACCGATATAAAATGCAGAAACAATCAATAAGTTTTTAAGCAGCTGCTTAACTCCGACCGTTGCAAAATCGCCTGCGCTGATTGAAGAAGCAACATCGTCGAGTATCGGCTTTAACCAATATGACGCAGCCATTTGGCATACGGTGGACAGCACGAGCGACAGGAATACTATAAAGAGCAGTCCCTTGCTCTTGCCGATGTATTCAAGGATTCTCGAAAAGGTCTTTTTTACATCCTTCGGCTTTTCTCCCGGTTTTCTTCCCGGAGGTCCCATTGGTGGCATTATTCCATCACTCCTTTCTGCTGTGTTCTGTTGATTTCTTGGTAAATCTCGCTTGTTCGCATAAGCTCGTCATGTGTGCCTATGCTGTCGATTTTTCCGTCGTCAAGCACGATGATTTTGTCTGCCTCCATTACCGAACTGATACGCTGGGCAATGAGGATAACGGTTGTATCTTTCAATTCTTTATAGAAGCATTCTCTGATTTTCGCCTCGGTGGCAGTATCAACCGCAGAGGTCGAGTCGTCGAGGATAAGCACCTTTGGTGATTTGAGTATTGCCCTTGCGATACAAAGTCTTTGCTTTTGACCGCCCGAAAGGTTGAGTCCGCCCTGAGCCAAAATCGTGTCGTATCCGTTTGGCTGGCTCATAATGAAGTCGTGCGCCTGAGCAGCTTTGCAGGCTGCAATAACTTCTTCGTCTGTTGCGTTCTCCTTGCCCCAACGGATATTGTCCTTTATGCTTCCCGTAAACAACAAATTCTTTTGAAGCACAACGCCTATCATATCACGCAGAGCCTCTAAGTCGTATTTTTTGACATTAACTCCGTCAATGTCTATTTCGCCGCCCGTTACATCGTAAAGTCGGGGGATAAGATTTACAAGACTTGACTTTCCGCAGCCGGTTGAGCCGATAATTCCGACAACGCTTCCCGCATCCGCCTTAAAGCTGAGGTTCGTTAAAATATCAATGCCGTCATTGTAGCCGAAGCTGACATTCTTAAATTCGACCTCGCCTTTAGGAGCTTGCGGAATGTACGGCGAATCGGGATTAACAATATCAACTTCTGTTTCTAAAACTTCAACAACTCTGTCTCCGCACGCTTTTGCACGGGTAAGCTGAAGAAACAGCATTGATACCATCATTATGTTCATCAATACCTGCATAATGTAGCCTGCAAGTACCGAAATTTGACCTACCGCCATAAGACCGTTGCTTGCGTCAAGTGAGCCTTTGTAGTAAATATAAACGATTACCGCATTCATCATAAGCATCATAACGGGCATAATCGTTACCACAAGTCCCGCCGCTTTTGAACCTTGCTTTGCAAGCTCGTCGGATGCCGTGTTGAATTTTTCTTTTTCTTTTTCCTCACGAACGAATGCCTTAACAACCCTCATTCCGATAAGATTTTCCTGCACAACTCTGTTTACATTATCAATTTTCTTTTGCATTTTTTGGAACATCGGAAAACCGAATTTCAAAATGACTGCAATTATAACAATCATAATCGGCAGCAAAACTAACAGAATTACGGACAGCTTTGCGTTGATTGAAAATGCAAAGAATGCCGAAACAATCAATAGTGCGGGCGCTCTTACCAAAATTCTCAGCCCCATCATCAGCGTGTTTTGAAGCATTGTTACATCATTTGTCATCCTTGTTGTAAGCGATGAGGTTGAGAATGTGTCAATGTTCTTAAATGAAAACGAACTGATTTTTTCATACATCGCCTTTCTCAGTCGATAGCTGAATTTTTGGCTTACAACCGACGATGTTTTCATAGTTGTAAGTCCGCCGCAAAGACCTATAACAGCCATAATGAACATTAATAATCCGATTTGCGCAATCTTCAACTTCAGCGGTGCAGAATCCGATTGGGCATTTTTTACCATTTCATATACGCTGTTTGCGATAGACGGCATGGCAAGCTCGCAGACTGCTTCAATTATCATACCTGCCGCACTTGCAAAGCACAGCCAGCCTAAGCCGTGTAGGTATTTTGACAGCTTTTTAATCATTTGCCATTTCCTCCTGTTTAGTATAATTATCAATAAGCTTGTCGAGTATATCGGACAGAGCAAGCACCTCGTCCTCGGAAAGTCCGTTTGTCAGTATCTTTTCCTCGGCATCCAGCTTTGCCTTGATATGCTCGGGTGCTTTTTCACCTTTTTTTGTTAAATAAATTTCTGTTCTTCTTGCGTCCTCGCTGCTTACTTTTTTTGCAACGAATCCCGCCTTTTCCATTCTTTTTATGCTGACAGAAACGGTTGACGGTGCAGTACCCGTCTCTTCTGCTATTTCGCTTATCGTTGCGCTTCCTTCTCGTTTTAGCATCATAATTATTCTGTGCTGCCCCGAAAACAATCCCTCGGCAGCAACAGCTCTGTTAAAATTTCTTTTTTCCAATCTGCCCAAAAGAGCGATTCTCGGCCCGATATTACCCCTCGCAGGAGCAGGCAAGCAACGCTTTTCATTACACAATTTACAGCACCTCGTTCAATATTTAGCCGACTAATTATTAGCCGGCTAACGATTATTATATCACACAAAAATCCAATGTCAAGATTTTTTTATTTGGGAATTATTACTATTGATATACCTATTAATATATGTTAAAATACTTCACACTTAATATTATATTACACTATAATGGGGGACGGCTTGTGGATTACAATCTTTGTGATTATAAATCGCTCGTAAGGCTATTAACACCGTACGGCTTTAACTTTTCTAAAGCACTCGGTCAAAATTTTATAATAGATTCCTCGGTCTGTCCGACTATGGTAGAAATGCTCGGCACGGATAAAAATACAGGTGTTCTTGAAATCGGACCCGGTGTCGGCGTGCTTACTAAAGAACTTTGCAAAGCATCGGGCAAGGTTGTTTCTGTCGAGCTTGACGAAAGATTGTATCCCGTGCTTGATAAAACGCTTGAGGATTACGACAATTTTGAGCTTGTCAAGGGCGATTGTATGAAGCTAAACCTCAAGGAGATAATTGAGGAAAAGCTTGCCGGATTCGACACAATAAAAGTCTGTGCAAATCTCCCGTATTATATTACCTCTCCTGTTATTATGAGCTTGCTTGAAAGCAAATTGCCCATTACTGAAATAGAGGTTATGGTTCAGCAGGAGGCGGCTGAAAGGCTTTGCGCAGAAATCGGCAGCCGTGAGGCAGGTGCCGTCAGCGTTGCAGTCAGCTATTACGGCGAGGCTCAAATCCTCTTTAATGTCGGCAGAGAATGTTTTATGCCCTCACCAAAGGTGGATAGCTCTGTAATTAAAATCAGGCTTTATGATGAGCCGAAATATGTTGTTAAAAACGAAAAAAGATTTTTCTCTCTCATAAAGGGAATTTTTGCTCAGAGAAGAAAAACTCTTGTTAATTCGCTTTCAAATTCTGTCGGATTACCTAAGACGGAAATTCAAAATTCACTTTCACAAATGGGACTTGCTCCTACCGTGAGAGCAGAAAATTTGACTATGGAGGAGCTTGTTGAGTTAAGCGAGCTTTTGATTAAATAAATTATGGCAAAGAATAAGGACAAAACGCTCGTATTCAGCGATTATAAGATACCAAAAGCTGTTGCAACCCTCGCACTTCCGAGTATGATGGGTATGCTTATTAATGTTGTCTATAATCTTGCCGATACATTTTTTGTCGGACAAACAGGGGACAGTAATCAGGTTGCGGCAGTATCGGTTGCAATGCCTGTTTTTCTGTTTTTGCTTGCTGTCGGAAATCTTTTCGGCGTCGGCGGATGTGCGTTTATAAGTCGTTCGCTCGGCGAGGGTAAGAAAGAAAAAATTAAGACTATTTCTTCGTTTTGTATCTATACCGGTCTTATGGTTTCGGTAGTGCTGGGCGTGCTGTTTATTCTTTTCAAAAAACCGTTGTTGTACCTTGTCGGTGCAAGCGATAATACTATCGGATATGCTTGCGATTACCTGTTTTGGGTTGCCGTCGGAGCGCCAAGTGTTGTGGTAAGCATTGTAGCGTCAAACCTTGTAAGAGGCGAGGGCGCCGCCAAGGATTCTATGATAGGTATGGTTGTCGGTCAGGTGGTAAATATCGTTCTCGACCCTGTTTTCATTCTTAATTCGGGAGATAAGCTTTTGGGCATTTCGTTGCCTCTCGGCTTTGGTTTGGGAGTAAAGGGCGCCGCTATTGCAACCGTACTCGGTAATGTTGTCAGCGTTTTGTATTTTCTTGTATATTTCATAAAGGGTGGCTCGATACTTTCTGTTACACCGTCCAGATATTCTGCAAAAAACGGTATTGCAAAGGGTGTTGTCAGCGTAGGTGTACCTGCGGCTCTTAATAATCTTTTGATGTCTCTTTCAAATATCGTTATTAATATGTTTCTTTCTCGTTACGGTGATTATGCCGTTGCTGCAATGGGCGTTGCAATGAAAGCCAATATGCTCGTTGTAATGCTCCAAATCGGTCTTGCACAGGGTATTCAGCCGCTTATCGGCTATTGCTACGGCTCGCATAATTTCACACGAATGAGAAAAAGTATTCGCTTCGGTATGATGTGCAATGTTATTATCGGAGCTACCGTTACGGCGTTTTACATTGTGTTCAGAAGGTCTGTTATCGGTGTGTTTATCGACGACGAGGCTGTCATCGAATACGGTGTTAAGATGCTCACTGCTCTTATGGTGCCGGGTACATTGCTTGGTATTATGTTTATTATCAACTTTGCGTTTCAGGGAATGGGTAAGGGTGCGCAGTCGCTCATTCTTGCCGGCTCCCGTCAGGGCTTGGTGTATTTGCCGATGCTCCTTATTATGAACTATTTTGTCGGTTTAGAGGGGATTATTTGGGCGCAGCCTGTTGCCGACCTCGTGTCGATAGCTATTGCTGTAATTATGTTCACCTCTACTATGAATAAAATTAAAAAGGAATATCCAAACCACATTTGATTGTTTTTATTTTCGGGGGAAATTATGATAATAGATAAGCTTGATAAAAATACGATTAATTTAATATCGGCACAAATGTCACAGGACCTCGTTAAGCATCCGCTGTTTATGTTTTTTTGCAGCGATATGAATAAACGCAGTGCGTTTATTCAGGATTATTTTAAGTATTATTTGCCCGAGTGGCTTAAAAACGATGTAGTTATTATGAATGATGAGGGTACGGCTCTCGTTGTGCTTAGCGACCCTTATGAATTTGAATATAAGTTTAAGGGCATTAATGCGTATAAAATGAAGAAGTATAGCTTTGCTTCGACCGTTTTCGTTCATAGGGAAAATCTTGAGACGATTTGTGAGATTTTATTTCCCGAGCAAGAGCAATCGCTTGTTATGACTGTTTATGCAGGCACACTTGCTTCCCAAAAGGATGTGCTTAATCTTGTTGCTCAGGCAAGAGAGTACGCACAGACAAACGGCATTATGCTTGCTTATGACACCTTCAGTCGCAGAATGATACAACCTATTGAACAGCTTGGTTTTACGGTTGCATACAGTAAGCAGTTTCTTAATACCAGGTTTTTGGAAACCGTTATGATTTGCAATAAGTAGCTTACATATATAAATGATATATAATTATAAAAGGTGCAGTTTTATCGACTGTACCTTTTTTGTATGTGCTTGTGTATAAAAAACGGCTTGAGTAATGGTTACTCAAGCCGTTTTAATTATAAATTCAGTTTATCAATTCGCTGTGAATTAGCCAACGAGTGTAATGTTCTTGGTCTTCTGCATATATTCAGCAGATGCAGGGAATGTCCACTTCATTGTGATGTCAAGGCTTGCGCTCTTGTCCTTGATAACTGCGATGTTTGCGTGTGATACGGTTACATAAGCAAGCATTGTGTAGTCAGCACTTACGATTTCCTTAGAAGCAGTATTGATTGTAACTGTTGCAACACCGTTCTTGTAGTTTACCTTACAGTTCTCAGATGTTGTACCTGTTGACCAGCTAAGTGGGCCGATGCTGTCTACAACTGCGTCGATAGCACCAAGTGTCTGGAACATATGACCCTGAGCATCAGCGCCCGGCATACTCATATTTACTGCCTTAGGCTGTAATTTAAGAGTGATTGTACCGTCACCGTTATCTGTAACGTTAGCAGCTAAAATATCATCAGCAACAAGTCTGCTTGTTACGAGAGACTCACCGTTGCCATCCCATGCGTCTGTATCTAACTTAGGGTCTCTGTTCGTACTTGGAACAAGACCGTTAAGACCCGGCTGATAAAGGCTGTCTACGATACCCGGAACAAGGTTGTTGATTACCGAGTTTGATGTACCGTCGATTAAGATGTTACCAACCTTGAGGCTCTCCTCACCGAGAAGCTTGTAGTATGACTTGATAGAGCCGTCTGCTTCTTTGTAGTCAACCATCAAGGTCTTTGAATAGTCATAAGCTTCTTTATAGAAGTTTACTACATCTTCTACACTGCCGAAATTAATGCCACCGTATGTGCCGGCTTTGAATTCGTCAATAGCAGGAGTGTCAACATCATTAGCAGCGTTGCCGTTGCTGTCGCCTGTGTTCTTCCACTCGCCTGACTTAACCTCGTTGATAGCCTGAATGGTACCTTTTGTTACATAGTTGATTTTTGCACAGCCGGCGAATGATGCGATAAGAGCAACAGCCATTACTGCACATAAAATTCTTTTCATAGTTTTCTTCATACTTGGGAATCCCCTTTCCTTAATGTGTCTTTATTCAATATAGAAAACATTACATACTAAATTTATTATAAATTAACAAAAAAGTCAATAGTATTTTGCAAATTATTCAAAAATAAATAAATTTGAGCGTTTTTTGTTGTGCATAAATATTTATTGTGGTATAATTATCAAAAAAATCGGAGGTATTGTATATGAGATGCAAGAATTGCGGAAGCGAAAACGAAGATAATTTGTATATATGCCAAAATTGCGGTTCTCCTCTTTATGATGAGAACGAGCCTGTTGCCGAGGACGGCAATAATAACGGGGATGAAATGGGTACTACCAGAGTGGTTCCTGCCGTTACAGCATATTCTGCGGATGATTCTGCTCAGCAGACCCCTGCTCCTAATCAGCCTAAACCGCCTGTTGATGACGATGAGGATGAAAAGAAGAAAAAGCAGCAAACTGCAATCATTATTGCTCTTGCCGTTGTGCTTGTGGTTATAGTTGCGGTGCTTGTTGGCGTTTTGGTTAAAAATTCGTCCGATAAAAAACCCGAAACTTCTGTTTCATCATCAAGCAGCGAAGCTACCACTCAGCCTACAACAGCGTATGTTGTCAAGCCTACCACAGAGGCTGCCACTCAGCCGACTACCGAGCCTGCTACGCAAGCTCCTACCGAGGCTGAGGCTAAGAAATATATCATCGAAGTTATGTGTCCTGACGGCGGCGGATATGTAAGAGGCGGAGGAGAAATCGAGGTCAATAAGGAAATTACCGTTATGGCTTCTCCTGACGGCGGTTTTGAGTTTGACGGTTGGTACGAAAACGGTAAGCGAGTTTCTACAAATCAAAATTATACCTTTACCGTTGTTAAAAACAGAACACTTATTGCCAAGTACATCGAAATAACCGAATCTACGGAGGCACAGTAATGTCCAGAGGTGATAAAGCAAGAGAGTATTTTACCCAGGGATATAATTGCGCTCAGTCCGTTGCAATGGCTTTTTCTGATATAATAGGTATAAATAAAGAGACGGTTGCAAAAATGGTTTCCGGCTTTGGCGGCGGAATGGGCAGAATGCGTGAGTTGTGCGGAGCTTTCAGCGGAGCAACTTTCGTACTATCCTGTCTTTACGGTTATGACGATACCGAAAACGCAGAATTAAAGACCGAACTTTATAAAAGAGTGCAACAGCTCGGTGCAAAGTTTAAGCAGGATAACGGCTCCGTTGTGTGTCGTGAATTGCTTGGACTTGATACAAAGGGAGCAGACGACCCAACGCCCGAAAAGCGAACAAATGAGTATTACAGTAAGCGCCCTTGCCCGGAACTTGTGCATTACATGGCTGATGTTTTGCAGGATTATATAGGTAATAATCCTTATCGGTTATTATAAATATTGTATATTTGCAAAAAATGCTTGCATTTTGTTTTCAAATGTGTTATATTATTGCTCGCAAGTGAAAACCACTTGTACTGTGCTATGCGCCGGTAGCTCAGCTGGATAGAGTGTCTGGCTACGAACCAGAAGGTCGGGGGTTCGAGTCCCTTCCGGCGTACCACATATAAAATCCTTGAAACCGTTGATATTACGGCGTTTCAAGGATTTTTGTTGCCTTAAGCTAAGTTAAAAACATCAATTTAAGCGACCACTTATTTTTCATTTTGACCACAATAAAAGCTCCCATTCTCTATATAATATATGTTTTATATTACTTAAATTTAAAAATGTATAAAACCTGTAATTATTGTATATTTTTGTTCTAAATTGTTTTTGACCACAATAACGACCACATATTTTTCATCAATATTTTAAGCCGTTACATTAATTTGTAACGGCTTTCTTTATTTTATATCATATATTAATACATTAATTGTTATGCTTTTTTTAGGCCACACTGTGCATTCATCACTGTCGAGTATCCTATCTCAAACGCAGCTTCCATTTTATCTGCTGCACTTGTTTTCAGCTTTTTAGTTGCATGGACATAAGTGTTCATTGTGAATGCCACATCCGAATGTCCGAGCATACTCGACAAGGCTTTTATCTCTACACCTTCCTCAAGTGCTATTGTAGCACATGTATGCCTTAAATCGTGGAATCGTGTGCTCTGCGGTAAACCTGCTCTTCTAAGCATTCTTTTAAACTTTCTTGTCACTGCATTCTGATCTCTGTATGTTCCTGTTTCAGGCGATGGGAACATTAATGTTGTTCCTCTTGCCTGTTGCATTTTTAATCTCGCAAGTGCCGATGCACAATCCGAACTTATTGCTATCGTTCTGATCGAGTTTTTTGTCTTAGGTGTTTCGGTTTGCAATACACTGTTTATTCTTTGAACCTGTTTGTTGATTGTAAGTGTCCTTTTATTGATATCTAAATCATCCCACTCTAATGCAAGAATTTCACCAAGTCTTAACCCTGTTGTTAATTCAATGTAATAAAATTCAAAGCAACCACTATTGAAGGCTTCTTCAAGTAAGCGGTTGCTTTGTTCTTTAGTCAGAGTTGTCATTCCTTTAACTCTGTCTTTCGGCATGTTCAATTTATTTGTAGGATTTTTATCTAATATCCCTTCGTCTACTGCCTTTTCAAGAGATGCATGTAAAATGATTTTTATATCCTTTACAGTTCTTGAACTTAAGCCTTGTGCGATGTCATATTTTCTTTTCTTGTTTACTCTGCCATTTTCATATATATCCATTATATATTGTTGACAGATGAGTTTTGTTAAATCCCTAAGATGATATTTTCCAAGATAAGGATTTATATAATTCTTAATCATTGATTTGTAACCCGATATCGTTTTCGGTTTCAGGTATCCTGTGCAAAAATCTTCGATGTAGATTCTATTCCATTCTTCAACAGTCGGATTAATACAATCACCATACTTGCAATTCTCATTGCGTTTTCTTTTTTCTTCCTCTGCAATCAGTTTGTCAAGTTTATTCTGACATTCTGATTTTTTCTTGCTTGTAACAGTCTTGTACTGATTTTTGCCATTTTCATCTTTTCCGAGATAGAGGCGACCTTCCCACCTTCCATCTGCTCTTTTTCTCAGTGTTCCTGTTCCTTTGGCTCTTTTTGCCATATTGTATCATCTCCTTTGCAACACCAACAATACCACACTTTTCCCCTAATATCCAGACAAATATGGGTGTTTGGCTGCGACCATTAAAAACCTTTAGAACTCGCTTTAATCCACGATTTAAATTCATCTCTCGGCACTACTTTTCGCCTGCCCAGAACGACACATGGGAAGGACTTATCTGTACTTGCTATATCATATATTCTTGAAATTGACAACCCTACGGTATCTGCAACATCCTTAATTGACAGAAACATCGGCATATCATCATAATTGTTGTATTTCATATTCATATATCTTCTTCCTATAAATCAAGATTCAAACTAGCTGCCACAGCTGTGTCAAGCCTTTCAATTTCTTCACTTGAAAGTTTTCCAATATACTCTCTTAATCTTGTTTTATCAATAATTCGTATCTACTCAAGCAAAACAAGAGATGTATATTTAAGACAAGGATTATCTGTTAACACATGAGTTGATATCCTTGCTTTTTTTCTGCTTGTAATCGGTGCAACTATCGTTGTCGGACTATATTTATTTCCTTTATCGTTTTGAATAATTACAACCGGTCTGACCCCACCCTGCTCACTGCCAATAACCAGACTCAGATCGGCATAATATATTTCACCACGCTTAACTATGTTCATTCTACTGCTTCCTGTATGTATAACGGCACAGGCAGTTATAGGTTGATTGAATACATATTATCACTAAAAATCAAACCTGTGCCGTCATAATTTAAAGTTATTTTGCGTAATGTCATATTTGTCCACGACACCCCTGACAACACCGGGCATATAACAAACTAAGGCTGGTTAACCTTATCATTGGAAACTCACCACTCCGTTACTACCGAGCAACCCCCATTGCCTGCGACGGTTTTATCACGCTCGGACTGTGGCTGGGCTGAAGTATCATTATCCCCATTATTTGTCATCGCATACCTATCAGCACCACTGATAGTTCATAGCCAACAAACAAAGAGTCATAAGGCTCTTGTTCGTGCTAAAGCTGCTTGTCCCTGTTCATCAGAAACAATAATGAGAACGTATTTGCTACATGGTATATTTAATTGTTAAGGTACTCGAAATGCTCTTTAGCACTTCAATGACTTCAGTATAATTAATTTCAAAATACAGCGTGTATCTTTGAAAGTTACATATAATCTGCCTTTCAGCATTTTCACCAAATGTTATATAAGAGTCCTGCTGCCAAGTCTTTCTTTGTATCCGTTATCGATTAAAAATTGATTGATTTCATCAATATCATAAATTCTCATACAGATGCAATCATGGATAAGTCTGTCAAATGAAGGGAGATTATTCTTTTGCTCAAATTCACTATTATATGTAAATGAATATCCCCCTTTTTTCATCAATTCTGTGACTTTTTCAATGCTCAGTTTCAATCCGATACAAATTGCAAACAGGATTTCTTTTTTCGGTATGTGATATCTGTTACCTTTCAGTCTTGAATACTGAATTCTTAAAACACAGGTTTTTTGCTGAAAGATTCCATCTGTATAAATACTTTTTTCCTGACATAGTGAAATAATATCTTCTGCCAGAGTTGTTTCATATTTTTCATGACTAAAATCGTATGTTGACACTAATTGTCCAATAGTAATGCCGAATGTTGATGATTTTTCTTCATCTTTTGTATCTTTCAAAGTTACAACTTTTATATTTTCGGCGTTTTGCACAACGCACTTCTTATTTATATTTCTCATACTAAACCTCCGAATTTTGAATTGTCTTGATTTTCAAATTCAGAGATCATGGATATTTTGCTATGTACGGCTGCCACTGTTTTTTCATATCTATCCCTTTAAAAAAGGGACAAAAATAACAGCACGAAAGGCTTTGATGATTTATCCTTTTTTATTAGAATTTCACCAAAGTTCTTTTTTGCTGTTGAAATTTGCTCATAAACTGACACAGAAATATGACAGTTTAGAATTTAATATTTTTACTTTCTATCTTAAAACTTTATATGTAAGAAATTAATCGAAATAAATTTTCCTCTTATGTATTAATTTTGATATTTATATATCTAATTGGTATTATTTGTCATTTGATGTTATATAATATTGTATTCGCTAAAAATTTTTTTATTCACATTAGTAATTGTCGAATATAAACAAACATTCAATATTTATAAAATAAATAAAAAATGCCGAAAGAAATCAACGGATTAAATCCATTAATTCTTTCGGCTTTCATAGTTCTATGTATCAAATATTCAAATCTCGTGGATATTTATCAATTATTTTATATCGTTGTCAGCTGTATTCATCAAACAACTTTACACTATATAGCATTTTATTTTTAACAATAACTATCATACTGCTCTCAGGGTCCAATCAATAGGTAGTCGCCCAACATTTCGTTTATACTCACTTGTATAGTATTACTTTATTAAATGCTTTTGTCTTGTGATTCATTTATCCTAAAAATATATGCTTTTTATTACAACATCTCCATCTGAATCATAAATGATATATATACAATCAATTCCTTTTTTCATGATAGTACAATTATCGTCTTTACCAAGTAGTTTTTGATTCTTGCCAGTGAAATCTGATTGATAATATTCTCCTCCGATAGAATAATATATTGCCTCTTTATCTAAATCATAAGCAGTTATTTCTTTTTTGTTTATCACATATATGCCTTGTGAGACAAAATCATAAAAACTTAAGCACATATTGTTTTCTAAATCAGAAAACAATATTCCTCTATTATTAACACAAAACGAATATGGTTGAATATCTAATTTGATGAGTTCATTTTCAACTGTATCATAATAATAAAGATTATATAATTCATCCTGAAAATAAATTTTGTTATTTGAGTAAGAAAAACTTGTTTCACCTGTTCTCTCTTCATATATAGTTGATTTTAAATGTGTTATCAAATCATAGCGAAACACTCCGCCGGGACAGTAAAGATAAACATATCTTCCACTGACAACAAACTGTGTGGCAGAATTCAGATAATCCTCATGCGTTTCGACAAAATTATTATTTGAAAACAAATCATCAAAAAAACTGTCATTATGTGTCTTCTTATCAGATATAAGACAATGAATATTGAAATACTGATCATAATAATAAATCCCGTTATTATCTGTTAAGAAATAAACATTCATACCATCCGAATACATAGGGCGTTTAGTATTTTCGGAAAACATTTCGATATCAAAATCAATCGACTGATTTTTGCTTATTATCTTTGGCGATAGATTTTTTGTGAAAACATATCTTTCATCATCACAAACAAATTCACTGCTATATCCGTTATAAACAAAATCACTGTTAAACTTTGTTGTTTTGATACACCTGACTGATAACACAGTGCAGAGCAAAACAACAGCAATAATACAAAGGATTATAATTATTTTTTTTCTCATTTTGAATTACTCTTTCTTTTCCAAAATAGAATGCTTAACGCAAACATTATAATAAATAACATTATATTAATCAGCAACGAAAATGTATAATTTAAATCATAAAGCTGATATCGACACATCGTTTGAGGCAGAAATGATATATTATTGTTTTTAACCATCAAAGGTAAAACTAAAAACGCTGATGAAATACTTATAGCACCTATTGAAGAATTAATTACCGAAAAGCACAAAAACACAAAAGCTGTACAAACAATAAGTGCTAACAGTCTTATAACAGTTATTCGTATATTAGTTAAAATTAATGAACTGTCACCTGTATAGTCTGAATATATCTGTAATGACTGAACAGGATAATTGCCATTTGACAAGCCATATTTTTTGATAATATAAAAATAATACACTAGAGTATGCAGAATATATGAAATGCAAACAATAATTTCACAAACCATTAATTTGATAATTGGAAGTTTTATCTTACCGCTACTGCAAGTCAAAAGAAAAGATTTCATACCTCCATCGGTATCGCCACGAAAGCAAAGTGTTACTATCAAAATAATCAGCAGCAAAAATATAACATCAAAATTTCTGATTGTTACTAAATTCCAGCCATTTGTATACAATATGTAACGATTGGCAGAATTCTCCTTTGCATAATCAAACTGCATTTGAATAGTTTTAATAATCGATTTCAAATTGGTTATTTCATATAATTCTGACGCTTGTTTTTGGTATTCGCTTCTATTTATATCTCCAAGCTGATACCTATAGAGCAGTTTATCAAAATCCGATTCAGCTTTATCACATTTTTCTATAAGCCTTTCAAGGCACTGCTCTGATTCATTTGTAACCTCACCTAAAAGTTCATATTCAGAAACAATGTTTAAATATTCTTCTTTATACATTTCGAGATTTTGATTTGGAATATATGAAAACAAAATACTAATTACAAGCATTATTGACAGAGCAACAGAAATTATTATATAGCCTCTGTTGTTTTTCAAAAATTTATTGAATTCAAATCTTAAGATTTCCATTTTTCAACATTCCTTTATGAAGAATTTTTGTTGAGATTGTAATAAGAACAAACATTGCAAGTAACACAAATAATTTTGCATAACCTATAAACATAAAACCTAAGTATTTCGGATAATCAAAATCATTGGATATGAAACCATTCAAATAAATTAATAAAGCTGTTAAAACTGATAAAATCAAAGAAAATTCGGCTCTTTGGATTATTATTGAAATGCATGAACACAACATCGCCGCAACTACTGTCAATAATGCTAGTTCTATAGTCTGCAGAAATGAAAAAGACAAAATACTTCCGCTAAAATATGTCATTTCATATTTTTCAAGATAAAAAAGAGGTGAAGTTATTCCTCTTAAGCCTATAAATGAATTAAACAGAATCAAATCAAACAATCTGAATAAAATTGAGATAAAAACTGAATTAAAAATTACTGACATAATTTTTGCAGAGCAAATTCTAGTTTTGCTGTATGAACATGTATAAACAGTATCAACAAGTTCCTTATCCTTTGAAAAACTGATAACTGAAACAAAAACTGCCGACAGCATAACAAATATCACAGACATATCGTAATTCATATATTCATTAACACCAGAATAATTATGGATTTCGGTTATTTGCCTGTGTTCAATAGAACTTGCTGTTCGTCTATATTTTTCAGCAAGAAAATCATTACCATTATTGCTCAGAAAATCAGCAGAAGAATTAATTGCATTAATTTTTTCATTGGTATTTGCACTGAAATTGTATATTCTTGACAACTCGTCATTCAGTTTCAAAAGCACATTATAATCCAAATATTCATATCCTGTATAAGTTGATGAGTCATAATTTGTATTATATGCATTACTATCAACAAGATCTGCAAGACGGCTATAATTTTCAGTGATTTCATCAACTCTTTCACGTGTTATTCTGCCTTCAAACCTGTCAGTAAGCTTAAGCTCTGATTTATATGTGTTATCGCTGAAATATGGTCTACAGGTGTTATAAACACAAAAAAAATCAAAAACAATGAATAAAGCAAGTATAATAAGAAATATTCTGCTCTTGTAAAGCTTTTTTAATTCATAAAGAAAAAGCATTTGATTCCTCCATAAAATAATGAAGATATGCATCCTCAAGTGTTGCATCTGTTAATACCGCATCTGCTCTTGGTTTTGTTTTAGAATACACCCTGAGTATATATTTATCTTCAACCCTGCTTACACTATGAACATTAAGCTCGCTTAGCACTTCAAGTTCATCATATGTTGCCGTAATACTCCACATTAAACCATTTAGTTCATTACAAATATTTTCAGGAGAATCAACAATACCGATTTTACCTTTTTTCAGCATTATGATTTTATCTGATATAGTATCTATATCGGGTACAATATGAGTACAAATAATAATAATTTTATCATTTGAGAGATTTGTTATAATATTTCTGAATCTTATTCGTTCCCTTGGATCAAGGCCTGCCGTTGGTTCATCAAATATCAGTATTGCAGGATCAGTAATAAGAGCTTGTGCAATACCCAATCTCTGTTTCATACCGCCGGAATACTTGCCTGCTTTTTTGTTTCTTTCATTATAAAGATTAACTTTTTTCAGAAGAATTTCTGCTTTTTCGCTTGCTTCTTTTTTAGATAAACCTTTAAGAACGCCTATATATTCCAGCATATCTTTTCCGCTGAAATTTTTATAGAACTTCATATTCTGCGGCATATAACCAACTGAATTCAGAAACTCACTTTCATTTTTATTTATATTATTGCCGTTCATTTCAATTTTTCCACTCGCTGCTGGTATCAATCCCATAACAATGTTTATAAAAGTAGACTTGCCAGCTCCATTTGGACCAAGAATTGCATAAATACCATTGTTAAAAGTAAGGTTTATATTATCTAAAACCTGTTTATTTCCAAATTTTTTAGATAAATCACTAATTTTAAGTTCCATATTATCACTTCATTTCTAACTCGAAATACTCATTGCCCATATATTCATCACCATTCCAAACAATAGATGAATAATAGACTTTATTGCTTTTTGAGGAATAGCAAACATTGTCTACATTAATAAGATTGAATTCTTCCTCATCTTTGCATTTAATGTCTGATTTCTTAATTGCCTTTCCGTTTTCGTAAAGTTTTATTTCTATGCTGTAATCAGACCGATTGCAAAGAATAGACAGAAACATATTTTCATTATCAGTTAATCCGATATGCTGACTTTCGTTTTTATTTTCAAGCAGTATTGTTTCAGCATTTCCTGACTGGTCAAATTTTATGATTTCACCGCTGCTATTTTTACCATATTCAACATTCTTATCATAAACATATCCGCTGTCTTTTACAAAACAACAATAAGAATCTTTTACAAAATCAGATTTAATACTTAAGCTATTTAAATCAATAACACCATAGCAATCTTTGCCATTATTGATTGTTAAATATCTTTGACCTAAAAACATAACCTTTTTATCATCTGCCGAGAAATGCAAGCTGTTGTAGTCGCAAGGCTTATCGGTTACCGGTTCATTCAAGTTCTGAATAACAGTTTCTTCATTTGTATTTAAATCAAGTAGCTTTATTCCGATTTTATCTTCTTCCTCATCTTCTATTTTAAAATTGTATACCATTTTAGATAAGTCATTAGATAAAGCAAAAGTATAATCAGATATACTCTGTTCTATATCTTTAGGATAAATTATACTTTTAATAAACATACCGTTATAATCATAAACACCAATCTCATTTCCGTAAATATAAAAGTTATTATCTAAACATTTAAAATTTACATTTTTCATATAGTATTTTGAAATATCTATAGTTGATTTTACTTTACTATTTTCGGCGTTTATAATTTCCATATATTTTAATAAAGAATCTTCATCATTCGTAATATAAAATTTAATATAGTCACCATTTGATAATACTTTTACATCATAAAAATAACAATTACTTAAATCAATATCAGAATTAGTTTTTTCTGTTAAAATTTTATCTGTTGTGTTTTCTTCATTATTTTCAATATTAACACTACATGAGCAAAATATTAGTGAAATTACCATTATACAAAAAATCACAGCATAATGCTTTTTGAAATTACAATAATTCACAATTACTCTCCTTTGGACGACTAAACACTTTTTTCAGATTCTCCAACAACCTTGCTTTTTGGTCTTTACTTGGTTTAATTTTATCGAATATTTCTTTATATTCCTTTTTCATTATATATGCACCTCTCATAAAAATAAAAATATATAAAATATGCTCTTTGCTTTTATTGTTTATTATTATTATTATTTAGAAATTTTTAATTCCAGTATACCCAACAAGTGATGTTTTTCCTCTTGCTTCATGTGTTCCAAACGATGATAATTTTTGTTTGTTATATGAGGGAGTATGACACTCCCAATAATAACCAACTTCCTTTTTGTTAGGCAAATCCTGAATTTCTCCATCTTTTTTGCCATCAATTATTTTTTTACCTGTTGAATAAATATTTACATCTATAAACACAATTAGTCTAGATGCAGTTTTTGTAGTTTTTGTACTGTAATTTACTTCTTTTCTTCCGGCAGACATTGAACTGCTTATTGATCCGGTCATTGTACCAAATTCTGTATTAGATTTTTTTACACTATCTGATGCAGCAAAACAAGTCACTGGTATGGATACAACCATCATTAAAGTAAGTAACATTGCTAACAATTTTTTCATATTTATCATCCTTTCTCTATTTTTTATTTATTTTCTCTCAATTTTGTT